>JAZUNQ010000001.1:0-10600 GCA_045604205.1 Acutalibacteraceae bacterium
TAGCAAAGGTTTGCCGCAACCACGAAATTTTTGGTTGTGATTACGTTGGTCTTGGTATGTACAATTTCTCACTAAAGCGTGAAGGTAATTTGTATAGCGATTTTATAAAAGAGTATGGTCCTATCATTAAGGGTATTAAGGAAAATGGTAAAACATTTATGTACCACAACCATGCTAAAGAGTTTTTAAAGATTGACGGCAAAACAATTATGGAAAAATTGGCGGAGGACTTTAAACCGGAAGAACTCGGATTTATCCTTGATACTTTCTGGATTCAAGCGGCAGGCGGTAATCCGGCAGAATGGATTAAAAAGTTTGCAGGTCGTATTCCTGTTATTCACCTTAAAGATTACTTATTTGAAGAGGACTTTAAAGTATTTGGTGACAATATCGCAGTAGTTGGCGAAGGTCTTATCAACTTTGACAAGGTATTTGAAGCTGCTGCTTGCAGCGGAGTTGACTATATGCTCGTAGAGCAGGATAACTGCCACGGCGAAGATGAATTCGACTGTATTACACGCAGCTATAAGTATCTTAAATCTTGCGGTTTCTAAAATTGCCCACATTACCGTTTTTTTGCTCGGGGCAGTATAAAACATACGGCACCACTTGCTGCAAAACGGCACTGTGA
This sequence comes from Acutalibacteraceae bacterium, assembly GCA_045604205.1. Taxonomy (GTDB): domain Bacteria; phylum Bacillota; class Clostridia; order Oscillospirales; family Acutalibacteraceae; genus UBA737. The sequence continues at coordinate 632 of JAZUNQ010000001.1, forward strand.
ACAATTTGATAATGTTTATTATTCTTTTTTAGAACGGAAAGGAAAATTTATTATGGATAAAATTAAACTTGGTATAATTGGTTTTGGTAATATGGGTACAGGCCACACCTCTAACATTATGGGTGGCAACTGTCCTGAAGTTGAACTTGTTGCAATTTGCGACAAAAACCCTGACAGATGTGAATTTGGTAAAAATAAGTATCCCGATGCAAACATTACTTATTTTACCGATGCTATTGAAATGCTCGACAGCGGTCTTATCAACGCTTGTCTTGTTGCAGTTCCTCACTATGACCACGCTAAATATTCAATGGAATGTATGAAGCGCGGCATTCACGTTATGTGTGAAAAACCTGCAGGTGTTTACACCCGTCAGGTTCGTGAAATGATTGCTGAATCTGAAAAGCATCCTGAGGTTGTATTCGGTATGATGTTTAACCAACGTACAAATCCCGTTTACCGCAAGATGCACGAACTTGTTCACTCAGGAAAATACGGTGAAATTCGTCGTACAAACTGGCTTATCACCAACTGGTACCGTTCACAAGCTTACTACAATTCAAGCGACTGGCGCGCTACTTGGGCAGGCGAAGGCGGCGGCGTTCTTCTTAACCAGTGTCCTCACCAGCTTGACCTTTGGCAGTGGATTTGCGGTATGCCCGTTAAGGTTCAGTCAAAGATTAAGTACGGTAAATGGCACGACATTGAGGTTGACGACGACGTGACAACATTTGTTGAATACGAAAACGGCGCAACAGGTGTATTTATCACCACAACAGGCGACGGTAAGGGTACAAACCGTTTCGAAGTTCAAATGGACGGCGCAAAACTTGTTGTTGAAGACGACAAACTCACCGTTACCGAATTTGAAATGAAAGAGTCTGAATTCACCAAGACAAATACCGAAGTATTTGGTATGGTTAAAACACATAATCTTGAAGTTGAAATTGAAAGCAAAAACCCACAGCACATCGGTGTTGTAAATGCATGGGCAGGTAAAATCCTCCACGGCACACCACTTATTGCTGAAGGCGCTGAAGGTCTTAAGGGCGTTATCCTTTCAAACGCAATGCATCTCTCTGACTTCTTAGGCAAAGAGGTTGAAATTCCATTTGACGAAGATCTTTACTATGAAGAACTTATGAAGCGCGTTGCTACCTCTAAAAAGAAAGAAAACGTTACTGCTACATTTGCTGATACAAACGGTACTTACGGTAGCGCAAAGGTTTAATAAACAATTTAAGTAGTAGCAAATAACCTTTGCTACTACTTACGACTATCTAAAAGTAGGTGTTACTATGGATAAAGTTCGTATAGGTATTGTTGGTATCGGTAACATCGGTACCGCCCACGCTAACACGCTTTTTGGTGGCAAGGTAGAGGGTGCAGTGCTTTCTGCAGTTTGCGATATTTTGCCCGACCGTCGTGAGTTTGCTAAAGAAACTTATACAGGTGTTGCAATATTTGACGATTATAAAAAAATGTTTGAAAGCGGTCTTGTGGATGCAGTTATTGTGTCCACACCTCACAAACTGCATTGCGACATCGCTATGGACGCTTTAAATTCAGGTCTTAATGCATTGGTTGAAAAGCCTGTAGACATTACTGTAAGTAAGGCAAACGCCATGAATGAGCTTGCAAGTAAAACTGATAAAAAGTTTGCTATTATGTTTAACCAACGCACCAATGACGTGTTTGCAAAAGCACGTGAGATTGTTAAAAGCGGTGCTTTGGGTGAGCTTAAACGCACAGTTTGGATAATTACCAACTGGTATCGCACACAGCGTTATTACGATTCAGCCGGTTGGCGTGCAACCTGGGCAGGCGAAGGCGGCGGTGTTATGCTAAACCAAGCACCCCATAATCTTGACCTATGGCAGTGGATTTGCGGTATGCCGTGTGAGGTTACTGCTAATTGCGAGGTTGGCAAATACCACAACATAGAGGTTGAAGATGACGTAACACTCCTTACCCGTTATGAAAACGGTGCAACAGGCGTGTTTATAACTACAACAGGCGAATTCCCCGGTACAAACCGTCTTGAAATCTCGGGCACAAAGGGTAAAATTGTTGTAGAAAACGGTACGCTCAAATGGTGGAAACTGCCCGAAGATGAACGAGAAATTTGCTTTAATGCGGAACAATTATTCCCAAGCATTAAATGTGAATATGAGGAGTTTGTCACCCAGAGCAAAGATGGCGAGGCTCATAAAAAAATCATTCAGAACTATGTAAATGCAATTCTAAACGGTGAGGAGCTTTTATCACCGGGTACTGACGGTATTTACGAGCTTAGTCTTTCTAATGCGGCATATTTGTCCTCTTGGAAGGGTGGCGAAACTGTAAAGTTGCCACTTGACACAGACGAGTTTGATAAACTTTTGAATGAAAAAATTAATAACTCAAAGGTCAATGATCCCACAGCTACAAAACACGCCAGCGGCAGTTATTCAAAACGCTGGCAGGTGAATTGGTAAAATAACAAAACGGAGTGTTCAGCTGAACACTCCGTTAGTTTTTATGTTAAAATCATTTTTTCTTGGACTTGCTGACAATTAATAATACCACACCGACTATTAATGCTATTATACCTAAAACACTTACACATAATCCTATGATTAAAATTATTAATGATAAAAATGCGGGTATATCCAAAAGCGTGCTTGTAATAAAAATTGATGTCGGTCCATCTGCTCCTCCTATTATACCGACAGAAGAAGATGGAGCAAAAATTCTTGTTACAATAGATAAAATATAGGGAAAAGCACCTATAACAGTCAGTATAACACCCGTAATTGACGTTAAAGCACCGACAATAGTAGTTATGATTGAAAACTTTTTCATAAGTTATCACTCCTTGTAGTTATATATTAACACATGGTTTATTGCCTTGCAATAAAAAGGTGATTATAAATAACTAAAATGAACAATAATATATTATATAATATTTATCCTTGACAAGTTATATATATTAATAGTAAAATATATTAGATATTATCTTGGGGGATTATCCCCATTTGTTTTGACATTTACTCTGTGTCGGAAGGATGCAGATTTATACTTATATTTACATATCTTATAATTAAACGGAGGAAAACTTATTTTAATGAGTGAAAACAAAACACATCAAAAAAAGACTAAGAAATCTAACAACAAAAAACAAAACGAATCTGCCGCAAAGCGTGCGGTACAAAACCTTGTAAGCGGCAATAAGCCTGCTACAAACAAGTCTTCAAAATCAAAGACTGCAAAGAGCTCAAAGCAGAGCACAAAGCCTGCACAAAAGAAAGCAACAAACAAAAAGCAGACTTCTGCACCAAAAAAACGCAACACCACGCCAAAGACACCACCAAAGCCTATAAGAATTATACCGCTTGGCGGTTTGGGTGAGGTCGGCAAAAACATAACACTTTATGAGTACGACGGCGATATGTTGCTTGTTGACTGCGGTATGACCTTTCCCGATGAAGATACTCCCGGTGTTGACAGCGTTATTCCTGATTTTACCTATGTGCTTGAAAACCGTGATAAAATCAAGGGTCTTGTTGTAACCCACGGTCACGAGGACCATATCGGCGCAATACCGTATCTTTTAAAGCAGTTTAACCTGCCTATATATGCTACTCGCTTGACTATTGGTCTTATATCAGGAAAGCTTAAAGAGCACAAGCTACTTGGTGATGCCAAACTTCACGAGGTTAATGACGGTGGTATAGTATCACTTGGCAAATTTAAGGTAGAGTTTATTCACGTAAACCACTCCATACCCGATGCTGTTGGCTTTGCCATTACTTGTGATGCGGGTACCGTGGTGCATATGGGCGACTTCAAGATTGATACAACGCCTATTGACGACAAGGTGATTGACCTTGCCCGTTTTGCCGAGCTTGGAAAATCAGGAGTACTTGCAATGCTTTCCGACTCTACCAATGCCGAGCGTCCGGGCTACACCTCGTCTGAGCGTCTGGTTGGTGAAAGTCTTTCAAACCTATTTAAAAAGGCAGAGGGTCATCGCATAGTCGTTGCAACCTTTTCGTCAAATATTCACCGTATACAGCAGATTATTGATGAAGCCGCTCGTTGCAAACGCAAGGTTGCAGTGTCGGGCAGAAGTATGTTAAACGTTGTAAATGTTGCAGCAGAACTCGGGTACTTAAATGTTCCAAGCGGCATACTTGTTGAGATTGAAACCATCAAAAATTATTCGCCACGTGAGCTTGTAATAATTACCACAGGCAGTCAGGGTGAACCAATGTCTGCCCTTACACGTATGGCTACTAATGAGCATCGTCAGGTAGAGATTGCTCCGGGTGATATGATTATTATTTCAGCAACACCAATTCCCGGTAATGAAAAATTGGTAAGCCGTGTTGTAAACGAGCTTATGAAGCGTGGCGCTAACGTTGTGTATGAAAAAATGTACGACGTTCACGTTTCGGGTCACGCCTGTCAGGAAGAACAAAAACTAATGCTTAGCATTGTAAAACCAAAGTATTTTATACCTGTGCACGGTGAGCAAAAGCATCTTTACAAGCACGCTCAGCTTGCCTACGCTATGGGCATTGATTATAAAAATGTTGTAATTGGTGCAAATGGTAGCGTGATAGAGTTATCACAAAACGGTGTAAAATGCACCGAAACGGTAACTGCAGGCAGAGTTCTTGTTGATGGCTTGGGCGTTGGTGACGTTGGAAGCATAGTGCTACGTGACCGCAAGCACTTGTCAGAGGATGGCATAATTGTTGTAAACGTTGCTATTGACAGCTTCACACGTGAGGTTGTAGCAGGCCCCGATATTGTGTCACGTGGTTTTGTTTACGTTAAAGAATCGGACGAACTTATGGAACAACTTGAAAACGTTGTTTGTAACGTGCTTGAAAACTGTTATATATTGGGTGTTAAAGATTGGAACACCATCAAAACCAGAATTAAAGACAGTGTTGCAAAATTCCTGTATAACAAAACACATCGTAGTCCTATGATATTACCCATAATTTTGGAAGTATAACGTAGGGAAGGCATTTATGCCTTCCGCCGTACATATTAAATTTAGATATTGAAAGGAAGTTTATATATGAAAGTAATTTTATTAGCCGACGTAAAGGGAAAAGGCAAAAAGGGTGAACTTTGCAACGTATCTGACGGATACGCACGCAACTTTTTGTTTCCAAAAAACCTTGCAATAGAGGCAGACTCTGCAGCTATGAGCGAACTCAAAAGCCGTGAGGCTGCAGCCGCTCACCACAAGCAAGAGGAAATTGACGCCGCAAAGGCTACTGCCGCAAAATTAGAAGGCAAAAGTGTTACAATCAAGGCAAAGGCAGGTTCAAACGGACGTCTTTTTGGTAGCGTAACATCTAAAGAAATTGCCGAACAGGTAAAAACAGAACTCGGTATTACCGTTGACCGCAAAAAAATGAGCGTTGCCGACATTAAAAACTTTGGCGAATACACCGCCGAAATAAAACTTTATACCGGAATTATAGCTAAAATTACAGTAAAAGTAACGGAGTAATATTATGAGCGAAAATAAGCTTATCTATGATATTGAGTCTGGCGGAAAAGCGCCATACTCTACCGAGGCTGAACAGGCAGTTTTAGGTTCAATGATAATTGACCCCGACTGCATTAATGAGGTAGCACTTGAAGTAAAAGAGGAATATTTTTACTTTAAGCAACACCGTGATATCTTTTATGCAATATCTTCAATGTATGAGTTTAGTCAGACTATCGACTTTATCTCATTGCTTGAGCGTCTTAAAAAAGACGGCGTATATGACGAGGCAGGGGGCAAGGAATATCTTACCAAGCTTGTAACGGCTGTGCCTTCTTCTGCAAACGTGCTTACATACGTTGCGATTATACGTGAGCATTACGTTAAAAGAACACTTATGTCGGTTGCAAGCGGTATTATTAAAGATATAAATGAAAATGTAAAAGATTCTAACATTTTGCTTGATGCTGCCGAAGAAAAAATTTACAACATTCGTGACAGTCGTGAAATAGGCGGTCTTACACACATTAAAAACGTTATTACATATGAAACTTACGACCGTCTTACAAAAATGAACGATCCCGAAACCCGTAACGATTATATTGGTATACCGACCGGTATAGGTGAACTTGACCGTATAACTACCGGTCTTAATAAATCGGACCTTATAATCCTTGGCGCACGTCCTGGTATGGGTAAAACATCTTTTGCGCTTAACATTGCACGTAACGTTGCAGTTAATGCAGGTAAAACGGTATGCTTCTTCTCACTTGAAATGTCACGTGACCAGTTAGCACAGCGTATGCTTTCAAGTGAAGCGGCAATCAAGAGTGAAAAACTTCGCACAGGCGCCTTAGAGCCTGAAGAGTGGACAAGACTTACCCAAGCGGGCGAAAACCTTTCTAAAGCCGAGATTTATTTTGATGAAACATCTGATATTACCGTGCCTCAAATGATGGCAAAGCTAAGACGTATGAAAAAATGCGACCTTGTTGTAATAGACTATCTGGGCCTTATGACCTCGGCCGAAAAAAAGGAAAACCGTGTTAATGAGGTATCAGACATTACACGAAGCCTTAAAAAGATGGCTAAAAAGCTAAAGGTTCCCGTAATTGCCTGCGCACAGTTATCTCGTGCTACCGAAACCAAGGGCAAATCCCACAAGCCAATGCTTTCCGATTTGCGTGATTCGGGCTCTATTGAGCAGGATGCCGACATAGTATTATTCCTTTACCGTGAAGCCTATTACGACGGTGAAAAAGCTGCCGACGAGGACAGAAGTGACAATACAAAGTCAATGTGTATTGTTGCTAAAAACCGTCACGGCGAAGCCAATGTTGACGTACCTCTTAATTGGGACGGTCAACACACAAGATTTACATCGGTGGATGTGTTTAGATAATGTTAAAAAAAATAAACGAGGCTGTTGCCCGTTTTGGATTATTACAAAACGCAAAGGACGTTACGGTGGCGCTTTCGGGCGGTGCCGATTCAATGGCGTTGCTGTATGCTTTGGTGGAATTTAAAGACGAGCTCGGTCTGCAAAGTATTACTGCTGCTCATTTTAATCACGGCATCCGTGGTAAAGAGGCGCTGCGTGACCAGCACTTTGTAGAACAACAGTGTAAAAAACTTGGCATAAAGTTGTTTTTAGGCAGTGCCGACGTTCCTGCATTTGCAAAAGAAAACAACCTAAGCCTTGAGCTTGCGGCAAGACAGTTGCGATACCAATTTTTTGAAACGCTTGATACAGGGCTTATTGCAACTGCTCATACGGCAAGTGATAACATAGAAACGGTGCTTTTTAACCTTACAAGAGGTACTGCCTTATCAGGTATTTGCGGAATACCACCTAAAAGGGATAAATATATTCGTCCGCTTATTTTGTGTACACGTGCCGATATAGAAAGCTATTGTGTACAAAAGGGTATAGATTTTGTTACCGACAGTACTAATTTAAGTGATGATTATACCCGTAACAATATAAGGCATAATGTTGTGCCTGTTTTAAAGCAGATTAATCAATCGGCCGAAAACGCTGTAAGTCGTATGACTGCCGCACTCAGAGAAGATGAAGATTTTATAAATAATACTGTACAAAAAGAGTTTAATTCTATTTACTTTGACGGAGTATTATCTGTAAAAGACTTTAATGTTTTGCACCCCGCAATAGCCAAAAGAATTATTGTAAAATACTGTGACATATGTAATGTTGAAACCGATAATTTTCATATTAACAGTATTTATGATATTTGTCTATCGGGTGGAAAAATCAGTCTTTCGCAAAAAAATTATGCCATTGTCTCGGATGGAGTATTAAAAATCGAGAATGCTAAAAATCAGCCGACAATAACTAACTTTAAGGTTAATTTTGAGAAAACTGATAATGATTTATTTAAAAACAACCAAAAAGTTCATAATTTGTTATTAAAAAATACACTTGATTGTGATAAAATAGTGGGACAGTTGTTGTTGAGGGAGCGTAAGACAGGGGACACAATACGTCTTAAAAACAAAAACTGTACCAAAACGTTAAAAAAACTTTACTGCGAGTATAAAATCCCGCTTTGTGAGCGTGATACTTGGCCGGTGCTTGCCGATGATGAAGGCGTTGTCTGGATATACAAAATCGGCGTGGCGGAACGCACAGCGGTAGATTGTGCAAGTAAAAATATTTACAAAATAGATGTACAAAAACTTTAAGGGGATATATTATGGAAAAAGACGTAAAAGAAGTTTTGATTTCAGAAGAAGAATTAAAACAAATTTGCAAAAATCTTGGTGAGCAGATAACACGTGATTATCAGGGCAAAAAGCTGCTTGTGGTTAGCGTGCTTAAGGGTGCAGTTGTTTTTATGGCTGACCTTCTTCGTGAGATTAAGTGTGACTGCATTATAGATTTTATTGCAGTATCATCATACAGCGGCACAAAAACAACAGGTGTTGTAAAATTTAAAAAAGACCTTGATATAGACCCCGACGGTATGGATATACTTATAGTTGAGGACATTCTTGATTCAGGTGTAACACTGTCATATCTTAGCGGTGTTCTTATGGGAAGAAACGCCAACAGCATCAAGATTTGTACTTTGCTTGACAAGCCTGCAAACAGAAAGGCAGATATCAAGGCTGATTATGTTGGCAAAACCATTCCCGACGAGTTTGTTATCGGTTATGGTCTTGACTATAATGAAAAATACAGAAATTTACCATATGTAGGAATACTTGCTCCTTCGGTATATGAGAAATAAGAAAGGTGAGAAATTTTGAAGAAAAACTTTAGAAATATACTTTTGTATATAGCTATTCCGATAATACTTGTATTGTCTTTTGTGGTGGCTTCCAGCATTGCAAAAAAGACCGAGGAAACCAAGTATTCGCAAATTATTGAATATTTTGAGCAAAACAAAATAAAGGAGTTTACTCTTAACGATTACAGCGGTGAGCTGACATATGTGTTAAGAGAGAACGATAAGCCTTATCGCTTTACAATTTCAAGCGTTAACAGATTTTATAATGACACCGATGAAATAATTGATAAAATTAATGCCGAGGCAAAAACTCCGGAAGAAAAAATTACCTATCATTATGTAAAAGGTGGAGAAAGTGCTTGGCTTTTAGCACTGCTTCCCAACATATTGATGATTGCCGTTGTGGTAGTTCTTATTGTAATATTTATGAAGCGAATGAATGCTTCAATCGGTGGCGCAGATAAGACTATGGGCTTTGGTAAAGCAAAGGTTCGCAAAGACGATGGCAAACGCAAAACTACCTTTGCCGATGTTGCCGGTGCCGATGAAGAAAAAGGGGAGCTTGCGGAAATAGTTGAGTTTCTTAAATATCCCGAAAAGTTCAGCAAGCTTGGTGCACAGATACCCAAGGGTGTTTTGCTTTCAGGACCTCCTGGCACAGGCAAAACTCTTCTTGCCCGTGCTGTTGCAGGAGAAGCAAATGTGCCGTTTTTTTCAATTTCAGGTTCGGATTTTGTTGAACTTTATGTGGGCGTAGGTGCATCACGAGTCCGCGACCTTTTTGAAAAAGCAAAGAATGCTGCTCCCTCAATTATTTTCATTGATGAAATTGACACCGTAGGCAGAAAAAGAGGCACAAGTGTCGGAGGTGGAAACGACGAAAGAGAGCAGACCCTCAATCAGCTTCTCGTTGAAATGGACGGTTTCAGCGGTAATTCAGGTGTAATCGTCATTGCGGCAACAAACAGACCCGATGTTCTTGACCCTGCACTGCTCAGACCCGGCAGATTTGACAGACAAATTATAGTCGGTTATCCCGATGCAAAAGGAAGGCTTGAACTTTTGAAGCTTTATGCCAAAAACAAACCTCTGTCATCCGATGTCAATCTTAGAGATATCTCACTTGCTACAATCGGATTTACGGGTGCCGATATCAAAAACCTTCTTAATGAATCTGCTCTGATAGCCACAAGAAAAGCAAAAAACAGAATCTGCAGCAATGAT
>JAZUNQ010000002.1:0-15468 GCA_045604205.1 Acutalibacteraceae bacterium
AGGTCATCATCAATTTCTTTAAAAACTTTATCAACATATGTTGTTAACATTAACGATTTGTTTGTCTGATAAATTTTAACTAGTATTTCTATAACTGTACAAATACATACAGCACAGTAATAAATGTTAGCCACAACTCCATTGTTAAATAAAATAACAACACTACCGTAAATAATACAAAATATAACTAATGAGAAATTATTGCGCATGTTTGGAAGATAACAATCTTTTAAAGCTTTTATAGGATACCTATCCTTATAAAGTTGCAAAAATAGTAAATAGCAGGATATCCATAGTCCAGCTACAACAGTTACTGTTGAAAACAATATTGTTACTAATTCATTTAGTGCGGAGATGGAAATTTTAAATATAAAATCTGCACAAATAGCTACAACACCAATAACGGCACTTAAAATTGAGCGTATAATAATGCTTCTATCTATTTTTGTGTTTATATTTTTCTCATTAACCATAAAGACGTCCTCCTTTAAATCTAAACTGAACATGAAAGAAATGTTCAGTTTCTATATTTTACCACATATCGACAATTTTATCAATAGTATTATTGCTTCTCGTAATTTAACTTCTTACTTTTTAGACACCACTATAATGTTTTGCAATGGTTGTGTATTTTTTGTTGAACAATATGTAACGGATTGTTGCATAATTTGTCAAACTGTGGTAAACTAATTATGCCAAACTATCTGAATAGATTTAAAAATCGAGCCTAGGGGGTAGTATATCCTTTTATGCTTATACACATAATGAATTTGATAAAAATGCAAATTCCACTGTGTATAAGCAAGGCTCTTGCTATCTCAGGTAGTTTGGCGACTATCGGAGTTTGCGTTTTTTGTGCGGTTACTTCGGTAGCCGCACTTTTTATTTTATGGGGGAATTGTAAAATGCCAACAGAAAAGAAACTGACGGGTTATCCGTCTATAGACAAACCTTGGTTGAAATATTACCCACCGGAATTGCTATCAGCAAGACCTTCGTTTAACAGAATTTTAGATAGAGTTAAAATGGTTTGGCAGAACCCTGACGAAACTATTATTAAGTACTATGATACTGCTATTAAAGCCGGAGAATTTTTTAAGAGAATCGAACAAGTTGCAAAATCTCTAGTTGCTATGGGCGTTAAAAAAGGTGATGCTATTGTTGCTTCGCTAGAATGTGTACCCGAATACATTGAGCTATTGTTAGCTTGCGAGAAAATAGGGTGTTGTATAAAAAATATTATCGAGGATATAGATAGCATTATCAGTTTAATCAACAAAGACGAAACTGTTTCTTTGTATATTGCTCCTGATTATATAATTTCTTCGGATGCTGAACAAATTTACAACAACACCAAAGTTAAAAATATTGTTGTGGTAGATCCTTTGTTTTCATTTGATAAAAATATAAAATTAAGAAGTAATATAGCAGAGGTTATTGAATCAAAATATCAAGGTGATAAAAGCGACAACTCAAAGAATATCTCTTGGACCGATTTTTTAGAGAGAGGAAAAGATGTTAACTTCTTTAAAGAAAACCAAGAGAAGAATATCAGATTGTTTTCTGCTTTCACAAGCGGTTCTACAGGCGAACCTAAAGAGTTAATGCATTCTACAGAATCCGTATTAGGAATGATTGGGCAACTTTCAATGATGCCTTATTCTTCGGGAGAACGAGAACTTTGGCTACATACTGTTATTCCACCGGTTATTGTATCGGTAGTAACTGCCGCTATGTGCTATCCACTAGCAGATGGTAAGGTTTTGGCTTTAGACCCTTATTGCAAGATTGAGGATTTAGACCTTGAAATGATGCACTATAAACCTAACGGTTGGGCGCTTGTTCCTCAGTTTGTTAATGTGTTGACCGAATCAAACAGAATACCTGAAGATTATGATATGAGTCACTTCAATATGTTTGGTTTTGGAGCAGAGCCACTTTCAAAGAAGTATATCGAAAGAGTACAAGCCTTTTTGGACAAACACAACTACAAAGGTCCACTTAGTGCAGGCTACGGTCAAAGCGAAGGCGGCTCGGGATTTACTGTCGCTTACGGTAAAGAGATGATTTTGTCAGGCAGTGCTGGTATGCCATATGTCGACACAACGATTTCTATTTTTGAACCAACTACGACAAACGAGCTGAAATATTATGAAGTCGGTGAAATTTGTAAAAGCGGCGCAGGTATTATGATCGGTTATTCGGATAAGAAGTTGACCGATGAGGTGTTGAAGATTCACCCTGACGGAAACTTATGGCTTCATACTGGAGATACTGGATTTATGACTCCTGAAGGACTGTTGTTTGTGCTTGGTCGTAAAGGGTTAAATGTTTATCCCGACAAGATGGTTTTCCCTCTTGGGATTGAAAATAAGATTTTGGGATTAGACGGCATTAAAGACGCTATCATCGTTTCGGGCACAGATAAAGAACACGAAGGATATGAAATCCCATATTTATTCATTGTTCTAGAAAAGAAACAAAACGAAGAAACACTTATTTGTGAGTTAAATAATTACATTAAAACAATGCCTATCGAGGAGCAACCTAAGAAAATTTTTGTGATTGATAAAAAACCGATAAGTCATTTCAAAACTGATAGAAAATTCTTGCAAAAAGAATACGACTTATTATAAAAGTGTAAACTATACCTATCAAAAAAGGAACTGCAAACAATTCTGCGGTTCCTTTTTGTTGGTTCCAGATAAGACAGTAAGACAGGGGGACGGTTCTGTGTCTTGAATTATAACAAAACAAATGATGTGATACCGGATGTACAATGATACAAAAATCAGCCAAAATTACGCTTATGGGTTAAGATTTACTCATTTTCATTCCTAAATGAGTATTTTGGGTAAAAATAGGCTGAACATCGCCCGAAAACCGTGTTGTATCTGCCTTGACACACTCGTAGCAAGGAAAAAACATCCGCAATCTATTTGCGGGTGTTTTAAATTTTACTTATAAACCTTAAGCCAATCTATCATAAGTGTTTTTGGAAGAAGTGCGTCTTCTACTTCACCAAATCGTGCGCCACTGCCTTTAGGTCCAATATAACATGTATAAAGTACAAATGCAGGGAATACATCCTCAACAGGAGCAATGTTTTGGTTATCTCTTGCAAGTTCACCGTTTACATAGTAGTAGATGCCGTATTCGTTCCACACACAAGCAAATTCTTGATAATCCTCATATTTAAAACCGGGTATGGTATAGAAATTATCAAGTGAACTCTTGGTAATACCCTGTGTTGCACGGTCCCAGTTAGGTTCCCAATAATGCTCGGTGTGAGCAGAACCCAAGGTATCAGCATCATGGAAAACTTCCATGATGTCTATTTCACTACAACCGTGGAACTCATCACCTGTATCGGTGCGCTTAAAGAAATAATCTTCCTGATATCTGCCGTCGGGAACAAGCCAAAATGCTGAGAAGATACCCTTTGGCGCTTCGGGTAATTTCATACGGGTGGCAAAGCAACCGTATTTTTGTGAAAATTTACCACGTGTATCAACCCCCGCATCAGAGTAGTAGCACTCTTTGCCGTTTCTTATTGTGGGCGTTTCATGCTTTTTAAAATCAAGGCAAAGATGATTGTCACGAACGTAGTTGTCAAGCGGTTCGGTAAATGCCATGTCAACCTTTGCGCCGGCAGAGCGAGCATTCCACAAATCTTTATTATATGTTTCAAAATTATCTTCTAGCGTTAGTTCGTACTTACGCATCTTGATTTTAAGTGTTGCGGTATAGTCAGGATCCTGTGCACAGAAAAGCGAAACTGTAAGCCAACCACCTAATTTTCTTACTCTATCAGGAATAAGAATTTCGTCAGCTTTAAAGTAAACCTCGGGGTTGTCGGCCTGTATGCCGCATCCACGTGGACTTATTTGTTCACCTTTAAAAATTATATGATAGTTGTATTTAAGGGTAAATCCCGGAACACCGGGGTGGTATTTGTCAAGGTGAATCATAAAATCAGTACAAGGCTCACCTTTATAAAAACCTTCTTCTATAACATTTAATTCAAAATCAGTCATTTTTCTCTCCTTAAATTATTTATAAACTCTTAGCCAGTCAACTTCCATTGTTTGTGGAAGGTCTTCGTCTTTAACCTCACCCCAGAAAGCGCCACTGCCTTCGGGTCCTATGTAACAGGTATAAAGAATATAAGCAGGGAACACGTTTTCAACAGGAGCAATTTTATCATTAACCTTCGCAAGAACACCGTTTACATAGTAGTAAAGAGCGTATTCATTCCAAACGCAAGCGTACTCAATAAATTGGCCGTCTTTGTAACCCGGAATGGTGTAGTCGTAACCGAGTGAGCTTTTGGTAGTACCTTGTGTAGCCCAATCCCAACCGGGCTCCCAGTAATGCTCGGTATGAGCGCTACCACGGGTAGCAGGGTGGTGGAAGATTTCCATAATATCTATTTCACTACAACCGTGAAAATCATCGCCCGTATCGGTGCGCTTAAAGAAGTAATCGTCACAATATTTACCTTCGGGTAGTAGCCAGAAGGCAGAGAAAATGCCTGTGGGACAAGCAGGAACCTTGATGCTGGAAGCAAAGCAACCATATTTTTGTGAGAATTTACCCTTGGTTCTAAGACCTGCGTCGGAATAGTAGCACTCGTTGCCGTTACGGATAACGGGAGTTTCGTTCTTTTCAAAATCAAGACAAAGCTTACCGTCACGAACGTAGTTTTCTTTAACCTTTGTGTATGCCATAGCAACCTTGGCACCGTCACAACGTGGCTCCCACAAATCGGTATTAAAGGTTTCAAAATTATCTTCAAGAGTCATTTCGTATTTACGAAGTTTGATTTTAAGCTTTGCGGTATAGTCGGGGTCCTCAGCGCAGTGAAGGTCAACCGTCATCCAACCACCCATTTGACGAGTAGCGTCGGGGATGATAATTTCGTCAGCTTTAAAGAAGACATCAGGGTAGTCGGCACGAATGTTACAACCACGTGGACTAATGCGCTCACCCTTAAACACAATGTAGTACTTGTATACTACAGAGTAGCCCGGTACACCGGGGTGATAGCTTTCGAGATGAATTTTAAAATCATCACAAGGCTCACCTTTGTAAAAGCCTTCTTCTTTTACGTTGAGTTCAAAATCTGTCATAAAAATAACCTCCCAATAAAATATATATTTAAAATTATTTATAAACCTTAAGCCAATCAATAACAAATTCTTGGGGAAGAAGTTCATCGGGAACTCCGCACCAGTGTCTTTCTTTTTCAAAAGCTTTGGGACCAATATAACAAGTGAACTTAATATATGCAGCCTTTACATCATCAACAGGGGCAATATTGGTATTTGCTTTTGCAAGCTCACCGTTTACGTAGTAGTAGATAGCGTATTCGTTCCAAACACAAGAATATTCCTGATATTCACCGTATTTAAAGCCGGGAATTATGTAATTTTCACCAAGTGAGCTTTTGGTAGTGCCTTGTGTTGCCCAATCCCAACCCGGTTCCCAATAATGCTCGGTATGAGAAGATCCAAGTGTGTCGGGGTGACAGAAAATTTCCATAATGTCAATTTCACTGCAACCGTGAAAATCATCGCCTGTATCGGTGCGTTTAAAGAAATATTCATCACAATACTTACCTTCGGGCATAAGCCAAAACGCTGTGAAAAGGCCTTTGCGATAGCTTGGGTGTTTGCATTTTGCAGTGAAACAACCATAGGTTTGAGAAAACTTGCCCTTGGTTCTTACACCTGCATCGGTGTACCAATATTCTTTACCGTCTTTTATAATCGGCTTGTCAAGTTTTTTGAATTCAAGACGCAACTTACCATCACGAACGTAATTGTCCATACGTGGTGTGATTGACAACGGTGTTTTAGCACCGTAATCCATACCTTCCCACAAGTCGGTATTGTATGTTTCGAAATTATCTTCAAGAGTAAGTTCGTACTTGCGCATTTTTATGTGAATGGTAGAGCGATATTCTTTAAACTTTTTGTGAGTTACGGTAATGGTAAGAGTTTCGCCACGCTGACGAATTTCATCAGGAATAACTATTCTATCAGCAATAATCCATACCATAGGAAGATTAAAGTCAACGTCATATTCCTCGAAGGCTAATTTTTCACCCTTAAAGGTTACAAAGTAATCATATTTTAAAGCATAGCCGGGAATACCGGGGTGATATTGTTTGAGATGAATTTGCATATCATCGCAAGGGGCATCACCACAAAAACCTTCAATTTTAACGTTTTTTTCAAAATCGGTCATAAGTATCGCCACCTTTTGTTTTTTGTGGAAATTATATCCACCTAAAATATAGCATAATAAACACAAATAATCAAGGAATAAAACACAAAAACCGCAAGTTTTTTAGCACTTGCGGTTTTGGTTGTTAGTGATATTTTGGCAGCCAGTTGCCGTGGGTTTCGATAAGGTCGTCAACCATTTTTTTAATTGTGTCAATATCAAGTTCGGAGGCAGTGTGTGGGTCAAGCATTGCCGCTTGATATATATGTTCTTTTTTGAGCGTGTGTGCAGCCTCGATTGTAAGTAGTTGAACATTTATATTTGTCATATTCATAGCGGCGCACTGAACGGGGAGAGCACCCACGTGACAAGGATGTATGCCGCTGCCGTTTACAAGGCAGGGAACTTCTACACAGGCGTTTTCAGGCAGATTGGTAATCAGATGACCTGTATTTAGCACGTTTCCGCCAATTTCATAAGGTGTGTTTGTAACTATTGACTCCATAATATGTGAAGCGTATTCAATACTGCGTGTGTGCTCTTTGATGCCCGTTTCAAGAATATTTTTATAATCCTCTTTCCAACGCTCGATTTGGTTTATGCAACGTCGAGGATATTCATCAATCGGAATATTATACTTCTTGATAAGCTCAGGGTATTTTGACTTGATATAAAACGGGTTATATTCGGCATTGTGTTCACTTGATTCGGTGCAGTAGTAACCGAAATTTTTGATATATTCAACACGTACCTTATTGTTTGCATTTTCACGAGCAAGATATTCATCAATTTTGGTTTTAACAATAGGGTATAGGTCATTACCGTTTTTGTCTTTGATTTCAAGCAACCACGCCATATGGTTAATGCCTGCAATAAGCTCTTTGTGACCGTCCATATATTCCATCATATCTAAAGATTGAAACAACGACTCTGTGCAGTGTTGAACGCTGTGGCAAAGGCCAACTGTTTTTATTGGAGTATAGCGTAACATATAGCCTGTGAGCATTGCCATAGGATTGGTATAGTTAAGGAAATATGCATCAGGACAAACCTCTGCCATATCGTCAGCAAAATCCTTCATTACCGGAATTGTGCGAAGCGCACGCATAATTCCGCCTATACCTAAGGTGTCACCAATGGTTTGCTGTAGACCGTATTTTTTAGGCACTTCGAAATCAATGATGGTACAAGGGTCATAAAGGCCTACCTGAATTGCATTGATAACAAAATTGGCGCCACGAAGGGCATCCTTGCGATTATCTACACCAAAATAACATTCAATTTGCGCCTTGCAGCCCTTTTGCTCACGCATAGCCTCTAATATAACACGGCTTTCTTCAAGTCGTTCGGCATCAATGTCGTAAAGAGCAAAGACACTGTCACGCAAAATCTCGCTACACATACAGTCGCCGATAACGTTTCGTGCAAATACGGTGCTACCTGCACCCATAAAGGTAATCTTCATAAAAACACCTCACTATAATTTATGGTTTAATTGTATATTGACAAATGATTGATGTAAATGCTAAAATGTTGTTATAATTTGTCATTTTGTTGTTTTGGGAGAATTTTAAAATGGTGATTTATAACGAAGTAATTATAAATAAGGGCTATAAAGATATTAGTCCAATGCAGTTTGGAAGCCAAATATGCAAACCAAGGCATAGCTTTGGTCCTGCGCTTCGTACGCACTGGCTTTTGCATTATGTTGTATCGGGTAAGGGGTATTTTAGAATTAAGGACAGAGAATATACCGTAACTGCAGGCAATATATTTGTTATTCCGCCATTTGTAGAGACGTATTACGAGGCCGATAGCCTTAACCCTTGGGAATATATTTGGGTAGGCTTTACCGCCGATAGCGAGCTTGATTTTTTGTTTAGCGACGTTATGTATATGCCACAAACCCATCATATTTTTGAAGGTATGAAAAAGTGCAGTAATATGAATAAGGGTAAGACCGAATTTTTGTGTAGTAAAATTTGGCAGTTAATTTCAATGATTTATGATCATCAAAACGAAATGGTTGACTATATTGACAAAGCGCTTAATATAATTAATTCTGAATATACGAGTGATATAAGTGTGAACAATATTGCCGATAGAATAGGGTTGGAGAGAACGTATTTTTCAAATTTGTTTAAGAAAAAGATCGGTCTATCACCTAAGCAGTATTTGTTGAAAACACGTATGGAGCAAGCGGCAATATTTTTAAAAGATTACGGATACAGCGTTTCATTGACTGCGCTTTCGGTTGGGTATAGCGACGTTTATACCTTTTCTAAGATGTTTAAAAAGTATTTTGGCGTGTCACCGTCAAAATATTAGTAAATTAGGCATTTAATATTGATTTTCCCCTTAAAAAGTGATATAATTTGCTGAAATGAGGTGACAATATGAAAATACTAAGTATCGGTAACAGCTTTTCACAAGATGCTCATAAATGGCTTTATGACATATGTAAGAGTGCAGGCAAAGATGTTTACAATGCAAACCTTTATTACGGTGGTTGCAGTCTTTACGGTCATTGGAATTTTTATGTCAATGACCAAGCGGCATATGATTATGAAATAAAGGGTGAGCCTACACGCAAAATCTCGCTTGCGGAGGCGCTTCGGGCAGAAGATTGGAATATAATAACATTTCAACAAGCAAGCCCTAATTGTGGCAAGTATGAAACATATCAGCCCTTTTTGTGCGACTTGCATAAGGTAGTTAAAGAGGTGTGCCCCAACGCCAAGTTTTATATACATAAGACATGGGCATATGAGAATGATTTTGCAAACGACGCTTTTGCAAATTATAACAATGATCAAAAATATATGTATGACTGCTTGTGTGATGCTTACAGCAAAGCGGCTAAGGATATAAATGCCGGCATTATACCAAGTGGTGACGTTATTCAGTATCTGCGTGATAATACGCCTGAGTTTGATTATAAAAACGGTGGTCTTTCGCTTAACCGAGACGGTTTTCATTTGTCACTTAACTACGGCAGATATGCGTCGGCGCTTACCTGGTACTGCGTTTTGTTCGGCGGTAGTGTAAACGACGTAAGCTTTATACCAAACGGTAGTGATGAAACTGTAGAAGAAAAGAAAATAGAAGTAATTAAAACTGCGGTTAACGCCGTACTTAAAGGAGAATAAATTTTATGGAGACTTTAGCGCTTGTTTTAGAAACTGCAATGATTGCATTGTTTGGTTTTTCATGGCCAAATAATATTATGAAGACTCTACAAAACAAATCTACCAAGGGCAAAAGCCTTTTGTTTTTATTGCTTATTGATACAGGTTATGTAGCAGGTGTTGCAAGCAAGTTTATTACCCTTGCTGCCGGTGGAGACAAACCTTGGATTTTCTATTTTGGCTTGGCGGTTTACATACTAAATTTTGTAATGGTAACTACCGACTTAGTGCTTTATTTTTACTATCGCTCAAAAGAGAAAAAAGCAAAATAGCATTTTTTAAGCGGCATTGTTATGCCGCTTTTTGTTATTCAAAATCTTCAAGAAAAATTTCAGCCTGTTCTTTAGTATCAAAAACTATACCGTTATTAAATTTCTGTACATCCTTTTGCGGCAGGGTGTTTAGCACAACGCTATTAAAAACTTCTATCAAATTTTCGTTTTGATACAGTGCTACGGTATTCCTATATGATTTTAATGTATAAACAGTATCCGTTGGATTTTTGTTACTGCCCTTGAAAATGTGTAACACTAAGGCAAAAACACAAACAAAAACTAAAACGGGGAATAATACTTTTTTAATAAACAACGACATAAAATCACCGTTTTTAGTATGCCCTTAATAAATTGTTAATATTAGTTAAAAAATTGTAACTACCAAAATAAAAAGTTTTGGTGTATAATGTTTTTGTATTATGGATTTTATGTCCATTTTTTACGGAGGTGTTTATGATGGACGATAAAGATATTTTTAGTTTTAGTTCTCCGCAAGAACCTGAAAACAAAAAGTTAAATGAAAATGAAAAGAATCCCCAAAAAGAGTTAAACGGTCAATCACAAAGCTATTCACTTGACCTTAACAGCTTTTCTTCGGGTGCGGTTGATAATGCCAGAAAACAAAAAAGCAGAAAGAAAAAGGGAAAACAGTTATTAATTAAATCCGGTTTAACTGTTTTTTTGATAGGCATTATGGTAATTGCAATTATACTGGGCTCGGTTGGTATAGGAATAGCAAGCTTCAGCGCCAATGACGAATTTATGGAAAACATAAATCTTGATGATTTGGAGCTTAACTTTACCACAACCATTTATACACAAAACGAATCGGGTGACGATTGGGTTGAATATCAGCGACTTCACGGTGAGTTTAACCGAATCTGGGTGCCTTATAATGCCGTTGCCGCAAAAGAAACCGATAACGCAGAATACAACGGTATTCCTCAGCAATTGGTAAATGCTTTTGTTGCTGTCGAGGATAAGCGTTTTTACGACCATTACGGCGTTGACTGGAAAAGAACCTTTGGCTCGCTTGTTAACGTTTTTATTCCGATATATTCTTCTAAACAGGGCGGTTCAACCATAACACAACAGTTGGTTAAAAATCTTTCTGATGACCGTGATCAAAGCGCAATGCGTAAAGTGCGTGAAATTTTACGTGCAAGAGAACTTGAAAGCAAGTATTACAAGGACACAATTATTGAATGTTACCTTAACACAATACCTATGGGTCACGGTATTTACGGTGTAGAGGTTGCCGCAAACTATTACTTTGGCAAGAGCGTTAATGAGCTTACTTTGCTTGAGTGCGCTTCACTTGCATCTATTACAAAGGCTCCGTCAAATTATGCGCCGGATGATAATGCCGAAAATAATAAAACCCGTCGTGAAACGGTGTTGGCTCTTATGCTTGATTCTAAATTTATAACACAAGAGCAGCACGATGCGGCGCTAAAAGAAGAATTTAAACTTGTAGCCTCAAAAGACGAACTTAATGAAAATGAAGTCAACAACTATTTTGTTGATGCTTTAATAGTTGAAGTTACAAGAGACCTTGCCGATAAATACGGTTGGGACGAAGCCCATGCCGCAGAAAACTTTTATAGCGGCGGCTATAAGATTTATGCAACCGTTGACCCTAAGGTGCAAAACGCCATTGACGAGGTATTTACCAATTCCGAAAAATACGGACTCAAGGGAAAAGACGGCGCTCAAATGCAGGGTTCAATTACCGTTATGGACTATCAGGGCAGGGTAAGAGGTTTGTCAGGCGGTATTGGCGAAAAGAAGGCTAACCTTGGTCTTTCAGGCTTTAACCGTGCTACCGATGCAATTCGTCAACCGGGTTCTACTATGAAGCCTATAGCGGCATATGCCCCCGCCATAGAGGATGAAATTATCCATTATTCTACCATAGTTAACGACAGCCCTGTAAAGTATGCCGGTTGGACACCTAAAAACTGGTATGGCGGTTATTGGGGCGGAATAACTGTGCAGTACGCTTTGGAACGCTCGGTTAATACAATTCCTGTTTATCTTGTGGATAAAATGGGAACAGAAAAAAGTTATAATTTCTTGACAACAACCTTGGGAATTACAACCCTTAACGAAAACGACATTGCACTGTCTCCTCTTGGAATGGGCGGTACCAACGGTGGTATTACTACAAAAGAATCTGCTGCGGCTTACGCCATTTTTGGTAACGGCGGTATGTATTACGAGCCAACACTTTATTATGCAGTTTTTGATCAGCACAACGATGTTGTTCTTTCGCACGAAGAGGTTAAACCAACCGTTGCAATAGGTGAGGATACCGCAACCGTTATGAACAAGCTTTTACAAAACGTTGTTTACGGTGCAAACGGTACAGGTGGCGGTGCAGGCGGATATATTAAAAATATGAGAATATACGCTAAAACCGGTACTTCAAATGACTCTAACGACCTTTGGTTTGTTGGCGGCTCACCTTATTACGTTGCATCCTGTTGGTGCGGTTATGATAACCCACAAACTATACGTGACGCCGGTATTGCCATGAGAATGTGGGGTGCCGTTATGTCCAAGGTGCATAGCGGATTGGAACCAAAGTCTTTTGTTGACAGTGAATACGCACAGGAGCATTTCTATTGTACCGAATCGGGAAATCTTGCAACCGACGGTTGTCCTTCAAAGGCGATTGGCTGGTACAAAAAGAATAACGTACCTAACGTATGCCGTGACCATGACGGCTCTGCACTTGACACACCCGAGGTAGAAGCTCAAAAGGCAAAAGACCAAGAAAAAAAGGATAATACAAGCAGTACAACAACTTCCGAATAAAATATTAATTTATTTATTGACAATCTTTTGATATGTGGTAAAATTAAAATGTAAATATTTTCTTGTAAAGGCAGGATAAATTAATGGAAAATTTAATTAAAAAGATTAGTGATATCGGCGTAATTCCGGTTATCAAAATCGACAACGCAAAAGATGCAGTTCCGCTTGCAAACGCTCTTAAAAAGGGTGGCATTTGCTGTGCAGAGGTAACATTCAGAACCGATGCCGCAGAAGAGGCTATTCGCCTTATTTCACAAGAATTTCCTGATTTTCTTGTAGCGGCAGGTACTGTTCTTACACCAAAACAGGCTGACACTGCAATGGCTGCAGGTGCTTCATTTATAGTAAGCCCCGGTCTTAACCCTGTTGTTGTTAAGCATTGTATTGACAAGGGTTATCCAATCATCCCAGGTGTTTGCACACCAAGTGAGGTTGAAATGGGTATGTCTTTGGGTCTTAGCTATCTTAAATTCTTCCCGGCAGAAGCTGCAGGCGGCGTTAAGATGATTAAGGCAATGGCTGCTCCTTATACCAAGATTAAGTTTATGCCAACAGGCGGTATCGGTCCTAAAAACCTTGCCGACTACCTAAACTGTAAAGCTGTTGTTGCTTGCGGCGGTAGCTGGATGGTTCCCGGCGATATGATTACCGAAGGCAAGTTTGACGAAATTGAAAAACTTACTGCAGAAGCAGTAGCACTTTTAAAGGAGATTAGAGGATAATGGCAAGAATTATTACTTTTGGTGAAATTATGTTGCGTTTGGCTCCTAACGGTTATTACCGTTTCTTCCAAAACGACCAAATGCAGGCAACATTCGGCGGTGGTGAAGCAAACGTTGCAGTATCACTCGCAAACTATGGTATGGACAGCGCTTACGTAACCAAGCTTCCTAAGCACGCTATCGGACAGGCTGCTGTTGATTCACTTCGTAGCTTTGGTGTTGACACTTCAAACATCACCCGTGGTGGCGAACGTGTTGGTATTTACTACCTCGAAAAAGGCGCTTCACAGCGTGGTTCGGTTTGTATTTATGACCGTAAATATTCTGCAATTCAGCAGGCTACAAAGGAAGACTTTGATTGGGATAAGATTTTTGAAGGCGCTGATTGGTTCCACTTTACCGGTATTACACCGGCACTTGGCCCCAACGTTGTAGAAATCTGCCGTGAGGCTTGCATTGCCGCTAAAGCAAAGGGCGTTAAAATTTCTTGCGACCTTAACTACCGTGGCAAGCTTTGGACCCGTGACGAAGCACGTGCTGCTATGACCGACCTTTGCCAGTACGTTGACGTTTGCATTTCTAACGAAGAAGATGCAAAAGACGTATTCGGTATCGAGGCTGAGGGCACCGACATCTACGGCGGTAAGCTTAATCACGAGGGTTACAAGTCTGTTGCAAAACAGCTTGCTGACAAATTCGGCTTTGAAAAGGTTGCTATTACACTTCGTTCTTCAATCTCTGCAAGTGATAACGACTGGGCAGGTATGCTTTACGATGGCGAAAACTACTGCTTCTCTAAATCATATCACCTACACATTGTTGACCGTGTAGGCGGCGGTGACTCATTCGGTGGCGGACTTATCTATTCAATCCTTACAGGTAAGTCAACACAAGAGGCTATCGAGTTTGCTGTTGCAGCATCTGCTCTTAAGCACTCAATTGAAGGCGACTACAACCGTGTTAGTGTTTCCGAAGTTGAAAAACTTGCAGGCGGCGACGGTTCAGGCCGTGTTCAGAGATAATTAGTTTATTAAAATAAAAAAGGTAGCACCCGAAAGAGTGCTACCTTTTTCATTGTTTTGTCACGGCAGAGAACTGTCAACAGTGCTGTTCTTGAATAATTCTAATATACAATCCATCCTCTATACCATTTATGCCAATTGTCTTTGTTAAGTAATCAGTTAAATCATTGGCTTTTAATGCAACTTTTAAAAAATCGTCTATTTGAGTTCCACTTTGACCCAAATAAAAATCAATACCATATTTTCTATCAATAAAAAAATTGGCAATATCTTGTAGTAACTTTATGCGCTCTCTAAATGTTATCTTCGCTGCCTGACCATTGAAATACCAACCATCTGGTAGTAAAAACAATTCACAATTATCAGCTTGAGGATTATCTAAAACATTAATAACCAATGAATCTTTTTGTATATACGAAAAAATAGGTTCACACCAATCAACTGAAAATTTTACGCCACAGTTATAATGTTTTGCAATTGTTTCTATCTGTTGAGTATAAAAATTTTTTTCGTTTTTTTTAACATTATGGACAATACATAAACAAAATAAACTCATTTTTCCTCCAACATTTAATTAATCAAATTCCAATCCAAATCAAATATGAGAACAGAACCGTCCCCGGGTGTTACCTGTTATAATTTATCAAATAACAGTTCCTACTAATAGTATCTCCGGCAAAGAACTTTGAAACATATTCCCAATTTCCCGTAGTTTGATCATACTCAAGTATTACTGCATATGCCTCACCGGCAAAATTCAAACATTCTCCAACACAATACGTTTTATCATCGACCACTTGCACACTGTTTTGAACAAAAAATCCAGATAACTGTGGTGAGCCATCCCAAGTTTTTTTGTTTCGTTTTTCATATATTATTTCAATGTTACTATTTTTTTCTGCCATTTGACTTAATGTGAAAATTTCTGTTGTTCCGTCAATATAAAGTGCAATTGTTCCCATATCGACAGTTTCTCCAACTATGACATTTTCGGGGAAAGTATATTCTTCATACCTATAACTATTTACTTGTTCATTGTTTACATCATATTGAATTACCGTTTCAAAATCATTTAACACAATAATCCCATTTTTAAAATAACCATTTTTTTCACTGTATGTTGCTTTTGGGTCAAGTTTATAGGAAACGTTTGTATTTGCAATGCTATATATATTACTAATTTCTTCTATATTTAAATCAATAAAAACAA
>JAZUNQ010000003.1:0-30253 GCA_045604205.1 Acutalibacteraceae bacterium
TATAATGATTACGTTGACGTTTCAAACGAGCTTGATGAAAATATCAGCGATTTAGAAGCGGCTCAGGAAAAGATTAACGGCTTGAATGAAAAAATTGCCGAATATGACGTTGACGTAACCAAAAGCGCACAGGAAAAGGCTGAACTTAAATCACAGCTTGATGCAGCTCTTGCTGAAAAGGCGAGATTAGAGCAAGAAAACAGCAGTTTAAAAACAGAAATCGAGCAACTTAAAATAGAAAGGCGCCGCAACGAGTTGCAAGATGCCATAAGGCTTAATAAAGTAAATCAAGCAGATACTGCCGAGAGCGGTATCTGCTATCTTACGTTTGATGACGGTCCGTCAAACAATACGCTAAAAATTTTAGATATACTTGATGCATACAATATAAAAGCGACGTTTTTTGTTGTGGGTACAGCAAAAACGCAGTATTTACCACAGATTGCTAATCGCGGACATGCTATAGGGTTACATACCAAAACACATAAATACGAGATAGTTTATAAAGATATTAACAGTTATCTTGAAGATATAAAGGGTATATCTGATATTGTTTACAGTAAAACGGGGATTCGTAGTAATATTATACGTTTTCCGGGCGGTAGCAGTAATAAGATAAGCTCTAACTATTGCAAAGGAATAATGACCGATTTAAGTAAGCGTATGCCGGAGCTAGGTTATTCCTATTTCGATTGGAATGTAGTTTCGGGTGATGCTGACGCGGCTGTTGTACCTTCAAATACTATTGTGACAAACGTTTTAAATAGAGCAAAGGGTAAAAAGAGTATTTGTGTGCTTATGCACGACAATGGCGGCAAAACCACGACAGTAGAGGCTTTACCGCAAATTATTGAGGGCCTTAAAAAAATGGGCTATCGTTTTGAGAAACTCACGGCAGAGTCCTTTGGCTTTCATCAAAATTTAAATAATTAATAAAATCATTAAGGAGGATATTATGGAATATTTAATAGCTTGTGATTTAGAGGGTATTCATGGAGTAGTGGGTGAGCCAAACAAGGGACTTTTAAAAGAACTCCCAGATTATAAACTTGCTGTAACCAATGCCGAAAAGGAAATAAACGCCGCTGCGAAGGCGCTTTGTGACAGTGGTGCTACAAAGGTTGTTTTGTGGGACAATCACGGCGGTATGAGAAACGTTAATCGCGATAATATTGATAGCCGCGTGATACACATAGATATAAACGCTATCAAGGGATATCCTCGCTATGATTTTGCAAGAGAGCATAACTTTGCCGGTATTGTTTATATTGGCTACCATTCTCGCGAGGGCACGTTAAATGGCGTTTTGGCGCACACGTTTAGCTCGGTTGCTATTCAGTATATGAAGATTAACGGCAAGGCGGTAGGCGAACTTGAAATAGACAGTTATATCTGCGCAAAGCATGGTATTGCGCCTATATTCTTTTCAAGTGATGATATTTGTGTTGCACAGTTTAAGGAAACCGCACCTAACATAACAAGCGTTATTACCAAATACGCAAAGGGTAGAAACGCCGCTGACTTTATTGACGAAGATAAGGTGCTTGAGGATATATACAACGGCGTGTGTGAAGCGGTTAAAAAGAATAACCCACTTATCCCAATGACCACACCATTAGAATTAGAGGTTAGATATACCCGAATGGAACGCGCGGCAGAAAAGTTTAAGCTTGCAAATGATAAGAACATACCCGTAAGATACGGCGAGGACGCACACATATTGTTCTTTGAGATTGATAAAATAGACGATATACCATTCTTTACCTAAAAGATAAATTTTTATTTGGTGAAAACAATGAAGCTAAAAGCTAATGCAAAAATAAATCTAACACTTGACGTTTTAGGTAAGCGCGAGGACGGGTATCATCTTATTGATTCGGTATTTCAATCGGTATCGCTATGTGATGAAGTGACCATTGAAAAAAGTGATGATATTACGGTGCAATGCAGTGATGAAGCGTTATGTGATAAATCAAATATAGCATATAAGGCGGCTATCAAATTTTTTGAACTTACTAAAATTTGCGGTGGAGCTAAAATAGTTATTGAAAAGCATATACCGCTAGCCTCGGGCATGGGTGGCGGTAGTGCCGATGCCGCGGCTGTAATAGTTGCTCTTAATAAACTGTATAATACTAATTTGTCGCAAGAAGCATTGTGCAAAATTGGTTTATTGGTTGGTGCCGACGTGCCTTTTTGTATAGTGGGCGGTACTGCACGTGTGGGCGGCATAGGTGAGCAAATGAGTAAGCTATCGGATATGCCGGATTGCGCAATGCTGCTTATAAAGCACGGAACAAAGCTATCTACTGCAGATATGTACAAAAAGGTCGATACATATCCACAAGATAAATTTTATACTAAGTTGATGGTTGATGGTATAAATAACGGGGATTTAATCGCTGTGTGTCAAAACGTTTTTAACGCATTTGGTAGTGTTTGTGATAATGAAAAGTTAACACAAGATATAAATGAAACAAAACCTCTCGCCGTATCGTTGTCTGGTAGCGGTCCTACAGTGTTTGCAATATATAAAGATTTGGTGACTGCGCAAAAGGCAAAGGAATTATTAAAAATTAAAGGCTATAATCCAATAATTGCAACACCTACAAAAAATGGAATAATTGAATAAAAAAAATTACTTCTGTCAATATTACTTATAGGAAAAATTTGACAGGAGTATTTTTTATGAAAAAGACGGTTAGAAAAAACGTTGAATTAGGTGTGTTGTTTGGGCTTATTTGCGCGATAGTTTTAAATTTTTTGCATTTTGAAGCAAGATGTGACGAACTGCGTCAAGGAGTGCTGCGACTTCATATTATTGCGAATTCTGACGATGAGGCAGACCAAAAATTAAAATTAGAAGTTCGTGACGAAATACTGAAAAACTCTACCGATATGTTTAAAAATTGCAACTCTACCGAGGACGCGATTATAACTGCAAGCGAAAGCATTGAAAGCATAAATAAAATCGCTAACAAGGTTATAAATGAAAAGGGCTTTTCTTACAACGCACGTGTGTCGGTAGAAGACAGATATTTTGATACAAGAGAATATCACGATTTTACTCTGCCTGCCGGTACTTACAAGTCGCTTGTTGTAGACATAGGTAAGGCGCAGGGTAAAAATTGGTGGTGTGTAGTATTTCCTTGCGTATGTGTACCAACGGCGCACGACGCAAGTTTATCAGACAGTGTATCAGATGAAGCGGCAGATACAGCAGAACACGCCCAAAAATACAAAATAAAATTTAAAACAGTGGAGCTTTACGAGAAAATTAAAAAATTATTTTCAAAAAACTGATATTTTTTAAAAATAATGCTTGCATTTTTGAAAGTTATGTGGTAGAATTCCAATGTTACAACGAAAGAAAGGGGTGACAAGGATGAAAGAAGGTTTACATCCTCAGTACGAAAAGGTAACAATTAAATGTGCTTGTGGTGCCGAATTCGAGACACGCTCAACAAAGAAGGACATCCGTTTGGACATTTGTTCTAAATGTCATCCGTTTTTCACTGGTAAGCAGAAGTAGGTAGATACTGGCGGACGTGATGACAGATTTAAAAAGCGTTTCGGTATGGAAGAAAAATAATTTTTACCGCAATTCCGCAATCGGCCTACGGGTTGATTGCGGCTTTTTGTTATGATAGGCGAGGTATATATGCAAGAATACATAACCATTAATGATAATTTTACAGCTGAATATACCGAAAAACACTCACGTTTTATTGCTAATTGTTTTCATTGTGAAACCGAGGCTCAGGCAAGCGAAATAATTGCCGCTCAAAAGAGCAAGTACTGGGATGCAAGGCATAACGTTTATGCCTATATACTGCAAAACGGTACTGCACGCTTTTCGGACGACGGCGAGCCCCACGGCACAGCAGGAATGCCTATGCTTGAGGTTATAAAGGGCAGTGGCATTACCAACGTTTTGGTTGTGGTAACACGTTATTTTGGCGGAATTTTGCTTGGTACAGGCGGTCTTGTACGTGCTTACAGCACAAGCACACGTGATGCACTGTCCGGTGCGCAAAAGGTTTTAATGTGTGAGTGCTGTGAATATGAGATAGAGTGTGATTACGGCAATTTTGACAGGCTTTCACGTTTAATATCCGACACTAACGGTATGGTACAAAACACCGATTTTACCGACAAAGTAACGGTTAAGGTTATGTATAAAAAGATTGATTGCGACGCCTTTTTAGACAAGCTATGTGAGACATTTGCATCAAAAATTACTGCAAAACCAAAAAAAGAAATATTTTTTCCGTTTAAATTGTAAAAAATAGAGGAATTTTGATTTTTTTTAATAATATTAATTATATAGGGGTGAAGTGTTTATGGAAAATATAAGAATTATGACAGAAGATTTTGAAAAACAAACACTCTCGCCTTATGCCACTTTAAGTGTTAATACCAAGGGTAGAGAACAGCCGGAAGACAAGTGCGAGTTGCGTACCGATTTTCAACGTGACCGTGACCGCATAATTCACTGCAAGGCGTTCAGACGTTTAAAACACAAAACTCAGGTGTTCTTATCGCCTGAGTCCGACCATTTCCGTACACGTCTTACCCACACGTTAGAGGTATCACAAATTGCACGTACAATTGCAAGGGCGCTGAGGTTTAACGAAGATTTAACCGAAGCAATTGCTTTAGGACACGATTTGGGACATACACCCTTTGGTCATGCGGGTGAGCGTGCACTTAACTCACTTTATCCCGACGGCTTTACACATTTTGACCAGAGTGTCAGGGTGTGCCGTGTTATTGAACGTGCGGGCAGGGGACTTAATCTTACACAAGAGGTAATTGACGGTATCAAGCATCACACACGTGGTGATTGGGCACAAACCCCCGAAGGTAAAATTGTGCGCTATAGTGACAGAATTGCGTACATAAACCACGACATTGACGATGCCGTGTCGGCAGGTGTTATACATGAAGAAGATATACCGCTTGAAATTAGACAGGTTTTAGGTTTTAGCAAAAGTCAGCGTATTGATACGCTTGTTAAATCGGTTGTAAATAATACCGTTATGGCAGATGTTAAAATGGACGAAACCACAGCCGAGGCTTATGAGAGTTTACACAAGTTTTTGTTTGACACGGTGTATCGCAACCCAATTGTAAAAGCCGAAGAGACCAAGGTTGACGGTATTGTTAGCGGCATATATGAATATCTTATAAAAAATCCCGATAAGCTTGATAACGAATATAATGACATCCGTGAGCGAGAGGGCATTCATCGTGCGGCGGCGGATTATATTGCAGGTATGACCGACCATTTTGCCGTAATGACCTATTCGAATATTTATATTCCAAAAGAGTGGAAGGTTTAATAGTACAGTTTTTAGTACATTGTTTTTAGTATTATATTAGTGAAAGGAGAGTGTTGATATGGCAATACCTGAGGAAATTATTAATGAGATAAAATATAAAAACGATATCGAAACGGTTATGGCGCCCTATGTGGCATTAAAGCGCCGTGGTAAAAATTTAGTTGGTCTTTGCCCTTTTCATAATGAAAAAACACCCTCCTTTACAGTCTATCCCGAAAATGGCTCGTTTTACTGCTTTGGTTGCGGTGTAGGCGGTGACGTTTTCAGTTTTGTACGTCAAATAGAAAATCTTGATTATATTGATGCAGTAAAGTTGCTTGCCGAACGCAGTGGTATAACACTACCGCAGGACGGCTATGACGACTCAATGCAAAAACTAAAGACCACAATCTATGAAATAAACCGTGAAACTGCAAAGTTTTATCATACATATCTTATGTCGCCCGAAGGTAAATGGGCTCTTGATTATCTTACAGGACGAGGGCTCAGTATTGCCACCATAAAGCATTTTGGTCTGGGTGCCGCCCCTGACGGATGGGACAACCTTATAAAGCATTTAAGGGGACTGGGTTACAGTATTCCCGATATGCTTCAGGCAAATGTAATCGGCAAAAGTCAGCGTGGTACTTATTACGACCGTTTCCGTAAGCGTGTAATGTTTCCAATAATAAACATACGTGGCAAGGTAATCGGTTTTAGCGGACGAGCAATGCCCGGTGAAGATAAAATGGGCGGTAAATACGTTAATACGTCCGACACACCGGTTTATAAAAAGAGCGAAAATCTTTTTGGTATGAATTTTGCCAAAAACAACTGTGATGAACGTGTCATTCTGGTTGAAGGTAATATGGATGTTATATCACTTCATCAGGCAGGATTTGAAAATGCCGTTGCGGCATTGGGTACCGCTTTTACCGATGAACAAGCCAAGTTGCTTTCACGATATACAAAAGAAATAGTTCTTATAATGGACTCTGACGAAGCCGGTCAAAAGGCGGCACGCCGAGCAGGAAATGTACTGCAAAGCACAGGTATAAACATAAGGGTTGTGTTGCTTCCCGACGGTAAGGACCCCGACGAGTTTATTAAAAAGAACGGTGCTCAAAGATTTAATGCTCTGCTTGAAGGCGCTGTAAGTGAGATTGAATATAAACTGCTTGCGGCAGTAAACGGTATCGACATTACGGGTGAAGACGGCAAGGTAAAATACCTTAACAAAGCGGCAGAAATCATAGCCGAATCAAACGATATTATTACCCGTGACATTTATATAGGAAAATTATCCGAAAAATATGGAATTTCACGCATGGCTATAAAGGACAAGGTTGAGCAAATACGGAAAACTAACCACCGTCGCCGTGAAAAACGTGAGTTTGAAGAAATGGTGCATCCTCGGTTTGAAAAAACCGATGTTAATCCCGAAAAAAGAATGTATCCTGCGGCTGTTGCGGCAGAAGAAACGGTTATTGCAATACTTATGCAACATCCCGATTTTTACGAAACGGCAACCGAACGGCTTAGCTACGACAAAATGCTTACCACCGTTAACCGCAGAATATATAAATCCATTTGCGAGTGTATTGCAAATGGCAGAAATCCCGATTTGTCATATTTTGGTGAGACGTTATCTCCCGCCGAAATGGGTTATCTGGCATCGCTTGCCAATAGCGAAAAAGGTGACAAAAACGCCCTTATTGTATTAAAAGACAGTATAAAGGTAATATTAGATGAGGGATTAAGAAAAACAGAAAATCCAAAAGATATGTCTGTGGATGACTGGGCGCAAAATTTACAACAAATTATTGAATCAAAGCAAAAGGGGAAATAAAAATGGCAGAAAACAAAACCAACAAACAAACAGCAGAAGAGCTTGAAAAGGCGGCAGATGCTTTTTTAGAGGCTGCAGAAAAAAAAGAAATGTTGGACGAAATAGATAACGCTCCCGAAGATGAGGAACCAACCGAAGCTGACCTTAAGCTTGAAGAAGACAATCTGTTGGATCCGGATATTTTAGAGCGTGATTACGAAGAAGAACCAACCGAAGACGAGCTTAAACTTGAAGAGGTTGACCTTGATAATCTTGAGGATGACGTCGCTATTGAAAATATGTCTCTTGATGATCCGGTAAAGGTTTATCTTCGTGAAATTGGTCGTGTTCCGCTTCTTTCTTCAGAAGAGGAAAAAGAACTTGCAATCAGAATAAACGAAGGCGACGAATACGCTAAAAAGCGTCTTACCGAGGCAAACCTTCGTCTTGTTGTAAGTATTGCGAAAAAATACGTTGGTCGTGGTATGTATTTCCTTGACCTTATTCAAGAGGGTAACGTAGGTCTTATTAAAGCGGTTGATAAGTTTGACCACACCAAAGGCTTTAAGTTTTCAACATATGCTACTTGGTGGATTAGACAGGCAATTACACGTGCTATTGCCGATCTGGCAAGAACCATTCGTATTCCTGTGCATATGGTAGAAACCATTAACCGACTTAAAAAAATCCAGAGTCAGTTGCTTCACGAAAACGGTTATGAACCAAGCGAAGAACTTATTGCTGAAAAAATGGAATTGTCGGTTGAGCGTGTTCGTGAAATTATGCGTGTAGCACAAGAACCCGTTTCTATGGAAACACCAATTGGTCCTGAGGAAGATTCACGCCTTATGGACTTTATCCGTGATGAAGATGCCCTCGCACCGGATGAGGCCGCTCTTAAAACAATTACAAACGAAGATATCGACGCAGTGCTTCACACCCTTTCAGCTCGTGAAGAGGCGGTAATCAGACTGCGTTTTGGTCTTAAAGACGGCAGATGCCATACACTTGAAGAGGTTGGCACCGAATTTAACGTAACACGTGAGCGTATCCGTCAGATTGAGGCAAAAGCGCTTCGTAAACTTCGTCACCCTGTAAGAAGCAACAAATTTAAAGACAGATAGGGAATATTTAATATGAATTTCACATATAGAACAAAAGGGGTTTGTTCTCGTAGTATTGATATTGAGATTGAAGATAATATCGTCAAAAACGTTTCTTTTGTAGGCGGCTGTAACGGTAACCTTAAAGGCATTGGTGAGCTTACAAAGGGTATGGAAATTGATGAGGTTATTTCAAGACTTGAAAATATTAAATGCGGATTTAAAAATACTTCTTGTCCGGCGCAATTAGCCGAGGCATTAAAAGAGTATAAAAACAAACAGTAAAGACAGGTGATATAAAGTGCTAACAGATGATTTAGATGTAAAAATTGCGGGGGACAGACCTTCGGAAGATATTCGTCGCAATAAAAACACACCGACACAGAATTCGTCTGTGAGTTCTGAACAAATAAAGGGTGCCAAGGCGGTAGGAAAAGCTGTTGCAAACAGCTTTATTCGTGATGCCGAAACCGAGGCCGGCGAGGAGTTCAGAGATTTTGATATGATACTTCAAAGAAGATTGCTACTGTCTTTTACTGCTACGGCAGGTTTTGAACAGTATATATCAGATGACACACTTGTAGGTATTGCTCAAAAGAGCTTTCTTGACACTTTAAATAAGCACAACACAGAACTTTATAAAACCTCAAGTGATACCGGTGCGTTTTCATTTTATTATCTTGCTTTCCGCAGAGGTAGTGAGGTTGAACGTCGTATCGGTCAGACCTTTGCTATGCTTTGTCTACACGACGGCGACCCCATTTTTCAGGAGCTTGGTGAAGCACTTTACTGTTGGTTTTCTTCGGTAGTGCGAAAAGCCGTAAGCGAATATCTTAATTAAAACATAAAAAATTATTCCCCCTGCATACAATTGTGCAAGGGGGAATTTTTTATGCCAAGTATTTATCTTAGTCCATCTACACAAGAGTTTAATCCATATATAATTGGTGGTAACGAGGAATATTATATGAACCTTATCGCCGATGCTATGGAGCCGTATTTATATGCAAGTGGTATAAGTTTTACTCGTAACACGCCCGATATGACGGCGGCATCATCAATAGCGCAATCAAATATGGGAAATTATGATTTGCATTTGGCACTCCATTCCAATGCAACAGGTAGCGGTGACGGTAGTAGACGTGGCACTGAAGTATATTACTATCCAACAAGTGTAAACGGTGCCAGAGCGGCAGAGATAATTGCTAATAACTTAAAACTGATTTATCCGTTACCACAGTTAGTGCGTACTTTGCCGACTACTTCTTTGGGTGAGGTAAGACGCACACGGGCACCAAGTGTGCTGATAGAATTTGCCTATCATGACAATTACGAGGATGCTGTGTGGCTAAGGGATAATATAGAGCAAATTGCCGCAAATGTAGTTGTATCACTGACCGATTATTTTGGTATTCCGTTTATTGTTCCGACCACTTAATAAAAACTTAAAAGTTTTTCCATTGATTTTTATGTAGAAATGTTGTAAAATTATACAGATATAAAATATAATTTTATATAACTTATTTTTATATGGGTGAAAAATGAATGAATATTAAAAAACATATAAGTGCTATATTATGTATTGTTATAGTTTTAGGATGTTTTGCATCTTTAGAAACTAAAGCACTTACATATCCGGTAAAAGGTATTATAACAAGTTCTGCAAAAATTTATTCTTTACCGGGCACTACAGGTCACGAAGCAAATGCCGCAGATAAAAACAAATCTCAACATATTGCTACGCTTTCAGCCGGCACAGAGATTATGGTGCTTGGTGAGGCACTTGACGGTGACGGTGACAAATGGTATAAGATTAACTTTGGTTCTGCTTATGAAAAAACAGGTTACGCTTACGAAACCAAGCTTGAATTAAAACCCGAATATGTTTATAACGAAGAGTTTGAGAAAACACTGCTTAGTTTTCCCGAAAGTTATCGTAGTGCATTGCGGGCATTGCACGCAAAATACCCTAATTGGAATTTTGTACCGCATAGGGTTAATATGACCTTTAAAGAGGCTGTGGAATCACAATACGGCGTTTCAAAGGTTACAGATACTCGTAAATGGGTAGAGTTTTCTTACGGTGGTAATAATTGGCGTGATATGCGTGCATATAACTCTGCTACAAATTCCTGGATAACGTTGGAATCCCGTTGGACATATGCTTCACGTGCGGCGATAGAGTATTATATGGACCCACGGAATTCGCTTGACGAA
Source organism: Acutalibacteraceae bacterium (assembly GCA_045604205.1). GTDB lineage: Bacteria > Bacillota > Clostridia > Oscillospirales > Acutalibacteraceae > UBA737. The sequence goes on from JAZUNQ010000003.1 coordinate 10,473, forward strand.
AACAAAATCTTTGTGTTTATGCAACAGTCATATCAAAAAAGCAGTGATGAAAAGGATTTGTTGCGAACAATAGTTAAAGGCACTTTTTTGGAAAAGGGCTATGATAAAAATGCAAACGGTTCGATAGATAGTTCTGAAAAAGATGCTTATATTAACGATATAATCTCGGCAGGACAAAAAAGCGGCGTTAGCCCATATGTACTTGCGGCAACAATAATTGTTGAGCAGGGAGCACAAGGAAATACCAATATGGTGTCGGGCAAATATCCCGGTTATGAGGGTTACTACAATTTCTTTAACTTTAACGCTTCAGGCAGCAATACTGCAGAGATTTCGGCTTCGGCATTGGCTTACGCAAAGCAAAAGGGTTGGAACAGCCGTACTGCGGCAATAGAAGGCGGCGCACAGTTATATGTTGATGGATATATCAATGCGGGTCAGGATACCTATTATTACAAGGATTTTAACGTTGTAAATAAAATATGGTGGCATCAATATGCATCGGCTTTATATGATGCGTGGACCAATGCAAACTATCTGCGTAAAGGCTGTGTTGCTAACACAAACGCAGCATTAACTTTTAAAATTCCTGTATATAATGATCGTCCTGCTACGGCGGCACCCCATCCCGATTCAGGCAAAACCACTACAAGTGATATTGAAATAGACGAATCGAATCTACCCGTAGCAAGCGAGTGGAGCATAAAGCTTAATGAGACAGGTGTGTTCTCGTTAAAGCCTACCTATTTTCTTGGTGAATACAGTATATACGATATTGTAGTCACCGATAAAAACAATAATGAAATTGGGCTTAATATTGAAAAGGGCGGATGGCCTTTAGTTAAAAATCAGAACTATACCATTCGCTTTAGATATGAAGAACAAAACAAAACCACAAAAAATACCGTTTGGGAAAAGACCAAAAAAGCAAGCACAATTTTTCCCGATACGGGAGCAAATTTGTGGTATAGCGATGCCGTTGCGTATGTTGCGGGCAGAGGTATAATTACAGGCTATAACAATGGATTGTTTGGTACAAGCGACAGTATTCAGCGACAAGACTTTTTGGTTATGCTTGCTCGTCTTGATGGTGTAAATTTGTTACAGTACGCAAACAAGCACGGCCAATTCCCTGATGTTGCCGAGAACAGTTACTACGAATCCGCAGTAATGTGGGGTTATGAAAACAAAATTGTAACCGGTTATGATGACGGCAAATTTGGTGTAGGGGATAAGGTTACACGTGAACAGCTTGTGACATTTCTTTGCAGATATGCCGATTATAAGGGCTTGGATGTAAGCTATAACGATACGACCGTAGAAAGTGTTTCAAATAAATATACCGATTTTATTAACGTTTCATCATTTGCTAAGGATTCAATACTTTGGGCAATAGAAAACGGTGTAATCAGCGGTAAAACCGATACGACCATTGCACCGATTGGCAATGCACAAAGATGTGAAGTAGCACAAATTATGTACAATATTTATTTAAATGATATTTTTGAATAAAAATAAGACTCTGCGTTTATGCAGGGTCTTATTTGTTTTAGACGATATTAGTTTTTGTTGTCAAATTTGTTATCATTATTTTTATTATCGTTTTTATTTTGATTGTTTTTGTTCTGATCGTTTTTATTCTGATTGTTCTTGTTCTTTTCGTTGTTCACAAAAATCACCCCGCTTTCAAATGTATTATTTACATTTTACGGGGTGATTATTCTTTATTTTATATTGAACATTTTTTTAGCGTTTTTGGCAGTAATTGTAAAAATATGTTCGGGAGTAGTGTTTCTTATTTCGGCAATTTTTTCTACGGTATATTTAATCATTCCCGAATGACAGGTTTTGCCACGATATGGCTCGGGCGCAAGGTACGGACAATCGGTTTCGACAAGCAGTAACTCGTCGGGTATAATTTTTACTACGTCAGGCAGTTTTTTCGCATTTTTAAAGGTGATAACACCACCTACACCAATATACATACCAAGTTTTATAATTTCCTCTGCCATTTCAACACTGCCCGAAAAGCAATGCACAACACCCTTTGGTTTGTGCTTTTTTAAAATTGCAAGTGTATCACCGTGAGCATCACGGTCGTGAACTATTATTGGCAAATTTAATCTTTTAGCAAGCAATATCTGTTGCTCAAAAATTTCAATTTGTTGTGGTTTGTTGTCATCTACCCAATAGTAATCAAGACCAATTTCGCCAATAGCAACACATTTTTTATGGTTTGCCAATTTTTCTATCTGCTCGACAGTTGTACCTGAATCAATATTACCCGGGTGAATACCCACAGCGGCATAAACAAAATCGTTTTGTTCTGCCATTTTGAGCGCTTTTTTAGATGATGCTTCGTCACAACCGCAGGTCACAATACCACAGACACCGTTTTGATGCATTGTGGTGAATAATTCGTCACGAATGCAGTCAAAACGTTCATCCTCGTAATGTGAGTGTGTGTCAAAAATAGGGTATGAGTTTATTAAGTCGTCGCTATACATTATCTGATTTTGCATCCTTCGGGAATATCGTCTACAAATATCACCTTAACATCATCGTTGGGGCAATCAGCCGCCAAAATCATACCGTTAGACTCTACACCGCAAAGCACGGCAGGCTTAAGGTTTGATACAACAATTACGTTATGACCGATAAGCTCATCAGGTGTGTAATACTTTGCAATGCCAGATGCTACGGTTCTGGGCTTTGCGCTGCCGTCGTTAAGTGTAAGCTTTAAAAGCTTCTTTGCTTTTGGAATTGGTTCGCAAGCAACAATTTTTGCAGTTGTAAGTTCAACCTTTGCAAAATCATCTATAGAGATTTCGGGAAGCTTTACAACGTTGGCAGCCTTTTCAGCCTCGGCTGCTTTTTTAGCCTGTTCGGCGGCAATCTCTTCTAATACCTTTGGCATATCAATACGTGCAAAAAGTGGTGTGGCTTCACCTACGGTAAATTCGTTTACCTTGCCAAACGTAAGTTCGGTGTTATTGCTATTTATTTGTGTAGCAATGCTCTTACAGCTTGAAGGAATTACAGGGGTAAGCATAATGCCAAGTAAACGTATACATTCAAGTAGGTTGTAAAGTACTGCGTTAAGACGGGGAAGAGATGCCTCGTCCTTTGCGAGTACCCAAGGTGTTGTTTCGTCAATATACTTATTGCATCTTTTTGCAAAGTTCATTACAGCTTCGCAAGCATCGGCGTTGCGGTAAGAATCCATTAATGAATAGTATTTTTTAATTGTTTCATTAGCGCAAGCAATAAGCTCATTGTCAAGCTCTTCGTTTACTTCGGGTGCAGTAACTGTGCCACCAAAGTATTTATTTGTCATAGCTACGGTACGGTTTACAAGGTTACCGAGGGTATTTGCAAGGTCAGCATTAAACTTGGTAATAAAGCTTTCATATGTTATTGTACCGTCGTTGGTAAACGGAATTTCAGATAGCAAATAATAACGAACAGCGTCAATGCCAAAACGAGCCGCTAATTCATCGGCATAAATAACATTGCCCTTTGATTTAGACATTTTGTCTTCGCCAACAAGCACCCATGGGTGACCAAGCACCTGCTTTGGTAACGGTTCACCCAAAGCCATAAGAATAATAGGCCAATAGATTGTGTGGAAACGAACAATATCTTTACCTATAACGTGCAAATCGGCAGGCCAAAGCTTTTTGTATTGCTCGCTACTGCCATCGGGATTATAACCGACACCGGTAATATAGTTAGAGAGTGCATCAATCCAAACGTAGATTACGTGCTTGTCATCAAAGCTTACGGGCACGCCCCATTTAAATGATGAACGTGACACGCAAAGGTCTTGAAGACCTGGTTTGATAAAGTTGTTAAGCATTTCATTTTTACGAGATTCCGGTTTAATAAAGTCGGGGTTTTGTTCAAAATACTCAACAAGTCTGTCCTGATATTTTGAAAGGCGTAGGAAATATGCCTCTTCTTTAGAATCGATTACATCACGACCACAGTCAGGGCATTTGCCGTCTACAAGCTGGCTTTCGGTATAAAAAGATTCACAGGGCACACAATATTTACCTTCGTAGGTGCTTTTGTAGATATCGCCCTGGTCATAAAGCTTTTTAAAAATCTTTTGAACAGCATCTTCGTGATAGTCGTCGGTTGTACGGATAAACTTGTCATAGCAGGTATCAAGTGAGTCCCAAACTGCCTTAATATTAGCAGCAGCATTGTCAACAAATTCTTTTGGAGATACACCGTCAGCCTTGGCATATTCTTCAATCTTTTGACCGTGCTCGTCTGAGCCTGTCATTAAATAAACATCAAAACCCATCATCTTTTTATAGCGGGCAATCATATCAGCAAGAACTATGTCGTAAGCGTTACCGATATGTGGCTTGCGTGATGCGTAAGCAATGGCGGTTGTGATGTAAAATTTCTTGTTTTCGTTCATAATATATTCCTCCTACGGCTGACGGGAGTTGAACCTGTTGCGGTTTCGCTCGCCGCCTATTACTGTCTTTCTTGCACTTGCTTTTGTAAAGTGACATTTTACTGTAAATTTCACACTCCGCCTTTCAACAAAAGGCGGCAGAGAGAAACTCTTTGACCTGCCAAATAAATAATTTTTTTGGAGGGTCGAAGCCGAAGAATGCAGTAATACTGTCGTATTACAAGTGATGAGGCAAGAAAAAACATAAAATTATTATTTGTCAGGCGTGACGGGTTTGATTCCCGTCAGCCTACGGTTTTCGAATGAGAAAACCGATTATTGATAAAACTGTTGTACCAAGTGCATAAAGCAGAATAGTTTCTTGGGCAGGTATGCTCATAAGACCTGAAAAAGCCGCATACACAAAGCATAGCTCGCCAAGTACTGCAAACACAATATATAAAATAGTCAGCAAACGGTTACATTGCTTAATTGCCGAAGCACAGTTAATAACCTTAACAAAGTTAAGTCCTGAACCACGGAATACAGCAGGCGAAGAAAAACTTTTTGCACTGGGTACTGCGTTATTATACATATAAACGCCTGCACTTGACATTATTTTGACAGAATCGTCATACAAACCAAAATAATCGCAAAGCATTTCCTCTGTAACATTGGGGTCACAGTTTTCAACAAGCAGTGTAATGCCGAGATTATTTATTTTGTGAAGCTGTTTTGCAACTGTTTCATCAACATTGTACTGAATAACAATTAATGCGCAAGCAGTGTTTTCGGTTGCGACATATACAGGAAAATATCCTTTGCGCAATATCTTTTTATCAACCTCAAGGCTTGGAATTTCAATTCCGTGAGCCATCATAAGTGAGCGGTTGCCTATAAACAAAAGTTCATCATTTACCCAACCTGAAATGCCAAGATTTTTTTCGTATTTTACAGTATCAGAATTTGGTATAGAATATGACGTGTTTGTGCCGGCAATTGTTTTAAAAATTGATTCAAGCGGACTGCCCACAGCCGATGTAAGTGATGCCGCACGAAGAAGAATATCATCAATATTGTTGTTTGAAAGCACCTTCATATTATGCATGCTTACAGTTCCCGAAGGGAATATGTCATTGATATTAACAACCAAGGCATTAGCATCTTCAATTTTTTCGGCTCCGTAAAGTCCTGCTATTGCAGAACCGCTTACACCAAGCTTTTTCGCCGCCGATGAAAAGGTGAGTTTATCAACAAAAAAAGCAGTTGGTAATGATGCTATTAAAGCAATACTTGAAGCCGCATAAAACGACCCGAAAATACCGTCTTGAATAAAGAATGCAACAACCGCACTTACAAGCGCTAAACCAAGTGTTACATAAAAAACAATATTCATTTTTCCAAACAGAGGTTTGTGGAATGTGTAATGCTTCATAAAGTCTTCAACAAACTGTGTTTTTCTTGGGGCGGCAATTAAAACGTCACCTTCAACGGTGTTTTTTGCCATAGCAAAGGTTGTTGCAGGGTCGTTTATAAGCGATATAGAGTTTTTGACTTTTTCGCCCATAAATCTTTTTAAACTGTTTTGTTTAGCCGAAATTTCTTTAAACTTAAAGTAAGACCGTGTAAGAAGAATTATGGCGCAAAGTAATATAGAGTAATATGCATTTTCGTTTGTAAATGCCGCCGTTATACCGAGAGACAATGTGAATATCGAACTAAGTGAAGCAAGTATATCAAAGCTTGAACGTTTTTTAATAAGATTTTTAAAATCTAAAAACATATCGTAGTTTGCCACAACCGAAACGAGAAGAAAAGCCGAGCAAACAAACATTGTACTGCTTGAAGAAAGAATAAAGTTATATACAGGCGGCAACAAAAATACCGATAATGCAATAACCATAACAAAGGATATAAACGCCGAAACAAAAGACGCACGTTTTTTCTTTGCAATTGATAGCATTATTTTTTTGCCGCTTACTGTGTCTGTATATTCACAGTCGGGTTTATAATCATCAAATTCTGACTTTTCAAGGTCGGGTACAGTATGATCTAAAACATCTTGTGGAATACTGTCGCTTAAATCAATGTGCTTGGTAATATTTGCCACGGTTATATGGTCGGTATTACCTTTTTTATCCTTTATTGGTGTAAAACGTACAGTGGCGGTATTTGAAATATTGCTTTCCTGTTCAATACCGACCTCATTGGTATCAATGTCGGAAATATCAGGCACGCTGATATCGGGGATTTCAACCTTTTTTTTGCTTGGAAAAAGACTTTCAAACAGCTCACGGTTTTCACGTTCTTCCGAATCGCTTACCATTTTTTCAAAAGCGGGGGTAGGGGTAGTGCCGTTAGACTCTGTAACCTTTTTATTTAAACGAGCGGTTTGCTTTTTATTGGCTGTTATTTCTTTTGGCTTTTCGGAATTATCAGTTTTTTTGCCTAAATCGTCTGTTGTAATTTCAATTCCGTATTTTTTAGACAAATCCTTCATAGCACTCTCGCCGTCATTCATAAGAATTTCGGCCACCGACTGAAGCTTATATATAGGTTCTTCGTTTTTAGCGGCGTCGTTGCCTTGTTCGTCAACGGTGTAGCGCTTAACCTTTTCAACAAGTGTCTTTTTTGGCTTGATAATTACTTTTGGTTGTTCTTTTGACTGTTTTTGCTTTTCTTGGGAAACAGCAGATTTATCATCAACATTATTATCAACAGGTGTAGATTTAACCTGCTTAATAAGTTCTTTTATAGTTTCTTGTGTTTCAGAAAAGTTTATATTTTCTTTTGTCTCTTGCGTTTGTGGTCTTGCAGTATTTTCTTGGTCTGAAACATTCATACGTTTTTTAAGCGAATCAAGGGCGTTAGAATTTGTAAATGTTTCATCTTGGTCGCCAAATATCCAAAGGTCTGAAACCTCTTCCGGTGTAATGGCGTGAGGTGCCAGATTTTGCTGGCCTTTTACTTTTATAGGCTCGTCATCGGTATTAATTATAAATCCGTTGGTTTCTTTATTCTTTTTTGAGAAAAATCCCATATTATTTTCCCACCATTTTAATTAGTATTTCTTTTTCTTACAACTTCGTACATTAGAACGCCTGCGGCAACCGAAGCGTTAAGTGAATTAATTTCACCACACATTGGCAAACTTATAATACCGTCACACTTTTTTGCAACCAGTGTGCCAATGCCTTTGCCCTCGTTACCAATAACAATAGCGCAGGGAATATCATAATCGGTCTGTGTGTACGGTGTGCCATCCATATCTGCGCCAAACACCCAAATGCCTTTTTCCTTAAGCTCATCAATAGTGTTGGATATGTTGGTAACACGCGCAACCTTCATATAAGCGAGAGCACCGGCCGATGTTTTTTCAACAGTAGCGTTAAGTGAAGCCGAGCGACGTTTTGGAATAATAATTCCGTGCACACCACAAGCCTCTGCAGTACGGATAATAGCACCAAGGTTATGTGGATCTTCTATTTCGTCACAAATAACAATAAATGGTTTTTCTTGTCTTTCCTCGGCGGTTTTAAGTATTGCCTCTACGGTAGAATACTCTTGACTGGCAATCATTACGGCAACACCCTGATGATTTCCGCCACCGCAATAGTAGTCAAGCTTTTGAGGACTGATTTCTTTTATAAGTATGCCACGGTTGGCGCATTTTGCACGTATTGCCGTAACCGAACCGCCGGTTACACCGTGGGCTATAAGAAGCCTGTCTATCTCACGTCCTGAACGAAGCGCCTCCATAACAGGATTTCTGCCATATATAATGTTACCTTGTTTTGAATCAAGGTTTTCTTGTGCTTTAAATTCCATAAAATCACCTATATATAAAAATACATAGTAAGTATAACATACATAAATAAAAAAATAAAGTATAAAATAACAAAAAAGGAGGTAATTTTTTGAAAATAAAATCAGTTAAAGGTTTCGAAGTTTTAGACTCACGTGGTAATCCCACCGTTGCCGCAAAGGTAGTTTGTGAAAATGGGGCAGAGGGCTTTGCAATAAGTCCGTCGGGCGCATCAACCGGTATGTACGAAGCGCACGAACTGCGTGACGGCGACAACAAACGTTATATGGGCAAGGGAGTAAAAAAAGCGGTAGAAAACATCAACCAAGAAATTAATAATTTGCTAAAGGATAAATGTGTTTTTAATCAACGTGAAATTGACGAAATAATGATAAAAGCAGACGGCACTGAAAATAAGTCTCGTCTTGGTGCAAACGCAACATTGGCGGTATCTTTGGCTGTTGCCAAAGCGGCGGCAAACTCATTGCATTTACCGCTTTACAAATACATTGGCGGCATTAATGCAAATGTGCTTCCACGTCCTATGATGAACATTTTAAACGGTGGCGCACATGCGGCAAACAATATTGATATACAAGAGTTTATGATAATACCTGTCGGTGCTAAAACTTTTGCCGATGGACTGCAAATATGTGCTGAAATTTATCATAACTTAGGTGAACTTTTAAAGCAAAACGGATTAGCGTCCGGCGTGGGCGACGAGGGCGGATTTGCACCAAACCTTGAAAGTGACGAGGCGGCTATAGAATTTATTTTGCAGGCGATAGAAAAGGCAGGATATAGCGGACAGATTAAGATAGCGCTTGACGTTGCATCAAGCGAATGGTATAAAGACGGGAAATATACACTTCCAAAGCGTGATAAAACTATGACGGCTGAACAGTTAATAGAATATTATAGCGAACTTGTAAGCAAATATCCGATTATGTCTATCGAAGACGGTCTGAGTGAAAACGATTGGGAGGGTTGGCAGCAGCTTACCGAAAAACTGGGGAACAAACTGCAACTTGTAGGTGACGACCTTTTTGTAACCAACCCCAAAAGACTTGCAATGGGATTAGAAAAGGGAGTTGGTAACGCCATACTTGTAAAACCAAATCAGATTGGCACACTTACCGAAACATTAGACGTTATCCGTATGGCACAACAAAATGGCTATGCTGCAGTAATTTCACACCGTTCGGGCGAGAGTGAGGACACAACCATTGCTGATATTGCAGTAGCAACAAACGCGGGTCAAATAAAAACAGGTGCCCCATGCCGCACAGACAGAGTAGCAAAATACAACAGGCTTTTGATAATTGAAAGTGAAATAAATCAATGTTGACTTTTTAATTATTTTACTGTAGAATAGATAAGCAGTAAGGACTGCAACCATTTTTGGTTTGCAGTCCTTTTTTACGGAAATTTTACGGAGTGATTGTAATAAGTAACTTTACAAACCGTTTGGTTGATATTTTTAAAAAGCGCCGTGAAATAATTATGTACATTATCTGCGGTGCGGCTACCACACTTGTAAGTCTTTTAATTTATTATGTGTGTGCAGAATTCTTTTTTGATGTAAATAACGCTTTTCAGTTGCAAATTATCAATGTTATTTCTTGGGTTTTGAGTGTGTTGTTTGCTTTTATTACCAATAAGATATTGGTGTTTAAAAGCAAGGCTTCACCTTTTAAAGAAATGATGCGCTTTTATCTTGCGAGAATAGGTACGCTCTTAATTGATATGTTTTTAATGTATTTGTTTGTAACTGTGTTATTGCAGAATGATATGCTTGCAAAATGCGTTGTTTCTGTTGTGGTAATAATTCTTAATTACATATTTGGAAAAGTATTAGTTTTTAGAAAGGAAAATTCAAATGAAAAGCTTTGATACCATTATAATTGGTGGAGGTATTGGCGGTCTTATGGCGGCTTATCGCTTAAGACTTAACAGTCCGGATATGACCATTGCCATCACCGAGCGAGGAAACGAACTTGAAAAACGAAATTGCCCAGCAGGTAAAAATAACACCTGTGTTCACTGTAAAATTTGCAGTATTACAAGCGGTTATGCAGGTGCAGGCGCATTTAGTGACGGTAAGTTTAACCTTGGTACAGCTTACGGCGGTACTTTGGGTGAAGAGCTTGGTGACGATATTGCAAACCTTTATATAGATGAGGTTGACAAAATACTTAACGAGTATTGCACCTCGGGTGTGCCTCAAGTGTTCAAGTCTAACGATGAGTTGCGTCTTAAATGTATACAAAACAACCTTCGTTTGCTTGATATGAATGTTAAGCATCTTGGCACCGATAACAACTATCTTACAATGCAAAATCTTATAAATGCCATACGTGAGTCGGGCACCGAACTTTATAGCTTTTACGACTGTATAAACGTTATAAAGCAAAACCAAGGCTACATACTTAACTATGCAAACGGTGAAGCTTTTTGGGCAAAGAATATTATCATTGCTACCGGTCGTTCAGGCGCTAATTTCGTATCTGATTTTTGTAAAACACACGATGTAAAAATGCGTTCTAATCATATTGATATCGGTGTGCGTGTTGAAATGAAGGATATTATCTGGCGTGAATTTTCTTCAAAGATTTATGAACCAAAAATTCTTTACAAAACAAAAACTTTCGAAGACCGTTGTCGTATGTTCTGCTTTAATCAGGGTGGTCTTGTATCAGCTGAAAACAATCACGGTATTATTACAGCAAACGGACACTCATATGCGCAAGCAGAGAAAAAGACCGATAACTGTAACTTTGCTATTCTTTCAAGCATTCGCTTTACCGAGCCGTTTAATCAGCCTACCGAGTATGCTGAAAACATTTCTCGTCTTGCAAACATGATAGGTGACGGCAACGTTATTGTTCAGCGTTTTGGTGACCTTATACGAGGACGCCGTACAAACGAGCATCGCTTGTTGCAGAACACCGTAACACCAACACTTAAGGCAACTGCGGGCGACATATCGCTTGTATTACCGCATCGCATACTTACAAATATAATAGAAACAATCTATGCGCTTGACAAGGTTGCACCCGGTACTGCCAATGATGACACACTGCTTTATGGTTGTGAAAGTAAGTATTATTCTATTCGTCCCGAATTTATGAACAAAAAGTTTGAACTTATTGATAACGTATATATTATTGGTGACGGTAGCGGTATCTGCCGTGGTTTATCACAATCGGGTGCAATGGGTATTTATGTTGCTGATTGCATAGCTAAAGCAAGATAAAAATTGATAAAATATTACAACATTTTGTGACAAAATTTATTGACAAACACATTCACTTGTGTTAGTATTACCATATCAGTTAAAGACAAAGGAGTTGATTTTAAATGCTTTCTCTCGAACAAAAAATACTGTGCGAAGGCACAGTGCTTGAAGGGAACGTGCTTAAAGTCGGCTCTTTTTTAAATCAGCAGCTTGACGTTGATTTTCTTGTAGAAATGGGAAAAGAAATTGACCGTATCTATAAAAACGATAATGTAACCAAGCTTCTTACAGTTGAATCATCGGGAATTGCTGTGGCTGTAGCGGCAGGCACAGTAATGCATTTGCCTGTGGTTTTTGCCAAGAAAAACAAGACTTCAAATGTATCGGGCGAAATTTATAGCTCTATGGTTCATTCATATACCCACAACACAGATTACAAAATAGTCGTTTCTAAAGATTATCTTAGTGCTGATGATAGGGTTGTTATTATTGATGATTTTCTTGCAAACGGTAAAGCGCTTGAAGGTCTTATTGATATAGTAAATCAGGCCGGCGCTACACTTGTTGGTTGCACCTGCGCTATAGAAAAAGGTTTTCAGGGCGGCGGAGATGCTTTGAGAGAGCAGGGAATACGTGTAGAAAGTCTTGCTGTTATTGACGAAATGAGTACTGAAGGAATAACATTTCGTAAATAGTCGGTAGTTTGCAATTCTTGATGCTCAAATGAGCAAAACCTATTTTATATTTGTATGTAATTTATTTTACATAAATTTTAAAAAAGAGGAGATCTTTAAAATGAAAAAGTTACTCGCAATTCTTTTGGCTGCAGCAATGATTTTCTGCTTAGCAGGCTGTGGTTCAGAAGACACAAACTCAAACACAGACATTAAGGTCGGGCTTATTTGCTTGCACGGTGATGCTTCTACTTATGATAAGAATTTCATCGATGCTTTTAAAGAAGCTTGTGCAAACAAGGGACTCACTGAGGACAATTACACAATTGTTACCGACATTGCTGAAGATACTGCTTGTTATGACCAAGCAGCCGATTTGGCAGAAACCTGTGATCTTATTTTTGCTGACTCATTTGGCCACGAGGCTTATATGATTCAGGCGGCAAAGGAATTCCCAGAGGTTGAATTCTGTCATGCTACAGGTGTAAAGGCTCATACTGAGGGTATTGCAAATTATCACAACGCTTTTGCTTCTATCTATGAAGGCCGTTATCTTGCAGGTGTTGCAGCAGGTATGAAATTAGTAGAACTTTACGGTGATGAAGAAGGCAAGGTATCTGATGAAAATGCTAAAATAGGTTATGTTGGTGCATACCCTTATGCAGAAGTTATTTCAGGTTACACATCATTCTATCTTGGCGTTAAGTCAATTGTAGAAAATGTTACAATGGAAGTTCGTTACACAAATTCTTGGTACGATGAAACTGCTGAAAAGACAACAGCTCTTGCTTTGATTGACAATGGCTGCAAATTAATCTCTCAGCACGCTGACTCTTGGGGCGCTCCTACAGCTTGTGAGGAAAGAAATATTCCTAACGTTTCATACAATGGTTCAACCGCTGAAAAATGTCCAAACACATTTATCGTTGCTTCAAGAATTAATTGGGTTCCGTATTTTGAGTATATCATTGATTGCGTTATGAAGGGTGAAAAAATTGATACCGACTGGACAGGCACACTTGAAACAGGTTCAGTTGAAATTATAGCAGTAGGTACTGCTGCTGCAGAAGGCACTCAGGCAAAACTTGATGAAGTTAAAGCAAAACTTATAGATGGCTCACTCAAGGTATTTGATTGTGCTACCTTTACAGTAGATAACAAAGCATTAACTTCATTTGAGGCTGACGTTGATGATGCCGGTGATTTTGTTCCCGAAACAGAGGTTATTGAAACAATCGGTGACATCACTTTTGTAAATGAAAGTGCAAAGCGTTCTGCTCCTTACTTCAATATTATTATTGATGGTATCACTGCTGTTACTGAATAATCTTTCTGATTTATTTAATTGATAAAAAAAGGCGAAGCGAAACAACTTCGCCTTTTTTAAATAATTTCAATCCTTTATTATTTAAGGAGTTTCTTATGGATAAAACTGTTATTTTACAATTAAAAAATATTACCAAAAAATTTGGCGCTAAGGTTATTGCAAACAATAACGTAAGCTTAGATGTGTATAAAGGTGAAATTCTTTCTATCCTTGGTGAAAACGGTTGTGGCAAAACAACACTTATGAATATGGTTGCTGGGATTTATTATCCCGATTCTGGCAAAATTCTTATAAACGGTGAAGAGGTTATAATTCGTTCTCCGCGAGATGCTTTTGAGCATAAGATAGGTATGATTCATCAACACTTTAAATTAATTGATGTTTTTAGTGCGGCACAAAACGTTGCATTAGGTGTTGAGGGTGAAAAATTTAATCTTAAAGAAGTAAATAACCGTATTAAAGATATGGCAAATAAATACGGATTTAATATAAATCTTGATAAGAAAATCTACGAAATGTCTGTTTCTGAAAAGCAAACGGTTGAAATTTTAAAGGTTTTATACAGAGGCGCAGATATTCTTATACTAGATGAGCCTACCGCAGTTTTAACTCCGCAAGAAATAAAAAACTTATTTAAAATATTACGTGCTATGAAGGAAGATGGTAAGTCGATTATTATCATTACACATAAATTAAATGAGGTTATGGAAATTTCGGATAGAGTAACCATTTTGCGCAAGGGAGATCATATTGCTACCGTAAATACAACCGAAACCAGTGAAAAAGAACTTACTGAAATGATGGTTGGCGAAAAAATAGATCTTAATATTAATCGCACCGAACCTGTTGATAAAAAATTGCGACTTTCCGTTTCGGGTTTAACAATTAAGAATTCTGATGCCTATAAAGTCCTTGACAATGTTTCGTTTGATGCCTATGGCGGTGAAATTCTCGGTATTGCAGGCATTGCAGGAAGCGGTCAAAAAGAACTGCTTGAAGCAATTGCAGGTCTTAATAATTATGAGTCGGGTAAATTGATTTATTATCATCCCAAAAAGGATAAGCCAGTTTCTTTCTTTCACAAAACTTATAGGCGTGTTATGGAACTTAATAGTGAAAATGCTTTTAAAGATCAGGAAGGCAACGACATTGACCTTCGCGCTATGACTAAAAAAGATGTTAAAGAAATCGTAAACAATGAGATGGTCATATTCAAGAAAGATGAGATTATTGACTTAAAGGATAAATCACCCAGAGAAATTCGTGAGCTTGGAATCCGTCTTTCTTTTGTTCCTGAAGACCGTCTTGGAATGGGACTTGTCGGCAATATGGATATTGTTGACAATATGATGCTTCGCAGTTATCGTAAGGGTAAGACGGTTTTTCTTGATAGAAAACGCCCTGCTGACCTTGCGGAAAGAATAATAAACGACTTACATGTTAATACTCCCGATTCGCATACGGCAGTCAGGAAACTATCAGGCGGCAATGTTCAAAAGGTGCTTGTGGGCCGTGAAATTGCGGCGGCACCTGCTATTTTGATGACGGCGTATCCCGTTCGAGGACTTGACATCAATTCATCATATACCATTTATAATCTTCTTAACGAACAAAAGCAAAGGGGAGTAGCCGTGGTTTTTGTAGGTGAAGATTTGGATGTTTTGATGGCGCTTAGCGATAGAATTATGGTTTTAAGTGATGGCAAGGTAACCGGTATTGTTGATGCCAGAACCACCACAAAGGATGAAATAGGTATTTTAATGGTTAAATCCGATAAAAATGAGGTGAAGGAATGAATAAAAGTAATTTAAAGGAACCTTTGGTTCGTATCGTAAAGCGCGATAATATAAAAGTAAAAAATATAATTCTTATTTATTCCATCGCTATTATAGGTGGACTTCTTTTAAGCGGCTTTATTTCTATGCTGTTTTCGGATAAGGGCTTGTTTGATTTTTTCCAATCATTGTTTGAAGGTGCTTTTGGCAGCGAACGCAAATTTTGGCTTTTACTTCAGGATACAACTTTGTTGCTTGGCGCATCAATGGCATTGCTTCCTGCTTTTAAAATGAAGTTTTGGAATTTGGGTGGTAACGGACAAATACTTGTTGGCTGTCTTTCGGCTATTGCGTGTATGTTTTACCTTGGCGGCAAGGTTAATGACGGTATTATAATACTGCTTATGTTTTTTTCCAGTATTTTCGCAGGCGCCTTATGGGCGCTTATACCGGCGTTTTTTAAGGCGAAGTTTAATACTAACGAATCATTGTTTACCCTTATGATGAACTACATAGCACAAGGTCTTGTTTCGCTGCTTATTACAATATGGGTTAAATCAGGTTCGGGTGTTTTAGATCCTATTCAATACGGTAACATTCCCGATATAGGCAACAAGTATTTATTGCCAATTATTTTGTTCTTGTTAATCACAATTATTATGCATATTTATCTTCGTTATTCAAAGCACGGATATGAAATATCGGTTGTGGGTGAAAGCATAAATACAGCAAAATATGTTGGAATCAAGGTTGATAAGGTTATTATTCGCACAATGATTTTATCGGGTGCTATCGCTGGTCTTGTTGGCTTTGTTCTTGCAGGTTCAATTAACCATACAATAAACACTTCGTCGGCAAACAATATGGGATTTACAGGTATTATGGCAACCTGGCTTGCGAGTTTTAATCCTTTGTTTATTATACTTACAAGCTTTTTTATCACTTTTATTTCTAAGGGTATGACGCAGGTAAGAAAAACATTTATGTTTACTAACGATTCAATATCCAACATTGTTGTAGGTGTTGTATATTTTGCAGTAATTATTTGTTCGTTCTTTATAAATTACAAACTTGTTTTCAGAAAAAAAGAAAAGGAGGAAATTAAGCAATGATAATTACCTTCTTAATGAGCGCCATTGCTATTGGTACTGTTCTTCTTTTTGGATGTGTTGGTGAAACAATTACTGAAAAGGCTGGGCATTTGAATCTTGGTATTCCGGGAATTATGTGTACAGGCACGGTAGGGGGATGCCTGTTTATAAACTTATATCTTAATAGCTTGGAAAATGTTGAAAGCGCAACTTGGATAATGCTTATTTTATCTTCTCTTTTTGGCGCATTCCTTTTTGCCTCCCTTACTGGTGGAATTTACGCCGTGATGACAATTACTTTGCGTTGCAATCAAAATATTACAGGTCTTGCAATCACAACCTTCGGTAATGGCTTGACTCAATTTTTAATGCATTCTTATGTTGATAGAAGTAACTTTTCAATTGCAGGTAAAATTATCGCTAAAAGCTTACCTTTTGTCGAAAACTCAAATGGTATAGTTAAGGTGTTTTTCGGACATGGCTTTTATGTATATTTTGCTATTGCTGTTGCCTTGATTACAAGCTTTATTTTTAATCGGACAAGGGTTGGACTTAATCTGAGGGCTATAGGTGAAAACACAGCAACAGCTGATGCTATGGGTGTTAATATCACATTGTATAAATATGTTGCAATTTTAGTAGGTAGCGGCATAGCAGGTTTTGGCGGCATATTTTATATTATGGATTACGTCAAAGGAAGCTGGGAAAATGCGGCAACTATTGAAGCGTTCGGTTGGCTTTCTATTGCGCTTGTTATTTTTAGTGTATGGAAGCCAAGTGTTTCTATAATCGCTTCGTACCTTTTTGGCGCTTTATATATTGCGGCATTCGTGTTTGGTAATATTTCGTTCTCCGGTCGTGAGGTTTTGAAAATATTGCCTTACGTAATCACAATAATCGTTTTAATTGCTACAAGTATGATGAATAAACGTGAACATCAACCACCTGCAAGTTTGGGTGTTAACTACTTTAGAGAAGAAAGATAATTTAAAAAATCGGATGTGTGTTTCACATCCGATTTTTTATTTGTTTTGACTTTATAAATTAAATATGATATACTCAAAGCACGACTTAGAGGTGATTGTTATGTCTACAAATAAAATCGACGAAAAATCTATTGCTAAAATGGAACGAACCATAGCACAGCAAAAGAGAAAAATTGATAAATTAAGCAAACAACTGGAAGAAAAAAAGCTAAAGCTTGATGAAGTTAATCAAAGCTATCAAATACTATACGGAATATATGCTTCGATAGTAAACAGCTTTTTCTGGAAAATTACATATCCTGCAAGAAAGCTTGCGTTGGTAATTAAAACACTTCTTAGGAAAAATAAATTGCTAATCAGAAGCGCAGTATATGCAAAAGGCTTTTTGCGTGGCGGATTCAAAGGCGGTAAACTTCAGGTTGAAAGGTATTTAATTTCAACAGGCGAACGCCGAGTAAATCACCTAAAAATTTCCAAACAGGAAAGAAAACAACAAGAGCAATATAAGTTTTCAAAAAATATAAAATTCAGTGTTCTTGTTCCGCTTTATAACACACCGGCAAACTACCTTGAGCAGATGATTGAATCTGTAAGCTGGCAGACATACAGCAATTGGGAGTTGTGCCTTGCTGATGGCAGTGATGATGCTCATAGTTATGTTGGTGAGTATTGCAGAGCACTTGCTAAAAAGGACAGCCGAATTGTGTACCAAAAGCTTTCGGAAAACAAGGGTATTTCCGAAAACACCAACGCTTGCATTAAGATGGCAACCGGTGACTATATAGCACTGTTTGACCACGATGATATACTTCATCCATCGGCTTTGTTTGAATGTATGAAGCAGATATGTGATAACAATGCAGATTACGTTTATACCGATGAAGCAACCTTTGTAGATAATGACGTTACCGATATTATTACATATCACCATAAACCTGATTTCTCTTTTTATAATTTATTAGCAAACAACTATATATGTCATTTTTCTGTTTTTTCTGCAAAATTAATAGAAAAAGTAGGTATGTTCCGTCACGAGTATGACGGAAGTCAGGACCATGATATGATTCTTCGTCTTACAGATGCCGCAGAAAAGGTAGTCCACATACCAAAACTGTTATATCTCTGGCGTTCCCATGCCAATTCGGTAGCACTAGATATTAACTCAAAGGCATATGCAATCAAAGCAGGGCAGAGTGCGGTTCACGATTTTCTTTTATCAAAGGGTATCGAGAGCAAGGTAACAAGCTCTCCTGCATTCCCAACAATTTATCGTATTGAATATGATATCAAAAATAATCCGTTGGTTTCTATTATTATTCCTAATAAAGATCATTGTGAGGATTTAGAAAATTGTATAGCTTCTATTAAAGAAAAAACCACCTATCCTAACTATGAGATTGTAATTGTTGATAACGGTAGTACAGAAGCTGATATCAAACAATACTATGATGAATTAAAGGAAGACGAAACAATAAAGATTATTCCTTATAATCATCCGTTTAATTATTCTGCAATTAATAATTTCGCAGTTGAAAACTGTAATGGCGAATATCTGCTTTTACTTAATAACGATACCGAAGTAATTACTCCGGGTTGGATAGAAGAGCTTTTAATGCTTGCTCAAAAGCCCGATGTTGGTGCAGTTGGTGCAAAACTGTTTTACGGTAATGATACCGTACAACACGGCGGTATTATTCTTAAATTGGGTGAAGACAGGGTTGCAGGACATGGTCATTTGGGTGTTGACAAATCAAACCTTGGTTATATGGGCAAGATGTTTTATATTCAAAACATTACCGCTGTAACTGCGGCATGCCTTATGGTTGCGAAATCAAAGTACCGTGAAGTAGGCGGCTTTGACGAGCAACAGGCGGTGGCTTATAACGACGTTGATTTTTGCTTAAAACTTGATAAACTTGGATATAAGAATATATTTAATCCGTTCTGTGAGTTGTATCACTATGAGTCGTTAAGCCGGGGTCTTGACACCGATGATGAAAACAGAAAACGCTTTTTGGATGAGGCTGAGCGTTTTAAAAACACTTGGAAGGATAAACTTGAGGCAGGGGATCCATATTATAATCCCAATTTCTCACTTGATATAAGCTATGAATTAAAATAATTTTTAAAAAAGAGTCGATTTTTATCGGCTCTTTTTTGTATATAAAATATAAAAAATGTAATTTTTATTTAAAATTGACAAAAATTTGACAATTTTTTCAAAAAAACAAAATTTTCTTATTTACTTTTTGATTTAAAAGTGTTATTATATATCCGTATGAGACTGTCTAAATGACACAGCCTCTCGAATAAAATTTTTGGAGGAATTTTTAACATGGCAAGAAAGTTTAAAACCATGGATGGTAACAACGCTGCGGCTCACGTTTCTTATGCGTTTACCGAAGTAGCAGGTATTTATCCTATTACACCATCCAGCCCAATGGCAGACTATGTTGACCAGTGGTCAGCACAGG
>JAZUNQ010000004.1:0-50536 GCA_045604205.1 Acutalibacteraceae bacterium
ATACGATCATTGCCATATCGAACAGAAAAGTAGCAGACATAGCATAAGCTACATCGTTATCGTCTGCATCGATAGTCGGTGCAATGGCAGCAATGGCAGAGCCACCGCAAATACCTGTACCGGCAGAGATAAGATTAGAGAGTTTCCAGTTAAGTCCCAACGCCTTGCCGATAAAGTACCCGCCGCCAAAGCAGGTCAGCAGAGTGAATATCATAACGGTAAGGGACATTTTACCTACGTTTAATATGGTGGTAATATTGAGGGATAAGCCGAGCAGAATAATGGCAAATTTCAAAATTTTTTTGGATGTAAATTTGAGTCCCGATGCAAACACCTTGGTATTCCTCAAAAAGTAATTGAGGATCATACCGATAAACATAGCAATCACGGCAGAGCCAATCAGATGAATAGGCAGCAGACTTTCAAGCCAGCACGCAAGAAGAGCCACACCTACAGATAATAATATTCCGGGAAACACTTTTAACACTTTCATAAACAATCTCCTACTTTCGCTTACACTTCTTGATTATACTATGGTTTTGTGATAAAATCAAATTATCATTTATTATCGGATGATAATATGATTTAATTGGAGATTGTTATGTTAGATTACAGAGTGCTTACCTTCCTTGCCCTTTATGATGAAATGAACTATCGCAGAACGGCGGAAAAACTGAATATGACACAGCCGGGTGTCACGCAGCATATTCATTATTTGGAGAATTATTACGGTGTGAAGCTGTTTGAGTATGATGGACGGACACTATCAAGAACAAAGAACGCCCAGCGGCTAAAGCGTTATTTTGATAGCATCAAGGCAGAGGAAGCTGACATCCGTGAAAAGTTTATGCCCACAGATACCGTTCATATGACCGTTGGTGCAACCAAAACTATTGGCGAATTTGTTATCGTGCCGGAGATTCGTTCCTTTCTGCAAGAGCCAAACCATACGCTCGATTTGATCGTTGATAACACCGAAGTTCTTTTACATATGCTTGAAAAGTCAGAGATCGATTTTGCTATTATAGAGGGTGTATTTGACAAATCCAAATATGGCTACCACCTTTACAAAAAAGAAGCGTTTGTAGGGGTCTGTGCAAAAAGCCATCCTTTTGCCAATAAGACCGTGACCCTTGAAGATATTTTTTCAAAGGACATTGTGGTCAGAGAGCCGTATTCGGGAACGAGAACATTATTGCATAATGCAATTACAGACCGAGGTTTTTCCCTTGACAACTTTAAGCGTTGTATCTCTGTCAGTAATTTTTCCGTGATCTGCGACATTGTGGCAAACAACGGTGCGATTACCTTTGCCTATGAACCTATCTCCCGATGC
Source organism: Acutalibacteraceae bacterium (assembly GCA_045604205.1). Classification (GTDB taxonomy): domain Bacteria; phylum Bacillota; class Clostridia; order Oscillospirales; family Acutalibacteraceae; genus UBA737. The sequence goes on from JAZUNQ010000004.1 coordinate 1,337, forward strand.
CGTGACGACCTTGCCACCTTCTCTGTTGCAGATATGCAGATTAGTGGTGAGTTTAATTTTGTGTATTGCAATGAACGGGTCGCAAGGGAGAAAATAAACTTGCTTTTCTCCAGCTAGGAGCTATTCTTCAAGACACAAACATTTATAAAAACAAAAAAAGGGGCAGACTTTACGAAATTAATCGTAAAATCTGCCCTTGATATCTGTTGAATTTAGTTCAAGTCCTCCCCGAAGGTGTTTTCGGGAAATGATATCTTTTGATTTTGGATTTAAAAATGGTATAACAAAACCCCGAAACCGCTGTGGTTTCGGGGTTTTTCGAACCGATATCTTTTTCGGTGCTACAATATGGTTACGGGACGACTTGAACCAACGGTCTTGCCAAATTCTCTGCGGAGAATTTGTCTTCGGTCGCCTCACGGCTCTAACAGTCCACCGGACTGTTATTCACTACCGCTCGGTCACTCGCATAGCTCGCTACCTCCAGGTCATTCGCCCTTCGGGCTCATAACCCGATGGTAGCTGAATTTAAATCTTTCTCATAACAAGAAAAATCTCAATCACCCGAATGGGTAATTGAGATTTTTTGGTTGCGGGGGAAGGACTTGAACCAACGACCTCCGGGTTATGAGCCCGACGAGCTACCAACTGCTCTACCCCGCGATATATTGTGCGCCCTTTTGAGCGTAAAAGTATTATACTACATAACAATTTATATTGCAAGTGTTTTTTAGGTAAATTTTAAAATTATTTTTTATTATAAAAAAAGAACGTCGGTTTGTAAGTGAATTTGTCGTCGCTTGTAATTTACAAGACAATAAATTAAGCCTTAATTCATATATATGCTGCCCGTGATTGCAAAAATGCCAAGGCTATAGTATTAAGTTTATTGACTATTGCAATTTGCTGTGTTATAATCAATATAAATAATATTTCCTTAATATTATCTTGATTTTTTGGAAATATTATCCAAATTTTTTGAAAGAGGAATTGCTATGGACGAAAATAAAGCTTTGTTCAAACAGACTAAAAAGGCGTACAAAAAGACAAAACGCAAAATGCTTGGGTTGTGGAAAACACTTGCTATTATTTGCTTGGTGTTAACCATTATTTTAACCCCCACAAACATAGTACTTAATATTTTTGACAACACAATCGTTGCCCTTGCAGGTGGTAGCTTTTGGAAACTTGAAAACGAAGACCCCGCCGCTCAGTATTTTAAATCAGATTTTGCATCTGATGAAGAAATGTACAAAAAAGGCGATGAGGTTTGCTACAACGTAGAGGCAGAGGGTGCCGCATTGTTGCTTAACAAGGACGGCGCATTACCCCTTGCAGAAGGTGCAAAGGTAAGCACACTTTCTTCTAACTCTGTTAATCTTGTTTACGGCGGTACCGGTTCGGGTAACGTTGACGCATCTAAGGCAGACGACCTTAAAACTGCTCTTGAAAAATCAGGACTTAAGGTTAACCCAACCCTTTGGGATTTTTATAAAACGGGTGCAGGCAGTGCATATGACCGTAGCGCATCGGCTGGCGAGAGTGCTGTGCTTGCAGGTCAGGCATCTATCGCAGAAGTGCCGATGGACGTTTACACCGAAGACGTTAAAAATTCTATTACAGAATATGGCGATGCAGTAATCATTACCTTCTCACGTGTTGGCGGCGAGGGTTATGACCTTGCATTTAAAGAATACAACTACTTAGCCCTTAGCGAAGAAGAAAAGGCTATGCTTAAATATGCGTCTGACCTTAGAAAAGAAGGCAAAATTAAAAAGGTGATTGTTTTAATCAACACTTCAAATGCGTTACAGGTTGACTTCTTAAAGGACGAAGCATACTCCATTGACGCTTGTCTTTGGATTGGCGGTGTTGGTATTAAGGGTACAAATGCTGTAACCGACATATTGGCAGGTAAGGTTAATCCTTCGGGCAGTCTTGTAGATACATACTGCTATGATAACTACTCATCACCTGCTATGCAAAACTTTACTCCAACAGTATATGGCGGTTATGACGAAAACAGCGAAGAAAACCCAATTCCAAAAGAAGCTCGCACCTATATGATTTACCAAGAAGGTATATACGTAGGTTATAAATATTACGAAACCCACTACGAAGACTATGTAATGGGCACAGGTAATGCAGGCGACTACAAATACGGTGACAAGGTTGCATTTCCGTTTGGCTTTGGCCTTAGCTATACACAGTTTGATTATTCAAATATGAGTGTTAAATACAACGCTGAAACCGACCAGTTTGAAGTAAGCGTAAACATTACAAATATTGGTGATGTTGCCGGCAAAGAAACCGTTCAGATTTATTCACAGTCACCATATACCGAATACGACAAAGAAAATAAAGTAGAAAAACCGTCCGTTGCGCTTTGTGGATTTACAAAGACAGGCATAATAGAACCCGGTCACAGCGAAATTGTAACAGTTTACGTAGACAAGCGTGATTTGGCTTCCTATGATGCTTATGGTGCAAAAACATACATTTTGGATGCAGGTGACTACTATCTTACCGCCGCTACCGATGCTCACAATGCCGTAAACAATATTCTTGCGGCAAAGGGCTACACCGTAGCCGGCACTGAGGGCAAAATGGATGCCGACGGTAACGCTGCACTTGCACACAAGTGGACACAGGATGCATTTGATGCAGAAACATATTCAAAATCACTTAACGGCACCGAAATTACAAATCAGTTGTCAGATGCCGACCTTAACCTTTACGAAGGCAACGACGATACCATTACCTACCTTTCACGTTCTGACTGGCAGGCAACCTGGCCTTCTAAAGAAATTTATAAAATTGCTCTTACCGAACAAATGATAAAAGAGCTTCAGGATGTTCAGTATAACGCCGAAAATTATGACAAGGTTGAGATGCCAACCTTGGGCGCAGATAACGGCCTTACCCTTTATGATATGATAGGCAAGGATTATGACGATCCTGCTTGGGATAAGTTGCTTGACCAATTAACCTTTGATGAAATGGTTTCTCTTATAGGTGACTCTTTCCACTGGAGAATGCCTGCTGAGTCGGTTAACGCTCCCGGTTCACGTGACGAAAACGGACCACAGGGTCTTACCGCTGCTATCTTTGGCGCAGGTCTTGGTGACATTGAGCCTACCGCATTTACATCAGAAGACGTAATGGCTGCAACATTTAACGTTGAGCTTATGGCAGAGGTTGGTAACATTATAGGCAACAACTGTATTGCGGCTGACGTTGCTTGTTTGTATGGACCGGGTAGCAACACCCACCGTACACCTTATGGCGGCAGAAACTTTGAATATTATTCAGAAGACGGCTTCTTAGCGGGTGAAATCGGCGGTGCCGAAATCAAGGCTATTCAGCAAAAGGGCGTAGACGTTGTTATTAAGCACTTTGCTCTTAACGACTGTGAACAGGAACGCTTGGGTCAAGCCGCTTGGGTTGGCGAACAGGCTGCTCGTGAAATTTATCTTAAAGCATTCCAGAAACCTCTTGAAGAATCCGGCGCTAACGGTGTTATGACCGCATACACACGCTGGGGCACAAGATGGTCAGGTAGCTACAAGAATCTTATGACAGGCATTATGCGTAACGAGTGGGGCAACAACGGTATGACTATTACCGATAACGTGCTTGTTAACTACTGCAACGGTGTGGATGCGATTATGGCAGGCGGCGTTACAACCTTTGACGCTATGCTACCGTTCATTGTTAATCAGCTTCCGAACTACGAAGATGATGCAGTTATAGTTACCGCTATGAAAGAAGCGTGTCATCACAACCTTTATGCACTTGTTAACTCATCTGCAATGAACGGTGTTGGTAAAGATACCGTTGTGAAGGCAATTGAACCACAAATTTTAACTACCGTTAAGGTTGCTACAATCATTATTGGCGCATTGGCAGTTATATTTGTTGTGCTTTGGATAAGAGGAAGTAAAAAGCTTCGTGAAACCGAGGAATACAAAGAGTATAAGACTGCTAAAAAACAAAAGAAAATTAAAGCGTAATATTTAAAATTACTTGGGAAGCGTCCAGCCGGGCGCTTCCCTACAAATCGTTTTACAAAGGAAAGACATTTATGAGAAGAACACACCTGTTAAATGAAAATTGGGTATTTACCTATTTCGATGAAAGTAAAACCGAGATAAATATCCCACACACTTGGAATAATATAGACGGGCAGGATGGCGGCAACGATTACCGTCGAGGAACCTGTATTTATGAAAAGGATTTTTCTGCTCCCGAATATAGCGAATCAGAGTGTGTGTATTTAGAATTTGCAGGTGTTAACGCCTCGGCAAAGGTGATTTTAAACGACCAAGAAATTATGACACACGATGGTGGGTATTCTACCTTTAGATGTGATATAACCCAGTATTTAAAATCAGAAAATCACCTTAAAGTAGAGGTTGATAACTCGGTAAACGACAGGGTTTACCCCCAAAAAGCCGACTTTACCTTTTATGGTGGCATTTACCGTGATGTAAATATTGTGATTTTGAATAAGCAGCACTTTGATATGGACTATTTTGGCGGCAAAGGACTTGCCGTGTCGGCCGAAACAGACGGAAAGACTGCAAACGTGTGGGTTCGCACCTGGACTAATACCCCAAAAGGTGATGTAAAAATAACAATTAAAGATGCTTTAGGTTTTGTGGTAGCACAGGGCGAAGGAACTGATACACATATAAATCTTGATGAAATTCATCTTTGGCAAGGCATAGATGACCCGTATCTTTACAGTTGTGAAGCCGAGCTTGTTGTAGACGGTAAGACGGTAGACAACGTAAGCACAGCCTTTGGTATCAGAAGTTATTATGTTGACCCTAAAAAGGGCTTTTTCTTAAACGGAAAAAGTTACCCACTTCGTGGTGTATGCCGCCACCAAGACCGCAAGGGTCTTGGCAATGCACTGCTACCCGAACATCACGAGCAGGACATTGAAATGATTCGTGAAATAGGCGCCAATACAATACGTCTTGCACACTATCAGCACGACCAGTATTTTTATGATTTGTGTGACAAATACGGTTTTGTTGTATGGGCAGAAATTCCCTATATTTCGGAGCATATGCCTGCCGGTCGAGATAATACCATCTCTCAGATGAAAGAGCTTATTATTCAAAATTATAATCACGCATCCATTTGTTTTTGGGGACTTAGTAATGAAATTACTATTTCTACTAAAAATAAAAAGGATATGTTAGATAATCACCACGTACTAAATGACCTGGTGCATGAAATGGACCCCGGTCGTCCAACAACACTTGCGTGTTATGCGGTGTGCGGTCCGTTTAATCGTGTAGCACATATATCCGATATTGTAAGCTGGAATTTATATCTCGGTTGGTACACACCGTTTTTATGGCTTAATGACGTGTGGGTAGACTTTTTCCATCTTGTTTATCCAAATCGTGCCTTGGGATATTCGGAATACGGCTGTGAAGCAATGACAAATCTGCATTCAAGTCACCCATATCGTGGCGACCAGACCGAAGAATACCAGTGTGTTTACCACGAATATATGTTACGCTTTTTTGAAAAGCGTCCGTTTATGTGGGCAACACATTTGTGGAATATGTTTGATTTTGCCGCCGATGCTCGTAATCAGGGCGGCGAACCGGGTATGAATCACAAAGGTCTTGTTACCTTTGACCGTGAGATAAAAAAGGACAGTTTTTATCTTTATAAAGCATATTGGTCAGATGAAAAATTTGTGCATATTTGCGGTAGTAGATACATCGACCGAGTAGAAAGTATTACCGACGTAAAGGTTTATTCCAACTGTGACGAGGTAACACTTTACGCAAATGGTAAGGAAATCGCAAAGAAAAAGGGCAAAAAGGTGTTTAAGTTCAGGGTAATGCTATCGCCCGAAACAGAAATAAAAGCAGTAGCAGATGACTGCCAAGATACTGCCGTTATATGTCGTGTAAACAAACCAAATTTGAATTACAAATTAAAGAAAAACGGTGGTAACGGTGGTAACTGGGTATAAGTGAGGTAAATTTGAAATGAATGATAATAAAGGTACGAATCGTGCAAAGTTTTATCAACTGGCACTCTTTCCTATGAATAATGGCGCTACCAACGTTTACTTTGTGCTGATTTTAAGTTATATTGCAACCTTTGGTAATAAGGTGTTGGGGTTAGGAATGGTATTTGCAGCATTTATGGTTACGGGTATGCGTGTATTCGATGCTATTACCGACCCGATAATTGGTGCGCTTATGGACAAAACCAACGGCAAATTTGGTAAATTCAGACCGTTTATGGTACTGGGTAACGTTGTTATGGCTTTATCGGTAATATTGCTTTACGTATGCACACCGCTTATTCCAAGCGAAGTAATGTGGTTGCGATATACAGTGTTTATTCTGCTTTATGCCGTGTGGGTTTTAGGCTACACCTTCCAAACCTCAGTTACACGTTCGGCGCAACCCGTGCTTACAAATGACCCCAAACAAAGACCGCTGTTTACAATTTTTAACACCATTGGCTCACTTGTTGGTATGGGTGTTATGCAGTTTGTAGGCCCAATTGTTGCGGGTGATGGATTTGCGGGTGACTATAATGCATCGTGGTTCCGTATTATGACTCCAATTGGCGTTATTGTGTCTATTGTTCTTACCATACTTGCAATTATCGGTATATGGGAAAAGGATAATGAAAAATATTTTGGTCTTGGTGGCAAGCAAGAAAAGGTTAAGATTTCGGAATATATTTCTATCATTAAAGCCAACAAACCACTACAGCGTCTTATGGTTGCAGGCGGCGGATGCAAGCTTGCACTTGCAATTGCAACAAATGTAACTGTGCTTTGTATGATTTATGGTTGTATGATGGGCAACTATGACGGACTTTATTTACCTATGATGATATTGGGCTATGTGTTCTCGGCTCCGTTCTTCCTGCTTACCGTTCGCACCTCACAAAAACACGGTCAAAAGCGCTCTCTTATGACATATGTTGCAGTGGCGCTTGTATGTTACATCGGTGTATTGGTCCTCTTGCTCCTATGGCAACAGGGTAATCCGGCGTTTAACTTAAGATTTATAGTTGACGGAAAGATTTCAATAAATCTTTATACAATTTTGTTTATACTATTCTTTGGGTTGGGTTATGGTGCTTATTATTCAACCGCTGATATGCCAATACCTATGGTTGCAGACTGTGCCGATTACGAAACCTACCGTTCGGGTAAATTTATACCCGGTATTATGGGTACGCTCTTTAGCCTTGTAGACAAGCTTGTATCATCACTTTCGGCAACGGTAGTTAGCGTGGCACTATTATTTATAAATGTTCATACACTGCCTACCAAAACAACACCGTATGTAGACGGTATGAACTGGGTGGTTATAGCGCTATTCTGCTTGGTACCTATGGTGGCTTGGGTTTTAACCCTTCTTGCTATGAAGGGTTATGAGCTTGACGGCAAGCGTGTTAAAACCATTCAGGCTGTAAATGCCGCCCGAAAAGAAGCAATTGCCGGCGGTATGAGTATGCAAGAGGCAATTGATACCATAAACGATGAAACGGTGAACAAATAAAGGATTGGGAAATATGTCAAAGTCAAAAAAAGATATGTCACAAGCACAAGAAAATAATTTAGTGGTAGTTATTGTTGTCGCACTGGTTTTGTGTATATGTGCCGGAGTTTTTATATGGGCCGCCGGACCAAAAGATACCTATACCACCACAACGGGCGATGGAACTTCATCAACAATATCCGCAACCGACAGCAGTGCTCAACAAAGCACAACACTTGATACATCGGTTGCATATTATGCCGATATTGATATCAATGATTACGGCAAAATAACCATAAAGCTTGACCCGCTGTCTGCGCCAATTACTTGTGAAAACTTTATAAAGCTTGCAAACAATAAGTTTTATAACGGTCTTACCTTTCACAGAATAATAGAAGATTTTATGATGCAGGGCGGCGACCCGCTTGGTAACGGAACAGGCGGCTCCGACCAAAAAATCGTTGGCGAATTTGCCTCTAACGGTCATAACAACAAGCTTTCGCATACCCGTGGCGCAATATCTATGGCACGCTCGTCACATCCCGATAGCGCAAGCTCACAATTCTTTATTGTGCATAAAGATAGCCCCCATCTTGATGGTGACTATGCCGTTTTTGGTTACGTTACCGAGGGTATGGATATTGTAGACCGAGTTTGCACCGATGCAGAGCCGATTGACGGCAACGGCACAATCCCTGCTTCTAAACAACCAATAATAAACTCTATTACAATCAGAACTGAATAATTTTAAAAGAACGCCTAAAAAATAGGCGTTCTTTGTTTATAATATGTTGAAAAATTTTTTTATTGTGGTAAAATATACTTGTATATTTTAAGGGGTGAAAAATATGACCGAAAAGCAAAAAAGAGATGCAGGCGAGCTTTATAATCCAAATTACGATAAAGAGCTTGGAATAGAAATAGTTACCTGTAAAGAAAAATGTCATAGATATAATATGTTGTCCCCGGTAGAATTTGAAGAAAAGGCAAATTTGCTTGACGATATTTTGGGTTCACACGGTCAAAACACAACAATATTATCACCCTTTTGGTGCGATTACGGCTATAACATATCGGTGGGTGAAAACTTTTTTGCCAACCACAACTGTGTTATACTTGACGGCGCAAAGGTGCACTTTGGCGATAACGTCTTTATTGCGCCCGATTGTGGCTTTTATACTGCAGGGCACCCCGTAAGCGTTAGTCAGCGTAATGCCGGTATAGAATATGCCAAGCCCATTACCGTTGGCAATAACGTATGGATTGGCGCAGGGGTTCGTGTTATGCCGGGCGTTAGTATCGGTAGCAACGTAATCATAGGTGCAGGCAGTGTTGTTACAAAAAATATTCCTGACGGAGTTATGGCATTTGGTAATCCTTGCCGTGTTCACAGAAAACTAACAGAAGAAGAGATGAAATAAACCGTGTCTAAGGGGACAATTTCAAAGGACTTTACAAAAGGTCCAATTGCAAAGCAGATGCTTACATTTATGTTGCCGTTTATGCTGTCAAATGCAATGCAGGTGCTTTACAATACGGTAGATATGATAATCGTAGGGCATTTTGTTGATAAAGGAATTACATCGGCGGGTATAGCTGCAGTAGGGCAAAGCAGTCAGATTGTAAACTTTGCCACAATGGTAACTTTAGGTTTTTCTAACGCAGGTCAGGTGCTTCTGGCACAGGCTTTGGGTGCCGGTAAACGCAAAGAAATGAACAGTATAATCGGCACACTTTTTAGCCTGATTATAATATTAGCGGCGGTTTTATCGGCTGTTATATTACTTTGTCGTGAATATATTTTAGACGTAATGAACATACCCTTGGAATCGCTCGATATGTCAAGAGATTATATGACCATCTGTGCGGCAGGACTTATTTTTACTGCGGGGTACAATATGGTGTCGGCGGTGCTTCGAGGTATGGGGGATTCTAAGAGGCCGTTTATATTTATTGCTATTGCATCTGTTACAAACATTGTATTAGACCTTGTATTTATAACTACAGAATTAGATATGGGTGTAGCGGGCGCCGCATACGCTACCATAATCGGACAGGCGGTATCGTTTGTATTCTCAATCTGTTATCTTATAAATCATAAGCGGGAATTTGGATTTGATTTTAAACTGGGCAGTTTTAAAATTAATCCCACTTATGCAAAAATGATATTTTCTATAGGTACACCTATGGCGATTCAATCGGGATGTATCAATATATCTATGCTTTTTGTAAACTCTATGATAAACGGAATTGGTCTTGCAGAATCCTCCACGTTTAGCGCAGGCGTCAAGATTGATGATATTATAAATAAAATTTCACAGGGTATTCACCATGCGGCAATGCCGATGATTAGTCAAAACATAGGCGCAGACAAACCAGAGAGAGCAAAAAAAGTGGTATATACTGCATGGATTTTTTCAGGGATATGGACTGTTGTGTTTATAGCGCTTTACATATTTTTTGGTAAGCAGATGTTTATGCTGTTTTCCGATAACCACGAGGTGCACCAAATGGCGCCAACGTTTATAAAGGCAATTATATGGATGTTTCCTGCCCTTGCATTAATGAGAGGCACAGGTGCATTAATACAAGGTATAGGAAATTCAAAACTTAGCATGGTATTGGCACTGCTTGACGGTGTAGTATTGCGCATAGGGCTTAGTTGGTTGTTTGGCACCGTTTTTGGTTGGGGCTTTTTTGGCTTTGTATTAGGTTATGCGCTTGCACCCTACGGATATGCAATACCGGGCGTTATATACTTTTTATCAGGACTATGGCGACGACATAAAGTTCTTGCCAAGGAAATATAAAACAAAAGGAGAATTTTTATGAGCAAGGTTTTTCCAGAACTTAAATCGTCATCGGTTATCAAAAGATATGAGGGCAATCCGATTCTATCTATGAAAGATATTCCTTATGAGGCTACCTGTATTTATAACGCAGGTATTACCAAATACAACGGAAAATACGTTATGGTTTTCCGTAATGATGTTCGCACACACGGATACGGAACAATGCCGCTTAGTCGCATAGATTTAGGTCTTGCCACAAGTGATGACGGTATTAATTGGATTGTTACTGATAAGCCTTTTATACCACAGTCGGCAATTGAAACCGAAGAAATAGAACGTATATATGACCCCAGACTTACCGTAATTGACGGGGTTTTACATATGTGTTTTGCGGTTGATACCAAACACGGTGTTCACGGTGGTGTGGGTATTATACACGACCTTGAGCGATTGGAGATTATGAGCATATCTGCGCCTGATAATCGCAATATGGTGCTTTTCCCCGAAAAAATAAATGGACTTTACACCCGACTTGAGCGACCGTTTCCCGTTTATTCACGTGGTGGTGTAGACCGTTTCGATATTTGGTTTGCACAGTCACCCGACCTTAAATTCTGGGGTAACAACCGACTGGTTATGGGTGTAGAGCACGTGCCGTACGCTAACGACAAAATCGGCCCTGCGGCTCCACCTGTAAAGACAGAAAAGGGTTGGCTTACCACCTTCCATACGGTAGACATTGACCATACCCGTGGCAAAAACGGGTGGGAAGAAACCTGGAAAAAACGCTACTGTGCTGGCATAATGCTCTTGGACCTTGAAGATCCTTCAAAGGTAATTGGTATGAGCAAGTTGCCGCTTATCGCCCCCGAAACCAACTATGAGGTAGACGAGGGTCTGCGCCAAAATGTTATTTTCCCCGGCGGAATGATACTTGAAGATAACGGTGAAGTTAAGATTTACTACGGCGCTTCAGATACGGTAGAGTGCTTGGCCACAGCCGACGTTAATGACCTTATAAATCTTTGTACTCAAGAAAAATAGTTTATTGGTGATATTATGAAAATTATATTTGTCCGTCACGGACATCCAAATTATAAAGATGACTGTCTTACTGAACTTGGTCACCCCCAAGCAGAAGCAGCGGCGGAACGACTTAAGGACGAAAAGATAGATAAAATTTTCTCATCCTCTTGCGGTCGTGCTGTGCAGACCGCCGAACATATAGCGGTGCGACACAATCTTGAAGTTACACAGTTCGATTTTTTGCGAGAAATTCGTTGGGGCAGACCTGATACCGATGACTTCGTTCATCCGTGGACTTTGGTCGACGAATGGGTAAAAGACGGCAAAGATATTATGAACCTTGACTGGAAAAATGATGTCGATTATAAAGGGCATCAAGTTGTTGACAGTTATAATAAATTAGCTAAAGATTTTGACGAGTTTCTCGAAACGTTTGGTGTTGTGCGCGAAGGCAATTACTATCGTATTGTAAAAGAGAATAAAGAGACCATAATGATTGTAAGTCACGGTGGTACGTCAAGCGTGATTTTGTCGCATCTGTTTAATATTCCGTTTAGTTTCGTTTGCAGAGCAATCAATCCTAAATTTACTGCAATAACTGTTGTTGATTTGGTTGGTCAAGAGGGTGACCTTACTTCGCCACGCTTTGAAATCGTTAATGACGCTCGACATATTCAAACGCTAACAACCGAAAATTATTTCGGTCAGTAGGAGGAATAAAAATGTTTGAAAAAAATGCAAAATGGATATGGATAAACGATAATCCACTGGATAATGAGTATGCCGTTTTTGAAGAAAAATTCCAATTTAGCGGTAAAAAAACTGTTTTTAGCGTTTGCGCTGAAATAGACTATGTTTTATATGTAAACGGTAAATTGGCATCATTCGGTCAGTTTGCGGGATACCCACAGCATAAATATTGTGATGAAATAGATATAACCGAGTTTTGTGCTCACGGAGAAAACGTTTTGACCCTTACCGTGCGTTATGAGGGACTTAATTCGCATATACATATCGCCGATGGCGCAGGTGTTATTTATTCGCTTGATGGTGAAGAAGGTAATATAACCTATAGTCACAAAGGCACACTTGGTGGCTATGATAACCGTTATATCCAACACACAACCCGAAAAATAACAGGACAAATTGGCTATGGCACTCATATGCGTGTGGGGGATTATGTTTGTGATATACCCTGTGTAGAGGTGCAAAAAAGCTATAATATTAAGCCTCGTCCGGTAAAGAAGACTATAGAACTGCCTTTTGCAGAGGGAAAGCTTATTGAAAAAGAAAAAAACCTTTATGACATTGGTCGTGAAACTGCAGGATATTTGTGCGTAAAATTTAAAGCAACTGCCCCGTGTGTAGCAAAAATTGCATACGGTCAGCATATTGTTGACGGCGAGGTAAGATATCTTGTAGGTGGCAGAGACTTTTCACTTGATTTTGAACTGTGTGAAGGCACATATGAGTTCAAACAGTATTTTACACGACTTTCGGGCAGATATCTGCAGGCCTTTTTACCCGATGGCGCCGAGATTGTTTCAATTGGTATAATGCCTTACATCTATCCGCTTACCGAAACAGTCTTAAAGTTTGAAAATGAGCTTGACCAAAGAATATACGACACCTGTATTCGTACGCTTCGTCTTTGTATGAATATGCATTATGAAGACACGCCCTGGCGTGAACAGGCTCTTTACGTGCTTGACTCCCGTAATCAGATGCTTTGCGGCTATTATGCTTTTGATGAGACCGAATTTCAGCGTGCAAATCTTGAGCTTATAGCCTTGGGCACCCGTGATGACGGTATGCTTGAACTTACCTATCCATCAAAAGATACCCCTGCAATTCCGTTTTTCTCGGTTATGTATCCGGTAGAGGTTTATGAGTACGTAAAACACACAGGCGATAAATCTATTCTTGACAGCACAATGCCCACAATGCTGAAGATAATGCAAAACTTTAAAGATAGGGTAGAGCCAAACGGTCTTATAAAATCTCTTGAAGCGCCTTACTGGAACTTTTATGAGTGGACCGAAGGCAGTGCCGATGCAATTCCCACTCAGTTAAAATATAAGTACGTGCCGTATTATCATTTGCTTATTAACTGTGCATTTGTTTATTCGGGAAATATGTTTAAAGAATTGTGCGATATGGCAGGTGTAGAGTTTGACTGCGATTTTGAAAAAATAAAAGCGGCAATAGTAAAAGAGTTTTTTGATGAAAGTGACGGTAACTTTGTGCTTCGCACCGACAACCGTAGTTTAAAATCACAGCTTGGTAATTCGTTTGCGCTACTTATCGGTCTTGGTGACGAACGAACCGTAAAAGCAATAAAGACGGATAAAAATCTTATTGAAACTTCACTTTCAATGTTGGTTTATAAGTATGATGCTCTGCTTGCGGCTAATCCTGACGATAAAGAATTTATTTTGCAAGAAATTCGCAAGCTATACGGCTATATGTTAGATTGCGGTGCAACAAGCTTTTGGGAGACTATAAAGGGTGATGCCGACTTTGGCAATGCCGGTAGCCTTTGTCACGGTTGGAGCGCACTACCTGTTTACTATTATCACAAGTTCTTTGGTGAAAAATAATGAAAATATTGGCAATATATTTTATTCTTATAAATACAGTTGCCGCTATAGTGTGTATAGCAGATAAAGTAAAGGCTAAAACAGGCGGTTTTCGTGTGCCTGAAAAAATATTATTTGCAATTAGCTTATTAGGCGGCGCAACTGCTATGTATGGCACTATGTTGAGTATAAGGCACAAAACAAGGCATAAGCGCTTTATGATAGGCCTACCTTTAATCATAGCCGTGCAGTATGTTCTTTTAATGATTTTTTTGTACCTTGTTGCTTGACAAACCATATAATGTGATATAAAATATAGATAAATTAAATATTCTTCGGGGCGGGGCGCAATTCCCCACCGGCAGTAAAGCCTGCGAGCCTTTATAGGTTGATCTGGTGCAATTCCAGAGCCGACGGTACAGTCCGGATGGTAGAAGAAAAATTATACAATGTATTTTTACGCCCCCACATTTTTTGTGGGGGCTTGTTTTTTGAGGTGATCTTTATGAAAAAACAAAACATTAGAAAAATTGCTGTCACTGCAATAATGGGCGCAGTCGGCTTTATACTTATGATGCTTGAATTTCCTATTACTTTTTTAATGCCGCCGTTCATAAAATTTGATTTTTCTGAACTTCCTGCACTTATCACAGCCTTTGCTTTAGGCCCTTGGTGGGGCGTGGCTGTCTGCTTGATAAAAAACATACTTCACTTACCTGCAACTGGTACCGCATATATAGGCGAAGTGTCAAATTTTATTTTGGGTGCAATTTTTGTGTGTATAAGCGGTTATGTATATAAGATTAACAAAAACCGCAAGAGTGCCTTGATAGGAACAATTGTCGGTGCTTTAACAATGGCGGTTATAAGTGTGGCAACAAATTATTTTATAGTTTATCCTGCTTTTGCAGCAGTTGGAGTTATAGATACGCCAAATCCAATGCAGGCAATACTGTCAATGTATCAAGCACTTTTACCATCGGTAGATAATTTGTTTGAAGCGCTTATTATATTTAATTTGCCGTTTAACCTTGCTAAAGGTCTTATAGATGCGGCGATTTGTTTTGTGATTTATAAAAAACTGTCCCCAATACTTAAACCTAAAAAAACTGTTGACAAATAAGATAAGCAGTAGTAAAATACTACACGAAAAGTAAATATATAATCCTTATCAAGAGTGACGGAGGGTACAGGCCCTGTGAAGTCCGGCAACCTGTTTTTTTCAAGGTGCCAAATCCTGCGGATTATCCGAAAGATAAGATTGTTTTAAAAGCCGTTTATCTTTTGGTAAGCGGCTTTAATTTTTGGAGGAATGAATATGTATAAGAAGTTGTTTACTTCCGAATCGGTAAACGAAGGTCATCCCGATAAAGTTTGTGACCAAATATCTGATGCAATACTTGATGCAATGCTTACTGAGGACAAAAATTCTCGTGTAGCTTGCGAAACCTTTTGCACAACCGATATCGTAAACGTAATGGGCGAAATTACCACCAACGCTAACGTTGACATTGAAGCGATAGTAAGAGAGGTTTTGTGCGATATTGGTTACAATAGTAAGGAAGATGCCTGCTTTGACGGTAAAACCTGTAAGGTTGTAGTAAACCTTGATAAGCAGTCGCCCGATATTGCAATGGGCGTTGACAATTCGCTCGAACTTAAAGACGGCGAAGATGATAAATATAATCAGCACGGTGCCGGTGACCAGGGTATGATGTTTGGCTATGCTTGTGATGAAACACCCGAGCTTATGCCACTTGCAATTTCTTTGGCGCACAAGATGTCATACAAGCTTACCTGCGTTCGCAAATCGGGCGAGCTTGCATATCTTCGTCCCGACGGTAAAACTCAGGTTACTATAGAGTATAACGAGGATGGAACACCAAAACGTGTTGACGCAGTGGTTGTATCAACACAGCATAGCGCAGATATAGATTTGGAAACTTTACGTCACGACGTTTTAGAAAAGATTATCAAACCTATAATCCCTGCCGCTCTTATGGACAAGGATACCAAAATCTTTATTAACCCCACAGGCCGCTTTGTTATTGGTGGACCACAGGGTGATACAGGTCTTACAGGCCGTAAGATTATTGTTGATACATACGGCGGTGCCGCACGTCATGGCGGTGGCGCATTCTCGGGTAAAGATCCCACAAAGGTTGACCGTAGCGCCGCTTATGCCGCACGTTACGTTGCAAAAAACATTGTTGCCGCAGGCATTGCAAACAAATGTGAAGTTCAACTGGCATATGCTATCGGTGTAGCAAAACCGGTATCAATTATGGTTGACACCTTTGGTACAGGCAAATACGACGACGTTGTTATTGCCGATGCTGTCCAAAAGGTATTTGACCTTCGTCCTGCCGCAATTATTGACAAGCTTGATTTGCGCAGACCTATTTACCGAAAGACGTCAAACTACGGTCACTTAGGTCGTGAGGACCAAGACTTCACCTGGGAAAAGACCGACAAGACAGAAGAATTAAAGGCTATACTTGGATAATAAAATATAATAGGAGGAATAAAAAATGAGTAATTATAATATAGAAACAAAATGTGTTCAGAGCGGTTACACTCCCGGCAACGGCGAACCCCGTCAGATACCGATTGTACAAAGCACAACCTTTAAATATGCTACAAGTGAGGATATGGGTAAGTTGTTTGACCTTGAGGCGTCGGGCTATTTTTACACCCGTCTTCAAAACCCTACAAACGATAGCGTAGCCGCAAAAATCTGTGAGATGGAGGGTGGCACCGCCGCTATGCTTACGTCCAGCGGTCAGGCGGCATCGTTCTATTCAGTTTTTAACATTGCATCTTGCGGTGACCACGTTGTATCAAGCTCTACCATTTATGGCGGCACCTACAACCTTTTTGCCGTTACAATGAAGCGTATGGGCATTGATTTTACTTTTGTAAACCCCGATTGTTCTGATGAAGAGCTTGAAGCGGCCTTCCGTCCTAATACAAAGGCAGTTTTTGGTGAAACCATCGCTAACCCTGCACTTACCGTGCTTGATATTGAGCGTTTTGCAAATGCTGCTCACGCACACGGTGTTCCGCTTATTATAGATAACACCTTTGCTACCCCTGTAAATTGTCGCCCATTTGAGTGGGGCGCAGATATCGTTACCCATTCTACTACCAAGTATATGGACGGTCACGGCGCAGGCGTTGGCGGTTGCATTGTAGACAGCGGTAAATTTGACTGGACAAAGTATCCCGATAAATTCCCAGGTCTTTGCACACCGGACGACAGTTATCACGGTGTAACCTATACCGAGCGTTTTGGCCTTGAGGGCGCTTTTATTACTAAAGCAACAGCACAGCTTATGCGTGACTTTGGTTCAATTCAGTCACCGCAAAATGCATTTCTTTTAAATTTAGGACTTGAGAGTTTGCACCTTCGTATGAAAAAGCACTGCGAAAACGGTCTTGCAGTAGCAAAATTCCTTAAAAACGATGACCGTATTGCTTGGGTAACATACCCCAACCTTGAAGGTGACAAATATTACGAACTTGCCCAAAAATATATGCCAAACGGTGGATGCGGTGTAGTAAGCTTTGGTGTAAAGGGTGGCAGAAAAGCTGCCGAAAGCTTTATGAAAAATTTGCGTCTTGCCGCTATTGAAACCCACGTTGCCGATGCACGTAGCTGTTGTTTGCATCCTGCAAGCGCAACACACCGTCAGATGAACGACCAAGAGCTTGAAGCGGCAGGAATCTCGGCCGACCTTGTTCGTTTTTCTTGTGGAATCGAAAGCGCCGACGACCTTATTGCCGATATAAAACAGGCGCTTGATAACATTTAATTAAAAAGGAATATAAATTATGCCTATTAAAATACCAAACGATTTACCTGCGGTAAAGATTTTAAATGACGAAAATATTTTTGTAATGACCGAAACCCGTGCCATTACACAGGATATACGTCCGCTTAAAATATTACTGCTCAATCTTATGCCTAAAAAGATTGAGACCGAGACACAACTGTCACGCCTGCTCGGCAACTCACCGCTTCAGGTAGATTTTGAATTTATTCACACTAAAAGTCACGTTTCAAAAAACACATCGGCAGAGCATCTTTTTACCTTTTATAAAACCTTTGACGACGTAAAGGACAAAACCTTTGACGGTATGATTATTACAGGTGCGCCTGTAGAACAAATGCCTTTTGAAGAGGTTGAATACTGGGATGAGCTTTGTGAGATAATGGAGTGGACCAAAACACACGTTCACAGCACGTTTCATATATGCTGGGGCGCACAGGCGGCGCTTTATTATCACTACGGAGTAAACAAATATCCACTAAAGGAAAAACTTTTTGGTATATTCCCGCATAAAACCGATTACAAAAAGTCTATACTTTTCCGTGGGTTTGATGATGTATTTATGGTGCCACAATCACGCCATACTACCATAAAGACCGAGGATGTTGCCGCTGTGCCCGAAATTAAAATTTTGGCTTCAAGTGAGCGTTGTGGTATTTATGCCGCCGCAACCGAGGGTGGTAAACAGATATTTATAACAGGTCATAGCGAATACGATGCAGATACCCTTAAAAATGAATATCTGCGTGACGTTGCCGCAGGACTTCCCATAAAGATACCTGAAAATTACTTCCCCGATGACAACCCCGAAAACGCACCGCTTGTTACCTGGCGTTCACACGCTAATTTGCTTTACAGCAACTGGCTTAACTATTTTGTATATCAGACAACACCATATGATATAAAGGATATAAAATAATAAAAAGCGTTGATGAAATTTCATCAACGCCTTTGTTTTATTCTGCTGTTTTAGTGTCGCTTACCAATCTGCCTACCACAAGATAACGTTGTGATGGGTCGCCGGTACAGGTGCTAAGAGTAATTATTTTATCATCGCTCTTAAGCTCTGCACCTTCAATAACGTTTTTGGTAAAAGAGGTTGGATTAACGCAGGTGTCAAAGAATTCCTGACGTTCGTCCGGATCGGAAAAATTAAATGAATTCATAATATGCCTGTTATCGTAAACAAAGGCAGATACGATTTCATATTTTAGAATATGTCCCGGTGTGTAAATGTAAATTTCACGGTGACTGTCAAAAAATTCTTTGTCACGGAATTTTCTAAGCTCACCAAACATAGAGCCGTTTAGCATATCGTGACCGTAAATTAACGTGTTCGGGTCACTAAAATCGTTGTGGTTAAGCTTTTGAATATAGATTGAACCGTAATCTCTATAGTTGCCGTTTGAGTCGTGATCAAGATAAAAGTTATCATCGGTTTCGGCATCACTTTGCATAATGGGGTAGTCGATAACGTCTATGCCGGGAACCTGAATCCAACCGCAAACGTCTTTATTGTCGGCTTGAGCTGCCTTAAAATTGATTGGGTTAGCCGGTAAAACTGTAGAAACAGTAGATGAAACATTTTTGTATTCGTCATAACCGCCCTTGCCTCTAATCAACCAAAAAAGAAAACCGATAAGCAACGCTACTACTAAAATAGCGGCAATGATAGAAATTACTATGGGAATTATTATTTTTTTCTTTTTAGCCATAATTAACCTCGCAATTAACCGTTGTATTTATTAATAGCCTTAATTTCTGTTTTTCCACCCATATAAGGTCTGAGTGCTTCGGGAATTTTAATGGTGTAGTATTCACCGTCAAATGTAAGATTGTTTTCAAGGAATGCAATAAGCATACGTGGGGGAGCAACAACTGTGTTGTTGAGCGTGTGCGCAAGATACTTTTTGCCGTCTTCGCCTTTAACACGGATACCAAGTCGACGTGCCTGAGCATCGCCAAGGTTGGAACAAGAACAAACCTCAAAATACTTTTGCTGTTTTGGACTCCAAGCCTCAACGTCGTAAGACTTAACCTTTAAGTCGGCAAGGTCGCCTGTACAGCATTCAAGCGTGCGAACGGGGATATCCATACTTCTGAAAAGCTCTACCGAATAGCTCCACATTTTGTTGAACCATTCCATGCTCTCCTCGGGTTTACATACAACTATCATTTCCTGCTTTTCAAACTGATGTATACGGTAAATACCACGCTCTTCTATACCGTGGGCACCCTTTTCTTTACGGAAACAGGGTGAATAGCTTGTAAGTGTAAGGGGAAGCTTTTCTTCTGGGGTAATGGTGTCAATAAATTTACCAATCATAGAGTGCTCTGACGTACCTATAAGATAAAGGTCTTCGCCCTCAATTTTGTACATCATAGCGTCCATTTCTTCAAAGCTCATTACGCCCGATACAACGTGGCTGCGAATCATAAACGGTGGAATGCAATAGGTAAAGCCTTTATCAATCATAAAGTCACGTGCATAAGCAGTAACCGCTGAGTGAAGACGGGCAATATCGCCCATAAGGTAATAAAAGCCTTCGCCTGCAACTCTGCCTGCGGCTTCTTTATCAATACCGTTAAAGAGCGCCATAATATCGGTGTGATAGGGGATTTCAAAATCTACCTGAGTCTTTTCACCATACTGTGTTACTTCAACGTTTTCGCTGTCGTCACGACCTACAGGTACGCTACTGTCTACTATGTTAGGTATTTTCATAACAATTTCACGAACAGCTACTTCGAGCTCAGCCTCTTTTTCTTCCAAGGCTTTAAGCTCTTCGGCTTGCTGGGTAACAAGCTTTTTGGTTTCTTCTGCTTCGTCACGCTTGCCCTGTGCCATAAGCATACCTATTTGTTTGCTTATCTTGTTGCGGTTTGCACGAAGCTCATTTGCACGTTGGTTTACATCCTTTTTCTCGTTGTAAAGGGTAATAGCCTCGTCAACAAGGGGTAATTTATTATCCTTAAACTTGCGTTTTATGTTTTCTTTAACAAGTTTGGGATTTTCACAAATAAATTTAATGTCTAACATTTTAATTCCTCCAAGGGACATTTTCGTACTCTATAGTATAGCACATATATTTATATATGTCAAAGGGAATAGTGGTGAATTTTTTGTAAAAAATACTATTGGTGATAATATGAAAAAGAAAGATAAAAATCAACAAAACGTACCGACACAGATTCCTGTCAACAACGTAGTAAGCCAACCCGAAACGGTGTATGAGCTTATAAACAAATACGGCACCTATGAAATTCAGCCGACCGCTGACAGCGATAACGATTTTCCAAAAATTGCCCAGGGATTACCAAAACAAGAAAATCGTAAGATTGTAGATAAGGATTGGGACGGCTATAAGGCAAAAGAATAAAAAAGACTGCATAGGCAGTCTTTTTTAGTGCGACTTGGTCTATAAGCCGAGTTCTGTCGTGTGCGGTCATCTATCTCGACACACAGTCGCCTGTGCGCTCAAGCCGCTTTTCGTGGTACATCGGGCCAATGTATCGCCACAGTCAGCGTTGCTCCAAATAGGGTTTACAGTACCATTGTGTCTCCACATGGTAGGTGAGCTCTTACCTCGCCTTTCCACCCTTACCGCATAAAGCGGCGGTATATCTCTGTTGCACTTTCCCTAAGGTCACCCTCGGCAGCCGTTAGCTGTTATTCTGCCCTGTGGGGCTCGGACTTTCCTCACATACTGTGTATGCGCAACCGCATAACCAACTCGCAAAGGATATTTTAGCATAAATTTTATCTTGTGTCAAAACCTTTAACAAAAGAATAGTATGTAAAAGAAAATTTTTTGGTTTAACAGGGTGGTTTTTGGTATGGAAAACAAGATTTTAAAATATTTTTTAGCATCTAACTCATCAGAGGGCTTTGTGTCACATTTTACCGATAATTATAATTTTTCTGACGGTTGGCGTGCATACATAATAAAGGGTGGACCGGGGACCGGCAAATCATCATTTATGAAATATGTTGCAGTAAAGGCGGTAGATGCAGGATACACCGTAGAATTATGCCCTTGCTCGTCCGACCCCGACAGTCTTGACGGGGTAATAATAAAGGACAAAAAAATAATACTGCTTGACGGCACGTCGCCCCACGTGGTAGAGCCAAAATTTCCCGGTGTTTGTGAAGAGATTATAAATTTAGGGCAGTTTTGGAATGGTGATATACTGCGCCAAAAAGCAGAGCAGATTATAGACGTAACAAACAGAAATAAAAAACTGCATAAAACGGCTGCTGCCTATATATCGGCGGCAGGGGAGCTGATTTACGATAACTTTAAACTGTCACAGCAGTTTACAGATTTAAAAAAAGCCCGAGATTTTGGCGCAAATATTGCAAAACGACTTATTACAAAAAACAAAAATGCCATATCAAAAGAGTGGATAAGATTTATTGGCGGTGTAACACCAAAGGGTGTTATAGCCTTTAAGGGCACGGTAGAAGATTTTTATAAAAACATAATCGTTATAGAGGACAAATACGGTGCCGCCGCAAATGAAATTATGAACGCAGTAAGGCAGGCGGCACTATTGCACGGATATGAAATTATCACGGTTAAAAATCCGTTTTTACCCTCAAAATTGGTCGACCATATTCTTATACCCGAACTGTCGCTGGCGGTAGTGCGAGAGTATGAATATATACATTTTAGCGAAAAACATCGCCGTATACATGCACGCCGTTTTACCAACGTTAATTTGATGCGCAGTGTGCGAACAAGGCTCACCTTTAACCGTCGCACAGCACGTGAGTTGTTGTTTGGTGCAATAGATACACTAAACAAAGCCAAGCAAATTCACGACAAAATGGAAAAATATTATATAGATGCTATGGATTTTAAGTCTCTTACAGCCTTTGCAGAGCAAAAGGTAAAAGACATATTAATGCACAATTCATAATTCACAATGCACAATTGTTATATAATAAAGTTTTTACGATTAAAAATATGGTTTATTTTAATGTGAAAGAAAAGTCTTTTGATTGTGTTAAAGTTTTTAATTTTTCAACTATTTCGGTTTCTCTGTCAATCAAATAATTTTTTGATTCTTCCCAAATTTCGTTGCTGCCGTCAACTAAAGAGTAGTTTTCATATTGTATGATGTTTTGTAGATATGAAACACAACGTAATTCTAATATTAAATTATGTAACATATCAAGTTTTTTGGTTTCAATTTGTTTCATAATTACACTTCCTATAGTCATTTTAAAATATTATATCATTCATTTGAATGACTGTCAAACATTTATTTAAATGTTTTGATATAATTAACTTAATAGATGAAAAAGGAAGAAAAAAATGAAAAAATATAATGAAATATTAAAAGAATTACGAGAAGATAACGATTTGAGACAAGAAACTGTAGCGGAATACTTAAAAATAACAAAACAACAATATAGTTTGTATGAAACAGGGAGACGTGAATTTAAAATAAATCATATTATAGAATTATGTAAATTCTATAATGTTTCTGCTGATTATATTTTAGGATTATCCAGAAAACAGTAAACTTATCGGAATGACACACAGGTCGTTTCCTACTGTATAAATTAAAGACACTGCTTAAAACAAAGCAGTGTCTTTGGTTTTTATTAATTGTGCATTATGCATTGTGAATTGTGCATTATAAAAGCTCAATGCCAAGCTCTTTGCATTTTTTATTTTCACTTTCGGGCCAAACGGAAGCGTGAACCTCGCCAATATGTGCTTTTTGCAGTATTTGCATACAAAGTCGTGATTGACCAATACCGCCACCTATGGTAAGCGGTAACTCGTCATTAATGAGTGCTTTGTGGAAGGGTAGCTTTAGTCGGTCAAGCTTGTTTTCGGCGGTAAGCTGACTAAGAAGTGTTTCTTTATCAACACGAATACCCATACTTGAAAGCTCAAGTGCGCTATCGAGTACTCGGTTGTAAACAAGCAAATCACCGTTAAGTGACCAGTCGTCATAGTCGGGGGCTCTGCCGTCGTGCTTTTCGCCATTAGAAAGGCGGCCGCCAATCTGCATTAAAAACACTGCGCCGTATTCCTTTGCAATGGCATTTTCACGCTCTTTTGATGAAAGGGTAGGGTATTTGTCAAGCAGTTCCTGTGTTGTTATAAACTTGATTTCTCGTGGCAGATAATTATCAAGCTCAGGGTGTCGGCGCTCAACAAAGTCGGCAGTAAGCAGTATTGCCGCATAAATTCGTCTTACGGTATCTTGTAAAAATTCTACCGTGCGGTCAGAGTCGAGTATAACCTTTTCCCAGTCCCATTGGTCAACGTAAAGCGAGTGAATGTTGTCACAAACTTCATCACGACGTATAGCGTTCATATCGGTATAAAGTCCGGTATGTGTGTCAAATCCGTATTTGCCAAGAGCCATACGTTTCCACTTAGCGAGTGAGTGAACAACCTCTACAACCTCGCCCGACTGTAAAATGTCAAATGAAACAGGGCGTTCAACACCGCTTAAATCGTCGTTAAGACCACTGCCACGCTTTACAAAAAGCGGAGCCGACACACGACGAAGGTTTAGCGCATCACAAAGATGCTCTTCAAACTTGTGGCGAAGAGAACGAATAATGCCCTGTGTTTCGAGTACGTTAAGTTTTGATTTATACATAAAATCACATCCAATTAAGATATGGTACCAACGGTACGTGGATAGAGTATTACGTCACGAATGTTTTGCACACCTGTAACGTACATAATAATTCTTTCAAGTCCCAATCCAAAACCGCTGTGTGGAACAGAACCAAATTTACGAAGCGAGATATAGTCGGTATAATCGTCAATATTCATACCACGAACATTCATAGCCTCAAGCAGCTTATCAAGGTCAGCCTCACGCTCACTGCAACCAATAATTTCACCAACTGTTGGAACAAGCAAATCGGTTGCGGCAACGGTTTTACCGTCGGCATTTTGTTTCATATAGAAAGACTTGATTTCTTTTGGATAATTGGTAAGGAATACAGGACGTTTGCAAATTTCTTCGGCGATATAACGCTCGTGCTCGGTCATAAGGTCACAACCCCATTCTACAGGGTACTGGAACTGTTGACCGCTTGCTTTTAACGCCTCGATTGCTTCGGTATAGGTCATAACTGCAAAATCATTTGCTACAACGTTTTGGAGCTTTTCGATAAGACCTTTTTCAAAATGTGCGTTAAAGAACTTGAGCTCTTCGGGGCACTTTTCAAGCACGGTGTTTATAATGTGCTTGATAAGGTCCTCGGCAATCTCGATTATATCGGGCAATTCTGCAAAAGCAACCTCGGGTTCTACGTGCCAGAATTCTGCAACGTGACGTGGGGTGTTGCTCTTTTCCGCACGGAAGGAAGGACCAAAGGTATAAATTTTACCAAGAGCCATAGCGGCAACCTCGCCCTCTAACTGACCCGAAACCGACAAAGCGGCACGACGGCCGAAAAAGTCGGCGGCATCGGCCTCGTCCTCGGTTTTAAAGCCGTGGTCAAAGGGAAGGGTGGTTACCTTAAACATTTCGCCTGCGCCCTCGCAGTCACTGCCTGTAATAAGCGGAGTGTGAATATATGTGTAATGACGGTCCTGGAAAAATTCGTGAATGCAGGCCGAAATTACCGAGCGCACACGAAGCACAGCGTTAAATGTGTTGGTACGAACACGAAGTGCAGGAATTGTACGTAAGTACTCCAGTGTGTGACGCTTTTTCTGAAGCGGATATTCGGGTGGGCAGATGCCAAGCACCGTAATATTTTCTGCATTGATTTCAACCGAATCCTCGGCTACTACCGATTTTACAACGGTACCCTCTACCTTAAGCGAGGTGCCAAGCTTCATAAATTCGGCAATGTCGGTCATAACCGCTTTGTCAATTACTATTTGCAAGTGTTTAAGTGTTGTACCGTCGTTAAGCTCTAAAAATGCCATATTTTTAGAATCACGAGAGGTACGCACCCAACCGCAAACGGTAACAGACTTACCAATGTAGTCGCCCTTCATAATGTCAATAATGTCGATGTGTTTCATAATATATCACTCCATAAGTAAATTATGCAAAATAAAATAAGCGCTATTCATCCTCTGAAAAATCAGGGACGAATAGCGCATTAATTACTACTCGCGGTGCCACCCGTATTACTGCAAAATGCAGTCACTCACAGCTAAAACTGTTATCGGCTTTAACGTGCCGCCCACGGCGCCCCTACTAAGTGTTAACTTTTGGGTTTGCAGCTCCGAAGTGTTCTTCACGGTATGCGTATGGCGGCATTTACACTATCTGCCACTCACTAAGCACCGTTTATACCGTTACTTTTCTTCATCAAGGCTTTTTAAAAGTATATCGTGAGTATATCACTTTTATGTGTTTTTGTCAAGAAATTATTAGTCAATAACCTCTATAACCATATTATCGCAAATATCTGCGGTAGGTATAAATAGTTTTGGTATGTTCATCATACTGTCAAATTCGCCCGACATTTCTTTGCCGTTTACGGTAAATTTACGGCTACCGTTATTTTTGTTAAGATATTTAACTGTCACAGGGTGACCCTTAACAACAACGTTGATAGAAGCATCACTTGTAGGCATATATTTTGCCGTCTGAATAACAAGACCGTCAAGTGTGGGACATACGCCAAAGCCAAATTTAACAAGGTTTTTAATAAATACAGTACCGCTACCGGTGTACCAATCGGCAAAAGACTGACCGTCTATGCAAAGTGCTTCATTTCTAAAGTATGAGTTAGGCATTGCAAATGGAGATTTAGAGCAGTCTTTGTGAGAAAGAACCGTGCCTAAATCAAACTGACGCCACGCCTCTTGCGATTCACCCATTAAGAAAAGTGCTGATACAGCAAACATTGTAGCGTGAACGTATGTGCCTGCATTTTCATAGGTGCCGGCAGAAATGTTTGCAATACGGCCAACGTATTTGTGCATATCAAGCGGAAATGCCTTGTCAAAGGTCATAATACCGTATTTTGAATCAAGACCACGGAATGCACTCATTACCACATCTTTGGTTGTTGGGTCGTTTTTAACCATACCAGAAATTGCCCAGAACGAGTTAGCGGTAGAACTGTAACGAGCAAGACCGTCGGGGTCAGACCAGGAACCGATTTTGTAAGAACGGTTATCGCCCCAGCCGTGCATTATACGGCGAAGACCCTGATCGTTTGTGTCAATAGCATATTTTGTAAGACCGCATTTAAGCGTATTGGCTGCGGCTTGGTATTTTGCGATTTTATCGTCGTGACCGCCTACGTGGGTCAAGATATCACAAATTTCGGCACAGTTTTGATAAAGCTGAAGTGAGCACATTACACTGCAACCGGTGCCGTATTCACGTGATTTGTCAGCTGTTTTGCCAAGACCGTCAAGCGCATCGTTCCAGTCACCGTAGAGTGAATGCAAGCAACCGGTTTCCTCGTCAATATTACTGCAAAGAAAATCCATAATCTTTATAATATGGTCAAGTGCA
The DNA here is from genome assembly GCA_045604205.1 of Acutalibacteraceae bacterium. GTDB lineage: Bacteria > Bacillota > Clostridia > Oscillospirales > Acutalibacteraceae > UBA737. The sequence goes on from JAZUNQ010000004.1 coordinate 28,576, forward strand.
GTATCAACAACCTTGCTTTTTGCAACTATACGGCTGTTGTCATCAGCGGCAATGTAATAACCGCATTTTTCATCTAAAATAGCCCAATCGTTTGTATAAGCAAGATAGGTGTGAAGTGTGGTAATAATCCAAACGCCCTGGTCAATAAACTTGCGAAGGTCAAACATTGGCATATAATCTTCGCTTTCTTGGTTAGAGAACTGACGGGGCGGTCTACCATCTTCAAGAATGTGGTTTAGTGCATTTAAGAACTGAGCACGACTTTCTTTTGGTTGCCATATGAGTGAGGACTCAAGCTGTTGCATAACGTCACGCATACCCATCATAGGTCCAAAATAGTTTTTACCAAGTGCACAGAAAGAAATCTGTTTTTGAATGTTGCGCACAAATTTGTTAAGTACGCTGGCGTTAAAGCCGCCGTTGTAATCTTTAAAATCGGTCTGCATTGTCGCAAACTTAGAAAGCGAAAGCTCTTCGTCAGCGGCAAGAACAGTATCTATTTTTTCTATATCGGGCATATGCTCGATAACCGCCTCGGCTTCTTCTTTGCTGTGGAAATACTGAAGCTCATATTCACGGCGAACGATTTCACCCGCACCTAATACGTAGTGAGCACTATCGGCACAAACAGGAACATCAACCGAGTTTGCCGCATCTGAACTGTTGGCAAACACACCGCTTTTAAGGCTGGCGGCGTTGGTCATAAGGCGACCAACGGGACCCAAAACTGCCGATTTTTGTGCAGTAAGGTATTCGGCTGAGGGTGCAGTGCCAAATGCCGCACGTGATACAGTCATACTGTCGCCGTAAGAACGAAGCAAATAGTTGCCGTTATCGTAACGCTTTGCAAAGCGGTTCATTATGTCGTAAATACCGCCGTTGTTGCGATAAAACAGCCACGCATCCATACAAGACATCATATAAATGTTTTGCGCCTTTTCGCTCTTGTTTATAGCGGCAAACGCAAAGTGGATGTGCTTGTCCATACTGGCGTGAACACGTACCGCAAAGGTAACGTCGGGTGTGTCGGCTATGTAATAGGCATAACGGAAGGAATAAACCACGTAACGCTTGATATCAATATTTTCAAAAAGCTGACGGTGGCATTCAAAAAGTGATATTGGGAAATAGTTTCCGTCATCTTGTTTTATACCGCCCATAAAGGCAATAGATGCATCCTCAAAGTTGTTAAGCTCACGAAAGATGGTAAAGGTTGAATCGTAAGCGTCAATATGACCACTACTGCGAGCCCATACTACAAGTCCGTTAGCGTCATACGCAAAACGTGATACACCGTAATCACGCTCACGGCATAAGATTTGATTTTTACCAAGATAAAATACATTTTGAGGCATGGTGTTGTCTTCGGTTGCCTTAAAATTATTTATCTGTTCAATAAGCTTTTTAAGTTGGTTTTCAAAATTCATAATATCAATCCTTTCGGATAATTTGTAACAAGTCCACTTTAACACAAAGAGTTATATTTTTCAAGTTAAAATATGGTTTACAAAAGAAAAAACAAACATTATAATAATAGTTAGTAAATAAGGGAGGTTGTTCCAATGTTGTTAGCAGAAAACCGAGTTCCTTTTGGTGCGATATATGTGCCTGAAAAAGATTTTGAAAACCACAATTCGCAGGTGTGGTTTATAGCGACACAGCTGCGTTATTATCTTGCCAGAGTGACCGTTGCTCCGTTTGAAGTAAAAGTTTGTGATGGGGAAAAGGGCATTTGCATAGAGCTTGAAAAATCATATAGTGATGATGAGTTTTCAATAACAACCCAAAACGGAAGCCTTTATATAAAGGGCGGTAAACGAGGGGTAATTTACGGCGGATATGAACTGCTTGAAATTATCGGTTGTCGTTTCTTTACACCGACCTGCGAAAAGATACCGACAAAAACCACACTTGAAATACCGGAAATAAACAAACGTGAAAAGCCTGTGTTTGAATTTCGTGATACCGATTACGGCGATATAAAACGCTATTCAAAATTTGCTGTAATGTGCCGTATTAACGGTATGTGGACCGATATACCCGAATGCTTGGGTGGTAGTATTAGATATGCGCTTGGCGCACACAGCTTTGCAGGACTGGTACCGCATGAGCAGTATCGAGACACACACCCCGAATATTTTTCTTTTTATAATGGCAGACGTCAGTCAATAAAGGACGACCATTGGCAGTTATGTCTTACAAATCCCGAACTTGTAGATATAGTTGTAGAAAACGCCCGTAAAATATTAAAACAAAATCCCGACAAAAAGATACTGTCAATTTCTCAAAACGATAATCCTTATAATTGTCAGTGCGAAAACTGTCTTAAATCTGACAGCGATGAAGGCTCTCCCGTAGGCACGCTTATCAAATTTGTTAACCGTGTTGCAGAAATACTGGAACCCGAATTTCCCGACGTTACCTTTGATATTCTTGCATATCACTATACAAGACCGGCTTCCCAAAAAACACAAACAAGACACAACGTTTGTGTACGTCTTTGTGCAAGCTCAACCTGCTTTGCTCATCCTTATGATAAGTGTAACGATCGCTCGCACGCAGTTAAGCATCCTAACGGCAAAACAACCGTGTTTATTGACGACCTTATCGAATGGAGTAAGGTTTGTAAAAGATTATACGTATGGGATTATACATCAAATTTCCCGCTTTATCCTATGCCGTTTCCTAATTGGCGTGTGCTACAGCCAAATTTACAAACAATGGCAAAATACAACGTAAAGGGTGTTTTTGAAGAGGCTAATTGTGCTGCAAACGGCGGTGTTGATTTTAACGAGCTTCGCACCTATTTGCTTTGCAAACTTATGTGGAATCCTGATTGCGATATAGATGCTCATCGCAAGGAGTTTATGGAATATTACTATGGCGATGCGGCACAGTATCTTGATGAATATCTTAATATGATATGTGATTATGTGGAACGTGAAAATTATCACCTTTATATTCAGGATACAAAACGTCCGCCCTATCTTTATGACGAGTGTCTTAAAAAGTATAATGTATTGTTTGACAAGGCAGAGGCGGCAGTATTGGGTGACGGAATTCGTCTTGCACGTGTGCAAAAGGCACGGCTTTCTATCCGTTTTGCCGATATTTTTTGGAACGAGGTTTTGGGCGGAGGTTATAATGCGCAAAAGATAAACGACTTTTTTACCGACCTTCGTGCACATAATATTTCACGACTTGACGAGTGGAGCAATATAGAACGAACCTACCGCGCGTGGATGGACGGCAAGGAGCGAGGCGTTGTTTACACAACACCTTGGAGATACGACGGTGAAAGTATACTTTAAATAGTACTTGACTAAATGAAGTGCGTTTGTTATAATGTTTACTGCTGATAAAACTTTTATTATTGGGAGGAATATTGTCTAAATGGACAGTAGCGACAGTAGCGACGATAACGGCGATACTAATAATATAAACGATATATATGACGGCGTACCTATGCTCTATTTAGGGCAGAGGTATGCCTTTTTGCGTCTAAAAAGGGTGTTGAGTTGACAAATTTACACCAATTTGACTAATTTGTGTAAATAAAAAGGAGTTTAAAATAAAAAATGGAAACATATATTATAATTATGGTCATATGCCTTATTATGTCGGCATATTTTTCTGCTACCGAAACAGCGTTTTCGTGTGCCAATAAAACACGGCTTCGTGCGTTGGCTGAAAAAGGCAACAAAAAAGCCGAGCTTGCTGTAAAGCTTGCCGATAAATATGACCGTCTTATTTCAACAATACTTATTGGTAATAACATTGTAAACATACTTTTGGCATCACTTGGCACAATAGTTTTTACAAGACATTTTGGCGAGGATTTGGGTGCTACAATATCTACCGTTGTTATTACGATTGCCGTTCTCATCTTTGGTGAAATTACACCGAAAAGCATTGCTAACGATTTCCCCGAAAAATTTGCAATGTTTTCTGCACCTCTAATCCGTAGTCTCATTTGGATACTTATGCCCATAAGTTTTATCTTTTCGCTTTGGAAAAAACTTGTTAACCTTATTGTCAGAGTTAAGGAAGACGACGACAATATGGCACAGGAAGAACTGCTTATGATGGTTGACGAGGCCGAGCAGGAAGGTGACATCGACACGGATGAGGGCGACCTACTTCGTAACGCTATCGAATTTTCCGACCTTAAAGCCGAAGATATTCTTACCCACCGTGTAGATTTAGAGGCTTTGCCTGTTGATTCTAAAAAGAGCGAAATTGCGCAGATGTTTACCCGTACCCGTTTTTCACGTATACCTGTTTATGAGGATAACATTGATAACATTATCGGTGTAATACATCAAAAAGATTTTTATGTAGGTAGCGGTGTTACAACCGAACCTTTAAAGGACATTATTTCACCCGTGCTTTTTGTTCATCAGTCAGAAATGGCAGACGACCTTCTTAAAAAGCTTCAAAAAGAAAAGTCGCACATTGCTGTTGTCGTTGATGAATACGGCGGCACCTTGGGTATAGTTACAATGGAAGATATACTTGAACAGCTTGTTGGTGATATCTGGGATGAACACGACGAGGTTGTTGAAGAGTTCAAAGAACTTGACGAAAACAACTTTATAATCGACTGCAATATGAATCTTGACGATTTTTGCGAGGAATTTGATATCGAGACCGAGTCTGACAGCGTATCGGTTGGCGGTTGGGTTGCCGAGCAGATTGGTAATATTCCCGATGTAAACGACAGCTTTAGTTATGAAAATCTTATAGTTACCGTTATCGAAACGGATTCTCATCGTGCAGCTACCATAAAGGTAGAAAAACAGGCTGTAGAAGACGAAGAAGAGGAGTAATGATGAAGGACAACAAACCTTTAGTAAATTCCAAAACCAATAAGGTTAGAAGCGTTGGAGTAATAAAGTATTCTATTTTACCAATAATTATACTTGTTATTTTAGTCGCTTTAATAATCAATCCCGAAAAATTCGGCGTGGTGATATCCTATATCACAAGCGCATTTTCACCGTTGGTGTTGGGCTTTTGTTTAGCATTTGTTGTAAATTTGTTGCTTAGTCCAATCGAAAAATTTTGGATGTGGATATGGCGCAAGCTTAAAAACAAAAAATTTATTAACGTAATAAAACGTCCGGTGTGTCTGGTTATTAGTTTTTTAATAGTTATTGGCATTATTTTTGCTATCGTATTTATGATTTTGCCTGCACTTAAAGAAACACTTGTTATGTTTACCGGTCGCATACCTCAATATGTAACAACCGCCGGTAAGTGGTACGGTCAACTGGTTGATTTCTTTGCAGAATTTGGTTTATCGCTTCCTGCGCTTGAACAGTTGTTTGGCGATAAGCAAAGCACAGAAATAAACGGTTTCCAGGGCGTGTTCAGTAAAACCTTTGATATAACCAGTTCAATTGTTTCGGTTGTTTTTGACACCGTTGTTGGCATAGTATTTTCAATATATTTTCTTGCTCAAAAGGAAAAATTGTGCCGACAGTGTAAAAAGGCAGTTTTTGCAATATTTAGTACCGAAAAGGCACAAAAAACGGTTGAGCTTGTAAATCTTACAAATAATATTTTTGCAAAATTTGTTTCAGGTCAGCTTATCGAAGCCTGCATAATAGGTATTCTTTGCTTTATTGGTATGACAATTTTCAGAATGCCATACGCCAGCATTATATCGGTTTTAATCGGTGTTACAGCGTTGGTGCCTGTTTTTGGCTCCTTTATTGGTACCGGTGTAGGCGCACTGTTAATCCTTTTTGAAGATCCTATTAAAGCACTTTGGTTTGTAATATTTATACTTGTTCTTCAACAGATTGAAGGCAATCTTATATATCCAAGGGTTGTTGGTCAATCGGTAGGACTTCCGGGCGTGTGGGTTTTAGCCGCTGTTACGGTTGGTGGCGCACTCTTTGGAGTATGGGGAATGTTGTTCAGCGTACCGATATGCACGGTTATTTATACGGTGTTTAAGCAATATGTAAATAATAAAAATAAAAACACCGAAGAAATAATCGAGGATATAAACGAAGGTGAAGATGTATGACAGCGACTGCAAAGTTGATATCTTATACTACACAAGAATATGCTATTATAGGTATTGTTGTTGTGGTTGCGATTGCAATTTTCTTTGGCTTGTATAAACTTATTAAAGAAGGTATTAAAACTCGAAAAGAATTGCTTGAGGAGTTAGAAAAACCGCAGGCTGAACCCCAACTGTTTGAATGCAAAGCAGTAATTGTTGAAAAGTTTTGTGAAATAGAAAACAAGGGTAGCGTTAGATTTCCTAATTCTCAAGAGTGTTATTATGTAGTGATAAAAACACCTGATGAAAAACTAAGAAAGTGCAGTATAACACAGGAAAAATATTTGGCTATAAAAGAGGGTCAAGAACTTTCCGTAGCACTTGAAAATGACGAGATTTTTGATATATCTGTTGAATAATAAAAGAACCTGCTACCAGCAGGTTCTTTTTTATTCCCAGTATTTTCGATCAAGGCTTCTGAAACGAAGCGCCGCACCAATATGATCTTTTTGAATAATTTCACTACCGCTAAGGTCGGCAACCGTTCTTGCAACCTTAAGTATACGGTCATATGCTCTGGCAGAAAGCCCCATAGCATCAAAGCTTCGGCTTAAGTATGCGCTTGCATCATCGGTCATAACACAGTGCTTGCGCAGTAGTGAAGGGGTAAGCTGTGAATTACAGGTTATGCCTGTGCCACGGTAACGTTCAACTTGCATAGCACGTGCATGTTTTACTCGTTCAAGTATCTGCGCCGAAGTTTCACCCACTGTCTTATCTGAAAGTGACTTGTAATCAACAGGCGGCACCTCTATGTGCAGATCAAGTCGGTCAAGCAAAGGCCCCGATATTTTGTTAAGGTATCTGCGCACCGAATTTTGCGAACAGATACACGGCTTGCTCGGGTGCCCGTAATATCCGCAAGGACAGGGGTTCATGGCGGCAATAAGAATTATGTTGCTGGGGTAGGTAACGGTGCCCGAAGCTCGTGTTACGGTAACGGTGCCGTCCTCAAGCGGTTGACGAAGCGCTTCCATAGCATCACGTTTAAATTCGGGAAGTTCATCTAAAAACAGCACACCGTTATGTGCTAGTGATATTTCACCCGGCTTTGGTACGGTGCCACCGCCTGAAAGACCAACCGAGGATACGGTGTGGTGAGGCGAACGGAATGGTCTGGTTGTGACAATGGGGTTGTTTTTATCAAGAATTCCCGCTACCGAGTGAATTTTTGTGGTTTCAATAGATTCATCAAAGGTCATAGGCGGCAGTATTGTGGGCATTCGCTTAGCAAGCATACTTTTTCCCGAACCGGGAGGACCGATAAGCAATATGTTATGTCCGCCTGCGGCCGCAACCTCAAGTGCTTTTTTTGCCAGAACCTGACCCTTAACCTCACAAAAATCAAGACTTGCGGCAAGTGTTCTTTCTTGTGGTTCGATAGGTTTAGAGACCTCAAGTTTAGTAAAGCCTGTCAGGTGGTCAATAAGTTGTTTTATAGTTTTAATCCCGTAAACGTTTATGCCTTCCACAGCGGCACCTTCAGCGGCGTTTTCATAGGGAATAAATATATCTTTAATACCGTTTTGCTTGGCGGTTATTACCATTGCAAGCACACCGTTTATGCTACGCACCTGACCGTCAAGTGACACCTCACCCAAGAATGCGCAGTCACACACGTTAGCATCAAGCTGTTTTGATGCTATAAGTATAGAAATTAGTATCGGCAGGTCGTAAACGGCGCCCTCCTTTTTCTTGTCGGCAGGCGCAAGATTTACCGTTATTCTGCCTGTAGGAAATTTGTAGCCGCAGTTTTTTATTGCGGCACGAACACGGTCACGTGATTCTTTTACGGCTGTATCGGGCAGTCCTACCACGTCAAAGGATGGCAGTCCGCCTGAAACGTCGGCTTCAATATCAAGCATATATGAATTAAGACCAAAAATTCCTACGCTTTTTACCATAGAAAACATAAATTCACCCCATAAAAAAGGATTGGTTGAATTTATTTTAACATATTTATGCGTATAATGCAAAAACTTTAATTTTTTAGTAACAAATATCATATTAAAAGGTGTATAATAAATCTGAAAAGAGGTAATTTTTGTGAATTTTAGATACAAGCTTATGAAATTTATGAGTGGCAGATACGGATTAGATGCACTCTTTTACGTTCTTTTTGCTATTTCTGCCATTTTGGTTGTTGTAAATATGTTTGTGGGCTCTATAATACTGCAGCTTGTTATAGATGCCATTATGATTTATGCCTTTTACCGTGTGTTATCACGCAATATTGCGGCACGCCGCCGTGAAAACCTTTTGGTGACAGGTCTTGCGCATGAAATAAAAAAGAGACAGTCTATTCGCCGTCAAAGAAGGGCGGATTATACTCACATTTATAAAAAATGTCCCCGTTGTCACGCTGTACTGCGTCTTCCTCGCAGAAAGGGCAAGCATACTACCGTTTGCCCCAAGTGCAGTAAGGAATTTAAAGTTCACGTCTTTAAAGCGTGAAAGTTTTATGTTGACTTTGAATATTTATTAATTTATAATATGATTGGTCGCACAGACCAATCATTTTTTGTTTTCAGGCGGTGATTTTTTGCCACAGGTTAAATTTACAAAAATGCATGGTATAGGTAACGACTATGTGTATATAAATTGTTTTGACCAAAATATAGATAACCCAAGTGAGCTGGCAATAAAAATGTCGCCTCGTCGTTTCAGCGTGGGAGCCGACGGTGTAATTTTAATTTGTCCGTCCGACGTTGCCGATGCTAAAATGCGTATGTTTAACCTTGACGGCAGTGAGGGAAAAATGTGTGGCAACGGTATTCGTTGTGTTGGTAAATTTATTTATGACAACGGCATTGCAAAAAAAGATACCGTTACGGTTGAAACATTAAGCGGCATAAAGACCCTTAAAATTACCGAGCGTGACGGTAAGGCAGAGACCATTACCGTAGATATGGGCAAGGCAGAATTTACGCCCGAAAAAATACCGGCAATCGCTGATTGCGATACAATAATCGATACGGCTATAACGGTAAACGGTGATGAATACAACATTACCGCTATTTCTATGGGGAATCCCCACGCAGTTACTTTTTGTGATGAGATTGACAGTTTAAATCTTGAAAAAACAGGACCGTATTTTGAACATCACGAAATGTTTCCCGAAGGGGTCAACACCGAGTTTATTCGTGTAATAGATGAAAACAGTTTGCAAATGCGTGTGTGGGAGCGTGGCAGTGGTGAAACCTTTGCTTGTGGCACGGGTGCTTGCGCTGCGGCAGTTGCGGCAGTTGTAAACGGCTATTGCAAGCGTGAGAGTGAGATTACCGTTCATCTTGTAGGCGGCGATTTGTTTATAACCTATACCGCCGACGGCACCGTTTATATGCGTGGCGGAGCCACCACAGTTTTTGACGGCATTTACGAATATTAATGAAAGAGGATACAAAAATGGCAGAAAAAGATTTTTCAAAACTTCTTTACAGCGCAGTTATGACACTCGAAACTGAAGAGGAGTGCAAGCATCTTTTTGAAGATTTATGCACCCCAAAGGAAATAAAGTCTATAGCACAGCGCTTTGCCGTTGCAAAAATGCTTAGTGAAGGCAGAATTTATAACGATATAGTTAAAGAAACGGGCGCATCAACCGCTACCATCAGCCGTGTTAACCGTACTATGAGCAAGGGTAGCAGAACCGTGCTTGAACGCCTTAAGGACTGATTATGTATAACGAATTTGCTTACAGCTATGATGCTTTAATGACAGATGTAGACTATGAAAAGAGAACAGATTATATCTGCTCTCTTTTTGAAATCTTTGACCGTATGCCAAGTCTTATGTTAGACCTTGCTTGCGGCACGGGTGAATTCAGCAACCGCTTTGCCGACAAAGGAGTTTCGGTAATAGGGGTTGATATTTCTTACGATATGCTGTCTGTAGCACGTGAAAAATCGGCAGAAAAGGGCAACGATATTCTTTATCTTTGTCAGGATGCGAGCGAGCTTGACCTTTACGGCACGGTAGACGGCGCAATATGCTGTCTTGACAGTCTTAACCATATAACCGATTATGATAACTTTTGCAAAGCCATATCAAAGGTGTCGCTGTTTTTAGAAAAAGACCGACTTTTTATTTTTGACCTTAACACCGAATATAAGCATCGTGAGGTTTTGGGTAACAATACCTTTATAATAGATACCGATGACGTTTACTGTGTGTGGCAAAACGATTATGACGGCGAAAATACTGTTGAGATAAATCTTGACTTTTTTACTCCTGACGGCGAGGCCTACTACCGCACAAGTGAAAGCTTTTGCGAGCGTGCTTATAGTGACAAACAAATAAAAGATGCTTTGCAAAAAGCAGGACTAAAAATAGAAGCGGTGTATGAAGAATTAACACAAAATACACCAAGCGATACTACCCAAAGGGTAGTTTATGTTACAAGGAAAGTGAATTAGTAATGGGAAAACTTATAAGATGCATAACCTCTGACGGACTTGTTATGGCTACAGCGCTTGACAGTACCGACATTGTAGCCAAGGCCGAACAATTGCATAAAAGTTCTGCCGTGGTAACCGCCGCTTTGGGCAGACTGCTTACCGCAACTTCACTTATGGGCAATGCCCTAAAGGGCGAGGGCAGCACCATCACCGTTAAAATTGACGGCAACGGTCCAAGTGGCGCTGTAATTGCTGTGGCCGACAGTAGTGGTGACGTGCGTGGCTATGCCGTAAACCCTGTAGTAGAAATTCCGCTTAAAGAAAACGGCAAGCTTGACGTTAGCGGCGCTGTTGGTCGTGATGGCACCTTGTATGTTATAAAAGACCTTGGTATGAAAGAGCCGTATAACGGCTTTGTGCCCATTGCAACGGGTGAAATTGCCGAGGATATTGCGGCATACTATGCCGTAAGTGAACAGATACCAACGGTGTGTGCCTTGGGCGTGCTTGTTAACCCCGACCTTACCGTGCGTGTTGCAGGTGGCTATATTATTCAGCTTCTTCCTGCGGCTTACGGCTATGACGAGGTTATTGATAAGCTTGAAGCAAACATAAAGGTTATGAAACCAATTACAACTTTACTTGACGAAGGCAAGGATATATTAGACATTGTAAAAATTGCGCTTAATGGCTTTGAGGTAGAGGTTCTAGAGGAGCAGACTGCCGCATATAAATGTAATTGTTCGAAAGAAAGATTTGAAAAAGCGCTAAAAAGTCTTAATGCCGAAGAGCTTAAAGAAATGGCAGATGAAATGGATAAGGCAGAAACCGTTTGCCAGTTTTGCAATAGCGTTTATACCTTTACAAGTGATGAAATCAGGTCGTTTTTGAAAAAACAAAAAAATTAAAATTTTTTCAAAAAAATGCTTGACAATGTTGTGCTCGTGTGCTATTATAGTGTTCGTCGCCGGTGAGTTGCGATTAACAGAGCCAGCGTTTCGTGGGAGCATAGCTCAGCTGGGAGAGCATCTGCCTTACAAGCAGAGGGTCACAGGTTCGAGCCCTGTTGTTCCCACCATTTGGCCTGGTAGTTCAGTTGGTTAGAACGCTAGCCTGTCACGCTAGAGGTCGTGGGTTCGAGCCCCATCCAGGTCGCCATTTGCCTCTGTAGCTCAGTCGGTAGAGCAGGGGACTGAAAATCCCCGTGTCGTTGGTTCGATTCCGACCGGAGGCACCATTTTATGCGGATTTAGCTCATCTGGTAGAGCGCCACCTTGCCAAGGTGGAGGTAGCGAGTTCGAGCCTCGTAATCCGCTCCATAGGGGCGCTTAAAGTTTTAAGCGCCCTTTATTTACCCCAAAAGCCCAAACGACACAACAATTTAATACGGCACCATGGCCAAGCGGTAAGGCAGAAGCCTGCAAAGCTTTTATCCCCAGTTCGATTCTGGGTGGTGCCTCCACAATGAATCACCCCTCAAATCTGAACCATATGTGTTCGATTGAAGGGTGATTTATTTTTTTATTACTAGTATTTATGCGGCTTTAAGCCGCATTTTTTATTTTATCTAATGCTACACGTATAATCAAAACTATTGAAAATTCAAGGTGCTTAATATATTTTCTTTCGTTTTATGAACCTGTTGTGTTCGATTTGTTATTTGCACGCTTTTCAAGCCGTTCATAATAGGCTGCTTCGTAGGCAGAAGGTGTCATATACCGCAATACAGTATGTGGACGGACCTCATTATAGTGAAGTGTGTATTCACATACGGCTTGTCTGAATTCCAGTTGTGTACGGAATTGTATATGATATAATTTTTCTGCCTTTAAAGTTTTAAAAAATGCTTCAACAATCGAATTATCATAAGGCATACTTGCTCTTGAAAATGATTGTTGAACGCCCAACTCTTTTAAGTATTTCATGTAGGTTTTTGAAGTGTAGTTGGCCCCTTGATCACTATGAAATAATAAATCGGTTGGTTTCCTATTCTCATATGCCTGTTTAAATGTGCATTTAGTTAGGTGCGTCGAGTTAGAGGTTGACACTTTGCATCCAACGATTTTTCGCGAGTATAGGTCAAGAATTATGCAAATATAGAATTTTTTATCATTTACGTTGAACTGTGTGACATCTCCTGCCCAGACCTGATTAGGACGTGATACTTCGAACTTTTGGTTGGATATGATTAATTTTCTATCTTGCGCTTGATCATACAGTTTCTTTGCGCCACCTCTTGATGAAAACAAATCGTTTTCGTGCATGATTCTTGCCACCGTGTTACGCCCTATTATATATCCCTGCTGTTTAAGTATGTAATGTATTTTGTCAGCACCATAAGTGCGGCTGCTTTCTTCAAATATCTTCTGGATAATAGGTAACAATTCCGCATGACGCTGAGCAGCGAGAGTGTTTCCATTTTTATTTCGCAGCGTGTGATTGAAATAACTGCCTTTATCCACTTGTAGCGCTTTACATGTTAAAGTTATGCTGTATCCAAATTTCTCGAGCATACTTTTAACTGCATCATACCGTTCGCTCAAGGGAGCGCTCACAGTGCAGGGGGAGGACCAAAGTATTTGGATCATCTTTTCTTGTTGTTCGCATTTTTGCTTAAGGTCATTATAATCTCTCATATTGACTTGTTTTGTGCTTTTAGGCTTTTGTTTATATTCTTTGATCCAAGCAGTTAAGGTGCTACGTGCGACACCGGTTTCGTTTGAAATTTCAGTGATGGTTTTACCGGCAAAATACATTTCTACTATTTTCTTTTTCTGTTCTTCTGAGTAAACCTTTTTCATGTTTGAACCTCCTTGAAATGATGTTTTGGGGAGGAAAATTATTACCCACTACTATTGTACAATATTTCAAGAGTCCACTCGCCCCTTTAAAATCGCTATTTTAATGACTTTTTGGCGAAAAAGGCGTATTTAGACGATTTAAAATCGCAACTTGATAGAATGCATAGATTTTTATGTGTATGTATGTTATAATAAAATAGGCTGGATAGTTTATGATGTTTTGGTGGTAGATGATAATGTCAGATATTAAATTAAGCGAACACAGATTTCATAAGGGGAAATTTATATCACCATGGAATGATATGGGTTTTACAATGACACAAACACCTTGGTTTCAGAGGAGATTACCAGAATATCTATGGATTGGATTGATCTTAGATAAATATGGACGTAGTGATGGGTTGCAAATTTGCGGTCGAATTATTCAACAAATTAAGAATCTTAATTTGCAAACATTGTGCTTTTCTGAATTGCTTGAGTTAAAGCAAGAAGACCAAGCAGAAGTTTGGGCCACAATTGCTGATATAGCGGGTGTTGAGACATTAAATCCGATTACGGCCATTATTTGTTATTCAGAACACCCTCTATTTGCCTCTCGTTTCTCATGCATAGGCAACTCACCAGAAGAGAGAATTAAAAAAGTTGGTGAAATATTAAAGAAAGGTGCAGATCATCAATCGTATTTTTCTACAGATATTAGGTTTGTGGCGCTATATTTTATGATGGTGTCAGGTAAGATAAAATTCTTTGAGGGCATGAAATCAGAGATTGAGCAAATATTAAAATATCCTTATTTATCTCACGATGAAGATGAAATGAAAATGATACGCCCCGCTATTAGATCTTCTGAAATGATGTCAGAACCAAAAACTGAAGAACATAATAAATTTATAAGATCTTTTTGGGAGAGTGTAAGCATAATGACTGATTGCGAATTATATATATTGCATTTTGAACCAGAAGCAGAAGATGCGGACGCATATGAAGAAAAAATCAAAGATATAATGGGTTATTATTCAGATATGTTTACATCTGCATATCCTTTGGATAATAAGATGTTAGTTCTGTTAGGTATAGCAACTTATTCGTATAAACGATTGTTAGAATTGATAAATTGTAATCTTTATAACGAAATATCCGGACGCTCCATTGTTAGAGTTATGGTAGAGAATTACATAATGATGAAATATTTGCTAAAGCATGAAACTGATCATGATGACATATGGACGGAATATCAATATTACGGCATTGGTCAGTATAAACTTATAGCAAAACGTGCGGATGATGCGACTTTCGATACAGAGTCAAGTCACGTTCCTTATAAATATTTAGATGTATTGGTTTCTGAATTTAGGGATGAAAAGTTTGTTGATATGGATACAAAATATTTCGACAAACATAGCATCCGTGAAAAGGCAATTGATGTTGGGGAAAAAGATTTATTTGGTTTGTTTTATGATTATGACTCGGCTTTTGAACACGGATTATGGGGTGCAGTGAGAGAAAGTTCTTTGATTAAATGTGATGCTGCAGAACATCAATTTCATTGTGTTCCCGATATAACAAATGAGCAAAAATTAAAGTCGGTATGGAAAGACGCAAAAACGACTATGAATAAAATTTTGCGTGTTCTTAAGGATGTATATGGTCTTCCAGAAAAATATGCAATTGACGAGGATTAATTATGCCGGATATATTAAAAGAGCAAATAGATAAACTGCAAGAAGAATATCTGGCAATTTTAAAAATGGCCAGCGAAAGAATAAATGAAGACACATATCAAGCGGTGGTTGATGAAATTCTTGTGTTTTGGAAGAAACATAAACGGGTTGCATTGAGCATAGCTACCCATTATATTACGCCAATGAGAACATTAGTGTTTACTGGTGCAACTTTTATGGATATTGACGATCTGGAACACTATCCATTTCTAGCTATTGGAGAGAAACACATTTTGGATGATCCTCTTTGTAGATATTTAGAGGTTGTTGACAAAATTACAGATAAAGAGGCGGCTCAAGGTTTTTACGAACAAGCATTGTTGACAATAAAGGATAATATAAAAGTCATTGAGCAATGCCATCCTCATATTATTATTTTGCCATTAAGATATTTGTACGGTAATGATGATGAGGAGGTTATATCAAAGGGCGCTATGAATGCTTTTCTAAGCATGTTTAATGATAATGTAAAAACACTTTCTGATTATCGACAGCTAAAAACGATAGAACAAATCCACGATTCTCTTTTACCAGGAATAGCTGAAAATATAGTGTTTGACAGTGGTGAAGATAAATCTATGAGTTTGATAGAGCGATTTAATGCTTATTTATTAAACGCCAAACACGTGCAACATTTAAAACGTGATATTAATCAGCTGTTTTTTATGGCGGTTATAGGTTACTTAGTGCAAGCCCTAAATATATTGTTTATGTGCTGTTCATGTCAGTGTATACCATATATTAGATATGAGGTTGCGTTTAAATATCTAATCAGAATATCGAGTAATTTCGAAGAGGTGCCTGAAATTCAAGAAATGGTATTCAAAAGTAGCGTAGCACACGTACTGTACAATAGTTTTGATAAGAATCAGTATGAGAAAATAGATTTTAATTCGTTTGTGGCGTTATGTGATAAGAACAAGTCTAAAAGTAAAGTTTTTGATGTGCTAGAAAAACAAGGGATGAATATTAAGACGGCTAATTTAAAATCAATTATTGATGTTGTGGAAAATTATCTAAGTGAGTTGAAACCTCAATAATATTTTTTGATTATATGAAGGGGGCGATAGAGTGTGTTGTACAAATAACTTAATTCGGCATTATGATTTACTTATTGATGAAGGAAACGATCCGGTATATGATCCAAAACCATTACAGGATTATATGAACAAGTGGGATGGACAAGTCTTTATTGACAAGATGCAGCTTGATGAGAACAAGACAGTACTTGAAATCGGTGTAGGAACCGGCAGACTGGCTATTCGCGTAGCCCCTTTATGTGGTGAGTTGTATGGTGTGGATATTTCCCCTAAGACCATCGAACGTGCAACGGAGAACCTTGAAAAACTTGCGAATGTTAGACTGACTTGTGCTGATTTCCTTTCTTATGAATTCGGTCGTACTTTTGAAATCGTTTATTCCTCTCTGACCTTTATGCACATTGAGAATAAGCAAAAAGCTATAAATAAAGTGGCTAATTTATTAAATGATGGCGGCAGATTTGTCTTATCAATAGATAAAAATCAAGAAGAATATATAGATTATGGAACGAGAAAAATCAGAGTATTCCCCGATACACCCGAGGAAATCAAAACTTGTATAGCAAATTCGGGATTACTACTAATAGAACACTATGAAACTGAATTTGCACACATCTTTATCGCAGTTAAGGAGTGAATACATTGAAAAAATACGATATAACAAATACAGACCGAGAACTTATAAAAATTGCTCTTAAATGTTTGGCTGATAATTTTGATGATGGTGTTTATAACCACACTGTTGGTTGTGCTTTGCTATGTAAAAACGGAGAAATATACAAGGGTGTGAATTGTGACGGAATACACGGATCTTGTGCTGAATATATCACAATGGGTATTGCTATATCAAACGGCGAACGAGAATTTGACACGATCGTTGCAGTTCATGATAAAGCACCGAATTGTGTTGTTTCTCCCTGTGGTAATTGTCGTCAAATGCTTTTTGAATATTGTCCAGACATAAAAGTAATTGTTAATGACCAAAACGGTAACTTGATAAAGGTTACAGCAAAAGATTTGTTGCCGTTTGCGTGGAAACCGGTTATCTGTTGAGTAAATCAAGGAGTTATAATGAACGAAAATATTTTAAAAGCATTCAAAAACGAATTAGGATATGTGAATGCTACTAATCAATATGTGGAATTATCTGTTAGACTAACAGAAAGAAATTATGATAGTGATTTAAAAAGCGACTTACACGCTTTGGCGAAAACTGTTAACTTAAATGTTTCGGCTCTTACTGAAGATTATATGGTTAGAGTTAGCAAAAGTTATATTGTAAATATTCATTCTTGCTTTGAAAACTTCCTTAAGACTTTTAAAACTTTACCAGGTTCCCCAACTAATATAACCACGAATAGAAAAGCTCCAGAAGATAGCTGGTTAAGATGGACGATAAATGTTGCATTTAATGATATTAATGAAGAAATTAAAAACAATATACGCATATGCGAATACTATCGTTTGATTAGAAATGTTGTTGTTCATAATGGAGAACTTTCCTCTGAGGCTAAAAGCATACGCTCATCAATAAGGTGCGATGATAACTCAAGATTGAAGGCCCCCAATGATATAAATTCCCTTACATTTGATGACCAAGTTTTGTTTTCTAGGGCTGCTTTCAATGTGGCAAAATATATTTTTAATAATTGTTACTATGATATTAATGCCATAATACAATATCATAAATGCGATTTGTTGCATTTAATCAAACCACTACAAGAACCTGCTTCTCGCCATAAAGCTGCTAAAAAGCTCAAACGGTTTATTAGTTTGTTATATCCAGAACTTTCATATGTGAATTGGGAAGAAGAGGTTAATAATTTGCTTAATTAAATAGATGAAACGAGGCATTAGCTTAAAGGTAAAGCATCCCCCTTCATAAGTGCATTGCTATTATTGGAATGTATTTATGAAGGGGACGATCGGGGTTCGAATCCCCGGTGCCTCACCATTTTTACATAAGCTTTCCGGAAGGAGGATGGTGAGAAATGCCGGATAACAACTTACATAGTATTATTAAACTGCAGAATGACATAAAAGCATCAAAGTGGTTATCTGTTTTTTTACCCAAGGAAAAACGCCAACAAATAAAAGAGTTAGAATCAAAGTTGGCAAATATGATTCGTTTGATTGAATCTTTTAATAAATACTTTTCCGATGCAGGATGGTGTGCATATGATTCAATGAATATGCCGCTTATGGAAAGTGCAGTTAAAGCATATGAAGCGGATGGGTTTGAAGCTGGTGAGGAGGTATTAATTCAATACTATCAAACCGATGTAAAAGATATTATGCATTGGTTGAAAAACAAAGCAAAACCCTTTAGGGAACGATATGAATTAATTAAATGCGCATTTGATGATCATTTTGCTGAACGCTATCATGCAAGTGTTCCCCTGTTTCTAATCATTATTGATGGCGCTGTTAACGATTACACAAAAAGCAAAGGCTTCTTTGCAGAAGGAACCGATGTTTCCGCATGGGATTGTTTAGTGGGTTGTAGCGATGGACTGACAAAATTAAAGGATATATTTAACAAGGGCAGAAACAAAACAAACCACGACGAAATCCGATTGCCTTTTCGTAATGGCATTTTGCACGGTCGAGATCTAAACTATGCTAACAAGTACGTATCTTGTAAATGTATATCTTTAATGTTTGCTTTAGCTGATTGGATGAATATGAAAGACAGCGAAGATGCTCGAAAACAAAAATTCGAAAAAGAGTGTAATCCGCCGCCTATTTCAGAATCATTGAAGAAAATGAAGCAAAATGCTATCGATAGGCAAGAAATACAAAAATGGGTCAAGCGAGAGATTAAAATCGGAGAAACTATCTCCGCAACACCGACAATCGAGGAATGCAAGGATTTTCCTTATTTATTGCCGCTAATTACCGCTTTTGATGCTTGGCGTGCCAATAATTATGGTGCATTATCTGTTTGGTTCAAAAATATTTTTTCATATGAGCCTTCTGACAAAAAACGAGCCGGAGAATGCAGAAAACTTTTCGAGCATAAAAATTTGATTTCTTATGAATTGGAAGAAATAGAAGAACGTGCTCTTGCACTAACTAAAATAGTTGTATTGGTAAAATGGGAAAGCAACAGCACCGTTCATACTGAACACCTTGAATTTGGTTGCTCATATCAACAAGAAGACGGGAACGTCGGATATCCTTGGAAAAACAATGGGGCTTGGATTCTCATACCATGGAAAATACAAGGATTGTATAAATAATAAGGTTTAAAGGCGATGATCACATGTGGGCTTTATATTTAACCTGATTTTTGAAAAAATGTGTAAAATGCACTCTAAAAAACTTGAAAAAATGTGTTTTTAAGTTTTTGAACGTGTCTTGGGGCCAAAATTAATGTTTTCTTGAAACCGCAAATAAAACAATTCTTATACTTATAAACGAAGAGTCGCGAGAGCGGCTCTTTAGTTTTTATATAAGTGAGGTTTTATTATGGAGAAGAAACTGAGTTTTGAAGATGGAAGAGAATTGTTCGTTAAGAGGCTCTGCAAGCTAATGAACGAGAGGAATTTATCCTGCCAGTATTTAAGTAGTAAGATAAAAAAGAATGATGGATATATTAACCGGATCATAAATGGTAAAAAAGATCCTTCTTTTGAGGCGCTGTTTGATATCGCATCTGCTCTGAAGGTCACGGTAGCTGAATTGTTTGAATAAAAATTTGCATGACCTGTGGGGCCATGTTTCTGCCAAACCCATTGACCTAGTATTTCGACAATGGTATAATGAGTACAACAAAACATCAGAACGGCTTGAAGCACAAGGCAAGTTGAAGGATGAGAAAGAGCAGCTTTCTTAAGTTAACTGCTTCGGTTCTTCTATAGGGGCCACGAAAGTGGAGAAGGATGTATGAAACAGTGTAAAAGAGTTTTGTGTCCAAATATCTCAATGTCTAAGACGTGGATAGATTGTATTTGGTGTATTAGCTATGTGATTATTTTCTTGACTGCACCTTTTTTCAATTTTTAACCATCATTCCTTGAAATTTCGACAATTTTTTGGTATGATAGTGTAGAAGTTGGGAGGAGTAATATGCAAAAGAAGAATTGGTTTGTTAGAGTTTTAGTGATTTTGTTAATATTGTTCATTGCTTCTATAATTGTAACATCTTACTGTTTCTCTAGTAATAGATTTATAATTACGGGTCAGATTATTTGTCTTATATGTATTTTGGTTATTTTGGCATTAGCAGAAATTTTTGATAATTTCAGTATAGGCAATCTTATAACGCTGAGCAGGCAATATAAACATAAAGAAAAAGAACTTGAACGTTCCGAAAAAGAAAACAGAGAATTAAGGCTTCAATTAACGAACATTTTTTCTAATATTAACGCTAACCATAATACTAATATTTTTGGTTCTTCACCAGAATTGTTAAGTCGGTTACTTGGTGTTGAAAAAGCAGAGCCTGAGGAAGTTGAAAAGAAGATAGAAGAAGAAGTAAAAGAACATACGCCTGAAAAACACGACGAAAACGAAGTGCAAACAAAAATGGATTATATGTCAAGAAGACGTGTTTTTCAAGGAATTGAAAATCTTTTATTAACTCGATATTTTGAAAATAATAATATTAAACAAGAACAAATTTGTAGACAAATTAAATTTTCAGAAGGATTTGTCGATACTGATCCTATAATGGAGAGAAATGTAATATTTGATGCATATTATAAGGAACCATGGGATGAAGAAGTGTTTGTGGAAATGTGTATGTCGTACAGCTCTCCTTCTATGTTAGATAGATTCTATCATCTTTTGTCTAAGGTGTATCATTATAGAACAGTGAAAAAACTGCGAGCTAAGCTGGTTTTGATTGTTCCTGTGATATCTGAAACAAATGCAGTTGATTTGTCGCTAGGTGGCAGAGAAACGAGCAAAGAACGGTTCTTTAAATATTTTGCACCTGCGATAAAAAATAATTTGTTAGAAATTGTGGAATTAGATGTTTCGGATGCGGATATAGAAAAAATCAAAAAAGAGATTTGATTTTATTTTCTTTATAAAAATAACTTTCTGCAGTTTTTGTTGCGGAAAGTTGTTTTTTATGGTATAATTAATTTGTAAAGAAAAACTGGGCAAAACCCAGTAAAATTAAGGGTTTCCCACCAGTTCTTTTTTGGACACGAATGACAAAAAATAAAGCACTTCTTTGGAAGTGCTTTATTTTTATCCAATCCGAAGGATTGGTATGTAATCGCCGTAAGGCGTATGTAATCCGTTCGCATTGCGAACGGTATGTCATCAAAGCGTAAGCTTTGTATGTTTCTTCCTTCGGATTGATTACATCCAACACTTCGTGTTGATTACATCCCGCAACTTGTTGCGGATTACATGCAATGCTCCGCATTGACTTATCGTCGCTTTTATGCTACAATACACTTAAAGGTCGGTGATGTTGTGAAAAAAGCATTGATTCTTATTTTGATATTATCAATTTTATTGTTAAGTGCATGTTCTGAGTTTAAAAACGAAGTGCTTGAATCTCTTGGGGAATATAAATCAAAAGAATATTTTACAAGTGGAGGCTTTCAAGATTACACCAATTATGCGAAATATACTTACGAAAATATCGATTTTAGTGGAAACGTGTATTTTAATAAAATTTCATCTGATAGCGCGGAACAATTGAGTTCCCATATTGAAGATTTTGAAGGATGGGTTCAAACTATAAAAGAGACAGAACCTAAAAACGAAGTTGTTTTAGGATATGATTTCGATTCTTCTGCAATATCAGAAGAGGATTATTTATATATTTACGATGACTCTGATTATTCAGAGTTAGGGTGTTATGATGTTTATTTTTTTGATATAGAAAGCATGACACTTTACTATTTCCACAATAACATATAAAGAAAATCAGGTTTTCACCCAGTTCTTTTTCGGACACGAA
>JAZUNQ010000005.1:0-19701 GCA_045604205.1 Acutalibacteraceae bacterium
GTAAAGTTTGGCAACAACATCGGTTCTCCACCCAGAACAGCGGCGGCAGAATTTATTCCTGCGATAATTCCGCTTGCGGCAGACTCCATATAACCCTCAACACCCGAAAGCTGACCTGCAAAATATATATTGGGGTAATTACTCAGATTAAGTGCAGGAGTTAAAAGCTTTGGGGAATTTATGAAGGTGTTGCGATGCATAACACCGTAGCGGACAAATTCTGCATTTTCAAGACCTGGAATCATAGAAAAAACTCTTTTTTGCTCCGAAAATTTAAGATTAGTCTGAAATCCAACAAGATTATAAAGTGTACCGGCACTGTTTTCTTTTCGCAGTTGTACAACTGCCCAAGGTCTATGACCGGTTCTTGGGTCACGCAAACCCACAGGTTTTAATGGACCAAATCTAATTGAATCGGCACCCCGTTTTGCTAAAACCTCAATCGGCATACAGCCTTCATAAACCTTAAGTTGTTTATCAAATTCATGAAGTGGTGCACCTTCGGCATTGATTAACGCATTATGAAAAGCCTCATATTCTTCCTTATTCATTGGGCAATTAATGTAATCACCTTCACCTGTCTGGTCACGATCATAACGTGAAGCAATAAAAGCAGAAGAAAAATCAATGCTATCGGCAGTGACAATTGGAGCCGCCGCATCATAAAAACTAAGATTACCGTATCCTGTAATACGCTCTATTTCCTGAGCCAGAGAACCGTCAGTAAGCGGTCCGGTAGCAACAACACAAATGTCGTTTTCAGGTAGCTTTTCAACTATGTCATTGATTACATTTATATTTTTGTTTTCTTTAATTCTTTTTGTTATAAAATCTGAAAACAAATCACGGTCGACAGCAAGTGCTCCACCTGCAGGAACCTGAGATTTATCGGCTGCCTCAAGACAAACAGAACCAAGCTGACGCATTTCTTGCTTTAAAAGTCCTGCCGCCGAATCCACACGAGAGGCTTTTAGCGAATTAGAGCATACTAACTCAGCAAAATTATCGGTTTTATGTGCAGGTGATTTTTTAAGAGGTTTCATCTCAATTAAATCTACCTTAACGCCACGACTTGCAATAGCGTATGCCGCTTCACAACCTGCAAGTCCTGCACCGATTACCGTTATTTTTTTCATTTTATTTTTCCTTTTTTGCAGTTACTTTTCTTGTAGGGCAGTCAGAATTCATACAATATTTGCGATTTCTAACGCCAAGAATTATATATCCGCCACATTCAGAACATTTTTCACCGGTTGGTGCACCGGGAGATGCAAAATCACAATTTGGGTAGTTTGAACAGCCGTAAAATTTCTTGCCCTTTTTGGAAACCTTTTTAAGCAATTTTGAACCACACTTTGGACAAGGCTGTTTTACCTCATCTTCAGGCATGGGTTTGGTGTTTTTGCATTCGGGATAACCGGGACAAGCCAAAAACTTACCAAATCTTCCGTTCTTTTCAACCATTTTTCTGCCGCATTTTTCACATACAACATCTGTTTCAACGACAGGAACCTTTACACGTTTACCGCTGAGTGACTGTTCTGCTTTTTTATAATGGCTGTCAAAATCATTATAAAATTCTTCAATAGTAGCAACCCACTCAAGTTCACCGGTGCCAATTTTATCTAACTTTTTCTCAAGACCTGCAGTAAATTTTACTTCAAAAATACGGGCAAAATACTCATTCATAAGATCACAAACCGCAAAGCCAAGTTGAGTAGGTTTAAAGGTTTTCTTTTCTTTTTCAACATAATTTCTATCAGATATAACAGCAAGGATAGAAGCGAATGTTGAAGGACGTCCTATACCGTTTTCTTCTAATGTTTTGGTAAGGGTTGGTTCGGTATAACGTGGTGGTGGTTGAGTAAAGTGCTGATTTGGAATAAGAGATTTAAGTTTTAATACATCTCCAATATTCATTTCAGGAAGCTCGGCACCCGCAGCATCTTTTTCGTCCTTACCCTCTTCATAAAGCTCGGTAAAGCCTTTAAATTCAACCGAATATCCGCTTGCTTTAAATAAATAATTATTTGCAGTAATGTCAACTGCAACTGTCTTTTGCACACATGCTGCCATAAGTGAAGCAATAAAGCGTTCCCAGATAAGTTTGTACAAATTATACTGCTCGGCAGTAAGTGCACCTTTTACTTGATCGGGAGTTAAGAATATATCTGTAGGACGAATTGCTTCATGTGCATCCTGTGCACCATTTTTTGATTTAAAATAGCGTGGTTTTGATGGCAAATATTTTTTGCCGTATTTTTGATCTATATACTTTGTAGCGGCAGCACGAGCCTCATCTGATATACGTAATGAATCGGTACGCATATAGGTTATAAGACCTGTTGCGCCGTGGCCGGGTATATCAACACCTTCGTATAATTGCTGTGCTATGCGCATTGTACGTTGACCGTTATAATTAAGTTTTCTTGAAGCCTCTTGCTGTAAAGTAGATGTAATAAAAGGTGGAGCAGGTTGACGATTACGTGTTCCCTTTTTAATATCGCCTACAACAAACTGGGCATTTTCAAGTTCTTTTACAATTTTATTAGCAGTTTCAGCATTATTAATTGTTTCAAGCTTTTCTCCGTCAACGGTACCAAAAAGTTTAGAATCAAAGCTTTTTCTATCTGCTTTAAGTTTAGCATCAACCGTCCAATATTCTTCACTTACAAAAGCTTCAATTTCACGTTCACGCTCAACAATAAGACGTAAAACAGCTGTTTGAACTCGACCGGCAGATAAACCGCTTTTTACCTTTCGCCATAAAAACGGACTTAGTTTATAACCCACTATTCTATCAAGCACACGACGGGCTTGTTGAGCATCAACAAGACTGAGGTTAATCTTATGAGGATTATTTATACCGGCATTAACGCCTGTTTGGGTAATTTCGTTAAAGCTAATACGATTTTCTTCATTTAAATCAAGCCCGAGAATATGAGCCAAATGCCAAGAAATTGCTTCACCCTCACGGTCGGGGTCGGTTGCAAGAAGAACCTGCTCACTGTTTGCGGCGGCATCCTTCAGCTGCTTGATAACATTCTTTTTATCAGGCATATTAATATATTGCGGTTTAAAACCGTTTTCTATATCAACACCAAGTTTTGATTTTGGCAAATCACGAACGTGACCGACAGAGGCCATTACATTATAACCACTGCCAAGATATTTTTTTACGCTTTTAATTTTGCTTGGTGACTCAACAATAACAAGTTTTGCCATTAGTTTTCTCCTTTTAGTTATTAGTTAAATCATATATTCCGCCGGGTAGCGCCTTAATTAAACCTTCGATTTCAAGTTCGGTCAACACACTAAGCAGTTGATCGTCACTTAAACCAAGACCAATTAAATCGTCGGCGGTAAATTTTTGACTATTCAAATTATTATACACTATTTTTGCTTCATTTGAAAGACCTATATTTAAATTTTTTTGGATATTTTTATCTTTTTTGATTTTATTTTCTTCCGAAAAAGCTTTTTTAACATCAATTGTTTCAGGAAACATATGCAAATATTGATTAAATACATCATTTGCGTCTAAAAGCGGAATAGCCCCATCACGTAATAAAGCATTAGAACCCTTGTAGTTATCCAATGTTGGACTACCCGGTATAACAAAAACATCCCTTCCTTGATCGTTGGCTAAACGTGCAGTAATTAGTGAACCGCTTTTAAGAGATGCTTCAATCACAACAGTACCTAATGAAAGTGCAGAAATTATGCGATTTCTTACAGGAAAACTATATTTTGTTGCTGCGGCATATGGCGGATATTCACTTATTAAAAAACCGTTTTCACTGATTTTTTGACGAAGGGCACGATTTTCGGGTAAGTAATCGTAACATATACCACAACCCAAAACAGCAATGGTATTGCCACCTGCGGATAAGGCACCTTTATGTGCAAAAGTATCGGCACCGACTGCAGCACCACTTACAATAGTCATACCTGCACGAGACAAGCGCTTAGCGAGCGAAAAAGAAGCCTTTTTACCATATTCGGAAATTTTACGAGGACCAACAACCGATATAAGCGGTTGATTATCAGTATCAAAAAAATTGCCTTTTATGTATAGCACAAGTGGTCTATCGTTAATGTTTCGCAATCTTTCAGGATAATCGTTATCGCATATTGTTATAACGTAAATATTATTTTTTATGCAATCATCAATTATTTTATAAGCATTTTCGATGTCGAATGATAAAATTCTATCGGCATCCTTGTTTTGTAAAACAGATTTAATTGTACTATCACAAAAAGGATTATCTAACAAATTATTTTGACGTATTAATTCTAAAATCTTTACAGCTTTTACACTGCCGGCACCAAAGGTTTGTTGCAATATAATGATATTAACAAGTGTTATATTTTCTTTTGAAAGCAACATATTTTATACTTCCTTTGTCATTTCCCACATTGCAATTGCAGCGGCGGCGGCAGCATTTAATGACTCTGCCTTACCATGCATTTTTATTGTAACCAAAAAGTCTGCAGACAACTTTACATCATCTGATAACCCATTTGCCTCATTTCCTATTAACAATACATCACCGTTTCTAAAATCAATTGATGAAATGCTATCAGCACCTCTGTCAACAACACATGCAAAGGAGCGCAACTGACTTTCTTTAATACAGGTCATAATATCATCTACAACAAAGATGGGTAATCTTAGTAACGTGCCCATAGAACTACGTAAGGATTTTGGTGAATAAGGATCACAGCTATCAGATGTAATTATAATTCCGTTTACACCAAGCGCCTCGGCCGTTCTTGCAATAGCGCCAAGATTTGAAGGATCAGCAAGATTTTCTAATGCAATATACCTTCCTTCTTTTGATATAACATTAGATGCTTCGGGCACCTTTGCAACAACAATTACACCCTGTGGAGAGTTTGTGTCACTGATTTTTTTAAACAAATTTTCGGTCAAAATATAACAACTGTCACTGTTTTTTGCAAATAATTCAATGCTGTCTTTATATTTTTCGAATGCAGTTTCTGTTACAATCAGTTTATCAAATTTGATATTATTTTCATATGCGTCATCACAAATGCGCAAACCTTCAAGCACGAATAATTTACTCTCTTTACGTTGTTTTGCTGATGATTGTAAAAGGCTAACAAACTTGATAAGCTGATTGTCTTTTGATGTAATTTTTACAAAATCGGGCATATTTTTCTCCTAAAATAAAAGCAAAATTCGCCCGAGAAACAGTTGTATCTCGGGCGAGGTAAAATTATTTGTCTAATGCTTTTTGAGCAGTTTTTACAAGATTTGCAAAGCCTGCAGCATCGTTAACTGCAATATCAGCAAGCATTTTACGGTTAATCTGAACACCGGCCTTGTTAAGACCGTTCATAAATGTTGAATAGTTCATACCGTTCATCTTTGCAGCAGCAGAAATACGGGTAATCCAAAGACGACGGAAGTCACGCTTTTTAAGTCTACGACCAATGTAAGCATAGTTACCTGATTTCATTACTGCCTCTTTAGCAGTTTTAAAGAGTTTTGATTTTGCGCCAAAATAACCTTTGGCAAGTTTAAGAACCTTTTTTCTTCTTTTGCGTGTTGCTAACGCACCTTTTATACGAGCCATTTAAAGTTTACCTCCACTTTCAAGTTTTCCGATTACTTATAAGGAATAAGTTTCTTTACTGTTGCAACGTTTGTTACATCAGCACATACAACTTTACGCAAGTTTCTCTTACGCTTTGTAGTCTTTTTATTAAGAATATGAGACTTGAAAGCATGAGCACGTTTTACCTTGCCGTTTTTTGTGAGCTTAAAGCGCTTTTTTGCGCCACTGTGTGTTTTGATCTTAGGCATAATTTTTATCCTCCTGCAATTTTTTACTTACTTGATTTGGGAGCTAAGAACATAAGCATATTTCTGCCTTCTAACTTAGCTTCTTTTTCAACGATGCCACATTCCGCACATTTTATAGCAATTTTTTTCATAACACCATAGCCTTGTTCGGGATGACCCATCTCACGACCTCTTAAACGAATTGTAACCTTTACCTTATTGCCGCCCCTTAAAAAGCGGATAATATGGTTACATTTTGTATCGATGTCATGATCGTCAATACCTGTACCAATGATACGAATTTCTTTAATTTCGATTACCTTTTGGTTTTTCTTGGCTTCTTTTTCACGTTTCATTTGCTCAAAATGGTACTTACCGTAGTCCATTATTTTGCAAACCGGTGGTTTAGAGGTTGTAGACACGCACACAAGGTCAAGTTCCTTTGCATATGCAGCATCAAGCGCCTTATCAATTGGAATAATACCAAGAGCCGATCCGTCCGAATCAATAACGCGAACCTCATCAAATTTGATGTCTGTGTTGATAGCTAATTCTTTAAAAGCGATTGTAAAGCACCTCCATTAATAATAACAAAGACGTGAGCACAATATACCCACGTCTAATAAAACAAAATCAAAAAATCTTATCTTATTAACCTTACGATAATACACGTCAAGGTGAGAAACATGGATATGCTCTTCTTCATTGTCTAAGACATTATACCATATTATTTTGATTTGTCAAGCATTTTTTATTCGATTGTTAATTCCTTTATAGACCTTAATTGATAGTTAACGTGTTTAAGCAATTCAGGCTTACGCAGTGCAACAGCTGCACCACGAACAACACTGTGGGCAGGATCTTCCAAACTGTGAACAACCGTGCCGGTATATTCAGATATAAGTTTATCCATTCCATATATCAATGAACCACCACCGGCAAGATAAAGTCCGTCGTTGTTAATATCTGCAACAAGGTCCGGATCGGTTTTTGAAAGAACCGTTCTTACCGAATTACAAATAGCATCGGCAGTTTCTTTAATAGCATCATATATTTCTGAAGATGTAATTTCAAAACTCTCAGGCAAACCGGTAAACACATTTCTTCCTTTTGCAACCATTGCAATTTCTACATCACGTGGTATAACAGTTCCAATTTGTTTTTTTATAGATTCTGCCATTAAATTACCAATTTCAATATTATATTCTTTACGAATATATCTCATAATCTGGGCATCAAAGTCAAAAGATGCAGTTTTGAAGGATTCACAGGCTGCAATGCCACCCATGGAAATCACTGCTATATCGGTAGTGCCGGCGCCAATATCCACAACGAGATATCCGTGAGGTTTTGAAAAATCGAGTCCTAAACCAAACGCAATTGCAAGCGGACTTTCAATTACAGAAATATTTCTACCCCCTGCCGCTTCAACAACATTAGAAAGCGAGTGATGCTGAAGCTCGGTAAGTCCAACGGGCAATGTAGCCATAATTTTAGGGCGTACAATTTTGTTTCCAAAAGCCATACCCATATATTCCTTAAGCATTGCCTCCGCAATGGCATATTCCGCAATAACACCGTGTTCTATGGGAAAAACGCATTCAAAAGACTCGGGTGTACGACCCAACGTCTGTTTTGCCTTTTCACCAAAATAATATGGTTCATACGTTTCACTGTCAACCGTAACAATACTGGGAAGTTCAAGCACAACCTTTGAGCTTGAGAAAATTACAGTTTTAGATGAACCTATATCAATACCTATTTCCATAGCCATTAAATATCACCGCCGTTTTAATTATATAATAAATTCTGATGTTTTTCAATAATTTATTGCGTTGCAAGAACAGCAACACAATAAACACCGTTTGCGCCTGCAAAAAGTAAGCTTTTTGCGCATTCGTCTAATGTTGCACCTGTAGTCTTAATATCATCAATTAATAAAATGTTATATTCTGATACATTATAGGTAGTTTTATATTTACCGTCAACATTTATTAATCTTTCTTTTATGGTAGATTTATGTTGCTTTTTTGTCCGTTTTATACACTTTAAAAGTTTATTATCAAAAGGTATTTTTAGTTGCTGTGCAACCTCTTTTGCAATGTAACCGCTATGATCATATCCGAATTTTTTAAAAGACGGAACAGAACATACAAGATCAAACCTTATATCAGAATAACAAGTATTTACTGCATTACAAATCTCACTTGCAAAAAATTTAGCATAGTGCTGTTTTTTAGAAAATTTATATTTATAATACGCTGTTTGAGCAATGCCACAATTTTTAAAATTGATAGCAAAGAATTAAATCTGAAAATGTTATATTTACAAGTGCAACTATTGCTTTCAAGTCCACAATTAAGGCAAATATCTTGTAGATTTATTCTTTCTATATCTTTATCGCATTTATTACAAAGAAAAATGCCTTCTTCGATTATATCACCGCAACCAATACATCTGTTAGGATAAACCGATGACAACAATACATTACATATATTCTTAAATTTGTTCATTTCCGATTAAAAAATTCTTTAAAAGAGTGTATCTTAAAGTTTTTTTGTTGTTTGCAGCCATTTTTTCATAAACAGACTCAGAACCAACAATAATTAATAACTTTTTTGCTCTTGTAACAGCAGTATAAAGAAGATTTCGGTAAAGCAATTGAGAAGGTGTGTCAAATAACGGCAAAATAACACAATCAAACTCACTGCCCTGACTTTTATGTACCGTAATAGCATATGCAAGCTCTAATTCGCCGATGTTATCTATAAAATAAGTAACCGTCCTATCGTCAAATTTAACCTTAAGTATGCCGGCTTTAATATCAATATGAGTTATATATCCAACATCTCCGTTAAAAACGCCAAATCCTATTTCACCATCGTCACGTTCCCATTGCAAATCATAATTATTTTTAATTTGCATTACTTTATCACCGGTTCTATAATACACACCTTTGTAAGAGAGCTGTGGTTCGTGTTTTTTTAGTGGATTTAACATTGATTGCAATAAATTATTTAGGTTTACTGTTCCTGTTTGTGCCTTTTTAGATGGACAAAGCACCTGAATATCCGTAAGCGGATTAAAATTATATGCCTGCGGCAATCTTGTATCACACAGTTCAAGAACAGTATCACATACATCGGCAGAAAAATCACGGTGCATCATAAAGAAATCATTTGATTTATTAGACAAATCAGAAGACTCGCCATTAATAATTGCGTGGGCATTTGTTACTATTGTGCTTGTTTTTGCCTGCCTGAATACTTTTTTTAAAGCAACGGAGGAATACATTCCTGAAGATAATATATCATTAAGAACGTTTCCTGCAGATACACTGGGTAACTGATCGGTATCCCCTACCAAAATAATTCTTGTTGAAATTTTTATAGCGTGTAATAAGCTCTCAAACAAAAGTGAATCAAGCATTGAGGCTTCATCAATAATAATAACATCACAATCAATAGGATTTTTTTCATTTTTGGCAAAGCTTTGTTTATTTTCGCTTGTCCACTCAACTTCCAACAAACGATGAATTGTTTTAGCATCACGGCCTGTAAGCTCGGTCATACGTTTTGCCGCTCTACCCGTAGGCGCAGTAAGTACAATATCGGCATCACGTTGCTCAAACAATTCTATAATTGCATTAAGTGTTGTTGTTTTTCCTGTTCCGGGACCGCCTGTTAAAACAAACATCGGGTCATTAAAGGCTTTGCGGATTGCTTCTCGTTGTAATTTTTCAAACTTGATACCAAGTTTATTTTCAACAAAATCAATTTCAAGCTCGTCAATATAATTAGAAGCGTTTATATAATTTTTAGCGGCAAAAAGCCTTGCTGCAATATATTCTTCGGCATTGTAAAAATCAGGCAATGAAAGATAATCGTTATCATTTACGGTTTTGGTTCTCAAAAGTAAATTTTCAATCATTTTATCGCAAATATAATTAATACGCTCCAAGTCGGTTTCCAATAATTGCGATGAAACATCCACCAATTTGTTACGTGGTAAGCAGGTGTGTCCGTTAAGCAGATTTCGTTTTAAAACGTACTCTACGCCTGAAGCAAGTCGCATTTCGTTTTCACGAGATATTCCTAAATCAAATGCAATGGTCTCTACCCTTTCAAATGATAAATCAATTTCATTGTCACATAATATGTATGGGTTTTCTTTTATTCTTTCAACTGCTTTTGCACCTAATTTTTGATAAATGGCAATGCATTTTTCCATAGAAATATGATACGGATTAAGCATTAACATTAAATCACGAATACCAAATTGTTTTTTATATTCTTCGGAAATATTTCGTGCTTTTTCGAGAGAAATACCCTTTATCACACATAAATCGTCAGGTGAGTTTTGTATAATGTCAAGCGACTCCGAACCAAATTTTTCAACAATACGCTCTGCCGTTGCAGGACCGACACCTTTAATTACCCCTGAAGATAAGTAACGTAAAATAGAGGCTACCGTTTTTGGCGCCACAGTTTCATAATACTCTGCGGAAAATTGCTCACCGTATATTTGGTGAACTATAAATTTACCCTTAAATTTTACGTTATCACCAACGGAAATAAAGGGCAAAACACCAACAACAGTTATGTGCTCTTTTCCCGCCTTTACGGTACATACGGTGTATCCGTTTTGTGAGTTTTTGTAGGTTATTTTTTCAATAATACCGTTTATTTCTTTCAATTCTTCAATATCATTCATTCAATAACCCTCCTTTTATAAACTCACAACGTGAAAGTTCTTTTAATTCACATAAAAATATTTTATTTTTGTTTTTTATATAATTTTTGCTAAGTTCAATTTCAACTTCATCCAGCAAATCGGTGATACCAATTATTCCACACGAAAAATCATCACCATACCATTTGATTTTATTATAAATAAAGTTTAATTGAGAAACGGCATAACCCTTTTTTAATACTATTAACGAATAATTTAACGTGCGAGTTCCCGAATACAAAAAAAACATTCTGACTATGTATATTAATTCACAAATACCAAGAACAAAGCAAGTAATAAAAAGCAAAAATAATATTATTTTAACCACAAATACCACCCCATCACATTTTATGCAATTAAGGCGGTATTTGTTAGAATTGTTAAATATTATTTATTAATATATAGTTACGGTCATAATATATGAACCAACCTGCCATATATTATCATATTTATCAGATTTAAGAACAACTTCTATGGTGTGTTCACCTGCTTTTTTATCGGTTAAATCAAGCACGATATAAACGTCATTAGCAGTAATATCTCTAATAATATCAGCTGGACCGCATATTTTAATACGGATACTATTATCCGTTCGAGAACCAAGTCCGTCACCTGTATTTGTACAGTGAATATCGGTAATAACAAGTTCTTTTTCCGAATAATTTGATACATCAATCTCAACCTCGAACACATTGATGTTATCGAGAATTTTTACTCCGTCAGGCAGCACGGCAGATAGCTCAAACTTATTATTAGAAGCAGATATCATTTTAAAATCAATTGGCGACAAAGAAACAATCTCAAGATTATCAACAATTTCAGGTGTTCCTATGATTGTTACTTGATTGTGATTAATAGTATATCTGATATCGTTTTCTGACATTCCCTCTGGTAAATTGGTAAATTCCAATTTACAGTTAACAGTCTTTTTCTTAGAGATAGGTTGTGTAACCTTCACGCTCGTGAAAGAAAGTGTTAAATTAGAGTTGGTAACAATATTATTACTTGGATCATATACAGTACCATCAGAAGTAAAACGGTATATCGGTTCACCCTCGGCATCATATAAAACAATATCCGAATTAAATGTTTGTGATTTAGAAAGTGTACGATTAACCTCAGCAATTGTTCCGACAGATGCTATTCGTTCCATAATAGTACGTGGACCTTTTATGGTTATTTTGCTTTGTTGCGAGTCAGAAACAACAGGTGTTTCGGCAATAAGACCTTCAGAAGCGCTAACACCAATAAGCTTAGGAACAATTTCAAATTCTTTTGAATCAATATAGTCAAAAGAAACCGTTATTGTTTTCGGCTCTATAGAAATTATTTCATATCCTGACTTATTACTTTCGTTGGTAGATTTTATTTCTAACTCAAAGGTGCCGGGCTTGTCAACGTCAACAGTAGAAGCATAAAGAGAAATATCTTCACTTTTTAAAGAACTTACAACTCTGTTAGAACCACTGACCGTAACGGTAAATTTGTTTGAAGAAACATCAGAAACAATACCTAAGGCGCCGTTTTCATCGGCAAAAGTGTTATCAATTGAAACTATAGCCGAAATATCAGTAAAAATTTGTTCACGAATTGGGTTTTCAAACATTGCAATACCCAACCACAAAGAAAAGGCAACAATAATTGAAAGAATTATTGTAAATTTCTTATTGTAAACCAGAACACCAAGCCTTAGTTTTTGAGGAATACTAATTTTCATTGTTTTCTTCCTCCTTTAATTCCTTTTTTGAATCCTTCTTATTTTTGAAAGAAAAATTACCAAAAAGTTTTTTAATAAAGGAATCGTTTTCCTGAGCATTTTCATCTATTAATTTAGATTTTAATACTTCGGCCGCAGATTCCGCTGTAAGATTTCTTGTTATCTCACCATTAAATGCAATAGATATAATTCCGGTTTCTTCAGAAACAACAAGTACTACTGCATCAGAGTTTTCGGTCATACCAATGGCGGCTCTGTGACGAGTACCAAGCTGTGAAGAAAATGCAGTACTTTGAGTAAGCGGTAATATGCAAGATGCCGCATATATTCTACCGTTGCGAACAATTACTGCACCATCGTGCAGTGGAGATTTGGGAAAGAAAATATTACCTACTAATGATTCACTAACTTCGGCATCAACTGTAGTACCGGTATTAATAATTTCTCCAAGCTGAGTCTTTCGTTCAAAAACAACCAAGGCACCTGTTTTTGTTTTCTGCATTTGACCGGCTGCTTTACATATTTTATCTATCGATAAATTAATAATTTCGTTTTCACTGTTAAGAGATTGCAGGTTACCAATGTTTGTTTGACCAACACGTTCAAGCAAGCGACGAAGCTCCGGTTGAAAAATAATTGCTATTGCAACAATGGCTGAACCAAAAACAGCCGATAACAACCAACGCAATACTGCAAGTTCAAAAATAAGTGCAAAAGCATATAATGCCAACAGCAATATAATACCTTTAAATAGTTGACCCGCTCTTGTCTCACGCAAAAATTCTATTGCCTTGTAAACAATATACGCAATTATTAAAATATCAATAACATCAAAGATTCTTACGTTGGAAAGCGTATAAGCAAATTGATTCCAAACTGTATATAGAGTATCAAGAATAGCTGCCAAAATATCAGTCCTTTATTTAAACATATATTACCAAATATATATTAACATAATATTTTTGTTCAATCAATAGCGTTTTGAATATTTTTTAAATTTTTTTAATTTTATTTACTAACATTTGCACCTCATCATTGTAATTAAAATAAGATGGTGAAAATCTTACTGTACCGCAGTTTAATGTTCCGATTTTTTTATGAGCTAAAGGAGCACAATGAAGTCCTGCACGTAATGCAAAGCCTGATTTATTTAAAAGTTCAGCCGTTTGTTCAGAGTTATAATCTTTTAGATTAAAGCTAATAACAGGCACATATCCTTTTTTGTGTGGATTAGTATAAAATATAACCTTATCATTTTGAAGATTGTCGTAAAACCGCTTTACCAAAGTGTTTTCATGATCATAAATGCAATTCATTTTGTTTTTTAAAAAATCAATTCCGGATTTTAATGATACAATAGCAGGTAAATTTAACGTTCCGCTTTCCAGCCTTTCCGGTAGATTATCAGGTTGATAAAAATCAATCGAATTAGTACCCGTACCTCCTTCAATCAAAGTATGATAAATAGGTCCACGAGCAATTAAAACACCAATACCCATCGGACTATATAATCCTTTATGCGGAGCAATACATAAATAATCAATGTTCATCTTATTCATACTTATTGGTATTACCCCTGCCGCTTGGGCAGCATCAACACCAAACAGTATTCCTTTTTGTTTACATAATTCCCCTATTTCTTTTATTGGTAAAACCTTACCCAACACATTAGAAGCCGCAGTACAAAATATCATTTTTGTATTGTTTTTTATTGCTTTTTTAAAATTTTCTACCGTTATATAATCATCATCTAATGAAACCTCTGCCGTTGTATATTCAACACCCATTGAACAAAGCGGTCTCATAACGGCATTATGTTCTAAATCAGATACAATAACGTGATCTCCTTTATTTAAAACACCTTTTAACACCATATTAATACTTGTAGTGCAATTGCACGTAAAAACTACTGTTTCAGGACCATCACTTTCAAAAAAATTACTTAATTTTTGTCTGGTATTATATATTTGCAGTGCTGCCGTTTGTGACGCTTTATGTCCGCTTCTACCAGGATTTGCAGATAAATATTTCAAAGAAAAATTTACTGCATTAATCACACTCTGAGGCTTTTTACCACTGGTAGCTGCATTGTCAAAATATATCAAAAAATCACTCCCTAAAAATTGTTCTATATAAAAGCAGCCCCAAGGGACTGCTTTTTTTACACCTATGCAATACTGTCTACATTAATAATTTTAATACCTGATTCAGCCAAAATTCTTATTATTTTATTTTTGTTTCCGTTTGCAATTATCACATATCCGCAGCTGCTGTTGCCAATATTGTTTGTTTTGCGTTCTATATATGCACGAAAACCTTGTTTTCTTAGCAGATCCCGTCCCTTTATTGCATAGGTAATGGAATTTACCAAAATAATATGGCGTTGCATTTAAAACACTCCGAGTAATTGTTAGATAGAATAAAATCTATATTATATACTATGCAAAGCAAATTATTTTTGTACAATCAAACATCTGTGCCGTTATACTTTTGTCTGTAGTAATTAAATAACGCTGTAAGAGTAATCGGTAATATCAGCATACCCAAAAAGCCACCAAATCGCAAACCAACAAATATAAAAACAAGGGTAAACAATGGGTTTATACCCATTTGTTTGCCAATAATTTTAGGTTCGGCATAATTACGTACCACCACTATAAAAACAAGCAAAAGCAATAATCCAAGTCCCATAGAAAAATCACCGATAAAAAACATAAAAATCGACCATGGAATCAATATTGTTGCTGTTCCAATTATTGGTAGCAAATCTAAAAATGCAACCAAAAAAGCAAGCGCAACAAAATGTTTTATTCCAAGCAATAAAAATCCAAAAAGCAGTTGAAAAAAAGTTATTACAAAAAGCCAAAAATAACCTATAATAAATTTAAAAAGACAATTTTTTATAACAATATAAAAATCATTTGCTTTTTGATATGATTTTGCTCCAATTATTCCTCTTAAAAAACCTAATAATCTTTCATAATCTTTTGCAATATAACACGTTGCAACAACGGTAACAACCACGCTCACAAACAGCGAAGGTAATTTTTTTATAAACGTGGTTATTAATGCCGAAAACAAAGATGTTACTTTTGATATTAATGTATTTACCGTATTTTGTGAAAAATTATTTATTGTTATTTTTAGGCCGTCACCCAAACTATTAAAAAGTATTTTAAAGTGATTATAAAAATTTTCAAAAAAAGAAATTATACTGCCGCTGTAATTCGAAATTTGCTCTATCAGTTCACTAAATTGTGTATATAAAATCCAAACTAATGCAGATATTATGCAGACTACTGCAATATAACATATTACCGATAAAAACGAAGCACATAGCTCCTTTTTAATCTTAATTCTTTTTGAAATAATATCTGCCGGTTTTTGTACTACAGATGCAATAATAATTCCAAACAAGAACGGTAATAAGTATAAAAAAGCAACCTTAAAAATCAAATAAAAAATTACAAACCAAAAAGTAAAATATAAAAAATTTATAATAAAATTTTTCTTTTCTTCCAAAATCATTTAAAAATCATCCATCCTTTAGTACTAATATCACCAAAAATAATGCTTATATATAATTAAATATTGATTTTTTTAAAAGTGTGTAGTATACTTTAAAAATGTCGATTTATATAATAAATCGGATTTTTCAGGAGGTTTAAAATGATTTACACCGCTGTTATGGGACACGGAGTTGTAGGTTCAGGTGTTGCTGAAATTCTTATTAATCACAATTCTTTGGTAAACCAAAAAATCAAAGATGAAATAAGCATTAAGTACATCCTTGATTTACGTGACTTTGATAATTTGTCCTACTCAGATAAATTTATAAAAGATTTTGAAATAATTGCAAACGATGATGACGTTAAAATAGTGGTTGAAGTTATGGGCGGCGTAAATCCTGCTTATGATTTTGTAAAACGTTGCTTACTCGCCGGCAAAAGCGTTGTAACATCTAACAAAGAGTTAGTTGCTGCAAAAGGCGCCGAACTGTTAAAAATTGCAAATGAAAATAATGTAAATTTCCTTTTTGAAGCAAGTGTCGGTGGCGGCATTCCAATACTTCGACCTATGGCACAGTGTCTTGCCGCAAATGAGATCACCGAAGTAAAAGGAATTTTAAACGGAACAACAAATTACATTTTAAATAAAATGATAGTAGATAATATGGATTTTGAATCAGCCCTATTACTTGCACAAGAAATGGGTTTCGCTGAAAAAAATCCCGCTGCCGATATCGAAGGTCATGACGCCTGTCGTAAAATTTGTATTCTCGCTGCATTGGCTTTTGGCAAACATGTCTATCCCGATCAGGTTTTCACACAAGGAATTACAGATATTACACTTACAGATGTTGAATATGCCGATTCTTTTGATTGCGCAATAAAGCTTATCGGCTGTGCAAAAAGATTATCAGACGAAAACATTAGTGCATCGGTAAAACCAATGCTTGTAAGCCGCAGTCATATTCTTTCTGATGTTGACGGTGTTTTCAACGCAATTATGGTTACAGGCGATGCCGTAGGTGACGTAATGTTTTACGGTAAAGGTGCCGGTAAAATGGCAACCGCAAGCGCAGTTGTTGCAGACGTTATTGACTGTGCAAAGCATTTACACGCACGTAAATATATTGAATGGGTTGACGGCTCACCCGACTATGTTATAACACCGGACGAAAAAGTTCGTCTTTATGTATATATTCAATCTGATAATTATGATATGTTACAAAATCAGTTTACTACCCTATTTTCTGACAATACGTGGCATATCAAAAACGATTTCAAAAAAGAAATTGCTTTTATTACAAACGAAGATTATGAAAGCACGCTTATGGAAAAAATCAACTCCATAAAATGTGATTCAATAAAAGTTATGCACACCTTGTTTTAGGAGGTCATATTTATGGCACTTATAGTTAAAAAGTTTGGCGGTTCATCGGTTAAAGATGCCGAGCACGTATTTAACGTTGCCAGCATCGTAGTTGATGAATATAAAAAAGGCAACGATGTTATCGTTGTAGTTTCTGCTCAAGGCGATACTACCGATGATTTAATTGAAAAAGCGGTTGAAATTAACCCTGCTACCCCACTTAAACGTGAGATGGATATGTTGCTTACAGCAGGTGAACAAATTTCAATTTCACTTCTTGCTATGGCTATTGACAAGCTTGGTTGTCCTGTTATTTCACTTCTTGGTTGGCAGGCAGGATTCAGTACCGATTCACATCATACAAAGGCAAGAATTAAAAAGATTAATACCGAACGCATGAAAACCGAACTTTCAAAAGGCAATATTATTGTTGTTGCAGGTTTTCAAGGACTTAATAAGTATGACGACCTTACTACACTTGGTCGTGGCGGCTCAGACACAAGCGCAGTTGCCATTGCAGCTGCAATGAAAGCTGACCGTTGCCAGATTTATACTGACGTCGACGGCGTTTATACTGCAGATCCACGCAAAGTTAAAAATGCAGTTAAAATGGATGAAGTACAATATGACGAAATGCTTGAGATGGCAACCTTGGGCGCACAGGTACTTAATAACCGTTCGGTTGAAATGGCAAAGAAATATAATGTTGAGCTTGAGGTTCTTTCAAGTCTGGAAAGAAAACCCGGCACTATTGTAAAGGAGCACGTTAAAATGGAAAAAACTTTAATTCGCGGTGTAGCAAAAGATACAAGCGTTACAACTATTTCGGTTGTAGGTCTTAAAGACCAACCCGGTGTTGCATTTAAACTATTTAATAAACTTGCACAGTACAAGGTAAACGTTGATATTATCTTGCAGTCTGTTGGTCGCCACGGTACAAAAGATATCACATTTACCGTTTCACATGAGCAGATGGACGATGCAATTAAGGCTATGGAAGCAATGAAGGGCGTATTTGACTATTCTGATCTTAAAGTTAACAACGGTCTTTCAAAGATTTCTATCGTTGGTGCCGGTATGGAAAGCAACCCCGGTGTTGCATCTAAAATGTTTGAGGCTCTTTATGATGTTGACATAAACATTCATATGATATCTACAAGTGAAACAAAGATTTCAGTTCTTATTGATACCGAGCTTGCTGACAAGGCTGTTCAGGCCGTTCACGATGCATTTATTGGTTAATATAAACACAAAAAACCGCTACTTAAAAAAAGTGGCGGTTTTTAAATATTTTTATCAAAAAACAACTTGACAAATCCTATTATTATGATATAATAATGTTCGTTACGGTGGTTGTAGCTTAGTTGGTTAAAGCGCCAGTTTGTGGCACTGGAGACCGTGGGTTCGAATCCCATCTACCACCCCACAAGTTAACCTCGGTACTTATATACAATACCGAGGTTGCTTTTTTAAAAGCTTAATATTGGGGTGTCGTCAAGCGGTAAGACACAGCACTTTGACTGCTGCATTCGTAGGTTCGTCGAAGTAGTAGGAAAGCCGCGTAGGCTTTCCAATCTACGAAGTCTCGAGCAGTGAATTTTTTTCGGTAACACTCGCAGTGTTCGAAAAAAATCACAGCGCAGAGTACCCTGCCACGTGGCAGGATTATTACAATTTAATATCTTGGGGTGTCGTCAAGCGGTAAGACACAGCACTTTGACTGCTGCATTCGTAGGTTCGAATCCTGCCACCCCAGCCAAAATAGAAGGTATTACCTTTAGGTGATGCCTTCTATTTTTTGTTTTGTTGTGGCAGGATGAGAACTGTAGGTTCGTCGAAGCAGCCATAAATGCGCGATAGCATTTGTGGACTGTGAAATCGCAAGTACGGATGAAATGCCGTAAATGTACGGAACAGTCGGCATTTCAAAGAATACAGCGTATCCTGCCACAAAAATCCAAAATACCTATAAAAATTTTTTATATTGACTATCTACACGCATATTGCTATTATGTATACAAAGGAGGTTTTTATATGAAGAAATTATTAGCACCGATTCTTATTATCACTCTTTCCATATCTTTACTTTTCACATCAGGATGTTCTTACATTACCAAAAACGAAGAACGAGAATTCAATGTATTGAAGTCATATCCTGAAGAAAACGCTCCATCACAAATAATAAAAACAGAAAAATATTGGACAATGTTATTTAATTCTTATGAAAGTCAAGATTATTCCATATCCGTTAGTGAAAACCTTGATGTAGAAAATATTATTTATAATATTGAAAACGTAAATATTTGGTATTTTGAAGCTAATGATTATGCTATTGTATGGTGCGAAAAATCTCTTGAGAATTATACATACAAAATTTATAAATTTGATTCAAAAGAAATTGAAACGATTTTCCAAATTTCTGTTGATATTGGTTTTCAACCACAAAATATTGGTATATACAATAATTTTGTTTATTATTGTACTATAGACTATTCTTTACAAAAAGTAAATTTAATTGAGTATGACATTAACAAAAAAACCACTAACGTTTATTATACAACTGATT
>JAZUNQ010000006.1:0-83460 GCA_045604205.1 Acutalibacteraceae bacterium
AGGGAGGTGGATTTTGCGAAGCAAAAGACGGAGGGATTGTATTTTATAGAAATATGACAATCCCCCACCGCCTGCGGCGGAGCCCCCTTTACACAAGGGGGCCTTTTCGTTGCTAAAACAACGTCGTTATCCAATAAATTATTCCATAAATCACACTCGCCACTGTGCCGTACATTATCACAGGGCCTGCTATGGTGAATATTTTTGCGCCTACGCCTAATATATACCCCTCGTTTTTAAATTCTATTGCAGGTGACACAACGGCATTTGCAAAGCCGGTTATCGGCACCAAAGTCCCAGCACCTGCACGACGGGCAATCTTGTCAAAAAGACCAAAACCCGTAAGCAATGCCGCTATAAAAATAACCGACACAGGTACTGCCATTTTTACCTGTTTTTCGTCAAGTCCTAACTTTGTATAAAGCTCTAATAATAACTGTCCTATAACA
Source organism: Acutalibacteraceae bacterium (assembly GCA_045604205.1). Taxonomy (GTDB): domain Bacteria; phylum Bacillota; class Clostridia; order Oscillospirales; family Acutalibacteraceae; genus UBA737. The sequence goes on from JAZUNQ010000006.1 coordinate 450, forward strand.
CAAATGGCACCGCCCACACAATACGCCCAGATAAAATCCTTTACCTTGGGAGATGGTGGCGATGCCTTTTTTGTCATTTCGCTATATTTTTTCTTGTCAGGCAACATATTTTCACTTCCCTTTCGGGAGTATTATTGCCTTAAGTAGTGGGATTATTCGTATCATTAATTATAGAATTAATCTTTTTAGGGTCGTAGTTGCTTAAAAACTCCTGCCACTGCTCTTCGCTTAGTTTTTCTCCGTCACGTGTGCCGTATTGCTTGTAAAGAGCGTCAACCAACTGATTATAAAGCTTGTTATCTTTAACAATACCGTTAACAATAGCGGCTATTATAAGAATTGCAAAAATCACCAACAAAATTGCAGGTATGGCATGGCGCCAATAATAAGAAAACAACAGTTTTCCTGCAGGGTCTTTCATAAGATATGCAAATTCTACAAGCACTATGGGTTGCGACACTATTGTTACAATTGCCGCCGCTAACCTTTGTTTGCAACAAAGAAAAACTGCGCCACCAATCATTAAAACTGCGCCGCCAACAACCACAAAAAAGCTTCTTTTATACAGTTCAAAATCAAAGCCGCCAAACCTAAACTGGCCAAGCATACCAAGTATGAAAACCATTATCATAAAAAAAGCATAACACCATACCACTGCGGCACAGGCGGTAAGCATTTTCATTACCCTGTCGTTTTCGCTTATGTTAGAAATACCGTATTTGTACTTATATTTTTTAACGTATTCTATAATATTAGTGTTCTTTTTCATTTTGTACCTCACAAAATTTGGTTTATATTATTATACAACAAACAACATTGCTTGACAAGTGTTTATCAAAAATTATATAATGATTTGGCGTCGAAACAATTTTTGTTTTGACAAATAATAATTATAATGACTTTTGGTGATTTTTATGGCTAAAATAAATATTGTAATGGTAGAGCCCGAAATACCGCAAAACACGGGCAACGTTGCACGCACCTGTGCCGCAACGGGAGCAAGACTTCATCTTGTAAAACCGATGGGATTTACCCCCGATGACAAAAAATTAAAGCACGCAGGTCTTGATTATTGGAAATATCTTGATATTACCTATTATGAAAATTTGCAGGATTTTTTTGATAAAAACAAGGACGGCAACTTTTTCTTTTTTACAACCAAGGGTCGCAAAACCCATTCAGAAGCTAACTACCCCGATAATTGTTTTTTGCTTTTTGGTAAAGAAAGCAAGGGCTTGCCCGAGGAGTTGTTGCTAAAACATCCCGACAGTTGTGTTCGTATTCCAATGCAGGGCGAAATTCGTAGTCTAAATCTTGCAAATTCGGTTGCAATCGGTGTTTACGAGGTGCTTCGCCAATGGGACTACCCAACACTCCAAAATTTTGGTCAATTGCACAACTACAAATGGGAAGATAATATATAAATATATATAAATTTTATATTGAATTTTTTGAAAATTGTGGTAAAATATAATTGTATATTTTTTAACAATCTTGAAAGGATGTATTAAAATGAGTTTACTTAACAAAAAAACCGTTGATGACATTAATGTAAAAGGTCAGAAGGTTCTTGTTCGTTGCGATTTTAACGTTCCGCTTAAAAACGGCGTTATCACCGACGAAAACAGAATTAATGCTGCACTCCCTACTATAAAGAAACTTATCGCTGACGGCGGTCAGGTTATTCTTTGCTCACACCTTGGTAAGCCAAAGGGCGAACCAAAGCCTGAGCTTTCTTTGGCACCCGTTGCTGCTTGCCTTTCTGAAAAGTTAGGTAAAGAGGTTGTTTTTGCTGCTGACGATAACGTTGTTGGCGACAATGCAAAGGCTGCTGTTGCTGCTATGAAAGACGGCGACATTGTACTACTCGAAAACACACGTTACCGTGCAGAAGAAACCAAAAACGGCGAGGCTTTCTCAGCTGAGCTTGGTTCACTTGCTGATATATTTGTAAACGATGCATTTGGTACTGCTCACCGTGCACACTGCTCTACCGTTGGTGTTGTTGCTCACGTAAAGCAGGCTGTTGCAGGCTACCTTATCGGTAAAGAGCTTCAGTATCTTGGCAACGCTGTTGAGACACCTGTTCGTCCATTTGTTACCATTCTTGGCGGTGCAAAGGTTGACAGCAAGCTCCCCGTTATTGAAAATCTTCTTACCAAGGCTGATACACTTATTATCGGCGGCGGTATGGCTTACACCTTCCTTGCTGCTAAGGGTTACACAGTTGGTACATCACTTATCGATGAAACCAAAATTGACTACTGCCGTGATATGATGGCAAAGGCTGCCGATGCGGGCGTTAAAATCCTTCTTCCTATCGACTGCACAATTACAAAGAGCTTCCCCGACCCAATCGATGCTCCAATTGACATTGAGGTTGTAGACGCTGACAAGATTCCTGCAGATATGATGAGCCTTGACATTGGTACCAAGACTGCAGAGCTTTATGCAAATGAAGTTAAGGGTGCTAAAACAGTTGTTTGGAACGGACCTATGGGCGTATTCGAAAACCCAATTCTTGCAAAGGGCACAATGGCTGTAGCAAAGGCTATGGCAGAAACCGATGCCGTTACAGTTATCGGTGGTGGCGACTCTGCAGCTGCAGTTAACATCTTGGGCTTTGGCGACAAGATGACACACATCTCTACCGGTGGCGGCGCAAGCCTTGAATTCCTTGAAGGCAAGGAACTCCCTGGTATTGCAGCACTTAACGATAAATAATTAAATCAAAATTTCAGGCGGCTCGGGGTTTCCCCTGCCGCCAAATTTTAGGTATAGGAGAATTATTATGAACAAAGCAAAAAGACAGGCTATTATTGCCGGTAACTGGAAAATGAACAAAACCCCCGCAGAAACAACTGCTCTTATTAACGAGATGAAACCTCTTGTAGCAGATGCTGATTGCGAAGTTGTACTTTGCGTACCTTTTATTGATATTGCTGCCGCTGTTGAAGCAGCAAAGGGCTCTAACATTAAAATCGGCGCTGAAAACGTTCACTTTAAGGCTTCAGGCGCATACACAGGCGAAATAAGCGCTGAGATGCTTACAGCCGCTGGTGTAGAGTACGTTGTAATTGGCCACAGCGAACGCAGACAGTACTTTGGTGAAACCGACCAGACCGTTAACCTTCGTACACTTGCTGCTGTTAACGCAGGTCTTAAGGCAATTGTTTGCGTTGGTGAAACACTTGAACAGCGTGAACTCGGCTACACCGAAACACTTCTTAAATATCAGACAAAGATGGCTCTTACAAACGTAAGTGCTGAGAGCCTCAAGAACATTGTTATCGCTTACGAGCCTGTTTGGGCAATTGGTACAGGCGTTACTGCTACTGCTGACCAGGCTGACGAGGGCAACGGCTACGTTCGTGCCGCTATTGCAGAGGTTTACGGCGCAGATGTTGCAGAAACCGTTACAATTCAGTACGGCGGCTCTATGAACGCAGGCAACGCTGACGAATTGGTTGCAAAAGTAAACGTTGACGGCGGTCTTATCGGCGGCGCATCACTTAAAGCACAGGATTTCTCAGTAATCGTTAAAGCTGCAAGCAAATAATTTCAGGAGATATAAAATGAAAAAACCCGTTGTTTTATGTATAATGGACGGTTTTGGTATTCGTGACGTAAATGAAGGCAACGCAATTTACACCGCTAAAACCCCCAATCTTGACAAGTTTTTTTCTAACAACCCCTTCACAACCATTGGCGCTTCGGGTCTTGACGTAGGTCTTCCCGACGGTCAGATGGGTAACAGTGAGGTTGGCCACACCAACATTGGCGCAGGTCGTGTTGTTTACCAGATGCTTGTTAAAATAACAAAAGATATCGAAGAAGGCACATTCTATAATATTGAAGCATTAAAAAATGCAATCGAAAACTGCAAAAGCAACGATAGCGCACTTCATCTTATAGGTCTTCTTTCAGACGGTGGTGTTCACAGCCATATTGACCACCTTTACGGTCTTCTTAAAATGGCAAAGAAAAACGACCTTAAAAAAGTTTACGTTCACTGCCTTATGGACGGCCGTGACGTATCTACCACAAGTGGTATTGGCTTTATAAAAGATTTACAGGACAAGATGTTAGAACTTGGCGTTGGTAAAATTGCAACCGTTATGGGTCGTTACTATGCAATGGACCGTGACTTTGCTTGGGACCGTGTAGAAAAGGCTTATGCCGCAATGGTTTATGGTGAAGGTATTGAAACTAACGATATTCTTGCAACAATGACCGAATCATATTCTAACGATGTTACCGACGAATTTATTGTTCCAACCGTTGTTGCCCCTGAAGGTATGATAAAGGCAAACGACAGCGTTGTTTCCTTTAACTTCCGTCCTGACCGTGCACGTCAGTTTACAAGAACCTTTGTAGACCCCGATTTTGACGGCTTTGTACGCAAGAACGGTTTCTTCCCTGTGAATTATGTTTGTATGACACAGTACGATGAAACAATGCCAAACGTTAGCGTTGCTTACCCACCTGAAGAGTTAAAGATGACACTTGGTGAATATTTGGCAAGCAAAAATATGACACAGCTTCGTATTGCTGAGACACAAAAATATGCTCACGTTACCTTCTTCTTTAACGGTGGCGAGGAAAAAACCTTTGTGGGTGAAGACCGAATTCTTATTCAGTCACCCGACGTTCCAACCTTTGATTTACAGCCCGAAATGAGCGCATACCCTGTTTGTGATGCAGTTTGCGAGCAAATTCGTTCCGGTAAATATGATGCAGTTATCCTTAATTTTGCTAACTGCGATATGGTTGGTCACACAGGTGTATTTGATGCCGCAGTAGCCGCTGTAGAGGCTGTTGACGAGTGCGTAGGTAAAGTTGTAGAAGCCGCAACCGATATGGGTGGCGCAGTGCTTATTACTGCAGACCACGGTAACGCCGACTGTATGGTTGGTGAAGACGGTAATCCATTTACCCCACACACCACAAATCCCGTTCCTTTCTGCGTAGTTGGTTATGATTGCGAGTTGCGTGAGGGCGGCAGACTTGCCGATATAGCACCCACAATGCTTAAAATACTTGGTCTCCCCCAACCCGCCGAAATGACCGGCGAATCGATTATAAAATAATCTAAATAAAAGTATAAACCTCATTCTTTATTTAAGGAATGAGGTTAATTTTTGTCTAAATTAATAAATAAGAAAGAATAAATAAAAAATAATAAAAATTGAGTTTTGCTATGCAAAACAAGATATAAACGTTCGCCTACGGCGAACACCGATTTTATTCTTTATTATTCTTTATTATTTTTTATTTATTCTTTGTAATTTTATATCTCTTATATAATTCCTCTTTACATTTAATTTTAAAAGTTTTATAATGAATTTATATTAATCATAAGGGGAATCATCTATGGCAAATATGTTTTCAGGAAATCGTGAAAAGAAAATACCAAAGACATTTAAAGATTGTTATAAAACGGATAGTGTCTCAAACGATTTATGGCATTGGTGTGAACAAATAGAAAAATGGGGATTGATTTTATTTATAATCACCATTTTTATTGGATTGATTTTCTCTATTGGAACATCTATAGTCGAAAAAGAAGTAATTGTCAAAGAAGCAACATCTTGGAGAGATGCTGAAACTGAGATTAAAACAGTATTTGAATTTGGAAATTTCTTTATTTCATTATTATATATAGCAATCTCAGCATTCCTTGAGTATGTTATATATCATATCATTGCATTGTTAATAGGGGCTCTTGCAACAATAGTACAAAGCACAAGAATTACTGCTAATGTTTCATTATATAAATACGCAACAGAAAATAATATACCCATAGTAGACGACGTTGATTCTGAAAACAAAGAAATAGAAGAGATAAATAACAACATAAACTGTAATAAAACTATACACGAACAATATGTTGCCGAAATGGAAGACGTGTTTACTGACAGCAAAAATGCACATTGGCATGAAAGTAAATTAACAGGAACACGAAAATTAATTTGTAATTATTGTAATAAAGAAATTGCATTTGCCTCGGATGAAAAGTATGGTTCAGAAAGCAATACACGCAAATGTTGTCCCAATTGTGGTAAAATACAACCTGCCTCAAATAAAGAATGTTATAATTGCAAAACTATATTTGAAGATTAATTTGCATAATTTAACCCCCATTCTTAATATAAAGAATGGGGTTTTTCTTTTTATAATAATTATTAAATTGTAGTGACGCTCGACTCTTTATAATAAATATAAATTCCTTTACAATTTATATAAAAAATGATATAATTAACACATACCACAAAAATTGATAGTTATACATTTTTCGTTGTGTAACTTTTGCTTACACACTTTTTTAATTTATGGAGGAATTATAAATATGGAATTAAAGGAATTTTTTAAAAAATTAAGCAATCCGGGTTATAAATTAAAATTCATCGCATTTATTATTTCTGGGATCATTTTTATTCCGGGGCTGATTTTGTTTTTTATTTTATTATCGGCAGAACAAATTCCATTTGCTTTTATTGCATTATTATGTTTTTGGGCACTGAGTATGCTTTTTTCTGCCATACCTGAAGCACTTGGAGAAATAGTTTTACAACTGCAGAAAATTTCTGAAAATACCGATCCAAACAAAAAAACTATAATTAAAAAAACTATAAAATATAGATGTAAAAAATGTGGAAACGTCATTGACACTTTACCATGTCCTATTTGTAATAAATCAACTCCCGAAAATCATGTCACAGTAATTGATGATGTTTTATGCGAACACTGCGGTGCCGATATTTCCAACGATGTAGATACTTGCCACGTTTGCGGTGAAAAAATATAAACTTTAAAAAACACAACACGGACTAATCGTTTGATTAGTCCGTGTTTAATTATGCATTATGAATTATGCATTGTGCATTAAATTATGCTTCTACAGCTTCTACTGCTTCCTCTACCATTGCTTCGGTTTCGATTGCTTCTACTTCCTCTACGATTGGTTCGGGGTTAATGTCGGGGTGCTTCATACCTGTACCTGCAGGAATAAGCTGACCGATAATAACGTTTTCCTTAAGACCGAAGAGTGGATCAACCTTACCCTTAATAGCGGCTTCGGTAAGAACACGTGTAGTCTCTTGGAAGGATGCTGCTGACATAAATGATTCAGTAGCAAGAGATGCCTTGGTAATACCAAGCAAGGTTGCCTGGTAAGTAGCCTTGGTAAGACCCTCTTCGCCTGCGTCAATACGAGCCTGAACAGCTTTGTTTGCATCAGCAATTTCTTTATATTCGTAACTACTGCCTGCAAGAAGTGTTGTAGAACCTGCATCAAGTATGCGAAGCTTGCGCATCATCTGACGAACAATAACTTCAATGTGCTTGTCGTTGATGTCAACACCCTGTGTACGATAAGCGTTCTGAATTTCAGCAATAATGTATTCCTGAACAGCCTGTGGACCCTGTGCTTCCAAGATATCCTGTGGATATTTAGCACCCGGAACAAGCAAGTCGCCGGCTTTTACGTAATCGCCGTCATTTACAAGAACACGTGAACCGTAAGGAATAACAACCTTTTCTTCGGCCATTGTTTCTTCATTGTTGATTACAAGCACGTTACTGCGCTTTTCTTCAACCATACGAACACGACCGTCAATCTTAGCAATAAGACCGCAAGCCTTTGGTCTGCGTGCTTCAAAGAGTTCTTCAACACGTGGGAGACCCTGTGTAACGTCGGCAACGTCACCACCCGCAACACCACCGGTATGGAAGGTACGCATCGTAAGCTGTGTACCAGGCTCACCGATAGACTGAGCAGCAACTATACCAACTGCTTCACCAACGGTTACAGGCTTGTTGGTTGCAAGGTTAGCACCATAGCACTTCTGACATACGCCGTGATGGCTGTGACAAGTAAGGATTGAACGAATCTTAATACGTTCAATGCCGGCATCAACAATACGCTTAGCATCTTCCTTGGTCATCATATGATCGGTTGTGCATATAACCTCACCTGTTTCAGGGTGAACAGCGTTTTCTAAGAGGAAACGTCCAACAAGACGTTCTTCGAGTGATTCAAGCAAGTGGTTACCGTCTTTGATATCAAATACTTCTAAGCCCTCTTCGGTACCGCAGTCGATATCACGAACGATAACGTCCTGTGAAACGTCAACAAGACGACGTGTAAGGTAACCTGAGTCAGCGGTACGAAGCGCTGTATCGGCAAGACCCTTACGAGCACCACGAGATGAAATGAAGTATTCCAAAATGTTAAGACCTTCACGGTAGTTAGCACGAATTGGAACCTCGATAACCTTACCGGCAGTATTTGCGATAAGACCACGCATACCTGCAAGCTGACGAATCTGGCTCATAGAACCACGGGCGCCTGAGTCAGCCATCATAAAGATTGGGTTAAACTCGTCAAGGTTGCCCTTAAGTGCGCCGGCAATATCCTCGGTAGCGTTGTTCCATATTTCAATTACGTGACGGCTACGCTCGTCATCGCTGATAAGACCACGTCTGTAGTTCTTGGTAATAGAGTCAATCTTCTTTTCAGCTTCGGCAAGAATTTCCTTCTTTTCGGGAGGAATAACAGCGTCGATAACGGCAACTGTGATAGCACCCTTTGTAGAGAACTTAAAGCCTGTAGCCTTTACCTTATCAAGCACGATTGATGATTCACTTGTACCGTGAGTATCAATACAACGCTCAATAATTTTACCAAGAGCTTTTTTACCAACCTTGTTTTGAATGATGTCATCATTAGATTCAACAAATTTCTTTGTGCTGTCTTTAAGGCTGAAGCACCATTCAAGGTTAAATTCATTTTCGGGATTTGAACGGTCAACAAAACCTAAATCCTGAGGAATAGATTCATTAAAGATAAGGAAACCAACTGTACACCAAACAAGTGCAGATTTGCCATCGTTATTGGTCATACGAACACGTATTGGAGCGTGAAGACCGATAACACCGTCGTTGTAAGCCATCATAGCCTCGTCTTTATCACGGAATACCTTATTGGTACCGGGTTCATCTGCCTTAACAAGGGTCAAGTAGTAGCAACCCAAAACCATATCCTGTGTAGGAACTGCAACAGGCTTACCGTCAGCAGGTTTAAGCAGGTTGTTTGCCGCAAGCATCAAAAAGCGGGCCTCGGCCTGTGCTTCTGCTGAAAGCGGTACGTGAATAGCCATCTGGTCACCGTCAAAGTCGGCGTTGTACGCTGTACAAACAAGTGGATGAAGTTTAAGTGCCTTACCCTCTACAAGTACAGGCTCAAATGCCTGAATACCAAGTCTGTGAAGTGTTGGCGCACGGTTGAGAAGAACAGGATGTTCTTTTATAACGAGGTCAAGTGCATCCCAAACTTCAGCCGAAGCACGCTCAACCATCTTACGTGCAGTCTTGATATTGGTAACCGACTTGGTTTCTACCAAGCGTTTCATAATAAACGGTTTAAAGAGTTCAAGCGCCATTTCCTTTGGCACACCGCATTGATACATCTGAAGTTCAGGTCCTACAACGATAACCGAACGACCTGAGTAGTCAACACGTTTACCAAGAAGATTCTGACGGAAACGACCCTGCTTACCCTTAAGCATATCAGAAAGTGACTTGAGCGCACGGTTGTTAGGTCCTGTAACCGGCTTGCCACGACGACCGTTGTCGATAAGAGCATCAACAGCCTCCTGAAGCATACGCTTTTCGTTACGAACAATGATTTCAGGAGCGCCAAGTTCCAAAAGTCTCTTAAGACGGTTATTACGGTTAATAACACGACGATAAAGGTCATTAAGGTCACTTGTAGCAAAACGGCCACCATCAAGCTGAACCATAGGACGCAAATCGGGTGGAATAACCGGAATAACGTCAAGAATCATCCATTCAGGACGGTTGCCTGACTGACGGAAAGCCTCAAGCACTTCAAGACGCTTGAGTATACGTGTACGCTTCTGACCGCTTGCTTCACCAAGCTCTGCACGAAGCTCTTCACAAGTAACGTCAAGGTCAATTTCGCTGAGCAATTCTTTAATAGTTTCAGCACCCATACCTGCTTTAAATGCGTCTTCATATTTTTCACGCATTTCGTGATACTGCTTTTCGTTAAGAATCTGCTTTTTTTCGAGTGGTGTATCACCAGGATCGGTAACGATATACTGTGAGAAATAAAGCACGTGTTCAAGTGCTTTTGGAGATACGTCAAGAGCAAGTCCCATGCGAGAAGGGATTGTCTTGAAATACCAAATGTGTGATACAGGGGCAGCAAGCTCAATGGTACCCATTCTTTCACGGCGAACCTTTGCACGTGTTACTTCAACACCACAGCGTTCGCAAACCTTACCCTTGTAACGAATTCTTTTATACTTACCGCAGTGACATTCCCAGTCCTTTGTTGGTCCAAAAATGCGTTCGCAGAAAAGACCGCCTGTTTCGGGCTTGAGTGTACGGTAGTTAATGGTCTCAGGCTTGGTAACCTCACCAAAAGACCAGCTTCTGATTTGTTCGGGAGAAGCGAGACCGATTTTTATAGATTCAAATGATAAATTCTTTTCTTCTGACATAATCTCTCACCCTCCGTTATTATTCAGCCAACTCATCATAGTCGGCAAAGTCTGATGCTTCAACAATATCTTCACCGTTCTCATCCTGAAGACCAAAGCCGTCAAAGTTGCCGTCTTCTACAACGGTACCGTCAAACACTTCATCATCAGCTGTCGGCTTTGAAAGACCGATATCATCGTCATCATCAAATGTTTGTTTAAGGTCAACCTCTAAGCCTTCGCCGTCAAGCACACGGATATCAAGACCCAAGGACTGAAGTTCTTTAATAAGAACCTTAAATGACTCAGGTACGCCTGCTTTAGGAACGTTTTGACCCTTAACAATTGCTTCATATGTCTTAACACGACCAACAACGTCGTCAGACTTAACAGTAAGAATTTCCTGCAAGGTGTAAGCCGCACCGTAAGCTTCAAGTGCCCAAACTTCCATTTCACCGAAACGCTGACCACCAAACTGTGCTTTACCACCAAGAGGCTGCTGTGTTACAAGTGAGTAAGGACCGGTTGAACGAGCGTGAATCTTATCATCAACCAAGTGGTGAAGTTTAAGATAATACATATAACCAACGGTTACCTTATTATCAAACGGTTCACCTGTACGACCGTCATAAAGCTGAACCTTACCGTCTTCTGACATACCTGCCATTTCGAAGCACTTACGTATATCTGACTCGTGAGCACCGTCGAATACAGGAGTTGCAATGTTCCAACCCAAAGCCTTTGCGGCGTAACCCAAATGAACTTCGAGAACCTGACCGATGTTCATACGGGAAGGAACGCCGAGTGGGTTAAGAACTATATCAAGCGGAGTACCGTCCGGTAAGAATGGCATATCTTCGCTTGGAAGTATACGGGATACAACACCCTTGTTACCGTGACGACCTGCCATTTTATCGCCGACAGAAATCTTACGCTTCTGAGCGATGTAGCAACGTACTACAACGTTAACACCGGGGCTGAGTTCTGATGAATTTTCACGTGTGAATACCTTAACGTCTACGATTGTTCCGTATTCACCGTGAGGTACACGTAGAGAGGTATCACGAACTTCACGAGCCTTTTCACCAAAGATTGCACGAAGGAGTCTTTCTTCGGCAGTGAGTTCGGTTTCACCCTTAGGTGTTACCTTACCTACGAGTATATCGCCTGACTTAACCTCGGCGCCGATACGGATAATACCACGCTCGTCAAGATCTTTAAGAGCGTCGTCACCAACGTTTGGAATATCACGGGTAATTTCTTCGGGTCCAAGCTTTGTATCACGACATTCAATTTCATACTCTTCGATATGAATTGATGTGTAAATATCTTCACGAACAAGACGCTCATTAAGGAGTACGGCGTCCTCGTAGTTGTAACCTTCCCAGGTCATAAAGCCGATAAGTGCGTTACGACCAAGTGAGATTTCACCTTGGCTGGTTGCAGGACCGTCTGCAATTACTTCTTTTTCTGCTACAGTATCACCAACAGCAACTATTGGCTTTTGGTTAATACAGGTACCGTGGTTAGAACGCAAGAACTTGATAAGGTTATACTCGTCAATTTCGCCGTTCTTTGCACGAATTTTAATTATGTCAGCGCTAACATATGTTACAACACCGGCACGGCGGGCGAGCACTACAACACCTGAGTCAACCGCTGCTTTGTATTCCATACCTGTAGCAACAATTGGGTTTTCAGGTTTAAGAAGAGGAACTGCCTGCTTCTGCATGTTAGAGCCCATGAGCGCACGGTTGGTATCATCGTTTTCAAGGAATGGGATCATTGCAGTTGCAACAGATACAACCATCTTAGGTGATACGTCCATAAAGTCGGCACGTGAAGCTTCAACTTCACTATAGTTGTCACGAATACGTGCGTTAACCTTTTTGTTAACAAAGAAGCCGTTTTCATCAAGCGGTTCGTTAGCCTGTGCTACTACGAACTCGTCCTCTTCGTCAGCGGTCATATATACAACTTCCGGAAGAACCTTGCCTGTTTCTTTATCTACACGACGGAAAGGCGCCTCGATAAAGCCGTATTTGTTGATTTTTGCATATGTTGCAAGATAAGAAATAAGACCGATGTTAGGACCTTCAGGTGTCTCGATAGGACACATACGGCCATAGTGTGAGTAGTGAACGTCACGCACTTCGAATGATGCACGGTCACGTGAAAGACCACCGGGGCCCAATGCTGACAAACGACGCTTATGAGTAAGCTCTGAAAGTGGGTTTGTCTGATCCATAAACTGTGAAAGCGGTGAAGAACCAAAGAATTCTTTAATAGCCGCAACAACAGGACGGATATTTATAAGTGACTGTGGTGTAATATTTTCGGGATCCTGTGACTGCAAAGTCATCTTTTCACGAACAACACGCTCCATACGTGAGAAACCGATACGGAACTGGTTCTGTAAAAGCTCGCCTACTGAACGGATACGACGGTTGCCAAGGTGGTCAATGTCGTCAACGTTACCAACTTCACTTGGAAGACCAAGGAAATAGTTAACGCTTGCAAAAATATCGTCAAGTGTAACGTGGTTAGGAATAAGAACAGCAACGTTGTCAATAAGAGCCTGTTTAAGCTCTTCCTTGTCGCTGATTTCTTCCATCATTTCTTTAAGAACAGAAAGAGATACCTTTTCGTTAACACCTGCGTTATCAAGCTCGGCAAGTTCTTCAGCAGTAAAGTCTACAAAATCACCAAGGTTTACCATACCATTTGAAAGAACCTTAACCTCACGTGCATTACCCTCTGCATCCTGAACGTTAATATATGCTTCCATTACGCCCTTTGATTCAACCATTTCAGACATTTCACGGCTGATAACGGTATCTGCCTCAACAAGTATTTCACCTGTGCTGGGGTCAACAATAGGACGGGCTGCAACCTTACCACGAATACGTGCGCCGATGCTAAGCTTTTTGTTATACTTATAACGGCCAACACGGGATAGATCATAACGGCGTGGGTCAAAGAACAACTGCTCTAAGTATGTCTTTGCACCTTCGATTGTTACAGGCTCGCTTGGACGAAGCTTTTTATAAACTTCAACCAAAGCCTCTTCTACTGTTTTGGTTTCATCTGCTTCAAGTGTTGCGCTAAGACGCTCGTCCTCGCCAAGGAGTTCACGAATTTGCTCATTAGTGCCAATACCTAAAGCACGGATAAATGTTGTAACGGGGAGCTTTCTGTTCTTGTCAATACGAACATAAAGCACGTCGTTTACGCTTGTTTCATATTCAATCCAAGCACCACGATTTGGGATAATTGTAGATGAAAACAACTTTTTACCTGTTTTTTCATCAACCTTTTTAGCAAAGTAAACACCGGGAGAACGAACAAGCTGAGAAACGATTGCACGTTCGGCACCGTTGATAACAAAGGTACCCGACTCGGTCATGAGCGGAAAATCGCCCATAAAAACTTCGCTTTCTTTAATTTCACCGGTTTCATTGTTAAGAAGTCTTGCTGTTACACGAAGAGGTGCCGCATATGTTGTGTCACGTGATTTACATTCGGTAACGCTGTACTTAGGTTGCTCATCAATGCGATAGTCAATAAAGCTGAGAACAAGATTGCCGCTATAGTCAGTAATAGCAGACATATCCTTGAAAACTTCTTTTAGACCTTCGGTGATAAACCAATTGTATGAATCCTTTTGAATTTCAATGAGGTTAGGCATATCAATAACTTCATTGATTTTAGAGAATGTCATACGAGTGTTTTTACCCATCTGGACAGGTTTTACCATTTTGTTTGGCTCCATAGGTTTTCAATCACTCCTACTTAAAATTTGCGATATTTCTGTAGAAATATCTGCCAATAATTTGTTGGATTTTTGCCCTAAAAACTTCATCCAATCCGTTAAAAAGGCGCAAACTCCCCCATCATTAGTAATTACATATTATATACCCGTAAAATGCAGTTGTCAAGCGCTTTTTGAAAAAAATGCAAAAAAATTACTGCAAAGGCATTTTTTACCTTTGCAGTAATAAAAAACAAAAAAACTAAATTAAATCTCGGTAATATAAATTTCTGGTATATTCACCTGTCGGATTTTTGCCATACATATACTTATTGATAATATCCTCTGCTTCATCGGTTGTCTCATTTGTAAAATATAACATCAAATAATCCACAGGCGGTATTTCGTGAAGCCTGTCAGCCATATAAAGCGGTGCCGAATTTAGCACTTCGCTATACCCCGTGCGACACATTACAGGAAACGCTATACCCTTGCGGTCAACGAGCGTACCCTTTTTATCACATTCGGCACAGGTCTTGCCATTTTTTACAGGACAATTTCTTGTAAGCATAAGCGGTAAACGGCCATATGCAAAAATACCAAGAGGCATTATTTTTTCTATATTTTTTATTTCTTTAATCGAAATTTCAGACGACAGCATTAGCTCATCAACGCCAATTGAATTTAGCGTTTTTATGGTTTCATTATTATCGGCATTAAGTCCGGTAGCACCTATAACTTTAAATCCCAATGATTTTGCTAAGGCTATAGCAGACAAATTACCGCAATAAGTGGTGGTAATACCCTGCTGCTTTAAAGAATTAAGTCTTTTAATCACAACGTCTTCATTACCTATATACCTTGGCAATTCGGCAACAACCTCTACCCCGTCAAGTTGCGGCATATTGCACTCATACGGTAATATAATTGATTTAATGCTACCAAGGTTGCTGGGTATTTGCTCGGTACTTGCAAATCGGGCAACAAACTGCTTTGTGCCATTTAGATTACCGTTACTGTATATTTCAGGCAGGGTATATTCAAAGCGAACAATCTCTGCTCTTTTGTTATCTAACTGTTGTATAGCGTCACGTCGCAAAGCATTTAACTGTGATGCCGCTATAAAAAGTCCACCGTCCAAATTTATATTTATGTCTTTACAAAAATATGGTGTATTGCCAAGCTTTGTAAGATTATCGGCAACGGTTTGTTTTTCTGTTTCTCTGTTTTTTGCCGTTTGTGGCACATCACCATTTGCAGTAACGGTGTTTTTGCCGTCGGTAACAGTAAGTGTCATTGACTTATCGGCTAAAATTTGGGCATTAATTTTAACACCAATGCTCTGCCTCTCGGCTCGATAAAGCTCGTGTAAATAACTGTATGTATCCCCTGCCGCTATAACGTCATCTTTTGTGCGGATACCAAACATATCTCTACCTAAATTACCCATATAATAACCGTCGGTAAAGCCGGAACGTGAAAATACGTCTTGCAATGTCTTAAAAAGCTTTTGGTCAATAAAACCGTTATCTACTGCCTGTCTGCAAGCGGCAGTTGCGGCTGAAACGTACTCGGGGCGTGTCATTCTACCCTCTATTTTAAGGGATGCCACACCCATTTCTTTTAACTCGTTTATGTATTCATATAGACACAAATCCTTAAGACTAAGGTCATATCCCGTACCGCCTTGCGCCTTAAACGGCAAACGGCAGGGGCCTGCACAAAGGCCACGGTTACCGCTACGAGCACCGAGCACCGAGGACAACAAGCATTGACCCGACACGCTCATACAAAGCGCACCGTGGACAAAAACTTCAACCTCAATGCCTTGTTTCTTTGCCGCAGCACAAAACTCTTGCAACTCATGTCTGCTCATTTCACGTGATACAACAACACGTGTAAATCCCAACTCTTTAAGTATAGGCAAACACGCCGGCGAGTGTACTGTCATTTGAGTTGATGCGTGTAGCTGTAAATCAGGTATATGCTTATGTAATAGTGAAGCAAGACCTAAGTCAGAAATTATTACAGCATCTACGCCGCATTTATAGGCTGTTAGTGCCGTATCAAATGCCGCTTGCAGCTCTGATTGCTTTATCATTATATTAAGTGCAAGATACACCTTTACCCCACGTATGTGACAGTATCGAACGGTATCTTTTATATCGTTGTCGTCAAAGTTGTCTGCATTTCGTCGTGCCGAAAACTGCTTGGCACCAATATATACGGCATCCGCACCGCTACGTACAGCGGCTTGCAATGACTCAGGACTGCCAACGGGCGCTAAAATCTCGGGATTAAAAGCCATATCTTTCACCTACCTTAATAAAAAATGGAGTAGGAATTACCCTACTCCAAGTATTATATATGATGTTAAGTAAAATTTAAAGAGTTTTTTAATTTGCAAGAATAAAATCCGCTACGGTCTGACCGAAGCCGCCGTCACCATCTTGAGTTTCGGCTTCAACGTAGGCGCAATGGTTACCGTGCATAAGCTTGTATGTAATCTTGTCACCGTGACCAAAGTGCTTAAGTGTTGTTATAAGCAACTGCGTTTGCTCAAAGCGGTTAAACATATCATTATCAGACACGATAATCAGCATTGGTGGGTACTCTTTATCAACACCAACGTAATAAAGAGGTGCTGTTTCATCTACAATAACACGCTTGCCGTCAATGCCACTTTTTGCAAGCACGTTAAAATGCGCTGTTGGCTGACCGGCATCGTGCACAAAGCCTGCAATATCCATAACATTTATATTATGGCGAGCTAAATATTCCTTATTAAAGCAAAGCAGTTGTGACATATATCCGCCTGCCGAAGAGCCGCCAACGTATATACCGGTAGATTTGCCATAGTTACCTATATTTTTAAACACCCAAGCTACCGACTCGGCAACGTCCAAAATAAACTCGGGGTACTTTGCCTGCGGGTACATACGGTAGTTTACACTAATTGCCGCTATACCGTGATTTGCCAAATACTCGCAAAAGAATTTAACGTCCGACTTGTCACCTGACTGAATACCACCACCGTGAAAATACACAAAGGTTTTAAACTCTTCACTATCAGGCAAATAAATATCTAAACATTGTTTAGTTTCTTCATTATAACAAACATCAAGAAATTTTTTCATTTTGACACCTCTTAAATTCTTCGCCTAATTATATCATTTTTGCAAATAAATGTAAAGCAATAAAACAAAAATCCCCTGCATTTGCAGAGGATTTTATGATTTTATCTTTCATTTGCAAGGAAAAAGAGAGCCAAAGTGCCGGGGCCCGAATGTGAACCGATTACAGGACCTACATAAGTGGTAATTTGCACTGTGGCGCCGCTGTTTTCTTTTATCATATCGGCGAGGGCATTTGCATCATCGATGCAATCACCGTGAGAGATAAACACAACGCCGTCTTTTTTATCAAGTGCCGTTTCCGCATATAAATCAGCAATTGCCTTAAGCGCCGCTTTTCTACCACGAACCTTAGATACGCTTATAAGCTTTCCGTTATTATCCATTTTCATAACGGGTTTAATATTAAGCATGCCGCCCAAGAGTGCTGTGGTTGCACTAATACGACCGCCTGCTTTTAAATATTTAAGGTCATCTACCGTAAACCAATGGCAAACCTTAAGCTTGGTGTTTTCAGCAAAAATAACAGCCTCATCAATACTTGCGCCCTCGTTTTTCTTATCTACTAACAACTTAACAAGTAAACCGTAACCTGCCGAAGCGCAAAGTGAATCAACAACGGTTATTTTACTACCCTCACACTGTGACATAATTTCTTGTGCGGCTTCACGGGCAAAGTTACAGGTTGCCGAAAGACCTGATGAAAATGCAAGATATAGAATATCGTAGCCGTCCTTCACAATGCTTTCAAACGCATCACAAAACTTACCCATATTAGCAGCCGAGGTTTTAGGTTGAGCACCATTTCTCATTCGATTATAAAAATCAGCGGCGGGTATTTCGTAGTCGGAGTATTCTTTTGGGTCATCACTAAAAACAAGGCTTAAGCTGCAATATTTAACGCCCCACTCATTTAATATATCGCACGAAATATCGCAAGCAGAATCAACAAAAATTACATAATTGCGCATAAAAATTGGCTCCTTTAACAAAATGCATGTGTGTAAAAAATACAACGCTAACATTTTATTAAATGATTGACAAAAATGCTATCTATTAAACCGTTTTTCAACTCCACTAAACAAAATTTCAACTCTACTGTGAGTAGAAACGCCCTGTTTATGCCTTTTAAAAGACAAAAAGTAGCAGGTTTTACCCTGCTACTTTAAAGCTTGTTTAGAAATAAATACAAACTTATTATCTAAATAATCACAAACAACACTGTCACCGTTTTTTATTGAAGAATCAAGTATTTTTTCACTAAGACCGTCTTCTATTTGGTTTTGAATTTCACGTCGCAATGGTCTTGCACCATAAACGGAATCAAATCCTTTTTGAGCAAGGGCTGTAAGAACATTATCTGTAAACTCTATTTGGATATTTAAATTCTTAAGCCTGTTTTTTAAGCCTTGAAGCATGTTGCCAGCAATACGCTTAATCTCCTCTTTGGTTAATTTGTTAAACACAATTATATCGTCAACACGGTTTAAAAACTCCGGACGAAACACACCCTTTAACTCCTCTAACACACGAGATTTTATATTGCTTTCATCACGGTCATTTGTTGTTGCGTCACCAAAGCCAAAGGTTACTTTTTTATCAACAATAAAACGGGCGCCTATATTAGAGGTCAATATAATAACTGTGTTTTTAAAATCAACGCTTCTTCCCTGTGAATCTGTCAGAGAACCTTCTTCAAGTATTTGAAGTAAAACATTAAATACATCGGGGTGCGCTTTTTCTATTTCATCAAAAAGTAGCACAGAATACGGATGCTTACGCACCTTTTCAGTAAGTTGACCGCCTTCATCAAAACCGATGTATCCCGGCGGAGAACCAATAAGACGTGACACTGTGTGCTTTTCCATATATTCGGACATATCAAGCTGTATCAGCATATTTTCACTGCCGAACATTGCCTGCGCCAGCGCTTTGCAAAGCTCGGTTTTACCAACGCCTGTAGGACCTAAAAATATAAAGGAACCTATCGGTCTTTTGGGGTCTTTTAAACCAACACGCCCACGTCTGATTGCCTTTGCTACAGCGGTTACCGCCTGCGACTGACCGATTATTCGCTCGTGCAAAATACTTTCTAATTTTAAAAGCCTTTCGCTTTCTTCCTGTGTTAACTGGGTTACGGGAACACCTATCCAAAGGGATATTATTTCCGCAATATTTTCTTCGCCCACCTTGCCAGAAAAATGAGCATTTTTTGATTTTGTCAGTTGTTTAATGTTGGCAATCTTTTGTGTTAATTGATTTTCTTTATCCCTTAAATTTGCTGCACGTTCAAACTCCTGAGAATTTATGGCATCATCTTTTTCTGCCCTTGTTTGCAAAAGCTTTTGTTCGGTTTGCTTTAGTTCTTCTGAAGGTTGACTTGATGATAACCTCACCCGAGAAGCCGCCTCATCAATAAGATCAATTGCCTTGTCGGGCAAAAATCGGTCGTTAATATACCTGGCCGAAAGTCTGACAGCCGCCGTTATTGCATCATCGGTAATAATCACCTTATGATGCGCTTCATATTTATCTTTTAGTCCCTTCAAAATTAAAATAGCATCTTCTTGGCTGGGTTCTGCAACCATAACAGTTTGAAAACGGCGTTCAAGCGCTGTATCTTTTTCAATATTTTTTCGGTATTCACTTATTGTGGTAGCGCCGATAAGCTGGAAATCACCCCTTGCTAATGTGGGTTTTAATATATTTGCCGCATCGGTTGAACCTTCGGCAGAACCTGCGCCTATGATTGTATGAACTTCATCTATGAATAAAATTATATCGTCAGCTTGTCTTACCTCGTCCACTACCGCTTTAATTCGTTCTTCAAAATCTCCCCTATACTTAGTGCCGGCAACCATTCCTGTAAGATCTAATGTAAAAAGTCTTTTTCCGACAAGTACATCGGGAACGTTTCCTTCGACAATACGCTGTGCAAGACCCTCTATAATAGCGGTTTTGCCTACGCCCGGTTCACCTATCAGACAGGGATTATTTTTTGTTCTGCGGCAAAGAATTTGAATAATTCGTTCTACCTCGGTTGTTCGACCTATAACAGGATCTATTTTGCCTTTTTCGGCTTCGGCAGTTAAATCTACGCCAAATTTTTCTAAATTATCGGTCTTTACAGATTTTGTTTGCTTATTAAAAGTATTTATATTATTAACATTTGCAACGTCTTGTGGTTGCAGACCTGAAAAAACAAGTGTATCCTGTGTAATTGAACCAACGTCTGCCCCAAGCTCTTTTAAAAATCTTATAGCAAAATTATCCTTTTCGCTTAATATTCCAATAAGTATATGCTCGGTGCCTATATATTTTTTGCCCATATTTGCCGCCGTGCGCATTGCAACCTCAATAACGTTTTTGGCACGTGGAGTAAAATAATCGGGTGATAATTTTGTTGGTGTACCGGCTCCTATATTAATTGAAATCAGCTCTTCTATCTTTTCAGATGTTATGTCAAACCTGTTAAGCACACTTGCTGCAACGCCGCTTCCTATTTTAAGCAACCCTAAAAGCAAATGCTCACTGCCGACATAGGTGTGCCCCATACGACATGCGCTGTTTATTGCCTGATTTAATGCCTCGTTGGCTTTTTCGGTAAATCCATTAAAACTATACTTCAAAATATTTAATCTCCTTATAGGCGAAATTTTAACCCTTTGCGCAAACTTAACACACAAAGTTTAGGTGATAATTTATCACCTTGTATCCCCTATACATATATAGGTCGATTAAATATAATTATTACACCAAATTAATTATTTGAAACACATTTTTAAATTATTTATCCAAAATCTGTACAAGCAGCATCTCTTTTAATGTTGCGGCACGAAGACTGTCTTGCAAAGCAACAGGAACACTGCGCATTACATTATTGGATAATGCTGCATACATAACCTTTGCAGTGTCGTGATTAATTATTTCGGATTGAATACAGTTTTCTATAACAATGCGAGCACTCATCATATCTATTCTGTCACCAATTGAATTAATGATATGCATAAGCGCTGTTGATTTACGCATAACAACACGGCTGATACGAATATATCCTCCGCCGCCACGACGACTTTCAATTATATAACCGTGCTCAGGTGTAAAACGTGAAGAAAGCACATAGTTGATTTGACTTGGTGCACAACCTATAAGATTGGCAAAGTCATTTCGCTGTATTTCTGCCGTGTTCTCTTCAGACTCGTTAAGCATTCTTAAGATTTCGCTTGTTATCAAATCACTTATTTTCAAGTTAATATCCCCTTTGACCTTCTTTGACTTTATTATAAAACTTAAATATATAAAAATCAATATTTTTTTGTAACACTATAATAAATCTATGCATAGTATGTGATGAAAGACAATTAAGGAGGTCTTGATTATGTGTAATAATGGCTTTGGTGGTTGCGGTTGTACTTGGATTATCATCCTCATCCTCTTGTTCTGCTGCTGCGGTAACAACACAAACGACAACGGTTGTGGTTGCGGTTGCAACAATAACGGCTGCGGTTGCTAATTAAATCCATACTGCAAAAAAACAGGTGTCAATATGACACCTGTTTTTTATATATCATTATACTCTATTTCGTGTATATATTCCCCTGTGGTCACACCCGTATATTTTTTAAACATACGACAAAAATATGCCGGATCATCAAAACCTGTTTCAAGTGATACCTCTAACGCTGTCAATGTTTTAGTGTTTAAAAGTTTTTTAGCATATTCTATACGTCGTTCAATACGGTATTCTACAGGACTTTTCCCTGTGTATTGCTTAAATAGTCTTCTGAAAGTGCTTTCGCTTACGTGGCACATTTCGGCAATTTCTTTAATTGTTTTCTTGCTTTTTAAATCATTTTCCAAATGTGCAATGCCCTGTGCAATGGTGTTAAAGCCTCTGGAATTTATACTTTGTTTGCGTTCGGCGTAACTGAGTGTTGATAATAACTGATATACTACCGATTTTACCTTTGATAATGGTATTACCGCTAACGAATAGTTTTCTACAGCTTCGTAAAACAACTCGTTAATGTGCATATTGCCTTCTTGTCTTAAAACAAATGGCTTTTCTGCTGCACAAAAATGCTCGGTATCTGACAAAGATAAACTAAATTCTATAAGTATTGTAGATGGAATTTCGGTATCACATTCGAGAAAAGTCGTTGTATATACAGAACCTTCAGGTATATAGATTATCGTTCCTTTGGGCACCGTTAATTCTTCTTGGTCGTTAAAGCTATATTTTGCAGAACAACCACAAAAATACAACAAAGCACTTGTCCTTCTGGGTGCGGTCATTTTAAAGTTTGTGTTTTCTTTCCAGAATTGATTTACTGCAAAAATATTACTTAAATTATAATCAAGTTCATAAAGCTCTAAAAAATCTACTTTCTTCATTTACAACTCACCAAGCACATATTACCATATTCTTTTATGTTTGGCAATAGAATTGAGCGAAAAGTACAATAAATGTAGCGATATATCTATTGTATCAGCACAATCGTTATTGTATAGTACAATTAAAGATAAATAGATTGGAGCATATTATGGATATTAAAAGAATAGGTATTGTTGGTGTCGGCGGTATTGCATGCGGTCGACATATTCCCGAGCTACTGGCAATAGATAATTGCCAAATCACCGCTATATGCGATATTGATAAAAATCGTCTTATAACTGTAGGCGACCAACTTGACATACCACACGAACTGCGTTTTACCGATTATAACGATTTAATTGCTTCAACACAAGTAGACGCCGTGGAAATATGTACGCCAAATCATTTACACATACCTATTGCCACAGCGGCAGTAAAGTATGGCAAGCCTGTTAATATTGAAAAGCCATTATCTATTAATCTTGCAGAATGCCAACCACTTATACACGCACTTAAAGAAAACCCTGTTGAGAATATGATGTGTTTTACATATCGCTTTATGCCGGCAATCAGGTATGCAAAATGGATACTGGACAAGGGACTTATCGGTGATATTATTAACGTGGACGTTTTGTATTTAAAGAACAGTGGATTTTTTAAAGACAGACGACTAGAATGGCGTTTTGAAAAAGAAAAGGCAGGCACAGGTGTTTTAGGTGATCTTGGTGTTCATTTAATTGATATGGCAGAATTGCTTGTAGGAAAAATATCATCTGTAAGTGCCGTTACCGATATTGTTGTTAAACAAAGAAAACGTCTTGATAGCGAAGAATTTGCCAATGTAGAAACCGATGATTACTGCAGTTTTATTTGCAATATGGAAAATGGTGTTAAGGGAAACTTTGTCATTTCACGATGCGCTATTGGTCATCAAGGCACCGTAAAATACGATGTTTTTGGTACAAAAGGTATAGTTTCTTTCGATTTAAATAACCCTAATGTTTTAAATGTTTGTTATGGTGAAAATGATCTTGTCTCCGAAAAAATACACACATTAGACGTGCCACAAGAATTCTTTACCACACAAGAATCAGAATTTATTAAAATGCTGCAGGGTGATAAGTATGAAATTTTGCCCACAGTTGATGATGGTTTACGTAGTCAAAAAATACTTGATTCTATTTTAGAATCTGCTGAAAAACGTTGTTGGATAGATATTTGATATGATAGGCTATATTTTATTATTCATCAATGTTTTAATTGGTGTATCAAAGGGTTATTGCGGTAAAAAAAGCAGTGAATATATAACCGGTGTAACAGATGGATTAATTTTGCAGTCTATCAGAGTAATTTTATGCGTTATAATTGGCGGATGCTTGTTTTTGTTTTCAAATGAAAGTTCTCAAATTGATAAGATTGTAATATTTATTTCTTTTCTAAACGGTTTAGCCAATGCTACATTTTTGCTTAGTTGGCTTTTTGCAGTAAGAAGCGGTGCATATCTTTTTGTTGACGTGTGTCTGACGGCGGGCGGCATACTTATACCCTGTTTTGCAGGAGCAATATTTTTTGACGGCAGTATCACTACAATTCAGTACATAGGCATCTTTATTATGTTGTTAGCCGTTATTGTTATGTGTGGATATAATACCAGCATTACAAATAAAAGGTTATCATTTTCAAATGTATTACTGCTTATATGTGTTGCGCTATCAAACGGGCTTATGGGTTTTTGCGAAAAGTATTTTGCATACCATATAAACTTAACAAAAATTGATTGTGGCACATCGTTTTTTGGTTTAATGACCTTCGTTTTTGCGGCGATAATATTAACAATTTCACTTCCTATTGTTTGTAAAAAAATGAAGACCACACTAAAACAAAGTTTTAAAAGTTTTCCATTTAAAAAGCTTTGGATCTATCTTATTTTTATTGCCGCATTTTTATACTTTAACACCTTTTTGGGCACATTAACAAATGCGTATATTAACAATACTGTTCTAATATATCCGCTAAAATTTGGCAGCAATCTATTGCTATCAGCTATAATGGCGGCAGTGTTCTTTAAAGAAAAAATAAATACCAAAAGTATAATAGGTATGCTACTGATTACCATTTCAATAATTATGATAAATGTTATATAAAACAAAAAACACAGAGTGCAAATTACACTCTGTGTTTTATATTTGGATTAATTAGTTGTTCTCAAAGAACTTTAAAACTGAACCGAAGTTATCGTCTTCCTCGTCATCATTGGTGTTGCCAAGAAGAATGCCAAGGTCATTGCTCTTTTCGGTCTTCTTTTCATCGCCAAGACCTGTTGCAACAACAGTAACACGAATTGTGTCTTCAATGCTTTCGTCGATCTGAGCACCCCAAATGATTGTAGCATCTGGATGAGCCATTTCAGAAATGATTGTTGAAGCCTGTGTAACTTCATCAAGAGTAATATCTTCTGAACCGATAATGCTGATGATAACACCACGTGCATTGTCCATTGAAGTCTCGATAAGAGGACTTGTAATAGCCATACGAGCAGCCTGCTCTGCCTTGTCACGACCTGTAGCAATGCCAACACCCATATGAGCGTAACCGGCATCTGCCATAATAGCCTTAACGTCAGCAAAGTCAAGGTTAACAAGTGCTGTAACGTTGATAAGTTCAGAAATGCTTGAAACACCCTGACGAAGAACGTCATCAGCAATGTTAAATGCATTTTTGAATGTAATCTTCTGTTCTGATACAAACTGAAGTCTTTCGTTAGGAATAACGATAAGGCTGTCAACCTGCTCGCCAAGTGCAGCAATACCTGCTTCAGCCTGTGCCATACGCTTTTTACCCTCAAAATTGAAAGGCTTTGTTACGATACCAACAGTAAGAATACCAAGTTCTTTAGCAATTTCTGCAACAACAGGAGCTGCACCTGTACCGGTACCGCCACCCATACCTGCGGTAATAAATATCATGTCAGCGCTGCGGATAGCTGCTGCGATTTCATCACGTGATTCTTCTGCTGCGGTACGACCGTTATCAGGATTACCACCTGCACCCATACCTGCTGCTGACTTTTCACCAATTTGAATTTTTTGATCGGCTTTTGAAAGGAAGAGTGCTGCTTTATCTGTGTTGATAGCAATAAATTCAACACCACGAACACCTGCAGCAACCATACGGTTAACAGCGTTACCGCCGCCGCCACCTACACCGACAACCTTAATTTGAACTACATTTTCCATTTCTTCTGCAACTTCGAATGGCATTTTAAAATTCCTCCGTCTTTATGTAATTATAGAAATACGCATTATTTTACAAATACATATTATCATATGTTAAAACAAATTTCAATACTTTTTCTTACAAAATTGTAACTTTTTTTATTCTTTAGCTTCAACAAAGCTTCCTTGACTGTTTTCAGGGGTCCACATACTTAAATTTATACTACCCTTTCGGTCAGCAATGCTTTCAATCATACTTGCTAAATGAGCAATTTTTTCGTTAATATACTTGTTGTCTCCAACATTTACTTCAAATTTGCCTTCAACAAAAACTTTTATTTCTAATGTGTTTGTTATATCAATCTTATCAATATTTATACCCTTTTGATTTAATGCTGAAATAAGTTCGTTTACCAATTGTTCCTCAGCACTATTGACATATGTTGCCTTCTCGCCGGGTTTACCGTTAATTCCGCTTGTGATAATTTCAAAAACATTTTCGGGAGTTTCGGACTGTTCTTTCAAAACATAACCGTTTTCACTTAAAATAAAATTACTGTTTTCCGATACATAGTAAGCATATTCCTTTGCATCTGTAACGGTTAATACAATTTTATCGGGTAAATTTCTTTTTATTTTCACACTATCAACATAAGGCAACTGTTTTCTTATGTTTTCTTCTATTTTATCTTCGCTTATAATAAGCAAACTGTCCTCTTTAGTAATGCCGGATGCAGCATAAATCTCTTCTTTAGAGTAAATCTCGCTACCTGTCGTACTGATATGATTAATATCAAAAAAGGTTGTAAAGCACATAATAACAAGTGTGATTAATGCAATAATCATAAGGATTATAAGCGCAACAATTAAATGTCTTTTTCGTGCCTGCTTCTGACGAGCCGCACGACGTTTATTAACTTCAGAATGCATTATACTTCACTTCCTGTTATATAACTTTTATTTCAGCGCCTAAACCTGACAAGCGCTCATCTAATCTCTCGTAACCACGATTTATATGGTGTATTTCGCTTATAACGCTTTTTCCTTGCGATGCCAATGCCGCAACAACAAGCGCCGCACCACCTCTTAAATCGGTGCATTTGCAGGGCGCCGCCGATAAAAAACTGACACCTTCTACAATTGCGATTTTACCTTCTGTTTTTATTCTTGCACCAAAACGTTTAAGTTCATCAATATATCTAAATCGGTTTTCAAAAATATTTTCAACCATAATTGATGTTCCGTTTGCACAACATAGCATTGCAAGTAATAACGGTCCTGCATCGGTTGGAAAACCGGGATATATTGTTGTTCTTATGCAAGAAACACGTTTAAGCTGCTCGGGAGCCGACAAATAAATACTGTTTTTATTACATTCTATAAGGCAACCACTTTCTTCAAATACTGCGTTAACCGCCGTAAGATGAGAAGGTATTACATTATTTAAAACTATTTCCCCGCCGGTTATTGCCGCCGCAGACATATAACTTGCCGCAACAATACGATCTGGTATAACGGAATGCTCGCATCCTGATAGAAAATTAACGCCTTCAATTGTGATTATATCGCTACCCGCCCCATAAACTTTTGCTCCGCACATATTCAAAAAGTTTGCAAGGTCACAAATTTCGGGTTCCTTTGCAGCATTATGAATTATTGTTCTTCCCTTGGCGGTGACCGCAGCAAGAATAATGTTTTCGGTTGCGCCAACACTTGCAAAAGATAAATTAATCTCTGCACCAAAAAGACCGTTTGGAGCACTGAATTCTATAAGGCCGTGGCTTTCGTGCACAACAGCACCTAATTTTTCAAGCGATGAAACGTGCAAATCAATTGGACGTGGACCTAACTCGCATCCACCGGGACTGCTGATAATTGCATTTTTGCAGTTACCAAGTATTGCACCCAAAAATATTACCGAAGAACGCATTTCACGCATAAGCTCATCGGGAATGTGGGTGCACCGTAGGGTGTTGGTATTAACTGTGACGGTATTGTTGTTAAAGTCACAATGACAACCTAAATGCTTTAAAATATTGATTGAAGCATATACATCCGAAAGTTGTGGACAGTTATGTATTACGCTGGTTCCACGGCATAATACCGTTGCCGCAAGAATTGGCAATGCACTGTTTTTTGCGCCGTGTACTTCAACTTTGCCAGTAAGTCTTCTGCCACCGTTTATCATATATTTTGACATTATAAAAATCCCCCTAAAGAGAAAGTGTTTACAATGTCATATTATGCTTTTTTTAAAAAATTGCTAATAAAGTTTAATTTTGATTATATAATTGCATCACAATATCATAAATTCGTTTGTTTGAATCAATAATCGCACCCTTACGTGCGGCATCTGCCATCTGTGCAAGTCGTGATTTATCTTCAACAAGTTGTGAGACAACATCTATAAGTTTTTGTGCAGTTAGTTCTTTTTCTTCAATAATTTCTGCTGCACCAATATTCTTTAATGTCATGGCATTATGGAACTGATGATTTTCTGCAACGTATGGTGATGGAATCAAAATGGATGGCTTTCCGCAAGCGAGCAATTCACTAAGTGTGATTGCGCCTGCACGGCAGATGATAAGGTCAGCCGCCGCCATACATACATCCATATCCTTGATATATTCTCTTACATCAATTTTATCTGACAAAGAAATATCTTTTAGTGATGCATTAAAACCATCATAGCCTGATTTACCGGTACCATGAATATGATAAAACTTGTTTGTACCGTTATGCCATTTAATAAAACCGGTTATTGCTTCGTTTATCTTCATAGCACCAAGCGAACCGCCAAATGACAATATAAGCATACTGTCATTATCAATGCCAAGCTTTTCACGTGCTTTTTCACGTGTCATATTAAGCAGTTCCTGTCTTACGGGATTTCCTGTAATATAAGGCTTTTTATTAAGCTTTAAATACTTTTCAGCCTCGGGCATAGCAAGCATAACTGCGTCAACGTTAGGCGCCAACATTTTTGTTGTAACACCGGGAAAGGCGTTTTGCTCGTGTATTGCAGTTTTAATACCCATTTTTACAGCCTGTCTTAGTACGGGACCGCTAACATATCCACCCGTACCAATAATAACATCGGGCTGAATTTCTTTTAAAATTTTCTTTGCCGCTATTGAGGAAGTAACTGCCTTGCGAGCGGCAGATATGTTTTTTCCAATATTTTCTAATGATATCTGACGCTGAAAACCCGCAACAGAAATTGTTCTGAAATTATATCCTGCCTCGGGGACAAGCTTTGCCTCTAATTTATCGGGAGTACC
Organism: Acutalibacteraceae bacterium; assembly: GCA_045604205.1. Classification (GTDB taxonomy): domain Bacteria; phylum Bacillota; class Clostridia; order Oscillospirales; family Acutalibacteraceae; genus UBA737. The sequence continues at coordinate 29,713 of JAZUNQ010000006.1, forward strand.
GATATAACTGATATGTGCATCAGGATGTTTTTCTCTTATATAACCCGCAATAGCAAGGGCTGGATTAATGTGTCCTGCTGTGCCGCCACCTGCAAAAAGAATATGCATAAAAAATCCTCCTGAATTATTTATCTATGTTTGAACCTCGTGATACCGAAAGAACTATACCCATTTCGGCAAGCAAAATCATAAGCGAAGTACCGCCATAACTAAAGAACGGTAGACCGATACCTGTATTTGGTATTGTGTTGGTAACTACCCAGATATTAAGCATTGCCTGAAGACCTACCTGAAAAGTAAGACCCAACGCCAACATAGAACCAAATTTATCCTTTGAACGCATGGCAATTGTAAAACCACGCCATACAAGAAGCGCAAACAATCCTATTATAACAATGGCACCAATAAGTCCCAATTCTTCACAAACTATTGAAAATATAAAGTCGTTATGAGGTTCAGGAACCCACAAATACTTTTGCCTTGACTGTCCTATTCCTCTACCAAGAATACCGCCTGAGCCAATCGCAAGTAATGATTGTATAGTCTGAAAACCTGCGCCCTTTGCATCAGCCCATGGGTCAAGCCAATATTTAATACGGTCTGCACCGTAACTAATAAAACCGGTAGACTGTGTAACAATAACGGCTATAACGGCACCAACGGCAGATACAACACCTGCAATTGCAAGTTTGTTACTCATACCGCCAACATAGATTAAAACTATACCGATCGCCGCAATAAGTATTGTTGCAGAAAGATGCGGTTCTAATACTACCAACAAACATGTCACGCCTAATATGCCAAACAACACAAGTAAAAACTTCCAGTTTTTCATTAGCTTTTGGTTTGCGGATATAAGAGTAGAAAAAAGAATAATAATTGCAAACTTAGCAAACTCGGACGGTTGAAAAGAAATCGGACCTATAGCAAACCAACGCCTAACGTTCATACCACTTACCATTGGCGGCAGTATTAACAAAACAAGCAATATAAGCGATGTGCCCAAAAATACAATCCAACTGATTTTTTGCCAAACGTGATAATTTATGCGTGAAAAAATAAACATAAATATTAATCCACCGGCGGCAAAAAGTGCTTGCTTAACTATAAATTTGTAACTGTTACCGTAATATTCAAGCGAATATGCATAACTTGCTGAAAATAGCATTACTAAACCAACGGTAAGTAAAATAAGCACAAGTGAAAGAAAGGTAATATCTAGTTTACCTGTCTGAATTATGCCAAATCTTTTGTTTTTTTGGTTTGACTTAGCCATATTACCCTTCCTCCTTTAATAAAAATAATTTACCAGTTAAATACCACTGATAATAATGAAATTACACAACCGATTAAAGCAATAAATGAGAATAACAATACCACACTTTGTTCGCTAAAACCGCTCATTTCAAAATGGTGATGAAGAGGTGCCATTTTAAACAAACGTTTTTTAGTAAGCTTAAAGCAGGCTACCTGCAACATTACAGAGATTGCTTCAATAAAGTACACACAACCCATTAGTAATAATAAAATGGGACGATTAATTCCGAAAGAAAGCGCAACAACCATACCGCCTAAGAACATAGAACCGGTATCGCCCATAAACACCTTAGCAGGCTTGGCATTCCAAACCACAAAACCTGCGCATGCACCTGCAAGTGAAGCAGAAAGACAATTGGTAGTGTTAAATGATAAACTTGCCGATGCCAGCATAAACGCACAAGAAACAACCATTGTAACGGTTGCCGCAAGACCGTCAAGTCCATCGGTAAGATTTACAGCATTTGTAAAGCCGTAAATAAACATAAGTGCTATCGGCCAAAACAGTAAGCCCGCACCCTTTACAATAGAAACTTCACCTATAAAAGGAATATAGGTTGTGTGCATTCCCAAAAAAGCAAGCGTGCCCAAATATGCTGCGGCCACAAAAAGTTGTAAAAATGTTTTTTGTTTTGCTGTAAGACCTAAATTTTGCTTTTTAACAACCTTAATGTAATCGTCGAAAAAGCCTATCGCACACATACACAGAGCCATTAAAAGACCCGCTATAAGCATAGAAAGTTTTTTTGGATCCTTCATTTCCAGAGCATAACCGCCATTGGTGAAAAATGCATATGTGAAGCCAATTATCATAGAAACCACAACACCGGCAACCATCATTACGCCGCCCATAGTTGGTGTTCCCTGTTTATCCTTATGCCATTTCGGGCCTTCTTCAAGAATAGTTTGCCCAAATTTGAGTTTTCTTAAATAAGGTATAACAACAAATCCTAACAAGGAAGTAACTGCAAACGATATTATTGCAACAATTACTGCGGTAAAATCTTTCATATTATTCCCCTCTTAAAAATCCTTGAATTTCAAAGCGCTTCAAGTGCCTCACGCACTATTTCACGTTCATCAAGATGTATTGTGCCGGTGTTTAGTATCTGATAGGTTTCGTGTCCCTTTCCTGCCAGTACAATAATATCATCTTTTTGTGCAATAGAAATTGCATATTTAATTGCTTCAATACGATTTTCAATCACTTTAACAGGTGTAGAGGACCCATTAGTGCCCTCAAGTATATCTTTTATTATCATAGTTGGGTCTTCACTGCGAGGATTATCGCTTGTTACAATTACGTAATCGGCATATCGTACAGCGATACTACCCATAATTGGCCGTTTAGTTTTATCACGGTCGCCACCGCAACCAAAAAGAGCAATTACACGGTTTTTTTCGCAATCTCTGAATGTTTTGAGTATATTTTTAAGACCGTCAGGCGTATGAGCATAATCAATAATTACGGTAAAATCTTTTCCTGTAGGAACCGATTCTGCCCTACCCTTTATACCGCTGATAGATTCAATAGCGCTTGTAACCGTAGCAATTGGAAAACCTAATTCAAGTGCACAAATTGCGGCACACATAGAATTATAAACACTAAATTTTCCGCCCGTGTTAAACTTTATATGATTTAATATATCATTGCTTACAAGCTCGTATTCCACACTTGCAGGCTGATATTTAACCGCCTTTGCGCTATAGGTAGAACTGTCTTCCAAAGAGTATGAAACAACCTTGCAATCAAGTCCTTCAATAAGCTTAGCACAGTATTCATCATCGGCATTAACGACCGCTGTTTTACACATTTTAAATAATTTTTTCTTGGCATCTAAATAATTATCCATAGTAATGTGATAATCAAGATGGTCTTGTGTAAGGTTAGTAAAAACAGCAATGTCAAAGCACAGGTTGCACACACGTTTTTGGTCAAGTGCGTGTGAAGAAACCTCCATAACCGCATAGTCACAACCATTTTCTTTCATTAAAGCAAACAAACGGTTAAGCTCATAAACACCGGGGGTGGTGTTTTTTGTTTCGATTATCCGGTCACCAATCATATTATGAATGGTTCCTATAAGACCAACCTTATGTCCTGCAGATTCTAATATACTTTTAATCATATATGTTATGGATGTTTTTCCGTTTGTACCGGTAACACCTATAAGCTTAAGTGAATCGGCAGGGTTGCCAAACCATTTAGCGCACATATCGGCATATACCTCACGGGTATCGGCTACGACTATTTCGTTTGCAACACCCATTTTGTGCTCGGTTATAACAACCACAGCGCCTAAATCTGCAGCGGTGGCTGCAAATTTATGACCGTCGTTGGCAACACCTTTTATACACACAAAGGCAAAGCCTTGCTTTATCTCACGAGAATCGCTGGTAATACCTGCAATTTCTACATCAGATAAACTGCCACAAAAGTTTGGTAATAGGTCTTTTAATAACATTTTTTACTCCTTAAGAAAACAAACACTTAAATAGCTAATCTGAAACATTTGTTTCTGCCATATCGGCAGAGGCTTCGTCACGGAAATAAACGGTAACAATTTGACCTAACGCTACTGTTTCTCCCGCTTTAATGTCCTGAGCATATGATAACACGCTCGTTGAAGTTACATTGCCGGAAAACTTAATATTTATTCCTGCTGCAGCGGCTGCCTTATTTACCTCGGCAGCAGTAAGTCCAATAAGGTTTGGCACAGTTACGGTCTGCGAATCACTTTCTTCGGTGTACAAAATCACCATACCGCCGTTGTATACCGAGCTACCTGCTTCGGGTAGTTGTTTTACAACCTTGTCACCCTTGCCGATTACCTTATATGTAAGTTTTGAACTGTTAATCTTTGTCTTTGCTGCAGCAATGTCATCGCCTGTTACGTCGGGCACCGAAATAGAAATCTTTTTGAGTTCTTCTTCGGTATACTGTGGTTCAAATCCAAGATATGGCAGTATATCAGCCATAATTTTAGATCCCACAGGAGCAGAAATAGCGCCACCGTAGTAGTTAGCGCCTGCCGGCTCGTCAAGCATTACAAAAACTGCTATTTCGGGGTCATCAATAGGTGCAATACCAACATATGAACCGATATAAAGATGAGAGTTACCTGTTGCTAAAATTTTTGCCATTTTTTGCGAGGTACCGGTCTTGCCACCTACTCTATAACCTGCAACAATACCGTTTTTAGCGCCGTTTTGCACTACGTATTCAAGCATTGTTCTCATACTGTCAGAGGTAGCCTTAGAAATAACCTGTTGTCTGTTTTCGTTAGAAAAACTGCTAACAACATTTTTATCACTGTCAATAATTTTTTCAACAAGATGCGGTTTTACAGCATAGCCACCGTTAACCGACGTTGCCGCAAGACTTATCATTTGTATGGGGGTTATATTAAAGGTCTGACCAAACGATGATGATGCAAGCTCGGTAGGACCCATATCCTCTGATTTGTGGTAATACGGTGTTGCTTCACCCGGTAGGTCAATGCCTGTTTTACCGGTAAGATTAAATGCTTTAAAATATTTATTAAAGGTTTCATTACCCATCAACTGACCGATTTGAATAAATGCAGGGTTGCACGAGTTTGAAATTGACTGTGCAAGTGTTTGTGTGCCGTGTCCACCCTTTTTATCGTGGCAGTGGTATGTGTTACCTGCAACAACGTAGTTATGATTACAGGTAAAGGTACTGTTTTGTGAAATAAGATTTTCTTCCATAGCGGAGGCCGCTGTAAAAATCTTGAAAACGGAACCCGGCTCATATGTGTCAGAAACCGCCTTGTTTCGCCACTGACGGTTTAAAAGCTCGGCCCTTACGGTTTCCTTTTCCTCTTCATCGGTAATGGCGTCAACCTTTGCCTGATCTTCGGCAGACAATTTAAACGGTTCATTGGGATTAAAGTCACCGCTTACCGCCATACCAAGAATAGCGCCTGTGTTAACGTTCATAGCGATAACGGCGCCACGCTCTTGAATTTGCTCTTGTTCAACAGCGATATCAAGATATTTTTCACAAACGTACTGAACGTAAGAATCAAGTGTAAGCACCAAGGAATTGCCTTGTTTTGCTTCCTCTACCTTTTCGTAGCTAAAGCGCATATCGGTGCCCTTTGCATTTTTAGCCGCAACAACACGACCTTCGATACCGGTAAGCTCGTTGTCGTAATAACTTTCAAGACCTGCAAGGCCCTGATTATCATCACCTACAAAGCCTATAACGGTAGATGCCAAAGTATCATTTGGATAATAGCGCTTTGTTGTTTCGTCAAGACCGATATAATTTGCAATTTCAAGGTCTTTGTTATCAAGAATAAACTGCCTTATCTGGTCAACGGTTGTTTGCTCTATCTTCTTTTTAACAATAACATAGTAGGAATTTTTTTGTGTCATTTCGTAAATGTCATCATATTCCATACCAAGCAGTGTTGACAGCCCCTCGGCTATAACGTGACGAACGTTGTCAGCCTTGGTTTTGTCGCTAAGCTTATTGATACCGTTGGGTGTGATATAAACTGTCCACGCAGGTGAACTTGTAGCAAGCAGATTCATACTGTTGTCGTAAATATTGCCGCGTGGGGCAGAAATTAAGCTATCATAAAGCTGTTGTTCGGAAGCCTTTGCCTGATATTCTTCACCCTTAAATATCATAATACGAACGAGACTACCCGTAGAAACAAGTGAAAGGCATAAAACGACAATAACCATTATGCCAAAGGTTCTTTTCATCATTTGCATACCAGGTCTTGTTGACATTTTACACCCTCCCTTTTTGAATTTAAAACTGTTCAAACTATGCTCGAAAACGAGAGTCGGAATTTTTCCGCAACTCTCGTATTCATTGTTAACATTATATTATATATTTTAATAAAAAATCACTTTAATTGCAAGTACTCTCTACAGTTTTACCATCTTTTGTCACTGCAGTGTCCTTGTCATTTACTCTAATATATTTTACTTGACTTTTATCCATTTTTTGCATACCAATTTCGGCAGCCTCAAGCTCAATATTTGAGTATGAAATAACACGCTCAAGTTCTACTTCTAAAGCGGTTTTTTGGCTTTCAAGAGCATTTATTTCGGATTTTACGTCATTGATTTTTGAGTTAACCTCGTTAATCTGTAATCTTAAAAGGATATTACCGCACATTGCCGCCAAAACAAAAACGGAAGCCATTACGGCGAATGCCGATGCCGAAACACGTTTTACAGCACGTTTCTTTGCACGGGTGCGAACTCTGGTTTGTGGCAATTTAACAATATTATCTTTTCTTACCGGTTCTGCCTTGCGCGGCATAAACATCTCAAAATCGTACGCTAGACTGTCGTTATAATATTTTAAATTGTCCACCGTATTTCCTCCATCCTTTATTTTAAAACTAATTTACTTCTTTTTAATAGCACGTAGCTTTGCGCTTCGGCTACGTTGGTTAACCGCTAATTCCTCGGCAGAAGCGGTAATCGGCTTTCTAAGTCTTAGCTCTCCCCTGGGCTTCTTTCCGCAAACGCAAACGGGAAAGTCACTAGGACACGTACAACCTGTACAGTAATCTTTAAAACGGAGTTTAACAATTCTATCCTCAAGTGAATGAAAGGTTATTATCGAAAGTACTCCGTCAGGGTTTAGCATATCAAAGGCATCGTCTAAAACACTTTCAAGACTGCCAAGCTCGTCATTTACTGCTATTCTTAGTGCTTGAAAGCATTTTCTTGCGGGGTTGCCGTCACGACGTGCCGCCGCAGGATAACACGAAGCGATTATTTCTGCTAATTGTGTTGTTGTTTCTATTTTTTTGTTTTGTCGTTCACTTACTATACGATTTGCTATTTTATATGCAAACTTTTCTTCACCGTAATCTCTGAATATTTTGGTAAGCTCGTCAACCGATAACCCGTTTACCAAATCGGCAGCCGTTGTGCCACTTTGGCTCATACGCATATCAAGAGGTGCTTCGTATTTATAAGAAAAACCTCGGTCACCGTTATCAAGCTGATAGGACGATACGCCAAGGTCAAGCAAAATGCCGTCTACCTTGTCAATGCCAAGCTCGCTTGCGGCACGTTTCATTTCAGAAAAATTACACTGTACAACCGTTGCGTTGTAATTTTTTAGTCGTTCGGTTGCAGTAGCAACTGCATCGGGGTCACGGTCAAGTGCAATAAGTCGGCCCGTTGTAAGTCGTTTTGCAATTTCACTTGAATGTCCTGCCCCTCCGGCTGTGCCGTCTATATATATACCATCAGGTTTAATGTTTAAAGAATCAATTGTTTCGTCAAGCAAAACAGAAATGTGTTTGAATTCCATAATTTAAAATTCCAACTCTTCTACAATAGAAGCAATAGCCTCCGGTGTGTATTCGGCATTTGCCTTTTCCCAGGTTGACTTGTCCCAAATTTCAAGGTTGGTGTCTACACCAATTATATGAGCATCGGTTTCAAGGCCTGCAAATTCACGAAGTGTTTGCGGAATAAGTATTCTGCCCTGAGAATCAAACTCTACGCTAAAAGCACCGTCATAAAGATAACGCTTTACAGCGCTTGATTTTGAAGAAGGCAGATTACCAATCTTTTCAACAAGCACTTCCCACTGTTCGTTAGAATAAACACATAAGCAGTTTTTACCAAAAATACCCTTGGCTATCATAAAGCTTTCGCCAAAAGCGTCACGCAGTTTTGCAGGAATGGCAATTCTGCCCTTTTTATCTATTGTATGGTCGTATCCACCAAAAAGCATTATTGCCACCTCACTTTCACCACTTTAATACACTTTTATGGGTTTTTGATACACTTTTCACCACATAAGTGTATTATAGTACCACAAAATAAAAAAATCAAGACTTTTTTTCATATAAAACAGAAAAAATCTTGATTTTTACATATTGCATATAAAATTATGCTAAAAGTTGATGTTTTAAACAAAAAGAGTAGCACTCTGCCGGGTGCTACTCTTTTTCATTAATTTATTTAAAAATATCGTTTACATATATGTTATACATAATCTTTGCAACCTCGCATCTTTGTGCATTGCCTTGAGGTACAATTGTTGATGAGGTTTTACCACTGATTACTCCCTTTTCTATTGCCCAAAGAATTGAATCCTTTGCAAAGCCGGAAACGTTTTTATAGTCTATGTACTGACCGGAAACTGTCGTTTCTCTATCAGTTGTATAACTGTAATCGTAACCTTTATATTTAGCGTATCTGTAAAGGAAGGTTACAAGCTGTTCTCGGGTTACCTTGTCCCCTACGCCGAACTTGCCACTGTCATATCCTGTAACGATACCATTTTTTGCGCCCCAGTTTACTGCGGCTTCATAATAGCTGTTTCTTGTTACGTCGGGGAAACTTGATTTGTATTTATAGTTGTCAAGATTTACTCCGTCAAGACGGGCAAGCATTACAAGAAAGTCCTGTCGTTGAATGCTGTCAGAAGTACCAAACAAACCGTTTGAGTAACCACCCATAATACCCGCACCAACGGCGTAGGTTACAGCATCGTTGTACCAGTCCTTAGCACTTGTGTCGGGGAAAATAGTATCTGTTTTTTTACTAAATTGATATGCCAAGATATAATTATGAGCAACAATTATATATTTTTCACCTTTTACTAAAGGAAAACCCTGCGTTGAAAGGTCATAATATACAAAACTACCATTTTTGTCATAAATTGCAAATTCAGGTGTATTATTTGTTGAACTACTATCATTTTCAATTTGAGCAAGTAATACACGTGCATCATAAACACCTGTTTCGTCTACAGTTACATTTTCCCAAACGTTATTGCCATTTTGATCCATATTATTAAACATAACAAAAAATGAAATTTTGTTTTCATTAGCGTAATTTTCAACATATGAGGAATCTAATCCACAAATTACTAATCTGTACCAACAATAAAATGCATTTTCACCTATACTTATAACTGTATTTGGAATAAAAATTGTACGCAAACCTGTGCAATAACCAAAAGCATAATCGCCTATACTTGTAACCGTTTCGGGTAAATATACTGTAGAAATATTACTGCACCTATAAAACGAATAATCGCAAATTGTTTTTACGCCATCAGGAACTACATATGCCAAGTCTTTTTTGCCATTGGGATATTGTATAAGATTTGCGCCTGATTTATCAAACAAAACACCATCTAAAGTCAAATAATGTTCATTGTTTTCTGATACATTAATAATAGTAAGGTCATTACAATTTCCAAATGCACTACTTCCAATACTTGTAACACTATCCGGTATGGTTACATTCCGAAGGGTTTCACATTCATTAAATGCTTTATTATCTATTATTGTAACAGTATTTGGAATATTATATGCTGAAATATTTCTACCTATGGGATATCTTATTAATTTCGTTATTGTTTTATCAAAAAGCACGCCATCCACAGACGAATAGTTTTTATTATCTTCCGATACCGTTATTCTTCTAAGATCTTTACAACCTTCAAATACTTCTTCTCCTATATTTGTAACGCTTTCAGGAATAGTTATAAAATCGAGACGATAACAACTCTCAAATGCACCCCTTTCTATGTCTTTTACATTGTTACCTATATGCACATCTGAAAGATAGTCACAGCCAGCAAATGCAAGTTCATTTATAGCTACGACACTATCCGGAATATTTACTTCTTTAAAATTACAATTTGAAAAAGCACTCTCGGCAATATTTACAGTACCATCCTTAATATCATATTGGTCCGAAACATCCCAATTTGCACAAATCAAATGATTATCTATATATAAAACGTTTTCTTGCCAATTAGATTGAGCTTTAATAAAAGCCGTGTTAAAAAACGCCCTCCTGCCTATACTTGTAACACTATCAGGTATTGTTATTCTTGATAGTGCTAGACAATCATAAAACGCCTCTTCTCCAATACTTATAACAGTATTTGGAACTTTTACTCCTGTCATTTTTCTACAACCAAAAAATGCCTTGTCTCCTATACTTATAACAGGATATCCGCCTAAAGTTGATGGTATAACAACACTCCCACTTATACTTATACTAACATCAGTAATAGTTGCCGCCCCATTTTCAATCTCATATTTATAATATCCCTGACTAAGAGCACTTGCTGTAAATGTAAACGTTCCAAGAGGTACCGCACAAATAATAATTGCAATCGCTAAAATAACCGACAAAAACTTTTTCATTAATATCAACTCCTGTTAATTTTAATTAAAATACACAATTAATTATTTTTTTGTAATATTGCCGTTTAAATCAAGAAAATATTTGCTGTTTGTACTTTTTACAGTAATCATAAATCCATCCTGAACGAGGTCGATTATTACATAATCGCTTGATACTTGAGAAAGATCACAGAACAACTGCTTATTGTCAAAATTAACATCATACTTATAGAGTTTTAGACTATTATAACAAAAAAGCTGGTTGTTGTGTATATAAAATCCCTCGTCAAACTCTGGGGTGCTTATCTTAACAGTTTCTTTAGTAGTAACGTCATATCTGTAATAGCTGTATGTAAAATCAAATCCGTTATATAACGGCAAAATCATATATTTACTGTTTGCGATGGCATTAACGTTATACAAATGCGTAAAGGTCGCACTTATTTCTTTTTCTTGCCTTTTATCGCCACCCGATAAATTCATAGACCATATCTGAAATTTTTCTATTATTTTAAAATCTCTGTCATCATTTTGAATATATTTTAAATAATATATTCGCCCATTAAATACTGTAAAATTGCCACGTTCGTTATCACTGGTATTTAATATTGCAACGCAACCTACGTATTCATCGTTTTGGTCAACCGTAATAATTGCTCCACAATCAACGCCATTATTTTTACCATTTGAATAAGCATATCGTGTTCCATTATAAAGAACTTTATTGCTAATTGCTGGTTTTCCAAATAAAATATTGGGAACAAAGTTAATTTCTTTTGGTGGTGTTTCACCTTCGCTCTCGTTTGCGCTGGGCGGTGTAGTGACAGGGGTGCTATTTTGCGAAACGTTACTCGACACTTCACTGCTTGGTTGCTGTGAAGAGGCATCTTCAACTTGCGAGGTAGTATCCGTTTGCTCAATCACAGAAGAAACTAACGAACTGTTTTGTGACAATAAATCATCTACGTCATTACAACCAACAAGTGCAAATATCAAAAAAATTGCTATAACTACTGATGTAAACTTTTTCATTAATATCAACTCCTATAAAATTCTTTATTGTCAAACTACTTTTAAATTAACCCCATGGAGATTTAGGACCAACTTTAATATCGGGGAATATAACAATTTCATTGTTATTGTTATTGCCGTTTCTGCTACCCGAATTATAATTTCCAAAAATATCATCTTTAGAAGCGTAAATTCCGTGCCTTTTATTGTACTCTTCCATATCTTTCCTTGTCTTTTCATCCGATTCTTTAACAAATTCCTTGATGTCAAATGCTACGATAATATTACAATTAATTTCAGAGTTAAAACTTATTGAACCGGAAGAAATTGCTTTAAACTCCATTTTAAAATTAGCGCCTTGGTCTTGCGGATTACTACCAAAATATTGGACTGTAATTGTGCCCGAAGCATCCTGCTTATAGCTACTATTTGTACAGGAAACAAAACTTAACATTGCCGGGTCAAAGTTTATTGTTGACATAATATTTCCTACGTCACCCATATTGGTAACATTAATGACAACGTCCAATATAATGGTATCGCCCTCAATAACGTCATATGTATCTGTTTGCTGACTCTTTGTCTGAGAAGTATCGCCTTCAAAGCTTACATTAATGGGTACCGATATGGTTTTATTTATAATTGGAGGTGGCGCCGCTTCGCTTGAAACCGGTTCTGGTTTTGCAATATTTTTAATTACCTCTTCTACATAATCAGCGTTAATTGACAATGTTACGCCAAAACATATCATTAGTGATAAGGCGGCTATTGCTACTGCACAAAAGCTTTTTCTATTATGAATTTTATCATCTTTCTTAGAAAAAACAATTTCTTTTTGCATAGAAGGTAATTGTTTAGCGCTTTTTATTAGCTGCTTTTCTATGTTTTTCATAGCAATTCCTCCTTTACACTATTTTTAAGCTTATGTAATGATCTTTGATAGCGCTTTTTTATCATCTCTTGTGAACAATCTAATATTTCGGCAATTTCCCTCCACTTAAATTTACCAATTATTCTTAGTGATATTAGTTGTTGTTCTTCATCAGATAAAATACTTATGAGTTCTAAATATTTAAAGTCATCATTACTTTCTTCGGGTAAAGTTTTATCGTCTAATTCTAAAAACGGTTTATTATTTAATGATGTAACAGAAAGATTTCTTGCTGTTGTAAACAGCCAAGTTTTTATCTTGGAAAAATCTCTAATGTTTTTTTGATTTTCAAAAAGTTTTAAAAAACATTCTTGTGTAATGTCTTCCGCTAAATATTTATCTTTTACTATACTCAACACAAAACGAAAAACATCATTTTTATATTTTAAATAGTATTTTTCCAAGTAAATCCCCCCTTTTTTTACATCATTATATTATCATCCTGTATATTAGACAGTTTTAAAGCAAGTTTTGGGACAAAAAAAGAAAATTTTTCCTTAAAACATTTAAACAAAAAACTGCGCCGCTATTGCGGCGCAGCCTTTCTAAGTACCTTAGTTACAAATTGTAAGTTCGGTATCCTTATCAAAGATGTGAATCTTGCTTGGCTCAAGAGCAATCTTGATCTTGTCGCCGGGACGAGCTGTGTTGGTAGGAGCAACACGAGCGTTGATTGCCTGACCTTCGCAGTTCATGTAAAGGTATGTTTCAGCACCCATAAGCTCGGTAACTTCAACGTCAGCCTCTACAACACCGTCTGGGTTAGCAGCAAGCAAATCTTCTTCATTGTGAACGTGCTCAGGACGAACACCGATGATAACTTCCTTATCAACATAAGGAACAAGACAATCGTTCTTGTTTTTGTCTGCAGGTAACTTAATCTTAAACTTAACACCTGCACGAGTTTTGGTATCTTCTGAACCAAATTCTGCAAAGAAGTCATTGCCTTCTTTAAGAATCTTAGCTTCGATAAAGTTCATCTGTGGTGAACCGATAAAGCCTGCAACGAAGAGGTTGCAAGGATAGAGATAAAGGTTCTGAGGAGTGTCAACCTGCTGAATGATACCGCTCTTCATAACAACGATACGGCTAGCCATTGTCATAGCCTCGGTCTGGTCATGAGTAACGTAGATAAAGGTTGTACCCAAACGCTGATGGAGTTTTGAAATTTCGGTACGCATCTGTGCACGAAGCTTAGCGTCCAAGTTTGAAAGAGGTTCGTCAAGCAAGAATACCTTTGGTTCACGAACGATAGCACGACCAAGTGCCACACGCTGACGCTGACCACCTGACAAAGCCTTTGGCTTACGCTCAAGAAGATGAGCAATGTCAAGAATGCGAGCAGCTTCTTCAACACGGCGTTTGATTTCATCCTTTGGTGTTTTGCGGAGCTTAAGACCAAATGCCATATTATCAAATACTGTCATATGTGGATAAAGTGCGTAGTTCTGGAAAACCATTGCGATGTCACGGTCTTTTGGTGCTACGTCGTTTACAAGGCGATCGCCGATGTAAACTTCACCGTCAGAAATTTCTTCAAGACCTGCAACCATACGAAGGGTTGTAGATTTACCGCAACCTGAAGGACCAACGAATACGATAAATTCCTTGTCCTTGATTTCAAGGTTGAAGTCGGTTACCGCGGTTACGCCACCGGGGTATCTTTTGTAAACGTTGCGTAGAGATAAACTTGCCATAAAAATGGACCTCCTGATAAATTTCCTATTTTACCTTGTTATTATAACAAACTTTTTTTGTAAATGCTATGACTAATTCATACAATGTTTTTTTCACACTTTTGGTAAAAGTATCTAACCTTTTGGTATTATTTGTGTAAAATAGCAGTTTCAAGCTGCTCTTTTGTCATTTCTATGCATTCACCCTCTTTTAATGAGTCGGGCAAATGCAAATTACCTATTGCTTCACGGTGCAAAGCGTTTACACCAAGGCCCACTGTGCCAAACATTCGCTTTATTTGGTGGTATTTACCTTCGGTAATTATTATACGGGCAATGTTTTGCGATATACGACAAAGTTCTGCCGGTCGGCACTGTGTTCCGTCCGCAAGGGTAATTCCCTCTTTAAAACGGAGTATCATATCTTCGTTTATATCACCGTCAAGTGTTGCTATATACGATTTTAATATTGCCTTTTTAGGCGAAATGCAATTATGGGCAAAAATTCCGTCATCGGTTATAAGCAGTAGTCCCGTTGTATCCTTGTCCAATCTGCCAACAGGCGCTAAGTTTGGGCGTTTTATGTGTTCGGGCACAAGGTCTACCACCGTTTGACGTGATTTGTCGGTTGACGCCGACAAAACGCCTGCCGGTTTGTTCAAAAGTATATATACATATTCTTTATAGCCGATTTTTTCACCGTTATATATAATTTCGTCGCTTTCGGCATCTATTGCAAAGGCAATATCACGCTGGGCGGTTCCATTAACGGTAGCCTGTCCACGATGTATGCCTGTTCGCACAACGCTACGTGACAAATTAAGCTGATTGGCTATAAACTTATCAAGTCTTTGTTTTTTCAAGTTATCACCTATTTTAGCGGTAACATATATCCACCAAGTGCGGTAGAAGATATATCGCCACCTATTATTTTATCTTTGTATACCATCAAATTTATAACGCTTTCGCCGTCAAATTCAGGTGGAGGATTAATATTATAAGTATATATTATAACCTCGCAACCTTTATATAACGAAAGGTCATACCCTGCTGATTTTTGCAGATTGTTGTAATTATTATACACGTCGTGAAACACTTCGGGTATTGTTACAATTTTTGACTCGGGCTGATTGGATGTTACCTTACAACCAAGCGTGGCAATAAAGGTTAATCTGTCATCATTGTTTTTTGCATTTATGACGCCATTATTTACAGCATAAATTTCACTTAAAAGAAAACCTATACAAATAAATAATGCCAGTATTACAAAAAATCCTTTTTTAGTAAAGATAACATATGGTTTCATTCAAAATCACCCCATAAATTTTATGAGGTGATTTTTATATTTATTCTATTATGCACACTGCGTGCGCCGAAATACCACTGCCATCCCCTGTAAAGCCAAGTTTTTCCTCGGTAGTAGCCTTTACGTTTACGCAAGAAATATCAACACCGCAGTCGTCGGCAATGTTTTGACGCATTGTGTCAATATAATCCTTCATCTTTGGTTTTTGTGCAATTACGGTGCAATCAATATTGCCAACCATATAACCTTTTTCTTTTATAAGGTCAACCACGTGACGCAAAAGCACTCTTGAATCTGCACCCTTAAAAGTGGGGTCGGTATCAGGAAAATGCTTACCAATATCGCCAAGCGCCGCAGCACCAAGCAAAGCATCGCTTACTGCGTGAAGCAAAACGTCGGCATCGGAATGGCCGAGCAGTCCTTTTTCGTATGGAATATCGACACCGCCAATAATTAGTTTTCTGCCCTCTACAAGACGGTGAACGTCATAGCCGTGCCCTATTCTCATTTTTCGTCCTCCCCTTTTACTATAGCCTCGGCAATTGCAATATCGTCTGGCGTTGTAATCTTAATATTTTTAGCGTTGCCAACAACTGCCTTTACGGTGTAGCCCGCCGTCTCCATAACCGAAGCGTCATCGGTAAAACTGTCAACATTTGTCAAGGTTTCACAAGCAGCTTTATATTTTTTTACGTCAACGCCCTGTGGAGTCTGTGCCGAATAAAGCATACTGCGGTCAACGGTTGCGGTAACCATACCGTCTTCGGACACCTGTTTTACAGTATCGTTTATTTTGCACACGCACAACGCCGCATCATATTTTTGAAGAGCAGTTGCCACGTCACTTATTGTATTTGTAGCAATAAATGGACGTGCGCCGTCGTGAATAAGCACCTTTTTGTCAGATTTATCAAGACAGGCTATACCGTTCATAACCGATTCGTGACGGTTACTGCCACCTATTACAATATCTGATACCTTGCTTATCGTATACTTTTCGCAAACAAGCTGCATATCTGCGATGCTGTCACGTGCTGTAACAACAACTATTTTAGAAATATCATTACAGTTTTCAAATGCCATAAGAGTGCGGGCAATAACCGGTACGCCAAGCACCGACATAAACTGTTTGTTTATGCCCTTCATTCTTGTAGAACTGCCGGCGGCAACAATTATAACAGGTATTGCGCTTTCATTTTTTTTACAAACGTCATACTGTAATTTAACTTGTGTATTGTTCATTTTAAAATCCTTTAAAAAAGCCGTACCCTTCCGTATTGTAACGAAATCGGCACGGCATTTTATTTAATTATTATTCAGCGTCTTCGTCGCAGCAATCACAATCGTCTTCGCAACAATCGCAATCACAGTCAAAATCGAACTCTAAATGTGTGCCACAATTGGGGCAATCAATACCTTCGTCTTCAAGCATTTCTGCATCAAGATAGATAATATCGTTACAAGATGGGCATTCAACCTCATAAAGTTCATCATCACAGCAATCACAATCATCATCACAGCAATCACAATCATCATCGCAACAATCGCAATCACAGTCACATTCATCATCTTCATAAATGATGTCTTCTAATGAAGCAAGGTCCTCATCAACTGCGTCAATCTGTTCGCTCATATCGTCACAAGCATCTTCAATGTCGCAAATTTCTTCGGTGATATCACCTAAAAGGTCAACGATAGCGGCAATGATTTTGCCCTCTTTGCTATCGGTGTCAAGCTCAAGACCGTCTGCAAGACCTTTTATATAAGCAAGCTTTTCACAAATATCCATTGTGTTATCCTCCAACTAATAAAATTTATGCACGTTCCATATATTCGCCTGTACGAGTGTCTATACGGATAACCTCACCCTCGTTAATAAAGAGAGGTACACGAATTTCACAACCTGTTTCAACAGTAGCAGGTTTTGTAGCGTTGGTAGCGGTGTTGCCTGCAAAACCGGGTTCGGTAGCAGTAACGGTAAGTTCAACAAATGTTGGTGGCTCTACGCCAAAAACCTTACCCTTGTATGACAAGATTTTGCATACCATATTTTCCTTTACAAACTTAAAGTTGTCGCTCATCTCTGAAGCGTTGATAGGAACAAGCTCATATGTTTCCTGATCCATAAAGTAGTAAAGGTCGCCATCCTGATATGAATATTCCATATCCTTACGCTCAATATAAGCGGTTGGGAACTTTGCGGTTGGGTTGTAAGATTTTTCGATAACTGCGCCTGTAATAACATTCTTTGTCTTTGTTCTTACAAAAGCAGCACCCTTACCCGGTTTTACGTGTTGGAATTCAACAACCTGTAAAACCTGACCGTCCTCTTCAAAAGTAACGCCATTTCTAAAATCGCCGGCACTAACCATTATTATTTCCTCCAAAAAACAATTTACTTCTTGTTATGGTAAAACCTTCACCATTACACACTATATATTGTAATATTTTTTGCAAAATTTGTCAAGCAAATCTATTACAATTTAAAGCATTTTTGCACATCTTTATAATTTCCCAGCACTAAAATAGGGTGTTCTGCCGTAAAAACCGTATCCGGTCCCATAATGGTGGATAATTTACCACCAACAAACATACCCAAAACATTGATGTTGTATTTTCTGCGAACATCGATTTGAGCCAAAGTTTTACCCACCCAAGATTCAGGCACATTAAGTTCAAAAATAGAAACGTTTTCGTCAATTTCTACATAGTCAAGCATATGATTTGAACTATAGCGCACTGCCGTCCATTTAGCCATTTGCTTTTCAGGAAAAACTATTTTATCTGCACCGTTACGTAACAGAAATCTTGCGTGAAAATCACTGGCCGCACGAGAAACAACAAACTTTGCTCCTAAATCTTTAAGCAGAGTTGTTGTTTCAAGCGAACTTTGAAAATCTTTTTTTATTGTAACTATACAAACATCATAATTATCAATGCCTAAACTTTTAAGAAATTCCGGATTAGTGCTGTCACCTATCTGCGCATTAGTTACAAAATCAATGCATTCGTTTATACACTTCTCACGGTTATCAACCGCCATTACCTGATGTCCCAGCTTATCAAGCTCTGCCGCCATTGTCTTACCAAAACGTCCCATTCCGATTAACAATATATTTTTCATACAAATCACCCTTTATCCTACAGTAATGGTTCCTTGCGGATATTTAACAAGATTTTTTTGTGCACCGCCAAGCGTTGCAAACACAATGGTAAGTCCACCGACTCTACCCATATACATAAGAAAAATTAAAATTATTCTTGAAATAGTTCCTAACTGCGTTGTAATACCTACAGTAAGACCTACCGTTCCTATTGCAGAGGCCGTTTCGTAAAGGCAATTGGAAAGAGGAAGTCCCTCTATGCTACTTATTACCAAAGCACCAAAAACAAATAATGTTATATACATTACAAGAACAGTTGCAGCTATTTTAACCGTTTCATCACCTATTCTTCTTTTTAAAATATGTGCACTGTCACGTTTACGAAACACAGATAATGTTGCCGCAAAAAGCACGGCAACCGTCGTAATCTTCATACCGCCGGCGGTAGATCCCGGTGCGCCACCAATTAGCATAAGCAATGTAACCACTGCATTTCCCGTTTCTGATAGTTCTGATGCCGCAACGGTATTAAAGCCTGCCGTTCTGGGCGTTATCGCCTGAAATAGTGAAACCAACAATCTTTTACCAAAACTTAAGTCGTTAAACTCAAAAAAGAAAAAATATAATGCAGGAATCAAAACTAATATTGCCGTTACCAAAAATATTATCTTGCTTTGCATACGATATTTTTTTATATGCCATTTGTTCGTTCTTATATCGTCCCAGGTTAGAAATCCTATTCCGCCAATAACTATAAGTGACATTACAATTATGTTAATGAGCGGATTATATACGTACCCCGTCAATGAAGAAAACTGTTCCGTTTCACCTAACAAATCAAATCCGGCATTACAAAAAGCCGAAACTGAGTGAAAAACAGACATCCACAATCCCTTGAAAAATCCATAATCACGACAAAATACAAACGAAAATGCAAATGCGCCTAAAAGTTCTATGATAATACTTGTAATTATGATGAATTTTGATAGATTTAGTATACCGCCGACTTTATGCGCAGAAATTGACTCTTGCATAACGCTACGTTGCATAAGATTTATTTTACGACCTGATAGCATAACAGCAAGAATAGACATTGTTACTATGCCCATACCGCCTATTTGTATCATTATTAAAATGATTATTTGTCCAAACAGCGACCAATGTGTTGCCGTATCATACACAACAAGACCTGTAACACAAGTACTTGAAGTCGCTGTAAACAAACAATCTAAAAATGGTGTCATAGTTCCGCTTTTAGACGAAAAAGGCAACATAAGAAGCAGTGTGCCCACAACAATAACTGCCGCAAAACCAAATATTATAATTCTTGATGATGAAAATAATTTTTGTTTAATCATAACAACACCTTAATTATTTTTTCTTCATCCAAGCACGTGGAGAAAAGAATATTATAATTGGGAATATCTCAAGACGACCAAGCAACATTGCAAAAGATAAAACAATTTTAGAAAAGTCGGTATATGCGCTATAGTTTGAAGCAGGACCAACAGCCGCAAAACCAGGACCTATATTATTAAAACAGGCGGCTACTGCAGAAAAGTTAGTCTCCATCCCAAACGGCTCAAAAGCAATAAGCAAAAACATTGCAAAAAAGCATATCATATATATCACAAAATATGTGCCAACACTATTGAGTGTTGAATCCTCTACTGATTTGCCCTCAAAATGAATTTTGGCAACCGAACGTGGATGAAGCATTTTTCTAAGCTCTTTTCCCACAGATTTAAAAAGCATTACTGTACGTGAAACCTTTAATCCGCCTGCAGTAGAACCGGCGCAAGCGCCTGAAAACATAAGCAACAACAGTATTGCCTTTGAAAGTCCCGGCCACGAATCAAAATTTGTTGTGGCAAAACCCGTTGTTGAAATAATTGATGCCACCTGAAACACCGATTGACGAAGCGAATCAGCAAAATTTTTATATATTGGCATAATATTTGCAGTAATTATTACAACGCTTACCAAAGCAATTGATATATAGCACCATAACTCACTGCTCTTAAGTGCTGTACGTATTCTGCGAAGTAACAACAAATAATACAGGTTGAAGTTGACGCCAAACAATAACATAAATATGGCAATAACCCATTGGCAATATGGGTTATAAGAGGCTATGCTATCTGCCTTAATACCAAAACCACCGGTACCGGCTGTGCCAAACGTGTGTACGAGACTGTCGTAAAAAGGCATACCGCCAAGCAACAACAAAACTGTCTGTAATACAGTAAGAAAAATATAAATAAGATACAATATTTTTGCGGTGTCTTTAACACGTGGCACCAATTTACCAATAATTGGACCCGGCATTTCGGCACGCATAATATGAATTGAACGGTCGGTAAAGTTTGGTATTATCGCCATAACAAACACAAGCACACCCATACCGCCAATCCAGTGGGTAAAACTGCGCCAAAAAAGCATACTACGGCTCATTGTCTCTACATTTGTAATTATAGATGCACCCGTGGTAGTAAAACCGCTTACTGTTTCAAAAATAGCATCAACATATGATGGTATTTCACGAGTTATCACAAAAGGCAATGCTCCGATAAGCGCCATAACAATCCACGCAAGTGCAGTAATTGCAAAGCCGTCTTTAGCATATATTACACGGTTTTTTGTTTTTGTTAACAGACCGACAATAAAGCCTATAACAAAAGCCGCAACTGCCGTAATAAAAAACGCAAAAAACTGTTTTGATTCACCGTAAATCAGTGCTACTACAGCAGGAATAAGTAAAAGCAGTGCCGCTATCTGAGATATTCTGCCTACGGTCTTAAAAACCATTTTTATATTCATCGCATTTACCTCAAAATATCCGAAAGATCGTTCATTCTATGAACATCGGATTTAGCAATTACAATTATCTTATCCCCTGCAACAATTTCATCATCACCGGTAGGAACAAACGCTTTTCTTTTTCTTATGATTCCGGCTATAAGTACGTCTTTTTTCAGTTTAATATCCTTAAGGGCAATATGCTGACCCTTAAAGTCAGATTGCACGTTAAATTCAAGCGCTTCAACACTGCCGTCCATAAGCTTGTACATAGTCTCAACGTTACTGCCAAGCGTGTTTTGAAGTGCACGAGCATAGCTTGTAATAACGTTTGATACTGCTTTTTTAGGAGATACAATCGAGTCAAGTCCCAATTTTTCTGCCATAGAAGCTAATTCATTTCGATTAACCTTTGCTATAACACGCGGCACGTTTTGTGACTGTGCAAAGAAAGAAATAAGTATGTTTTCTTCGTCAATACCGGTAAGTGAAGCAAAAGCATCTACCGAAGTAATTCCCTCTTCAAGCAAAACATCTTGCTCGGCGCCGTCACCGTTTATAATAACGGCACCCGGCAATATTTCGGCAAATTTATTGCATCTGTTTATATCTTTGTCAATGATAGTAACATCACTGCCCGAACGCAAAAGCATTTTTGCAAGATAGTATGACGTTGTGCTGGCACCAAGTATCATAACACTTTTTGACTGTTTTTTTGCAAGGCCCAACACTTTAAGCAGCTTTTGAATTTCAACAAAATTTGCTGTAAGGCATATGTGGTCGCCTGTTTTAAGAACAAAATTACCGTCGGGAATATATACCTCATCCCCACGCTTTACAACCGAAATCAAAAAGTTTAAATTGTACTTTTTACGCAGTTCAATAAGGCTCATGCCGTCAAGATGTGTACCCTCTTTAAGAACAAGCTCTATCATTGAAAAATTTCGTCTGGAAAAAGTCTCAATATTTATAGCGGCGGGCAGTTTCAATATATTAAAAATTTCCAAAGCCGCCAAAAATTCAGGATTTATAGTAAGTGACAAATCAAGATACTGCTTAACCTGTCCCATTCGCTTATCATTAAATTCGGGGTTACGAACACGGGCTACGGTGTATGATGCGCCCATTTTTTTTGCAATAAAGCATATAAGCATATTTATTTCGTCAGAATCGGTAACCGAAATAAGCAAATCCGCTTTAGATACTTCGGCTTCGCTGAGGGTGTCATTATCCACACCGTTACCGCAAACACACATAACGTCATAAATATTACTTACTTCATTAATAACCTTTTGATTGCGGTCAACAACAGTAATATCGTGACCCTCTGCTTCAAGGTTTTGAAGCAAGGTTTCTCCAATTTTTCCGCAACCAACAATAATTATTTTCATCTGATTACCCCGTTTAAAATATACTCATTCACATATTATACTACATACATTATATTTTTTCCACTACTTTTTTTACAATTGACAAAAGCCATCTTATAATTATAATAAAATATGAAAAAAATTATTATTTGGTGATAAAATGGATAAGAAAAAGAAGATAGTCATAATTATAGCGGCTATTATTCTGGCTATTATATTATCAATAGTTGGAACGTTTTTTATTTTGACCGCTATCGGTAAGCATCAGTTTCATAAAGATGATACCCACATATCTGCCGAAGAGGTAAATGTTGAAGACGACAGCACCATAACCTATAACGGCAAAAAGTATAAGCTTAATAAAAATATTGTAAGCGTTTTGGTTATGGGTATAGACCGTGACAATGTAAACCAAAATCTTGGCAACGGCAAAAACGGACAGGCCGACGTGATTTTTGTTGCAACCATTGATACCAAAACAAAAAAGGCTTGTATTATACCAATATCACGTGAAACAATGGTTGACGTGAATCTTTACACCGAAGACGGTCAGTTTGCAGGAACAAAACGTGAACAGCTGTGTCTTGCGTATGCATACGGTAATTCTACCGAAGAATGTAGTAAAAACGTTATGTTGTCGGTTCAACGAATACTTTATGGTATAAATATCAACTCGTATGTAACTATGGAAATGGTTGGTGTTGAAAAACTTACAGATATGGTTGGCGGAGTAGAACTTACTTGTATTGAAGACATAACAACAAATAAATTTTCTGCTACAAAGGGTCAACGTTTAATTCTTAACGGTTCTAACGCAAGAATATATATTAAATTTCGTGGTAACGACACCGAAGCAAATGCCCGCCGTATGCAACGACAAAAACAGTTTTTATCGGCACTGATGAACAAAACCGGCAATGCCGTTTTAAACGATTTTTCTAAGCTTGGTAAAATATATACAACGCTTTCTCCTTACTATAAAACCAACGTCTCTTTTGCGCAGATAACCTATATTGCACAACACTGTTTGGTTAAAAACTTTGGTGATTCTTTAGATTACAAAACAATTGAGGGCACCCTTTCACAGGGTGAGCAGTGGGTTGAGTTTGAAGCCGACCCCGATTCTGCATTGCAAACGGTAATTGACGTGTTTTACGTTCCTGTAGAATAAAAATATAAATTCAATATAAAAGCACCCATCATTGCGATATGATGGGTGCTTGTGTTTTTTAATTATGCATTGTGCATTATGAATTGTGCATTAATTAAAAGGGTTATCGTTATTATCATAAATCTGACAGATAATGCTTTGAATTTTAAGGGCCTCTTCGCCTGAAATTTCAAGCTCTTCCTCGCCCTTTACTGCGTTATAAAACTGTCTTATTTGTACAGCGTGCTGAAAACCCCAATAATCCTTACCGCCTGTATATTTAAACATATCATCAGGCTTATTTGTTGCGGTTTCTACCGTTCCATCCTTGTATGTAACTGTTGCGTGGTCATATGAGAATACTGCCTTACCGTTTTCACAAAGCAAACGTATCTCAATAGGTTCGTCGCAAAGGTAGTTGTTCATAGCATAAAAAGACAACAATGCGCCATTTTCATACTTAATAAGACCTTCTCCTGTGTCCTCTACCACCATAATTTCGTGATTACGGTTGTGAAGGGTCGACTGAACCTCTAAAGGTTTACTGCCGATCATCCAGTTAGCAAGGTCAATTGAGTGGATAGCCTGGTCAATAATAACGCCGCCACCCTCTTTATCCCAAGTGCCCTTCCAGTCGGAATGGTCATAGTAATTGTCGGGACGATACCAGGTAAGGGTTGTTCTGCCACATTTTACGGGACCCAATTTGCCGTCAAGCACACGCTGTTTTACAAGCTGTGACGGTGCGTTGTATCGGCACTGGAAAATAACACCGTAAAGCACATCGCATTCTTTTGCAGTTTCAACCGCTTTTACAGCATCCTCGTATTTTATGCTCATAGGTTTTTCACTTAAAACGTTTATTCCTGCACGGAAAGCATCAATTGCAACCGGTACGTGTAAATAATGTGGCAAGCACAAATTTACTGCGTCAAGTTTTTCACACTCAAACATTTTTTTATAATCGGTATAAACCTTGCCGCCATATTTTTGCGATGCCGCTATTGCACGATCCTCTTTTACATCGCAAACAGCAACTAATTCTACGTCTTGGAATGCATTGATAGAATCAAGATGCATAACCGAAATATTACCACAGCCTATAACTGCTACTCTTAGTTTTTCCATAATGTCCTCACAGATTGTTTAGTATGTCTATAACTGTTTCAAGCTCGTCCGGCTTAACCTTTTCGGGTGTTGTGTTATTTTTAACACAGTCTTTAAAATATGCAATCTCAACAGCATATGCACCGCTCTTGGGCAGGTTTATCTCACCTGTGTCACCTGTTGCAGCCTCTTCCAGACTAACTGTGTTTCCGCCACGCTCATAAATCTTAAGACCCTGACCTTCGTTTGAAATAATGGCATCTTCAAACTGGAAGCGGAAATGCGCTGTAAACGGATAACCGCAAGCAAACCAAGATGATTCAGCATTTATGGCAAAATCACCAAAATCGTATGTAACGTTGATATAGTCCTGGTCGGGCAACTTTGTACGATAAGATTTAATATCTTTTGGTGCGCCAAAAGCATAAATCATAAAGTCTAAATCATGAATATGAAGGTCATACGGTACGAAACCACTGCGTTTTTCGTCTCGCATCCAATTGTCCCAACTCCAAGCAGGGAAAGCGCTAAGTCGCTTCATATTACCAAAAAGCAATTTACCGTATTTGCCGCTTTCATAAACACTTTTTACAAATTCATATTCACGCCAAAAACGGATTACGTGAGCCACCATAAATTTAACATTATTCTTTTGGGCAGCTTCATAAACACGTTTAACGTCATCACGATTAAGTGATATAGGCTTTTCACACAATACGTTAATTCCGTTATTCATAGCCTTTATAGCATAATCAGCGTGCAAGTTAGTAGGAAGACAGATATCAAGTATATCGAGTTCTTCATTGTTAAGCATATCGTCAAAATCGGTATACTGTCTGATATCAGGGTATTTTTCCATCTGTTCTGGTCTTACGTCGCAAAGAGCTACAAGCTCTACATCATCAAGTGCAAGCCAACCGGGAATGTGTGCGCCGCTTATGCCGCCGACACCTATTAAACCAACCTTTAACATATGCTTATCCTCCGTAAACTTCGTTTATAATTTCTGTAAGATAATCTCTTGCGTGAATTATATCAGGCTGCTGCTGTTCGTTCCAAATTTCACGTTCAATGGTAACGTAGCCGTCATACTGGAGTTCCTTAAGCTTTTTAAATAGTGCTTTAAAGTCAACCTTACCGTCACCAAGACGAACCTCTTGACCCAAAGAATGACCGTTTGTAGGATAGAAACCGTCTTTTGCATGAATGTTACGAACATATTTACCAAATACGTCAAGCGCATCAACAGGGTTTGCTCTGCCGTAAAGGATAAGGTTAGCGGTATCAAGGTTGATACCAAGGTTATCCATATTAACCTTTTCAAAACAACGCATCATTGTAACAGGTGTTTCCTGACCTGTTTCAAAAAGCAACCACTGACCGTTTTTCTTTAAGTGGCCTGCAACACTTCTTACTGCAATACAAAAAGGAGCAAATTGTGGATCGTTGGGATTTTCGGGAATAAAGCCCATATGGGTAATAACATCGGTAACGCCGAGTTTTTTAGCCCAGTCTGCGCCGTCACAAAGCTGCTGGACACGCATTGCACGGTATTCGGGCGGAACAAGACCTAAGGTTAACTGACCGTCATAAAAGTCCCAAACAACAGGACCCGACCAACCGCACCAAAAAGCAGAAATTGTGATTCCGTATTTTTCACAAAGTTCTTTTACCATTTCGGCATTTTCATCGGTCCAATCCTTTGGATTCCACGAACCCAATTGACAGTTGTCAAAGCCGAAGAACAAAAGCTGTTCAAAATACTTTTCAAGCTTTTCACGCTCTGCAAAGTGTATCACATTACCTATTTTCATAAACATTTCCTCCTTAAAGGATTGATTTTTTAACAGTTTTATGATAACATATATAAAAATTTGCGATTTGTAAATTTTTGACTTAAAATTATATTATTTTGACTTATAGTAGGAAGTGTTGAATTTGCAACTTAATTCTAAAAAAGAATTAACCCCTGTTGTATTTGGTGAGACATCTGTAAAATTGTTAAAGACACGTTTAGGACCCGACAGACTTGCCTTTGAACAGCATTGGCACGACCGACTTGAACTGCACCTGATTAAATCCGGCAGACTTGAGCTTTGCTGTAACGAGCAGAATATATCGGTAAATGCCGGTGAACTTTCTATAGTATCCCCTGCTATGCTACATAGCGGAAAATCAGGCAGTGAAGGTTACGAGTGCTACGTAATAATGTTTGAGGTTGCTGACCTTTATAACGGCACGGTATCGGCAAAGCAATATATTGAACCTATAATAAACGGAAAAATACGTTTTAAATATAAAACCGATAACAAAGAAATTGTAGCTTTGGCGGATAAAATAGTTGAAATGCAGCTTAACCACAAAAATTATCATCCACTTGAAACGGTAGGACGACTTTACCGCCTTTTAGGACTGCTTTGTGAACACTGTATAGACGACAGTAATTCTATTACACAAAAGTTTGAAAAATTTGATAACGTTATAAATTATATAAACTCTAATTTTACTAAAGATATAACATCTTCAATTATTAGCAGACAATTTGGTTATGACGAATCGTATTTTTGCAGAAAGTTTAAAAAAGCAACAGGTATAACCGTTACAAATTACATAAGAACACAACGACTTGAGCACGCACGTCGCTTGCTTGAAAAAACCGAAGAATCAATTCGACACATAGCCATATCGTGCGGTTTTATTGATGCGGCATATTTTACGAACTGTTTTAAGTCGATGTATAATATAACCCCAACCAAATATCGCAATAGCTATTTACAGCAAAAAAATAAAGAACCTTATCGGTGATAAGGTTCTTTGCTTTTAGTATTAATTAAAGAATAACTGCAACTGCGTTAGCTGCGATAGCCAAAACAAAAAATGCAATTGTGATGTATTTAGTCATGTTTGCAAGTTTTGCATTAACGGTACGAGCCTTGTTTTTAGAAAGGAATGTATCAGCCGCACCTGAAATTACGCCGTTTACACCTGCACGGTGACCCTGTTGAAGAAGGATAACAGCAATAATTGCTAATGACACCAATATCATAAGTATTCCTATAATGATTTGCCAAACGTTCATTTTTAAACCTCCAAACTATATCAATCAATCATATAACAAAATTAGCAAAAGTAATCATACCATAAAGTTGAACATTTTGCAAGTGTTTTTTTAATTTTTATTATGGCAGTTACACCCGCCGAAAAGTTTATCAATATTAAGGCGCTTTTCTTCAGTATTTTTTACAAAGTCAAGCTTATAAAACAACTCTACAGGCGCACAATCGGCATAAAAGGCATCAAGCACAAAATTTTCTGCCGACACGTGTAGTGCGCTTCGCAGTATTCCGTCAGCAAGCGGTATATCGTTTTGCGGTTCTACTGCAAAAACTGTCATTTTCTCTTTGCTAAGACTAAATAAACAATAGCCTAAAACTTCATTGTTACTGCTTGCAATAACACAGGATGAGAATTCATCGGTTACAAGGTTATGCTTTTTAAATAACTGTTCTATTTTTGTCTTATCACGACAAGGCAAAACACTTATCATTGTTCCTCTTGCCTTTCTTTAGATATATTTTCAAGACGGGTAAGCTCACGCTCATTAAGTTCACGCCACGAACCTGTTTTTAATCCGCCTAATTTTACGCCTGCAATTTCTGTGCGTTTTAGTCTTAATACCTCAAGTCCTACCGCATCGCACATCTTTCTAATCTGGCGGTTTCTTCCCTCTTGTATGATAAAGTTAAGTACGGTTCTGTCCGGGCGACGTTCAATAACAAAAACGTCACAAGGCAGGGTTTTTTTACCCTCAATAACAATGCCTTCGCAAAGTTTTTTTATTTGTTCATCATCGACTGTACCACCAACCGTTACACGATAGGTCTTGTTGACATGGCTTGATGGATGTGTAACTATATTGGCAAGTTCACCATCATTCGTCATTATAAGCAGTCCTTCAGAATCACGGTCGAGCCGTCCGACAGGAAAAACCTTTACACCGACGTCTTTTACAAGATCGGCAACGTTTTTGCGGTCAAACTCATCACTCATGGTAGTAACGTAGCCACGTGGCTTATGAAGCATTATGTAAACCTTTTGGGTGACAGGAACAACGTTTTTACCCCTTACTGTTACCTTATCACGCTTGGGGTCTACCTTGTCGCCAAGCAAGGCAACTCGTCCGTTTACACGCACCTTTCCCTGCTCTATTAACTCCTCTGCCTTACGGCGAGATGCAATACCGCAAGCTGATAGATGCTTTTGTAATCTGATTTTATTATCCTTCATTTTTAACTCCTAAAATTGTGACAGTATAGCTTTAAATAACTGCATTAATAAAATGAATTTATTTTGTTTGGTATTAATCGTTGCGGAAGATACAATCGGCAATTTGCACAGCACATTTTTGTTGGAAACATAATCTATTGTGCCAACGGTATCCCCTTTGTTTATTGGCAAATATAAAAAGTTTGGACATTTAACTATATAGTGAACCTTTGTGTCTTTAGCTATATTCATAGTAGCAGATGGCAATTCAAACTTAACGCTTATACCTTCGGTTGTATAAAGCGAAATCGTATTTTCTTTTGGTGATAATTGTCTTGCACTTATCAGCGATAATCCTAAATCAAGAAGCGAGCGATGATCTTGCCAATCGTTGCCATCGTTAAGCGTTACGGCAATTACAAATTTACCGTCTTTTTTAGATGCCGATACAAGACATCTCCCTGACTTTTTTGTAAAGCCTGTTTTGACCCCAACAACATCATCATACATTTTAAGCAATTTATTGTGGTTGATAAGTGTTCGGTTATAGGGCGGATTACCATAGCAAAGTCTTGCCGATTGTGATGCCGCCGCTTTTGCAAACGCATCATTTGATAACGCTTCTTTTGCAATAAGCGCCAGTTCATACGCTGTTGTATAATGCTCGGCAGCATCAAGTCCCGACGGCGTTACAAAGTGTGTTGATTTAAGCCCCATTTCATCGGCTCGCTTATTCATAATGTCAACAAACTTGCTGACACTTCCCGCAAGGGCGATTGCCACAGTATTTGCCGCATCGTTGCCGGAAGCCAACATCAACCCGTAAAGCAGATCGTGGTAAGAAACGATATCCCCTGCCTGCAAGCCCATTGAAGAGCCTTCTACCGTGACCATTTCTCTTGTAGTTACAATCTCTTTACTAAGGTCGCCACCCAACTCACATAGCAACAGCGCTGTCATAATTTTGGTGGTGCTTGCCATAGGCAGTTTTTCATCACAGTTTTGAGAATATAGTATTTCGCCTGTGAACCCATCTATAACAACGGCCGCCTTGGCTGATATGCCATACGAATACGTTATAAACACATTTGACAAGACTGTTGCACACAATATTATACAAATAAGTTTTTTCATAAAACTTCACCCATAATATTTACAATAATTGCTATTGTAAATTTTATGAGTGTAGTTGTAAATTATATTCTAATTTTTATCAAGTGGTATTTCGGTCTTTTTTTCAAACAGACTTTTAAGCTTGTCTACAAATTCGGGTATCATATTGATTGCCTTATCGGCAGTGGTCAATTCATTATAAACCGGCATCATATGAACGTTTTCGCCGTTTATGCAAATAAATGCTATGGGTTGAACGGTAACACCTGCTCCGCCGCCGCCACCAAAAAGCTGCTGACCATTTTTGCTTGGAAAATCGCTACCGCCTGTTGCAAGGCCGAAAGATATGCGTGATACAGGTATAAGTGTAACCTTGTCCACAACGATTGGATTACCAATAATTGTATCGGCATCAACCATTGCACGAAGTTTATCCATAGTAGTATCCATTACGGTTTTGATACTATTTTCGCTCATTTTTTTCACTTTCCTTACGTTGTTTTTTTGTATAATCCCAAAGCAACCCTGCAATAGCAATCAAACAAATAATTAGCTTTGCCTTTACTAAAACAGAGGCTTTTAGTTTTGAATCGGTGCTGTCAAAATCAGGTCTTATATTAATATTATCGGTCTTAAACTTAAAATTAGTATTTGTTTGAATAAAAGATATTATTGGATACACTACACAACAAACCTCACCGTACTCTATTGCGGTATCGGCTGCATTGTCGGAAGCGATACTTAAATCAAAAACAAATTTTCTAATTTTAACAAACCTTATAATCCAGCGCAATCTCTTAAGAATAAGAAGTAAAACATCGCCGTAGTACTTTATTGTGCCGGTAATACCCTTTTGTTTATAGGTGCTTTTTATACTTTCTTTATCTGTTGGTAGGGCTGTGCTTTGTACCTTTTTTAATACTTTTTTTGTTTCCTTATCCTCTTCTTCACTATCAAGCAGAGTAAAACCTAAATATTTAATGGTAAAGGTAAGCTCTTTGTCATAATCCACCTTTAATTTCACAGGTAAAATAAGTAGTGTTATTAAAACAACAATTATTGCACCTAAGACAATAAAAAATATTTCCACTAGGATACTTCCTCAGTATTTATTTCTTCTGTAATTTCAAGCTGCTCGCCTACGTCATCAAGCGCAGGATTATCCTTTGGCAGTGGTGGCAAATCACCAAGGTCATTAAGACTAAAGCTACGTAAAAAGGTCTTGGTTGTACCGTAAAGCAAAGGTCTGCCCGGTAGTTCCAGTCTGCCACGTTCTTCTATGAGTCCTTTTTCAACCAATGTTGTAACAACACCGGAGCAATCAACACCACGGACCTGTTCTATAAAAGCACGGGTAACAGGTTGGTTATAAGCAATAACCGCCAAAACCTCAAGCGCTGCAGACGAAAGAGGTGTGCGACGCTTGATATCAAAAGCTTTTTTAATATATGGGGCAAATTCCTCACGGGTTACAAGCTGATAGGTGTTTTCAAGTCTTACAACATAAAAACCACTATTTGCTTCGCTGTACTTTTTTTCAAGCTCATTTATATATTTCTCAACATCTTCGGGTTTTATTTCAAAGGTTTGAGAAAGTCTGTCAATACTAATAGGGTCGCCCGAAGCAAAAAGCACTGCCTCTAAAGCTGCTATTGTTTGTTGTTTGTTCATCCTCTTTTATGCCCCTTAATAATCTTAATTTCTGCATCCTCTGCCGAATCACCGCAAATTTCTACACGGTTTGCCTTACAAAGCTCAAGCACGGCAAGAAAGGTGGCAACAAGCTCTGAACGGCTGTTTGCCGATTTGTAAAGCGAGCTCAGTTTACTTGAACCGCCTGTTACAAGCTTACGAATTACAAAAACAATCTTTGTAGATACCGAAACTATCTTTTTAGCAACAATTTTTGTAAACGGTGTAACACTTGGCGGTAGTTTGCGTTGTCCACGACCAACCGCCGCAAGATAGTGCTGATACATTACGTCGCTGCTGTGAACAAGCTCGTAGGTTTTGTCAAAGTCGTATTCGGTAGCAGCTCGTACAAAACGGTCAAAGCCGCCTGTCATTCCCGATAATTTTTCAGCCATCTCACGACAAAGCTGATATTCCAAGAGTTCTCCTGTAAGTTCTTCTTTAAGGCGTACAATTTCGTCGTGACGAGGTAAAAGGCTTACCGTTTTCATATATATAAGGCGGGACGCCATTTCTAAAAACTCGCTTGAAACCTCCATCTCTTGCAGACGAAAAAGTTCCATCTGTTCAAGATACTGCTCTATAAGCACAGACAGCTGAATATCGTAAATATTAAGTTTATTGCGTGCTATAAGTTGCAAAAGCAAATCAAGCGGTCCTTCAAAATTTTCAACTTTATAAGACAAAGTTGTTGTTTGTTCCATTAAAATAACACTCCAAGTAAATTGAATGGCAAAGCAGCCAAATAAGTAATACCATATAAAATAACATTAACAATCGGATCTAATATAAGAGATAAAAAACTAAAATTGTAATTTCTTACAAGCCAATTGTCTATAATAAGCAAAAGAAAAAAACCTATAAAAATATATCTTTCATATTGCATTACTTTAAAATAATATTTTTGTGGTAAAAAAGTAAACAGAATCCTTGAACCGTCAAACGGCGGTATAGGTATAAGATTAAATACCGCAAGATTAACGCTAACAACAGCAATCACATCAAAAAACAAAAAGAACATGGTGTACCAGATGGGATTAGACTGTAACACACCTGTAAGCGAAAGTATTATTACAACAATATTATAAATAAACTTTGCAACGAAAGCAGTTAATATATTGGACATTGGTCCTGCAAATGCAACAAGCGCCATACCCCACTTTGGACTCTTGTAATACCGTGCGTTAACCTGAACAGGTTTTGCCCAACCTATACCACAAACCAATATTCCCAATGCGCCTATCCAGTCAATATGCGCCATAGGGTTAAGAGTTAATCTGCCTTGATAACGAGGTGTAGGATCACCCAAGCGAGTAGATACAAAACCATGTGCCCACTCGTGTATTGGTAAAGTTATAAAAATAACTATCAAACAAGAAGCAAAGCTTATTATTGCTTCAGGCAAAGTAAGTTCGCCACGCATAAAATCAAACAGCAAGCACTAACACCCCAATCTAATAAATATATTTAGTTTATTATATAACATTATTGACAAAATTACAAGCAAAATATACCTCAACTCTTAAGTAAAAAATAAGGATATCGGACTTGTGTCCGATATCCCCTTTTTATTCTAATTCAAACGAGCCGGTATAAAGTTGATAATAGGTTCCTTTTTGAGCAATAAGATCATCGTGGGAGCCACGTTCAATAATTCTGCCCTTATCAAGAACCATTATTACGTCAGAGTTCATAACGGTAGAAAGCCTGTGCGCAATAACAAATACCGTTCTGCCTTCCATTAGTTTGTCCATACCCTTTTGCACAATGGCTTCGGTACGGGTATCTATAGATGAAGTTGCCTCATCCATTATCATTACAGGTGGGTCAGCAACTGCAGCACGTGCAATGGCAATAAGCTGACGCTGACCTTGTGACAGGTTTGAACCGTTGTTTGAAAGCTGTGTCTGGTACCCTTGCGGCAAGCGTGTGATAAAATCGTCTGCGCCCGCAAGACGTGCAGCCTCAATACACTCATCATCGGTAGCATCAAGTCGGCCGTAACGGATATTTTCCATAACGGTACCTGTAAATAAATTTGTTTCTTGTAGTACTATACCAAGTGAACGACGTAAATCTGACTTTTTAATCTTGTTGATGTTAATACCGTCATATCTGATTTTACCGTCCTCTATGTCATAGAAACGGTTTATAAGATTAGTGATTGTGGTTTTACCCGCACCTGTAGCACCAACAAATGCGACCTTTTGACCGGGACGAGCATAAACCGATACGTCGTGAAGAACAAGTTTGTCTTCTTCGTAGCCAAAATCAACCTCGGTCATAGTAACATCACCTTGCAGCAAGGTATATGTGAGCGTGCCGTCACCGTGCGGATGCTTCCACGCCCAATGACCTGTACGCTTATCGGTCTCAGTTATATTGCCGTCAGCGTCAACCTCACAGTTAACAAGCGTTACGTAGCCCTCGTCTTCCTCTGCCTTTTGGTCAATAAGATTAAATACACGTTCAGCACCGGCAAGTGCCATAACAACGGTATTTATCTGTTGGGTTACCTGGTTTATGTTACCTGTAAACTGGCGTGACATATTAAGGAAAGGAACAACAAGGTCAATGGTAAGAGCAACTACGCTACCGTTTATCAGGGCACCTATAGATATATTGGGTACCTTTGTCAGCAAAAGAACACCGCCAACCGTGGCAACCAATACGTAAAGAATATTGCCAAGGTTGCCTATAATTGGCCCTAAGCAGTTTGCAAATGCGTGTGCACGAAAGCTGTCATTAAACAGTTCTTCGTTTACCTTGTCAAAATCTTCATTACATTCTTTTTCGTGACAAAAAACCTTAATAACCTTTTGTCCGCTCATCATTTCCTGAATAAAGCCTTCGGTTTTACCAATAGCCTTTTGCTGGCGCATAAAGTATTTTGCCGAACCGCCGCCAACTTTTTTAGAAACAAATGCCATTGTTGTAACACCCAAAAGCACAACAATAGTCATCCACACGCTGTAGTAAAGCATAATGCTTAGCACGCTTACAACAATAACAGAAGCCTGCAAAAGTGATGGCAAAGAACGAGAAA
Source organism: Acutalibacteraceae bacterium (assembly GCA_045604205.1). Lineage (GTDB taxonomy): Bacteria > Bacillota > Clostridia > Oscillospirales > Acutalibacteraceae > UBA737. The sequence continues at coordinate 64,762 of JAZUNQ010000006.1, forward strand.
TAAGCTCACGCATGGTGTCAACGTCATTGGTGTAGTGACTCATTATATCACCATGCTTATTCTGGTCAAAATATTTGATAGGCAAATTTTGCATGGTTTCAAACATATGAATTCTCATTTTGTTTAAGAAACCCTGCGTAATAAACACCATTAACTGATTATAAAGCGTTATTGCTGTAATTGATACGATATACAAAGCGATAAGTATAAATATTTTTGGCAAAATAACACTTTTTGCAGTTTCCCAATCACCTGTGGTTACAAATGTTTCGATATCCTTTATAACCTGTTGCTGAAAAACAGCGGGCAATGCCGCAGTTACAGCAGAAAAAAGTATACAAGCAATAGTAAGCGGCATCATTACAGGGTAAAATTTGAAGAGCATTTTTATAATACGCTTCAGTGTTGTGGGGTTAAACTTTGGTCTTGGTCCACGTGGCATATTACGGGGAGCCGGTCCTCTACTCATCAAAATCACCTCCGTTTGTTTGCTGCTGGTATACTTCACGGTATATTTCGCTGTTTTGCATCAACTCATTATGATTACCAACAGCCGAAACCATACCGTTTTCCATAACAATTATCATATCGGCATCCATTACAGATGCTACACGTTGCGCAATGATAATCTTGGTAGTTTCGGGTATGAATTCTTTAAATCCGGCTCTGATAAATGCATCGGTTCTTGTGTCAACCGCACTTGTAGAGTCGTCAAGAATTAATATTTTAGGTTTTTTAAGAAGGGCACGTGCAATGCAAAGTCTTTGTTTTTGACCGCCTGATACGTTTGTACCACCCTGTTCAATATAGGTATCATATCCGTCGGGAAAGGAATTTATAAACTCATCTGCCTGCGCAAGACGACAGGCCTCGATACATTCTTCATCGGTAGCATTTTCGTTACCCCAACGAAGATTTTCCTTTATAGTGCCCGAGAAAAGTTGATTTTTTTGAAGCACCATTGCAACCGAGTCACGAAGTGTTTTAATATCATATTCACGAACGTCTATGCCGCCAACCTTTACGCTACCCTCGGTAACATCATAAAGTCTTGGAATAAGTTGCACAAGCGATGATTTACCCGAGCCTGTACCGCCAAGTACACCTACTGTCATTCCTGATTTTATGTGAAGGTCAATGTTCGATAGTGAATTTTTATTTGCCTTTTCAGAGTATTTAAAGTTTACATTATTAAAATCGATACTGCCGTCTGCTACGTCATAGATTGGATTGTCGGGATTGTGAAGACTTGGTACTTCGTCTAAAACCTCACAAATACGTTTCATAGATTCCATTGACATAGTAAGCATTACATATATCATTGAAAGCATCATAAGTGACATAAGAATCTGCATGCCGTAAGTAAGCATAGCCGAAATCTGACCGATATCTAATAGTTCGCCTTGACTTGAGATGGTAAGTTTTGAACCAACTATAAGCACAAATATCATATTAAAATACATACAAATCTGCATTATAGGTCCGTTAAGTGCTACTATTCTTTCTGCCTTTGTAAAATCTTTATAAATATCGGTTGCAGCATTTGTAAATTTTTTGGTTTCGTACCTTTCACGTGAAAAGCCCTTTACAACTCGCATAGCACGAACGTTTTCTTCGATGGATTCGTTAAGCTTGTCATACTTTTTAAACACACGTCTGAATGCAGGCATAGCAAAACGTGCAACAAGCAACAATCCTACCACCAATACAGGAACAACCACAACAAAGGTAGTAGCGAGCTGTGGACTCATTCTATATGCTTTGGTTATAGTTCGCATAAACATCAAAGGGCTTCTAATCGCAGTACGAATAATCATCATATATGACATCTGAACGTGGGTAATGTCGGTAGTAAGGCGGGTTACCAACGATGAGGTAGAAAACTTATCTATATTGTAAAAAGAAAAGCTTTGTATGCGGGTAAAAACATCGTGACGTAAATTTTTAGCAAATCCTGCAGATGCTTTTGAACAAGTATAGGCAGCTAGTCCTCCACATATTAGTGAGATTATGGCCATTATTGTTAATGTAAATCCTGTTTTTATAAGTTCTTCTATCCTAAGTCCGGCACTAATTCCATTTACAAGTTCAGCAATAATATATGGAATTTCACATTCAATTAAAACTTCTCCTATAATAAAAGCAACTGTTAATATACTTGGAAATGTATATTCACGAATACTTTTTGCTAATTTTATGATCATTCTTCTACCTCCACATTAGCCTTAATTTTATCTACAACTTTATAAAAAGCCTGTAATTCATCGTCGGTTATACCATCTTTAAGGGTGTTTTCAATCATTTTCATATTTTTAACCGCTTTTTTATGAATATCAACAGCCTTGTCGGTAAGCACAATTTTTTTAAGTCGTGCGTCATTCGGCACGCTCTCACGTGTGATGAGGCCGTTTTTTTCCATAAGCTTTAACATATTTGTAGCGGTAGAACGGCGGATAGAAAAGCGTGATTCAAAATCACGCTGAAAAATATCTTTTTCACGATTTTCATAAAAATATCTTATAGCCCATCCGTGAACACCGGTAGACTCCTCAAATTCGGGAGGTCTTGTACTGTGAACAAAGCGTTTTACACAGTTGTTAAGTGTTCTGATTTCAAAGCCGAGATGACGTTCTTTTTTCATAAAGACACCGCCTTAAAATATTGTTAGCAAACTAACATTTATTATAATACTCAAGTACCCCATTGTCAACCAAATAAAATGAATTTTTTGTTAAAAATAAAAGGTATGCCAAGCATACCTTTTTCTCATACTATTTGTGCTAATACACTTTCAAAATATTCTTTAGTAACAGTGGCAATCTGGTCAATTTTTGCACACTTAATGTCAAAGGATTCATCTGTTTGTATAACAGAGAGTATCTCTGATTTTGCTATTTCGGTTTTGCCTAAAATAAGATTTACAAGCTCTTTATGACTATCGTCGCCACCAATGGTCAGCTTGTTGCTGTATTCGGCGGCTGAAATAACAATTTTACCTATAACGTCAGAGCCGTATTCCATATCGGGTTTTACGGTAGCAACGGTTATGACCTTTTCTTCAAGACGGTGCATAGGTTCTGTTGCTTTTTCCTCTTGATGAGGATTTTTTTCTTCTTTTGCCTTTGCAAGCTCGGCCTTTAATGCATTAATTTCGTCAACATTACGACTTATAAGCCTCTTGGCTTCTTTAAGCTCAGCCTTTGCTTTTTGCAAATCTTCAAATAAAGATAAATTTTGTTCAATAAGTTTCTTTTTTCGCATTAATTTCACCTAATTTACGTCTTTTAAATAAATTTAGTATTATAAATATTACAAACAATGCTACCAAAATTCCCAAAGTATCAATGCAAATGTCAAGCACTCGACAAGCTCTGCCGGGAACAAAATATTGATGGATTTCATCACTGACAGCATACAAAACACATATTACAAAAGCAGTTATATATCTAACATTACTTTTAATTACAGGTACCGCAAAATATGCTAATACACTCAAAATAAAATACTCGGAAAAATGTGCCGCTTTTCTTACAATAAATGTAATTATGTTGGTCATATTCGACTGCTGTTGCAAGGACAGAGAATCAAAATTATGAAACAAAGCGGCAATAAGTTTTGAAACTATACCGCCGCTGAGTTGTGATGATTGCTCTGCCGGTTGCATTGACATTAAAAAGATGAAGGTCATCCACAATATCAGCAACAGGCAGAATATAATGTTAAATTTTTTTAGTTTAATCATATTAGAAGAACAACGGATATGGATTAATCCATCTATTGTTTTTCATAACACCTAAGTGCAAGTGATAACCTGTTGACCAACCGGTTGTACCAACGTAGCCCAGTACGTCGCCCTGCTTAACATATTGCCCCGCAGAAACGATTACACGTGAAGCGTGAGCGTAGTAGGCAACATAGTTTGCCGGAGCACCGCCAATGTTAAGTGTACCGTGGTTTACAACACAATAGTTACCGTAACCGTTACCGCAACAGTTACCGTTTTTGCCCCAGTTATGAGAACATCCGTTGTAGGAAAGTGTTACGTAACCGTCGGCAATTGCACGTATGGGTTGTCCTGCAATGCCACCGCTGGAAATATCAATTCCGTTGTGATTGCTACCCCAACGAGGACCAAAGTGTGAGGTTACGTTATAATAACCTGATACAGGCCACTGAAGACCGGTATTGGTATTAACGAAAGAATCATATTTTGTTCCTGCTATGTTATCTTCTAACTGTTTTTGTAATCTTCTTACTTCGGCATTAATAGCATCAAGGTCACCTTGCTGATCTGCCTGTTCGCCGGCAATACTGTTATATATTGCCGCAGCAGCATTTTCTTGCGCTTCAAGTTCACGCTGTTGCTCGTCAATATGAGCCTTTAAAGCAACCTGATCGTTAAGCAAAACCTCGTTTTCTGCAATTTTTTCATTAAGAAAAGCTATTTCAGATTTAAGATCTTCAATCATTTTTTTATCTCGTGCCGACACAGAGGCTGTAAGCTGTGACAGTTGTAAAAAATTATCAAAGTTTTCAGCGCCCATAAGTATCTGTAACGAGCTGTCAGAATTGCTCATATAAATTGCTCTTAATCTCTTTTTAAAAGCAATTTTATCATCCTCTATTTCAGACTCTTTTGCAGCAATATCTGCTTTGTTTTTAGAAATAGTTGAGTTTATTGAAGCAATCTCACTGTTAAAGCGGTCAATTTGTGCCTGAGTATTAGAAATCTTTTTACGGATAGCAGCAAGAATAACACCCTGTTCGGCCTTTTCTGCTTTAAGCTTATCAATTTCAGCCTGTATTACGCTTGCTTGTTGTCTTAAACCTGCAATGTCGTTATTTATCTTATCCTTTTCAGCCTGTGTTAATGCCATAACCGAAAAAGAAGTAACGGCAATACTAAGGCATATAGTAAAACAAATAAATTGTTTAAAAATACGTTTCATAAAAATTCTCCAACTATTATTGTTAAATTCTTAAAATGCAGTAAATTCACTGCCCTCATGCTTTAAGTATTTTCCTATTATAAACATACTGCCTATAACACCGGCAAACACGCCAATAGCGATAAATACTCCTATTAGCTTAAATGCCATCTTCATATCAAAAGCAACTACTTGACCCAACATAACCGCAATCTTTTCTGTTGCCACTCGGTAGAAGAAGAAAATCAGCACTTCGGAAATAAATGCCGAAACAATACCAATAAGCATACCCTCTATAACAAATGGAATTCTGATGAATGCATCGGTAGCACCAACCGCCTTCATTATGCTTATTTCAAGCTTACGGTTATACATTGTAACTCTTATTGTGTTAGAAACTATTACAAGTGAAATGACAATTAAAATAGCAATAATCCAAAATCCTGCCATATAAACGCCTTGTTTTATGGTATCTATTTTTTCTGCAAGGTCACCGTGAGACTGTATAACGTCTACACCCTCAAAGGTCTTTATTTCCTCAATTGTTTTATTAAACAATGCGGGTGATGTTGATTCCATAGTAACCTTTGCGGCTGCTGAAATCGGATTGCCGTATTCGTCATCAAGGAATGTAAAATATTCCTCCTGACCTTCAACCATGGAACCCTTTACATCCTCAAGACCTTGTTCGCTTGAAATATATTCTGCTGATACAACATTGTCAAGTGAACCGATTTTATCACAAAGAGCTTTGGCTTCTTCTTCATTATGGATAATGTAATCAGACTCAAGAATACCGTTTTTATCGGTACCCTCACGCTTACCTTCGGGTATTTCGGCAGAATCACTGTAAAGCGCCCAATTATAGTCCTTCATATAAACCATAATAACATTTTGTTTTTCAAGCGTGCCCACTGCAAGTGATACGTTTTCGGAAATGAGCATTGCCAAACCAATTACAACCATACAGGCAACCAAAACACCTATAGATGCTAACGACATAAGACGGTTAGCCCAGGCACCCTTAAAGCCTTCTTTAATAAGGTACTGGATACTGCCTAATTTCATATTGAATATTTTCATTCCTCGGCACCTCCTGCTGCGTTATCGGCAACTATTCTACCACCGTCAAGCATAATAACACGATGTTTAAAATCACGAACAAGATTATGGTCGTGCGTTACCATCAAAATAGTGGTGCCACGCTTATTAATTTCAGTAAGTAGATTAACGATTTCGTATGACATATTAGGGTCAACGTTACCGGTAGGCTCGTCCGCAATTATAAGGTCGGGAGCATTAACAAGCGCACGTGCAAGACCAACACGCTGTTGCTCGCCACCCGAAAGTTGCATAGGCATCGAACGTGCCTTGTCGCCAAGACCCACTTTGGAAAGCGCCTTAGAAACCTCACGTCGTACCTCTCGGCCTGATTCGCCAACAACGTGCATTGCGAAAGCAACATTGTCAAACACATTCATAGTGGGTATAAGTCGGAAATCCTGGAACACAATACCCATTGTACGGCGAAGCATCGGCACCTGTTTTCTTGGCATTTTTGTAAGGTTAAAGCCGTTAACATTTATAACACCGGTATTTGCCTTTTCTTCTCGCATTATAAGCTTCATAAAGGTACTTTTGCCGGCGCCTGACGAACCAACAACAAACACGAATTCGCCCTTGTTTATTCTGATGTTTACATCCTCAAGAGCGTGTGTTCCGCTGGGGTATGTTTTAGAAACACCTCTGAATTCAATTGCTATTTCTTGAGGTTCAGGATTTTGTAAAATCTGATCAAGCAGTATTTCTTCAGACATAAAATCTCTCTTCTTTCAATTAGTATTTTATTGGGTTACTCTTTAGATATTTGTTTACCATCAATGCAATTTTAAAGATAATTGCATGGTCAAATTCACGAAGATCAAGACCTGTGATTTTTTTGATTTTTTCAAGACGGTATACCAAAGTGTTTCTGTGAACAAAAAGTTTTCTTGATGTCTCTGAAACGTTAAGGTTGTTTTCAAAGAAACGCTGAATGGTAAACAATGTTTCCTGATCAAGATTTTCTATAGAGCCACGTTTGAAAACCTCTTTTAAGAAGGTTTCGCAAAGAGTTGTAGGCAATTGATAGATAAGTCTTGCAATACCGAGATTATCGTAAGAAATTATTGTTTTTTCTGTATCAAATACCTTACCTACTTCAAGAGCTGTTTGAGCCTCTTTGAAGGACTTAGCAAGATTTTTGAGATTGTTAACGGTAGTGCCGATACCGATAACTGTATGAACGTAAAATTCGCCCGATAGTGTGTCGGCAATGCTTGAGGCAAGATTTTCTATATCCTTACGGTCAATATCCGCCTTTGTTTCTTTAACAATTGCAATATCGGTTTCGTTGATGTTAATAACAAAATCCTTGTTCTTTTCGGGGAAAAGGTTTTGTAAAACTTCATAAACCGAAACGTCGCCAACATCAAGATTACGTATAATTATTACCGTACGGGTTACGTCACTTTCAAAATAAAGTTCTCGTGCTTTGATGTAAATATCACCGGGAAGAATATTATCAAGAATTATATCTTTGATAAAATTGCCTCGGTCATACTTTTCGTCATAATAATTTTTGATATTTGAAAAAGCTACTGCAATAACCAAAGCGTATTTATTGCAGATAATGTCTGTACCCTCTACAAAAACGGTGTAGTCTGCGCCCTGAGAAGAAACCACAGGTTTAAATGTGTAACCGCCATCGGTAAAGCCTTCTGCAACAGGGGTTACAGAAATGTCGAGCTGTTCGCCAATTCTACCAAGCTCGCTACAAGCAATAATTGTATTATCGGCATCCATTACACCAAAAGTTTTATCAATTGCATCTTTCATTTGATGAATAACCGTCTGGAACAATCTATTAGACATAACAATCGCACGTCCTTTCAGAGTTTTTTTGCATACATATGTATTTTACTACAAAATCGTTAATTTTGCAAGTAATATATTTATATTAATTATGCGAATTTATAAAAAATTTGTAAAGTTTACATAATTTTTCTGTTTTCGCTGCAAAGTGCAATCACGTAATCATCGGTTTTTTTAATTGTAAAAGAATATTTATCTGAAAAAGTATCTATATCTGCGGCTTGTGCAATTGACCAACCGTGCATCTTTATTGCGGCCTCTTTTTTTGCAAAAATTTCAATATATTTTTGGGATACGTCAGACTTCTCGCAGTTTACATAAAAATTTTCTTTTTGGTTAAAAAACTTGTATTTTTCTCTTTGTTTAACAGTATGAAAATACTGAATATCCGCACCAATTAACCTGTCATCAAACACGCAAATTGCCATATCATTGCTATGAGATATACTAAAATAACAAAAATCACAGAACGGCTTTCCTTTGCTGTTAAAGTACAATTTTACATCTGTTTTATTATAAATTTCACTAAAACCTCTATAAAGCAAAATATAACCAAGCAATGAAAGCTTTTTTGCATTTCCATTTTTCTTTGAATCTATTTTTTCCTTTAGAGCGCAATCAAGCAGACTATACATATTAGCATAGTCTGCTTGTGTAAAATCATTAATTTTTGCCAAATAAAGCTTAATCATTTTATTACTGCATTTTCATAAAGAAATGCAATAACAGTTTCCTGAACTGCATAACTTTCGGCAATTATGGGCTCTGATGCTGTTTGTTTGTTAAGGGTGCTGTCCAACAATTCAAGATTTTCCATATCAAATATGCAATACATAACAATATTTTGATTTATAAAGTTAACAAAAATCTCTTTTTCGAACTGTTCTGTCTTATTATTGTATTCCAATAACGCTTCAAATTGTTCTACCGAAATACCGTTTTGTGTTGCCGCTTCGCTTAAAAGAGCATTACGTGCAAGTTCTATGTCATCTGCAGGATAATCATTTATTTTGGCATTTTTGCATACATACTCAAACAAATATCCTTCTACTGCCCTTGATGTAATGTTTTCATCATATTTTTGTGCAGAATTAAAGTTCATTTTTTGATATGCTTCTTCAACGGTCATAGGTCTGCTGATGTAATTTACAGTAACTGTAAAAACTGCTTCTTTGCCGGCAAGGTCCGGACTGTTTGGATAATTTTCCGGAAACTTTGCCGTAACATCCTTTGTTTCGCCAACCTTTACACCTATTAATTCTTCTTCAAAATCATCAATAAAGCTACCCGAACCAATCAAAAGGTTATAGCCCTCTGAACTACCGCCGTCAAAGGCAACGCCATCTATTTTACCAACATAATCTATATTGGCAATATAGCCGTCTTCGACAGCTCCTTCTTCCTCTTTTTGATATAGGTTGTTTTGTTCTATGTCGCTGGTGAATACAGTATTATAGTATTCCAAAAACTCTTTACTGTTAGTGTCTATTTCTATACCCTTGTACTGCGGTAATTCAACATAATTTTCAAGCTTTGCTTTTTTGTAAAGCAGACGGTCTTTTCCACAACCGGCAAGAGTTGCAACCATTAAAATTGATACTAATAAAATTGCTGTGATTTTTGTGATTTTTTTCATTTTTGTCACCCTTAATCATTATTTAATTCGCCTTTGGAGGCGGCTTTGAGATAAGCATTGATAAAACCGTCTAAATCGCCATCCATAACTGCATTTATATTACCTGATTCAAACCCTGTGCGATGGTCTTTTGCCAAGGTGTAAGGCATAAATACGTATGAACGAATTTGCGAACCCCAGGTAATTTCTTTTTGAACACCCTTAATGTCTTCAATTTTTTCAAGATGCTCACGTTCTTTTATTTCAAGCAACTTTGATTTAAGCATTCGCATTGCCTGTTCACGGTTTTGAACCTGACTACGCTCGTTTTGACAAGCAACAACAATACCTGTTGGAATATGGGTAAGTCGCACAGCAGAAGATGTTTTGTTGATGTGCTGACCACCCGCACCGGACGAGCGGAAAACGTCCATTTTTATGTCGTCTTCACGAATTTCTATATTCATATCATCAGTAATTTCGGGCATAACCTCAAGAGATGCAAATGACGTATGTCTTCTTCCCGAAGCATCAAACGGTGATACTCTTACCAGACGATGAACGCCCGATTCACTCTTTAGGTATCCGTAAGCGTTTTCGCCCTCTACAAGCATTGTAGCACTTTTAAGACCTGCTTCATCACCGTCAAGGAAATCGAGAATTTTTACGTTAAAGCCGTGACGCTCACCCCAGCGGGTGTACATACGAACAAGCATTTGCGCCCAGTCCATAGCTTCGGTACCACCGGAACCTGCGTGAAAGGTAAGAATTGTGTTGTTACCGTCATATTCACCTGTAAGAAGTGTGGTAAGACGAAGGGATGACAGGTTGCTTTCCAATTCATCAATAGAGGTAGTAATTTCCTCTACCATCGACGTGTCGCCCTCTTCATCCGCCATATCAATAAGCACTAGCAGGTCATCATAGGTTGACGATATGTTATCATATGTTTCTACTTTATTCTTTAATTTACCTGTTTTTTGGACAATGGCTTGTGAGTTTTGGGGATCGTCCCAAAAACCGGGAGCCGTTTGTTTTATTTCAAGTTCTTCAATGTCACGAACAAGTCGGTCATAGCCTATTGCATCACGTAAATCGTGAATTTCTTGTTCGTTTGCAATAAGACGTAATTTTAACTGCTCAAATTCAAGCATTAAATTTCCTCCAAAGAAATTATTTTGTAAGTATATAAGCGTGCCATTCTTCACGCATAAGGCTTTCCGCAATCTTAAAGCCGTGTTCTATGGCAGATTTTTCTACCTCGGCGGCACGCATATCAATTATACCCGATACAATAAGTATACCGTCGTCTTTCATAAAGTCGGCAACATTTTCAAAAAGTCTTATAACGACGTCGGCTACAATGTTAGCACATACAATGTCATATTTACCGCTTATTTTATCGGCAAGGTCACCTACTAAAAATTCAGTTTTATCACTAACACCGTTTATTTCGGCATTTTGGATAGCAGTTTTTACCGATTGAGCATCAATATCAACACCGATGGCACTTTTAGCACCAAGCAAGTCAGCCGTAATTGCAAGTATGCCGCTACCTGTACCAATATCAAGCACGGTTGTATTATCGCTTACCCTTTGTTCAAGCACTTCAAGACAAAGCGAAGTAGTTGCATGACTGCCTGTACCAAAAGCGGCACCCGGATCTAAACTTATAACCGTTCTGTTATCTGCATTATCATATTCTTCCCAACTGGGACAGATTGCTAATTTTTCACCTATTTCAAATGCCTTAAAATACTTTTTCCAGTTTTCGTTCCAATCGGCATCGTCCACAAGCTCGCATTTTATTTCATTATCTATTCCACAAGCCGTAAAGCGCTCACGCAAATATGATACCGCCTCAACTGCATTATCGCTCTCGGCAATGTACATATGAATTATAGAATGGGTTCTGTCCTTGTTTACAAGTTCATCGTCTATAAGATCTATATGCGCAATTTCTTCGGCATCGGATTCAAGATTTGTGTAGTCTTCAATATAAATGCCGTACGGCACTGTCATATTGGCAATTGCCGCCGCCTCATCGGTTTTTTCGGTAGGCACTTTCGCCGTAATTTCGGTCCAATCCATTAAAACACCTCAAAAAGTTAGTATAACATAAATCGCTTAAAATTTAAAGAATAATTTTATATTTTCTTGACTTGCAACAACGGTACCCTGTACCATTCCGCCACGACCGCCGCCACGAACTGTAAATTCGCCCTTAAATCTGCTAAAAAACTCCTGAAGTTTAGCGTCCTCACCACAAATAGCAAAAGAATAATTGTTATCCGAGCTTGAAAATACGCCCCTGATATCTCCAAAGGTTTTATGTAATTTATCGGCAATAAGCTGCAATTCTTTTATATCACAGTCATCAATAAACAGGCATTTTGTGTCTTTTGTTGCAGTAGCAATGGTAAGCTCCGCAACCTTCTTTTTTAGTTCATTTATCTTTTGGTTTGCAGCAGTGCATTTTTCATCAAGCTTTTGCACAGCTTCGGCAGTGTTTTGCTGCTTTGATGAAAGCAAAGCCGATATACTTGCTACATTTTCATATTTATTACGGTAATCATCCAAAGCAAACAAACCACATTTTAAGACAATGCGTATACCGCCACGCATACGCTCGGTATCCAGCAGTTTTATAACACCAATTTCGCCTGTATTATTAACGTGAGGCGCACAGCAAGCGCAAATGTCAGTGTCTTTAATGTTTACCAATCGTACGGCGCCGTCAATTTCTTTTTTACTGCGATAGTCGGTGTTTTTTAGTTCTTCATTACTCGGATAATATGCTTTAACAGGCAAATTCGCCCAAACCTTACCATTGGCAATATACTCAATCTCGTTTAATTGCTCACGATTAAGCTCTTTGTCAAAATCAATGGTTACAAGCTCTTCACCCAAATGGAAACCAACGTTATTTACACCAAACAATTTATGAGCAATGCCAGAGACTATATGCTCGCCCGTATGGTTTTGCATAAAATTGAAACGACGTTCAAAATCTATTTTACCCTGCACTATGGTATCGGGCTCAATAGAACTTTGAGCATAATGATATATAACCTCATCTTCAATACGGGTGTCAAAAACAGCAATATTGTTTAGTGTGCCTTTGTCCCCTGCCTGTCCACCGCCTTCGGGGAAAAAGGCAGTTTTATCAAGAACAATTTTAAAACCGTTGTCAATCGATAGACACTCGATTACGGTTGCCGTAAATTCTTTTATATAAGCATCTTTTTCGTAAAGTTTTTCGGTCATGCCAATTTCTCCAGAATAATGTGTGCTACCTTGTAAACATCGCCGGCACCCATAGTTATAATAAGGTCACCGTCATCGGCAGCCTCTATCATTTTTTCTGCAAGTTCATTATAGTCGGCAACAACCTCGGCATCGGGCAAAGCGCTTGTTACGTCCTCGGATTTAACGCCGTAAACATTTTCTTCACGTGCGGCAACTATTGGTGTCATAAACACCTTATCAGCCACCGACAAAGCCTCTATCATTCCGTCACGAAGAAGCGCTACACGTGAATAGGTATAGGGCTGAAAAACAACAATAACCTTTTTGTAATCAAGTGTTTTTGCCGCTTGCAAGGTTGCAATCATCTCGGTAGGATGATGGGCATAATCGTCAACAACGGTAATGCCGTCCTTTTCGCCAATAAACTCAAAACGTCTGCCCGCACCCGTAAATTTTGCCAAAGCATCGGCAATGCCCTGGGGCTTAACACCCATTTCGTAACACACGGCAAATGAAACAAGTCCATTATAAATATTATGCTTACCGGGAGCGTGCATTTCAAGCGAGGCAACCTTTTCTCCCCTATTTATAACGTCAAAACAATAACCGTATTTTCCGGGTTTAATATTTTCGGGATAATAATCATTTTCCTTGTTAAAGCCATAACTTACAACCTTGGAGTCAATGTTGGATATAACGTCTATAACGTCGGTGTCATCGCCGTTTGCATAACAGATTTTGCCCATTGAAACAAACTTTTTAAATGAGTTTTTAAGATTATCCATTGTTTTAAAATAATCCATATGGTCGTCGTCTACATTAAGCAGTACGGTAATATCGGGTGAAAACTGCAAAAAGCTGTCAACAAACTCACAAGACTCACAAACCAAGGTCTCGGACTCGCCCACAACACAGGACGAATCGGCAATTGGCAGCTTGCCGCCAATAACTGCATTAGGATTTTGCTTGTTAAGTAGCAAAATTTGTGTTATCATAGAGGAAACGGTGGTTTTGCCGTGGGTACCGCTAACACCAATTACGTTGTCGTAACAGCGTGTAATGGCGCCCAATAATTCTGAACGTTCCATTTTTGGTGTGTTATTATCATCGGCGGCAACCATTTCGGGATTATCTGTAGGGACTGCCGCAGAAAATGCTACTAAATCAGCACCGTTTATATTACTTGCGCTATGCTCGTTATAAACCGTAACACCTAAGGATTTAAGGCGTTTTACGTTGGCGTTATCGCTTCTGTCAGAGCCTGTAACCTTATAACCTCGTGACAGTAAAAGCTCGGCTATAGGACACATACCGCTGCCGCCTATGCCTATCATATGAATATGACGAGCCTTAATAAAAGCTTCATCACCAACATACTGTTTTTTCATAAAAACACCTCGGATAATCATAATTATTTATATTATACTATTTTTTACACAAAAAATAAACCCCTATTTTCAGAAAGGTTAATTATATGAAATTCAATTTACCGAAAAAAATTGAATACGTGCTTAACACTTTAATAAATAGCGGACACAGTGCCTATATTGTTGGTGGCTGTGTGCGTGATTTGTTGTGTGGAAAAAAGCCTCACGACTATGATATAACCACCTCTGCCCTACCGCACGAAACACAAGCGCTTTTTGATAAAACAGTCGCTACCGGTATTAAACACGGCACAGTTACCGTAATTATTGACGGCGAGCCGATTGAGGTTACCACCTTTAGAACCGAAAACGAATATAGCGACAGCCGTCACCCCGAAAGTGTAAATTTTGTAAGCAACGTGGCAGAAGACCTTGCCCGCCGTGATTTTACCGTAAACGCAATGTGTTATAACCATATTGACGGCCTGCTTGACCTGTTTGGCGGCAAGGAAGATACTAATAACAAAGTTTTAAAATCTGTAGGTGAAGCCAAAACACGTTTTAGCGAAGATGCCTTGCGTATTTTGCGTCTTTTTCGCTTTGCGGCAACACTTGATTTTACAATAGAAAAAAACACCTTTAATGCCGCTATTAAGTGTGCGCCAAGCCTTAAAAACATAAGTGCCGAACGGATTTTTGTTGAACTTCAAAAATTGGCAAACGGAACAAAGCCGTATGTAATATCTCCCCTGCTTAACACGGGCTGTCTTGATAACTATTATCTTAAAAATGCCGATTTAAATGCAATTTCAAAGCTTGATAATAAAACAGATTTACGCACCTTTGCCCTACTTAATCTTACAAGCTATAATTTGCCAAATACTCTTGACAGTTTTAAGTGCAGTAATAGTTTTAAAGATTACTGCTTAAAAATGAATTATCTTGTAAGCAATCCGATAAGTGATAATAAAACCGCTATTAAAAAAGCACTTAATTTTTCAAGCATAGATATTGTTTATGATACCATTTTTTATTATCGTGATATCTTAGAACTTGATATAACTCAGTATAAATCAATACTGACTGAAATAATAAATAATAATGAGCCGTACAAAATATCACAGCTTAATATATCGGGCGGTGACATAACCGCACTCGGCTATGACGGAAAACAAGTGGGCGAAAAACTGCAGTTTTTACTTGACGAGGTTATAAAAGACCCTACCCTAAACTCACGTGAAAAACTTTTAAACTTAATATGTAACTAAACACCATAAAGCACCATAAAATGTATTGAATTACATTTATGGTGCTTAAATTTTTTGGGTGATTATAATGAAAATACTTATTATCGGCGGTGACCGCCGTATGAACACAGCAAAAGAAGAACTGCAACAAATGGGATATTTTGTAGACACGTTAGGTCTTACAGAAAACGATGACGGAAAAATTGAAAACGCAGACGTGGTACTGTTGCCGGTACCCACAACCAAAGATCAAAAAACAATATTTTGTCCTCAGACTAAAAGGCAAATACCGCTTGAATATATAAATAACGCAGATAAAAACACCCTTGTTTTAAGCTGTGGTTATGATTTTAAAAAACCAAACTGTATAGATTATTTAAAGCTTGACGATTTTTGTCTGCTTAATGCCGTTCCCACAGCCGAGGGCGCTATTGCCGAGGCAATTTGTGATACACCATTTTGTTTGTGGAATTCACGTGTTTTGGTTATAGGCAACGGCCGTGTGGCAAAAATTTTAACCGACCGACTCGTTTCCCTTAAATGCAAGGTAACTGTCTCGGCACGAAAGCCACGTGATTTTGCCTATCTTAGCGCCTTGGGTATAGATTATATTCATACAAACGAAGTAAGCCACAAGGCAAAGGATTTTGACATTATTTTTAACACAATAGACATAACACTTTTTGAAGACTTTGAAAGCATTAAAAACTGCTATTTATACGACCTTTCAACTAAGGGTTGTTTAGATTTTGAAAAGATTAACAACAGCGGTATAAAGGCAAAAAAATTACCCGGTATTCCGGGCAAAATAGCCCCCCTGACCGCCGGTAAAATAATAGCCCAAACAACAAATAATTTAATAGGAGAATGGCTATGCAAAATATAAAACTGGGATATGCATTTTGCGGTTCGTTTTGCACCATAAACAAATCTCTTTCGGTGCTAAAAGAACTTGCAGAATATGATATAGATATAACCCCCATTATGTCAGAGATTACTTACTCAACCGATACACGTTTTGCAAAATCACAGGAATTTAATCTAAAGGTCGAAGAATTGTGCGGCAAAAAAATTATACACACAGTACCCGATGCCGAACCGATAGGACCCAAAAATTTGCTTGACGTAATTGTTGTTGCCCCCTGCACAGGCAACACTATTTCAAAAATTGCACTCGGTATTACCGACACATCGGTAACAATGGCGGTTAAGGCGCATTTGCGAAACAACAAGCCTGTTATTCTTGGCATTGCAACCAACGATGCCTTGGGTGCTACGGCAAAGAATATTGGACTTTTACACAATACCAAAAATATATACTTTGTCCCCTACGGTCAGGATGACCCCGTAGGCAAAAACAATTCACTTATATGCGATTTTACAAAAATACCCCAAACGATTGAATCAGCGCTAAAGGGCGAACAAATACAACCTGTTATATTCTAAGTAATAGCATAAAAAACAAGCAAGGAAAAAATTTTTCCTTGCTTGTTGTGACTTTTTAGGGTAAAAAGAGTACTATATGTGTGAAGTGGAAATATTAGTAGTATAAGTGAATTTTTGCATATTATTTTAATGTTTTAATTTGTGGAATTGTGTAATGTTTTGTCAATAAGTTTTATTTGACAAAATATTCCAAAAAAGCTATAATTAAAATAACAAAAGTTGCAAAGCAGATCGTGGTCTGTTTAGAAATATGTTATTAAAGCGATCTGTGTTTTTACAGGTCGCTTTTTGCTGTTTTATAATTGTAAAGGAGTTGATTAAATGAAAAAAACACTATCAATAATACTGACTCTATTTTTGTTATTTGCACTTACCGGGTGCAATGGCACTGCAGCAGATAACAGTTCACCAAAAGAAATTATACAACCGCTTACCGAAGAAGATAAAGCTTTACAAGCCGAAATTGCAAAACACAGTAATACTAAAGTGGATTTTAGATATAATAGACAGGAAAAATTAGGCGATGTGACATACAATATGTCTTTTTTAGAAATCAAGTCTATTGGGAATGGAGTTATTTATACAAATGAGTTAGGAGATGAGTTTAAGTATGATATAGATACCGGAGAAATCGTTAATGTCGTACTTGACTCTAATGTTGTAACAAAAACCGAAAGTAGCATAGATATTGATACAGCGCATAAAATTGCACTTGAGTATTTCCCGAAAGACAAAGATATAGATGAATACAAGCAATCCATTTATAAAGAAGATGAAGATGGATATGTAATTTGGTATACAAGATATATTGGAAAATATCAAACTACTGACGCCTTTAGAATCAAACTGTCTTTTGAAGGTAAACCAATTTATATAACCTATGCTACAAAATTATCTGATGCCATAAAACTTTCTAAAAACAAAAACACCAATTTTGACGAAGAATTTATTACTTCAAAAATTAAGAATTATGAAGAAGGAAAAGACATAACAAATGTCGATTATGATAATGCAATAGTTTTGACGAAGGATGGAAACTTTTATGTTAGCGTCGCCTACGAAATTGTAACCGACAGTGGAACAAAATCTTGCTTTGTCACAGATATTCCGTTAGAATAAATTTGCATTAACTCGTTAATAAACACAAAACACACACAATAGAACCGTCCCCTTGTGTTTCCCTTGTGTTTTTAATAGTAGTAATTAAAAATTTTATACAGGAGTAAAAAAGCATGTTGAAATTGTTTAGAATAGCATTTAAAATTTTGCTATGTATTAGTGTGTTGATATTATTAGATACAGCTTGTTGCTATTTGTTCAATTTACGAACTGATAGCGCTATGGATGGAATTTATTGTAGTTCGTTAATATTACAACTGTTTTTTGGTGAAGATGGTTGGACGTATAAGCTGTTGTATGATGCGTTTTCTAAATCGTTTTTATGTACAGTATGCCTATTTATTGTAAATACTGTTCTTGATGTTGTGGCAATAATTAAAAACAAGACGGCATAACATTCTATTAGGTCAATCATGTGACGGTTCTCTGTGTTGACAAAACAATAAAAAAGGTAACACAAGGGGACGGTTCTGTTGTGTTAAGGAAATTCTAACCATACAATAGAACCGTCCCCTTGTGTTCTTGAATGGTTAGCACAGAACCTGACAAAACCTATTCCTATCTTTTATGATAGCGCTCGTTCTGTTGGAATTGATTATGATAGAGATCCAAGATGGTATGTAAGATTTCCAACAAAAATTTTAGAAGTTTTGGGGTGGGAATAAATGAAAACTATAAATAAATTTTTATTAGGTGTACTAGTTGCATTTATAGCCGTATCGGTTTTTTTAGCAGGAGTATACACTGTATTATTTAAATTGCCGAGAGTATTATATGACAAAACTTTTAAAGATGTTGTTTCTGAAACAAATCAT
>JAZUNQ010000007.1:0-3729 GCA_045604205.1 Acutalibacteraceae bacterium
CTCCGTCTGCCTCTTTTTCACGCAATCTGCAAATCTCAAACAGATCCGACAGCGCACCTCTGTCCGTTAGGTCTCGTTTTTGTGCCTTGAGCACCATTTCATGTATCGTCATTCTTCCTCCGAAAAATAAAAAAAGAGCCGAACGCTCTGTTTCCAAAGCGTCCGACCCTGTGGCCGTTTGACCGTTACCTATGCAACGGTGTTGTGTTTAGTTTGTTTGTGAAAGTATTTTGCAAAAAGTTACCAGAAGATCTTATAAGCAGACCGATGCTTTCTACGTTTTGGCCGATAAAACGGCTTACGCAGTACTCCGGTATCATAGACTTCCTTCCACCATCTTTCACTCGCCGCTGCGCTCCACCCTTTTCTGCGAGAGCGTCTTACAGTCTTTTTTGGCGGGGGATTTTTTGGTTTTTCTCGTCTTCCCTTTATGCCCTCAACAACACCGGCAATAATTGATATGGCTAAAATAGCTATAAACCCGGTAAGCGGATTGATATACTCCATTTTTTCGCCCTCCCAATCTCATTATATCACAAGCACATCAAAAATCAATGCTTTTTTTGAAATGCTTTTCATTTTTAGAGATGCTTTTTAAAATTTATGCCGCTTTTTACGCCTTGAGCTCTGTTTCATACTCTTTCACTCTGCGATAAAAAGTGTTAGGCTTGAGCCCAAGATGCGACATCGCCGCCCTTGCGGTTATCTTTCCTTCTCTCCAAAGGTCATATTCTTGTTTAAATAGGTTTTTATCAACACCTATCGGTACTCGCCCTTTATATCCGCCCTGGGCCTTAAGAGCATCAATACCTTCCTTTTGCCTATCAAGCAGATAACTGCGCTCCAATTCGGCTACGGCCCCAAACACCGTCAACATAAACTTGCCCGTTTCCGTTGCCGTATCTATGTTTTCCTTCTGCGATTCAAAGCCTACACCGCGCGAATTAAGCTCGTCTATCAGCGTGAGCAAATCCCTTGTATTCCTGGCGAATCGGCTTATGGCCTCTACTACGACCGTGTCGCCCTCTCGAATAAACGCAAGCATTTTTGTCAGCTCGGGCCTGTTTACGTTTTTGCCGCTACACTTTTCTATATACACCTTTTCTACGCCAAGCCGCTCCATAAGAATTTCTTGTCTTACAGTGTTTTGTTCGCTTGTCGAAACTCTAATATATCCTACTTTCATTTTCTATACCCCTTTCGTTTGACACAAGTATACCATACACCTCGCAATGTGTCAATATGTTTTTTGGGATTTTTCAAAAAATATTTGAAACAGCCTTTTTTGTTTTTTGAAATATTTGGGGGACTTATTCGCCCGACGGCTCGACCCCCAAAATCCCCCAGGGGTGGGGCCGCTCCGGCTCTGCTGCTCGGGTGTGTCAGTAGGGTATACCCTGGCGACATCAATATTTTTGTGTCAAAGTGTTTCGCTTGACTTTCAAAAAATATTTTGCAATATTTCATATTTTTTTCAAAACCCTATTGACACATATGCAGAAGTGTGTTATTATACTTTCACAAACTCTATTGAAACACTTTGGAGGTATAACAGAATGGCATACTACGACTATAAGGAACACGTCCTTGAGGACGTCCGGCAGCACATCGAGGAAAACTATGAGCACGAAGAGATAATCAACTCGCTTTGCGACGAAGAAGCACGGCAGGATCTGGCCGAAAAAATATCGTGCTCCGCCTGGCTCGATGATCGTGTAACGGGTAATGCTTCCGGCAGCTATACTTTCTGCCGACACACGGCCAGAGAATACGTGATTGACAACTTGGACATCCTTTGGGAGGCCGCCGGAGAATTTAGCGTAACCAACGAAGAAATCGGGGAAAGGTTTCTTGATGAGGATCGGGAGTATTTTGACGTGACCATCAGATGCTATCTGCTTGATGCATGCATTGCGGAAGCTCTTGATGCATACGACGAAAGTGAGGCTGCATAAATGGATCAGAGAAAAGGACAGGAAAAAACCGCTGCCGCATTTGTTGACGTTATACGCACTCTGGCGGCATCTCCCGAGCGCCTTGCTGAGCTTGAAAGCTACTTGTCACAGCATTTTGACAAATGGCTGAGGGCTTACGCAAACACACCCGAAGGGCTTGTATACGAGCTCCGTGGGTTTGCTGAAATGGAAATATAAGGGGGATGGCAATATGAAAACTCCCATCGCCGTATTATTTACCGTGTTTGCCGTCGTGCTTGTCCTGCTTGCGTTCTGCGTGGATCTGTTCGGGGCCGCTCTCGTAGCCCTTGGCCGTCTCGACGGTATAACCTGGCTTGCCACCGTGTCAGCTTTGGCCGTCTGTTCCGGCGGTTGTTGGATCCTTGGCCGTCAGCTTTAAAAACACGCCCCGCCCATTGTGACGGGGCTTTTCTTTTGCCCTCTGCCGCATTTGCAGAGCGGGGGGCTATAGCTATACGCCGAAGCCGTCAAAATGCGTCTTGCGCCCTCTCAGAGCTTTACAGCGGCATTATAACGCCCTCGTCCCCACTGCACACATATCGTCAAATCGCCTGTAATGCGTTTTAAGCGACTTTTGCGTTAGGTGCATAAACTATACAGGCGGACCATAAAAATGCGTCCTGCGTAATCGTAGCGCAAAAGAAGCACAAATAAAAGCCCCGCCCTGCCTGCGTTTGCAAGCGGAGCGGGGGGAGACGGCGACGGAAGGAGGCGCGCCGCCGTAAGATGGGGGGCGTTTTAATGTCAGCCAAGGTCAAAGTCGCTATAGTCGCCATAGTTGCCAAGGCTTTCCAAAGTCGCCAAAGTCGCCGAGGGCGGCATAGTCGCTTTATAGTTGCAAGCCATAGTCGCCATAGTCGGAAGTCGCCGTAGTCGCTATAGTCGCTCGACACCGAAAGTCGTTAGTCGCCAACGGTATAGTCGCCGTCATCGAGCGGTATATCCGAGAGCTTGTCTTGTAGTTGCTTAAGGTCGGATTCTGCTCCAAGCGGTTGCCTGGGCTCGACAACGACTTCCTGCGCGTCTTTGTAGCCGAACAGGTTCTTGCCGAGGAATATTCCCGAAGCGGGGTTAACCTTGCCGTTCTGCATATAGTCGACCCATAGTTCCTCAAGCATTGTAACAGCTTTTTTTATCAAGTTGCGGTGTGTTTCGCTTCTCAACGTCCCATTTTTCCAATGAAACACAGTCGTCCTATCCACACCAAGCCAATTTGCCATACCGATCATGTTAGGTTTGCGGTCGTTTTCGATGCAATGTGTGAAGTATTCCTTTATACGGTTTTCGACCTGTTGTGGGTCGGCTATGTCGATGGGCGGCAGGTCCCAAGATACCATTGCATAGCGCAGATAACGTGCATTGTCGCCGGGCTCACAGTTTTCTGCGCCGAAGTTTGCAAGGTCGGGACGGTTGCGTTTACGCTTGACGATCTGCTTGGCGTCGGAATCGGTGATGGGAGAGTCGGGCGGATTGACAACGTCGGGGGCGGGTTTTACAGCGGGCTTTTTGGGTTTAGCCGTAGATGATGTTTTGGGCGTGTTGGGCATTTTGATATGACCTCCTTAAGGCTTCAAATTGTGGGGATTTATAATCGTCGGGGATGCAGGAATAAACGGGGACGAGGCAGGGCGTGACAGAGCGGACGGTGCCGTCGGAGCCGACGTCGCACTCTATTATCCAGCCGCCCGTGGCGATGGTTATGCCGTTGCCGCGGGTGTGGGGCGTTTGTGATTGATAACAGCCCGTCTGAAAG
>JAZUNQ010000008.1:0-6453 GCA_045604205.1 Acutalibacteraceae bacterium
AGAATAATAAAAATCACGGCGGCGACAGGTTTGTAGGTAGTAATATGTCGCCGCCGTTTTCTAAAAAACAAACACTTTTCGGAGGTGTTTTTATTGGCCCTTCAAATGGAAGTTGATTCCCTTGAATTAAAAATAGAAAGCGAGGCGCAAGAAGCGGCGGAGAACGTGCGCGAGCTTGGAGACGCCCTTGCATACGTTAAGGCAATATGTAAAGGCGGACTGGGGCTTGCCTCCGTTGCAAATGCGCTTGAAAAGATAAATAAGTTTTCCAATACGAATCTTAAGATAGACGTCGACGCGGGTAAAACAAAAGAACTTGCGGACAAGCTTAAGGACATCACGACCGAGTCTAAAAAAAGCGAAGATGCGCTGAAAGACGTTACGGAACAGACAAAGACGTTTGGAACAACGACTGAAAGCGTCAATTTACGTTCACTCGTCAAAGGTTTTGTTGCTTTGAGACGGATTGTGCAACCCCTTAAAAAAATTGTCAAGGAAGCCACCGGGTACGTCGAGACGATAAACCTTGCCCAGGTCGCAATGAAGGATTATTTTGCCGAAGCAGAAGTCTATGCCAACCGTGTGAACGATAAGCTTGGGGTAGACCCTGCGATTTGGCTTAAAGAGCAGGCGACGTTTATGGCAATGGCAACGGGATTTGGGTTTGCAGAGGATAAGGCGTATAAGCTCAGTAAAGCGCTGACCGAGTTGTCTTACGACATATCCTCGCTTTACAACGAAGATATAAACAAGGCATCTCTCAGATTACAATCAGCCCTCGCGGGTGAGATCGAGCCTATACGAAGGCTTGGTATCTCCATCAGTCAGGCGACGTTGGAGGAGTTTGCGCTTGCAAAGGGCATAACCGAAAGCGTATCGGCCATGACCGAGCAGGAAAAGTCGCTTTTGCGTACCCTTAAGCTTATCGAGGACTCAAGCAAGATAGGCGCAGTCGGAGACCTTGCAAGAACGATAGAGCAGCCTGCAAACGCTATGCGAGTTTTAACGCAGCAGTTCACACAGCTAAAAAGAACGGTCGGCACTACGTTTATTCCGGCCTTGATACAGATCGTTCCGTATCTGCAAGCGGGAGTAGAGCTACTCACCGACATCGTTGAGAGAATTGCTACGCTCGTTGGTTTTGAAATGCCCGAATGGGACAACAGCAGCTGGGATAACATCCAAAACGGCGCCGAGGGTGCCGCGGGCGCAATAGATGATACCACCGAGGCGGTAAAGAAGCTGAAACGTCAGACAGCAGGCTTTGACGAGCTGAACGTGTTGAGCGCAAACGACGGCTCGGGTATATCTGCCGACGGCGGTACCTCAAGCTGGGTAAACGACCTTGAAATTCCGTCTCTGTGGGACGACACCGTTCTTGACCAAATTGCGGACAAGACTACGGAGATAAAAGAAAATCTGAAACCGATGGTGGACGGTGCTTTGGTGTTTGGTGCTGCTCTGCTTGCGCTAAAGATCCCCGATGCCGTAACTTCAGCGTTTAATAAGCTTGACAACCTACTTGCCAAAAAAGGAGTTAAGACTGCCATTGGTGTTTCTTTGCTGGTAGAAGGAATAAGCTTTGCTGTCGATGCCGGAGAGCTTTTAGCAGAGGGCAAGAATGCCACGTTAAAGACAATATTGGGCGCGGCAGCAAACGCGTTGGGTGGATATTTAGTCTTTGGAAGCGCAGTTGGCGGTCTTGCCGGTGCAGCCATTGGACTTGGTATAGGCCTTGTGACTACTTTTACAAGTTTTGTCCTTGAATCTAACAAAGCAGCCGACAGAGCTGCGGTAGAGCGTTATGAAAAATATTTGTCGGGACTGATAGACGGTGTCCGAGAGACAGTAAAAACCGCAGCGGAGGAGGCTTTGGAGATAAAAATAAACCTCAAGGCTATCTCCGGCGACATTAGCGCAGAAGATGCGGCCAAGTTTGAGCTTGCCAAAAGCTATGTTGACAAACTGTACGGTCTTGTGGACGATTACAACGAAGACCCAACCAATCAAACGGTTTTGGAAAACATTGAAGCGACCATCTCGGATATAAACGGTTTGAGCCTTGAAAATTTACAGCTTGCCTTTGACGGGGTGGGTGGCGTTGTGACAGCCCTTGACGGTACGATTCTGCAAACGAAAGCCGATGCTCTGGAAATGATTAAAGCCGTAGAAGATCAAGCTAAACTTACGGCTCTTGCGACCGCAAAGGCACAAGCCGAGATCGAGGGTGCAAAAGCAAAAGCGGCTTATGACAATGCGGCAGGTTCTTATGCCGAGCAAAGGACCGTATTACAGGGAGAGCTTGAAAAATATTCTAAGCTTATAGAAGAGACGCAGAAGGAAATAAATTCCTACTACGTCGGCACGGGAAATCCTCTTAAGTTTTTGGCTCCGAACAAGCTTAACGAGTATATCACGCTCAAAGATATGCTCTCCGGGTATCAGACCAAATTAAAAGCCGTTGAGTCTGCGCTGGAAGATGCTGACAATCAGTTTGCTCCCATTATGGACGCCTATAAAGAAGCAAGCAACACTATCGAGCACTTCGACACCGAATGGCAGAAGCTGTCGGCCGAAATAAACGGAGTAGACTTTGACTCTGCGGCTAAAGCCGTTACCGATTTTACAAAGAAAATGAACACCGATTTTGCAAGCCTTTCAAGTGCTGTAAAAGGGGTCAATGAAGAAATAAAAACGTTCTTTTCGGACGCCAAAAAAGCACTTTATGATGGCGGATTGGGACAAATGCTGAACGGATACGGTCGCCCCGGCGGTAGATTTGCCGTTACCGTCTCCGCTTACGCCGACGGCGGATTCCCGACGATGGGAGATCTGTTTATTGCAAACGAAGAGGCACCCGAGTTTGTAGGTACCCTCGGCGGACGGACGGCGGTCGCAAACAACGACCAGATCGTAGCCGGAATAGCAAACGGCGTGGCCTCTGCCAACGCGGCGCAAAACGCCCTGCTACGAGAGCAAAACAACATTCTTCTTGCGATACTCCAAAAGACGGGCATTGTAACTCTTGACGGCAAAATGCTTGACCATTCTATCGAGCAGTACAGAAGCAACAAGGGCGCTTCTATTATGAGCGGAGGTGTAAGGTAATGCAGGCTTTGATATCCATAGGCGATTATGCGTTTCCCGCACCGAGCGAATATCAGGCAAACACCGCTACGCTTGTAAACGAAGCACGAAACCTTGACGGCAAAATGGTCGGCTCGGTAGTCCGTGACGACGTGGCAAAGGTGAGCCTAAAGTGGAATTTTATTTCCGCAGAGGATTGGGCTACGCTTTTAAGCAAATTCAGCATTGCAAAGGGCGGAAGCTTTACAAACAACGTCACGCTGTTTTTACAGGACATAAACGATTGGGATGACAGAGAAATGTACGTCAGCGACAGAAACGCAAGCATCTTTCTCCGCAATCCCGACGGAAGCATAAGAGGGTACACGGGAGCGACCCTATCTTTAGTGGAGGTATAAAATGCAGAGCGTCAGTTCAGCGTGGATAGAAAATCAAGAACAAACAATAGTAAGCGAATCCTTCGTTGAGCTGACGCTTACTGTATCCGACCCGTCGGCCCAAACCTCGGCAACGGCAAGCGACAACGGCTCATTAAGCTATTCCGACACCGCCGAGCTCGTTGCCCCTAATCTTCCCACGCCGCAGATAGTGGGAACGCTTGAGGCTAATATGTGGCTTCTTGACGGAAGCACTACGGTATTTCCTGTGGCAGACGTTTATTCGGGATACATAAGTGCCGCTCTTTGCGGTAATGACTGCACGTTTTCCACACCGCCGACGGTCACGATATCTTTTTCGGAGGTAATTGAAGGCACAACGCCGGGACTGACCCTTGTGTGGGGTAGCCAGTACACGGGCGAATACGCCGTAGATTATACCGTTACGGCTTACAACGGCTCAACGCAGATCGCAACAACGTCGGTAACAGGCGCAAGCGGTGTAAGACAGCTTGTAAGTCTTGAAATGTCGGGCTATGACCGTATAGACATATCCGTGCAAAAATGGAGCCTGCCGCAACACAGAGCGAGGATGACGTCGATTCTTGTGGGCTGGCAGAAAACGTGGACAAAAAACGAGCTGATGTCTTATGCTCACACCGAATCGTCCGACCTTTTAAGCGCAAGCCTTCCGCAAAACGAGATAAGCTTCACCGTCGGCAACCTCAATTACGAATATAACCCCGACAACCCCGAGGGAATAGGGGCATATCTGCTTGAACGTCAGCTTATTACGGCTCGATACGGCTACAAGATAAACGACGCTATAGAGTGGATAGACGGGGGCAGACTTCACCTTTCGGAATGGAACACCCCCAACAACGGTATCGAGGCAAGCTTTAAGGCAAAAGACCTCTTCCAGTTTATGAAGGAGACCTATACCGGCACCTTGAGCGGAACACTTGCAGACGTTGTAACTGCGGCTTTTACCGCCTCCGACCTTCCCTTGCTCGACGACGGGTCAACTCCCTGGGAAATAGACAACGGACTGGCTTCGATAGCCGTCCCCAGCGGCATACAGTTTACAACGCCGCCCACAAACGGTGAGGTCGTGCAGATGTGCGCAAATGCCGCCTGTATGGTGATGTGGAACGACCGCAAGGGTGTCTGTCACGTTGCGCCGCTTAATACTACGGCAACAAACTACGCCATATCACGCAACGTACTGTATTCCTTCCCCGAAACGAGCCTTGCAAATCCGTTGAAACAGATAGTAATAAACGACAGCTATACCCTAAACGTAAACAGCACGGGTGTTGTGGAAAACGTGACTAATCCCTTTATATCCTCGGCAAGGGCGGCGACGGTTGCGGCTTGGATAAGAGATATTCTGACCCTGCGTCAGACCTTGACGGGAGAATGGAGAGCCGACCCCCGTGCGGACGCACTTGACCTTGTAACCGCCGTTACCCCGTTTGCTACCAACAGTATATACCTTACTTCGGTAAAATATGCCGTTGCAGGCAGCTTTAACGGACAATTTGAGGGTATAGTTACGGGGAGCGTGAGTTAATGGAAAATATCATATCTACCCTTATAACCGATCGTACTCCTGCCGACGTCGGAAATATAACCGCCTTGAAAACGCTTGGGTGGTCGGAAATGACGGCGACACAGCAGGCGCAGTTTTTGTCGGGAATGAAGGGGGCGTATAACGCCTCCGACCTTAACCGTGTAGGGCAAGCCGTTGCCTATCTTGCCTCGGTGCTGGGTGATGCCCCGCAGAGCCTAAAGGATTATGCAGAGAGTAAAGGCGTGGCGTGGTCGGCTTTGTTTGAACTGCCGTATGACCCTTCGGACATATCGGTGTCACCGAAAACCGACTGGGCCTATTCGGATCAGCCCACGGCAGAACAACTGGCGACCTACTTGGCAAACGTGGTAAATCTGCGGAATTTGCTCACCTATGATACAGATGTGTTGCCGACGGTGATAAACACCCTTACCACCCAACAGGCAAACGCAATAGAAAAAGCCCTTGTCGGGCTTGAAACGGCTTTAAACGAGCTTGTGGAAAACATTGAAACACTGATAGATAACACCGCCGCCGCTTGGTACTTTAGCGGCGAGGTATACACAGGAGAGGTGCAAGGATGAAAGACAGAATATCGACATACCCCGGTCGTGTAACGCTTACCCCCGTAGAGGGACAGACCAATACATACGATATGCAGAGGGCAGACGTCCCTATACAGGAGGGTACGCCGCTTAATACAGCCAATCTGCTGACCGACGAGACGGCAACCGCCCTCGGTCTTGACCCTGCCGATGACCCGAGCGTGAATGATGCGCTTGAAAGCGTTTTGCCAAAAGTCGGAGGCACAATGACAGGTAACCTTATCCTTAACGCCGACCCTACCGCCGATTTAGGAGCGGCAACAAAGCGGTATGTTGACAATAAAGTTGCAAGCATAGGAACACATCATACTGAAATAATTACTGCAAGCGGTGATTGGCAAGTTCCCGGCGGCGTAACTTCTGTTTTTGTTCGCCTGTTTGGCGGTGGTGGTGCTGGTGGAGGCGGCGACGTCGGCTATTATGGTGGCGGCGGCGGTGGCGGACATATGGCTGCTGACACAATATCAGTCACCCCTAACACAATGATTCCTGTTACAATAGGTTCGGGCGGCGCACAAGCTTCGGGCTCTGGCAGAAACGGCAACGCAGGGGGCACTTCTTCTTTTGGAGCATATTTATCTGCGGACGGCGGCTCGGGTGGCTACGGAGGCAGCAGCTACTGCTATGGCGGGGACGGCGGCTCGGGCGGCGGCGGTGGCGGATATTATTACAGTAGCAACGACACCCGAAGCTTTTACGGCGGAAATGGCAGTTACGGCGGTGGCGGTGGCGGCGGTGGCGGCTGCGGCAGTGCGGGTCGTGGCGGGAATGGTGGGACTTATGGCGGGGGCGGCGGGGGCGGCTATGGATA
>JAZUNQ010000009.1:0-4266 GCA_045604205.1 Acutalibacteraceae bacterium
TGCCATGTGAAAATTCGCCTCCTTGTTTAGTTGGCGGGCAAAACTTACACCGTGCCGTGCGTTTCATCACAACACAACATAAAACCGGCATTTGCTGGGGTTAACGCAAATCCGGAGCAGCGACTCGCATCGCCGCGACACCGCAGATTTCGCAAGTAATCCTTAGTGCCTCCAAGTTCTTTCGCCCGGTTTAAAATCGGACATACTCCGCGGAAATTTCCCCATTCTGGATGGGCCACCTCCCGCATCAACGCATGTTTTACGCCGCATTTTCGCAGCGTGCCATATGATAATAACACAACTGTCCCATAAAATCAAGAAAAATTTATAAAAATTTTCTTATAATTTTAATGAAATTTTGGTTGGTTTTTTGTGCAAAATAACGAAATATTTTTAGCAAATATTTTATGTAGAGGTTTACATAAAATTCACTCACAAGATATTGTGGTTTAGCCTTTTATAAAATTGTTGCCATCGACAAGATTTTTAATTTTTACTATAGTTTCAATCTCTTTTTCAATCAAAAACTCAGCTGCCGCACCGTTTAAATGCTCAAATTCCTTCAAAAAGTTGCAGATATCTTAAAAACAGAAAGAAGTTATTATGGTAAATATGAAAGAGGTGTAGGACCTTTACCTATCGAACACTTAATTACTCTATGTAATTATTATAAGGTTTCAGCTGATTATATTTTAGGTGTATCGTATGATTATGACAGACCACGCAGATGATATTATATATGTACGGGAGGCTTTTCGCCTCCCGTTTTTTCTACCTGCGATGCAATTTTAAGTTTTGCAGTAATTGTGCATTATCAATTATGCATTATGCATTTTAAATCCTTCCCCTATTATCTCACCCGCATCACTTACTACAACAAAGGCGTGTTGATCGTGTTTTTTTACAACATCGTTTACCGATGCAACCTCGTGAACACGCACCGTGCACATTAGCATTGTTTTACTTTCACCGCTATATCCGCCCACAACCGAAAGCTTTGTTACCCCTCGGCTGACGGTATAATTTATTTCGCGACAGATCTTATCGGGGTTGTCGGTTACTATATAAATAATTTTGCCTTTATCGGCACCATAAAGCAAAACGTCCATCAGCCGTGTTCCCATATACATTGCAATTATAGAATAGAGCGCACTTTCCGCATTTTTATATACAAGAGCATTAAGCGCAATAACCACACCGTCTGCCATGAGAATTATTTTTCCTACGCTCAGGTGACGATACTTTCGGTTTATGAGCTTTGCTATAATATCTAATCCACCTGTGGTGGCGCCACGAAGCAATATAAGCGATAATCCTACCCCCATAAAAATTCCGCCAAACATTGATGCTAATATTCCGTCAGTTTTAAGCGGCGGCAAAAGCTTTTCTGATAAACCAAGGCTAAGTGATACCAACACCGTAACAAAAGAAGTTTTTAATATAAACATACCACCCATTTTTATATATCCTAAAACAAGTATAGGAATATTAAATATAAACAGCATTGTACCCGTGGGTATTTGTGTAATGTGGTTTATCACAGCGGCAACTCCTGTAAACCCTCCGGGAGAGATTTCGTTTGGCGACAAAAATACATTAACCGATATCGAATAGATAACTGCACCTGCAATAAAATATGATACATCAAACAAAATTTTAAAAACACTTTTTCTCATAAGACAAAAACCTCCGCACAATTATTTTGTACGGAGGTTTTATTATATATACTTTTTACCAGATTATATCAAACAATTCTTCGATTCTTTCCTTTTGATTTGTCAGATGCAAAAATCCAAACAAGCACTCAAGCCCTGTTGCAGTATGGTATTCACCGTTTGTTGCGCTCTTGGGCGTGTTGCCTGTGTGAAAGTTTCTGCCACGTTTAAAAACCGACATTTCCTTTTCGGTAAGAATACCTTCAATCTTTTTAAAGGCCTCGGCCTGTGCTACTGCACTGACATATTTTACCGAAAGACTGTGCAAGTCTCCCGAAGGACGATTGGTTTCGGCAAGGCGTGTACGCACCATAAGTCCATAAACCGCATCACCGACAAATGCCAAAACCGACGGACTTAATAAATTAACGTTATCCATAAATCATATACCTTTTGTGTTTTTCTCTGCAATATGTGTTGGTTTGAAAGAAAATTGTTCACGGTGCCGTTTTGAAGTGCAGATGCTGTATAATTTATACCGCTCTGCACAAAAGCGGTGCTGTGGGCAATTTTACTCAAACCTTAATCTACAAAGTCGAATTCGACGTCATACACACTTACGGTGTCGCCCTCTTTAACACCTGCTTTGCGAAGCGCATCAATAATACCTGTCTGACGCATTACACGCTCAAAGTACTGAAGCGATTCGTAGTCATCGGGGTCAACCTGATTCATAACGTCCATAATCCAAGGCGCATCCTCTACAAAATATACATCGTCGCAAACACGGATGTTAAAGGTACGTTTTTTAGAGGTTGTTAAATCAAGCTGTGGTTTAGGTTCTGCCTCATAAACCTTTATTGCCGGTAATTTTGCAAGCTCGGCCGCAACATAATTTATAACGTCCTGTGTGCCTTCGGCAATTGCCGCCATAGCAGGAAAGAACTTGTAGCCCTTGCTTTCAAAATATTTTGCATATTTCTCGACATCTTCCTCTTCACAAAGGTCGCATTTGTTACCCACAACAACCTGTGGACGTGTAATCAATTCTTCGCTAAAGGCAGAAAGCTCTGCATTTATTTTTTCAAAGTCATCTATCGGGTCACGTCCCTCGCTGCCCGATATGTCAATTACGTGAACAAGCAATCGGCAACGCTCTACGTGGCGCAAAAATTCGTGACCTAAACCAATGCCCTCACTTGCACCCTCAATAAGTCCGGGAATATCCGCCATAACAAAAGAGCTTCCCTCGCCCATTCTTATTACACCAAGCACGGGTGTAAGGGTTGTAAAATGATAGTTTGCAATGTTTGGTTTTGCCTCGCTTACAACCGATAAAAAGGTTGATTTGCCCACATTTGGAAAACCAATAAGTCCAACGTCGGCAAGAAGCTTGAGCTCTAATGTAACGTCAAGCTCTTCTCCGGGGTTACCGTTTTTTGCAAACTTGGGTATCTGACGGGTAGAGGTTGCAAAATGCGTATTGCCCCAACCGCCGTTGCCGCCTTTTGCTATTACAACCGGTTGGCTGTCAGATAAATCGGCAATAATTCTGCCCGTTTCGGCATCCTTTATAACAGTTCCACGGGGTACTTTTATAACAAGGGCAGGAGCGCTTTTGCCGGTGCAACGCTTTGTTCTGCCGTCTTCACCGTTTTCGGCGCAGTATTTACGTTTGTAACGAAAGTCTGCCAATGTAGAAAGATTATCATCTACCTGAAAAACTATGTCTCCGCCTTTGCCGCCGTCACCGCCGTCGGGACCGCCTGCGGCTACGTATTTTTCACGGTGAAATGCCACCGCACCGTTACCGCCGTTGCCTGCTTTTAAATGTATATTTGCTATATCTACAAACATTTAATTATTCTTCCTCAAATTCTTCAAAATCATCAAAGCCCTCAAAATCATCTTCATAATTCATTTGGGCATTTACAACGTTTTCATAAAGTTGCTGAGCGATTTCAAGATCACATTCATTTACATATATTTCCTGTACGCTAAAGCCACCGCCAAAAACAATCTGCATTGCGTCTTCGCTTTCGTCACAGGTAAAGTTGATATTATTGTCACGAAGAACATCTTTAAAAATTTCTGCCGCAACCACATTATCAACACTTGCCGCCAACACCGGATTTTTGATAATCATAGCTTCCTCTGCGGCTTTTTTTGCCTCTAATTCTTCTTTTTCTTTAATGTCCTGCTCATACGCTTCAAAGGTTTTAAGCTCTGCTCCGCAAACTATACAGTTTTCGGCATCGTTTTCACAAGCAAAACCACATACATGACAAGTTTTCATAGTATCACCTTATTAATAAAGAATAAAAGATTAAAAAAACCGAGCGACCGCACTAAAAAGTTCGCCGCTCGGTTTAAATTTTAAATAATTACTGTTCCACAGCGTAGATGCTAACCTGTTTACGGTCTCTACCTACACGCTCAAACTTAACCTTACCATCGATAAGAGCAAATAAGGTGTCATCAGAGCCACGGCCAACATTATTGCCGGGGTGGATGTGTGTTCCTCTCTGGCGAACGAGGATGTTACCTGCAAGAACAAACTGACCGTCTGCTCTCTTAACGCCCAAACGTTTGGATTCACTGTCGCGACCGT
>JAZUNQ010000010.1:0-58686 GCA_045604205.1 Acutalibacteraceae bacterium
GTTAAATATAAGTTGTTCTACATCTCTTGGTCGTGCAAAAGAAAAAATGAACATTAATTTAGAGGGAAATGAATTTGAAATGGGTCTTAACAGCCGTTATTTGTTAGAGGCATTAAAGGCTTGTGAAACCGAAAAAATAACCTTTAAATTTAATGGTGCGAATGCGGGCGTTACAATTACACCTTTTGATGAAAGTAATGAATTATTATATTTGATAATGCCTATGAGGTTAAAATAAATGAATGAAATAAAAATAAAAGACGATTTTATAAAGCTTGATGCAGCATTAAAATATTCCGGTGTAATAGGAACAGGCGGTCAGGCAAAAATGGTAATTCAAGATGGTCTTGTTTTGGTTAATGGTGAAGTTTGTACTATGAGAGGAAAAAAACTTCACGACGGAGATATTGTAAAATTTGAAAATTTTGAATTTGTTGTAAAAAAATGAAGGTAAAAAATTTAAAACTTGAAAATTTTAGAAATATTTCTAATTTAAATTTAGAATTTGATGAAGAAATAAATATAATATGCGGTGAAAATGCTCAGGGAAAAACAAATATTATAGAAGCATTATGGCTTTTTTCGGGGGCAAAAAGTTTTAGAAATTCAAAAGATCAGGAACTTATAAAATTTGGTGAAAATGTTGCTAAAATTTCTGCTCAATTTGATATGCTTGGCGTACAAAATGATGTAAGTATAAAAATAAATGATAAAAAGACAGCATATCTAAATGAAAAAAAGTTATCTAACACCTCAAATTTAGCAGGAAAATATAATGCAGTTGTTTTTTCACCAACCGATTTAAATTTAGTAACCGACGGACCCGAAAAAAGACGCAGATTTCTTGACATAGCAATTGGACAGCTTTATCCAAATTATATTGAAATATTAAGAAATTACAGTCGTGCAATAATGCAAAGAAATAAAATTATAAAGGATTATAGATATGATAAAACAATATCTATAATGTTGGATGTTTTTGAAACTGAAATAGTAGATATGGGTAATAAAATAATAAATTACCGAAAAAAATATATTGAAGTTTTAAATAAATACGTTTCTGATATTTATAATGGTATTTCATCAGGAAAAGAGCAAATAGAAATATTTTATATTTCTAAAAATGATAATTTAAATATTGAGAATATAAAAAATTCCCGTGAAAAAGATATGTTTACCTCAACTACCTCAATAGGTCCTCACCGAGATGACATTATTTTTAAAATAAACGGAATAGATGCACGCAGTTTTGGCTCACAAGGACAAAAACGCAGTGTTGCGCTATCAATTAAACTTGCGGGAGCCGAGGTTATAAAAGAGGTATGCGGCGAATATCCGATTTGTTTACTTGATGATGTTATGAGTGAGTTGGATGAAAACCGTCAAAATTATATTTTAAATCATATAAGAAATTGGCAATCTTTTATTACTTGTTGTGATACTTCAAATATCAAAAATTTAAAAAACGGTAAAGTTATAAAAATAAAGGGCGGCGAAGCAATTTAATGTATATACATTTAGGAAATAATATAATGCTGCCAACAAGTGAAATAATAGGAATTTTTGATATAGAAAATACTTCAATTTCAAAAAGAACAAGAGATTTTTTATCTCGTGCTGAAAAAGAAGGAAGGGTAATAACAATAAGCTATGATTTGCCCCGTTCTTTTGTAATAGCAGGAAAAAATAACACAGATTATAAGGTTTATATTTCTCAAATATCATCTTCAACGCTTTTAAAGCGCACAGGATATATAGATTCACTTTGATAAGGAGTTTTAAAATGAGCGAAGAATTAAATTTGCCCGTAACCGAAAAATATGACGAATCGTCTATTCAGGTTTTAGAGGGATTAGAGGCTGTAAGAAAGCGCCCTGGTATGTACATAGGTTCTACCGGTGAAAGAGGTCTGCACCATCTTGTTTATGAAATTGTAGACAACTCTATCGACGAAGCGCTTGCCGGTTACTGTACAAAAATAGAGGTAGATATACTTGACGACGGTATCATTCGTGTAAGTGATAACGGTCGTGGTATACCTGTTGGTATAAATGCTCAAAAGGGTATTCCTACCGTAACGGTTGTATTTACTATTCTTCACGCAGGCGGTAAGTTTGGCGGCGGCGGATACAAGGTTTCCGGTGGTCTGCACGGCGTTGGCGCATCGGTTGTTAATGCTCTTTCAAACTGGCTTGAGGTTGAAGTAAAGGACGGTACACATATATATAAACAGCGTTATGAAAAGGGCGCTATTGTTACCGATCTTGAAATTATTGGTGATACAAACGAAACAGGAACTACAGTAACATTTAAACCCGACCCATCAATATTTACCGATACAACTACTTATGATTACGATATACTCCTAAATCGTCTTCGTGAGCAGGCTTTTCTTAATGCGGGTATTCGTGTTGTTCTTACCGATAAGCGTACGGATGAAAGTATTTCTACAATAGGTAAAAGTGATGACCTTTGTTTTGAAGGCGGTATAAAATCCTATGTAGAATATTTGCTTGCAGGTATAAAGAAAGAAAGTCTTATTAACGATGTTATTTATCTTTCAGGCTCAAAGGGTGACGAAATGGCAGAAATTGCTCTGCTTTGGTCAACCGCATACGATAACAGAATTCTTTCCTTTGCAAACACATTACATACTATAGACGGTGGTACTCACGAACAGGCATTCCGCCAGACAGTAACACGTGTTGTAAACAAATATGCTCATGACTTTAAAAAGTTAAAGGAATCTTCCGATAATCTTAAGGCTGACGATATTATGGAAGGCTTGGTAGCTGTTGTTTCGGTAAAACTTGCCGATGCACAGTTTGAAAGCCAGACAAAAGCAAAGCTTGGTAACACTTCGGTAGGCCAACTTGTGAGAGATATTGTAAATGATCAGCTTTACAAATACTTAGAAGAAAATCCTGCTGATTCAAAAATTGTTATAGATAAAGCTATTGCCGCATCAAATGCTCGTGAAGCGGCACAAAAAGCCCGTGAGGCATCACGAAATAAGGCGGGTATAGGCAGTAAAACACGTATGCCAGAAAAACTCACCGACTGTATATCTAACGACCCAACAAAAACCGAAATTTACATCGTAGAGGGTGACTCTGCAGGTGGTAGTGCGGTAGAGGGCAGAAATGCAACATATCAGGCAATACTTCCTCTTTGGGGTAAAATGCTTAACGTTGAAAAGGCTCGTGAAGACAAGGTTTATGGTAACGATAAGTTAACACCTGTTATCACAGCTTTGGGCACAGGTATTGGCGAAAACTTTGATATAAACAAGCTTCGTTACGACAAAATTGTTATTATGGCCGATGCCGACGTTGACGGTAGCCACATCAGAACACTTTTACTTACCTTCTTCTTCCGTTATATGCCTGAACTTATTGAAACAGGTCATATTTACCTGGCTCAACCGCCGCTATTCCGTATTACTAAGGGAAAACAACATTACGATGTATTTACCGATGAGGAAAAGATAGCAAAAATAGAAGAACTTGGTAACGCAAATATAAATGTTCAAAGATATAAAGGTCTTGGTGAAATGGATCCTGAAGAACTTTGGGAGACAACACTTGACCCAGAAAGAAGAACATTTTTACGTGTAACAATGGCTGATGCCGCTTTAGCTGACGAAACATTTACTATTTTGATGGGTGAAGAGGTAGAGCCAAGACGTAAATTTATAGAAGATAATGCACTTTATGCAACCGATTTGGATATTTAAGGAAAGGAGAGAGAAAAATGGCAAAACAAGAAAAAGTTTATTGGCCCAGCAGTGAAGAGACAAACATTGTTCCTGTTGAAATAACCGACGAAGTAAAGCAAAGTATGTTGCAGTACTCTATGTCAGTACTTGTAGGTCGTGCGCTTCCCGATGTGCGTGACGGTTTAAAGCCTGTTCATCGTAGAATTCTTTACACTATGTATGAAAACGGACTTACTCCCGATTCAAAAACTCGTAAGTGCGCCGATACAGTAGGTTCGGTACTTGGTCGTTATCATCCTCACGGTGACGCCTCTGTTTACGACGCTATGGTTCGTATGGCGCAAGATTTCTCACTCCGTTATCCTTTAATTGAGGGTAAAGGTAACTTTGGTAATATTGACGGTTATCCGGCAGCCGCTTATCGTTATACCGAGTCAAAAATGAATCGTCTTTCTTACAGTATGCTTGATGATATCAAGAAAGAAACTGTTGATATGGCACCAAACTACGACGAAAGACTTGAAGAACCGGTAGTTCTTCCTGTTCGTTTTCCTCAGTTGCTTGTAAACGGTTCAAGTGGTATTGCTGTTGGTATGGCTACCGAAATTCCGCCTCATAATTTGGGTGAAGTTATTGATGCTATGTGTTGTCTCATTGACAATCCGGATGCCGATTTGCCGGAACTTTGCGAGCATATAAAGGGCCCCGACTTCCCAACAGGCGGTATTATTATGGGCCGCAGTGGTATTCGTGCAGCTTACGCTACAGGACGTGGCAAGATTGTTGTTCGTGGTAAAGCCGAAATAGAGGAAACCAAAAACGGCAAATTCCGCATAGTTATTACCGAAATTCCATATAAGGTACGTAAAAAAGACCTTGTTAAACACATTTACGACCTTGCCGCCGAAAAGAAAATAGAGGGTATTGATGATGTAGTAGACTACTCCTCAAAACGTGACGGCGGTATTAGAATTGTGGTAGATATTAAACGTGACGCAAGCCCACAGGTTGTTCTTAACAAGATTTACAGTTATACTGCTTTGCAGTCAACTTTTGGTGCAATTTTACTTGCAATTGTAAACGGCAAACCACAGATATTAACACTTAAAGAAATGCTTCAAAACAGCATTGATTTCCAGTATGAG
Organism: Acutalibacteraceae bacterium; assembly: GCA_045604205.1. GTDB lineage: Bacteria > Bacillota > Clostridia > Oscillospirales > Acutalibacteraceae > UBA737. The sequence goes on from JAZUNQ010000010.1 coordinate 4,864, forward strand.
ATTATTCGCCGCCGCACCGAGTTTGACCGCAAGAAAGCGGCTGAGCGTGCCCATATTTTAGAGGCTTTAAAAACTGCGCTTGACTTTATTGACGAGGTTATTGCAATAATCCGTAACAGTAAAACTATTCCGGAAAGTAAACAGGCCCTTACCGATAGATTCGGTTTTGATGACGTTCAAACCACTGCCATCGTTCAAATGCAGCTTGGTAAACTTGCCGGTCTTGAAAAACAAAAAATTCTGGACGAATTGCAAGAAAAACTCGACTTTATTAAAGAATGTGACGCAATTCTTGCTTCAAGGGAAAGAATTCTTGATATCGTTAAGACCGAAAGTCTTAATTTGCGTGATAAATTTAGCGACGAACGTCGCACCGAGATTTCTGACGTTGCGGGCGAGGTTGATATCGAAGACCTTATTCCGCTTGAAGAATGTGTTATCACCAAAACCGTTAACGGTTATATTAAACGTTTGCCATCCGACACATATAACGTTCAACACCGTGGCGGCCGTGGTATTACAGGTATGACCACCCGTGAAGAAGACAGCGTCGAGAATATGTTTGTATGCTCTTCACACGACAGAATTATGCTCTTTAGCAATCTTGGCCGTGTATATCGTATTAAGGCATATGAAATTCCCGAAGGCTCACGTACGGCAAAGGGTATGAACCTTGTAAACGTGGTACCGCTTATGCCGGGCGAAAAGATAAACGTTATTATTCCTGTTACCGCTACGGATGAAGACGAAAGATATATTTGTATGATAACCCGTCAGGGTATTGTAAAGCGTACAAAGCTTTCCGACTTTAAAAACACACGTAAGAGTGGTATTATTGCAATTTCTATTGACGAGGGCGACGAGCTTGCCCACGTAAGAATGACCGACGGCGATAATAATTTGCTTGTTGCTACCAAAAAGGGTAAGGCAATTCACTTTAATGAACATCAGGTTCGTTCTATGGGTCGTACAGCCCGTGGTGTTAAGGCAATAAATATGAGTGATGACGATATCGTTGTGGATATGGCTCTTTGTAAAGAAGATACCCGTATTCTTACCGTTACCGAAACAGGTTACGGACGAATCAGTCCTATCTCTTGCTATCGTTTACAGTCACGTGGCGGTAAGGGTCTTACCAACTACAAGGTAGAAAAATACGGCGATGTTGCCGCAGTATTGCCAATAGAACGCAACGAGGACATCATTATGATTGCTTCAAACGGAATAGTTATCCGTATATTTGGTGACACTATTTCCGAGTTTGCACGTCCTGCCAAGGGTGTTCGTGTAATGCGTGTAGCCGAAGGCGAAAGAATTTTGTCGGTTGCAAAGGCAGAGCATGACGAGGCCGAGGTTAACGACACACCCGAGGAAGCCGATGCCGATGCGGGCGCAGTTGACAGCGCAGAAGAATAAAACAATTGGGCGGATTTTTATCCGCCCAAAATTCGAGGTTTTGAGGAAATCACTCTAATTAAATAAGGAGTATTTCTATGTTAGAAGAAAATAACATTAACATATCCGACGAACAGTTGGACACAGAAAATAACACTCAAGTAGAAAAAGAACCGTTGCCCGTATATTACGAGCAACAGCCGAAATTAGAAAACCCGTACCAACAAATATTGGAAAAACACCGCAAGAGAAAAGAAATTCGCCGCATAGCATTGGCAATGGGGCTTTCTATGTTGAGTCTTACGGTAGTTAGCTATTTGTTTTCTTTTGTTTATCTGTTATTTTCCTGGGTTGTTGCAAAGCTTTCACTTGCACAAACAATTGCATTTATAGAAAATCCGGCAATGCAACAGGTTTTGCAGATCATGATATCAAGCTTTGCGTTTTTGGTGCCATTTACATTGGCGGCAAAATGCTTAGGAGTAAGAATAGACAAGACAATAAAGTTTGAAAAAGCAAAAAAAGGAACCTTTTTGCCCTTTGTATTAATCGGTATTGGTTTTTGTTCCTTTGCAAATATAGCGATGAGCCTTGCTTCAAGCATATTTGATCTGTTTGGCGTCGATTATTCGGTAGATTTTGGCGATTCGCCAAAGGGAATATTTGGCTTTTTGCTTTCATTTATCGCTACGGCAATAGTTCCCGCTTTGGTAGAAGAATTTGCCTGCCGAGGAATTATGTTAGGACTACTAAAAAAACACGGAGCAGCATTTGCAATTGTTGTCTCGTCCATAGTTTTTGGTATAATGCACGGCAATTTTGAGCAAATTCCTTTTGCTATGTTGGTTGGGCTTATTTTAGGTTATATTTACGTAAAAACCGAAAGTTTTTGGACCTGTGTTACGGTGCACTTTGCAAACAATGCCATTTCGGTAATATTAACCTATTTAGAAGATTTTGTCGGAGTAAACATCCAAAATCTGATATACGTTGTGTATCTTATTGTGTCAATGTTGGCAGCGCTGATTGGCGCAATGCTTATTTCAAAAAGAGATGAACAACAATTTGAAATAGAAGAAAATAACGATGAAACCGAAACCGTAACTCTTAAACAAAAATATGTTTGGTTTTTTACATCCCCTGTGATAATTTTGTTTATTATAGTTAACCTGCTTCAGTCACTTACTTTCTTTTTTATATAGGAGATTAACCGATGGAAAGCCGTTTTATGACAAGGGCAATAGAATTAGCACGTATTGCCGCAAAAAAGGGTGAGGTGCCGGTTGGTGCAGTTGTTGTAAAAGACGGCTCTATTATTGGCGAAGGCTATAATATGCGTGAGCAAAAGCACAATGCACTCTCTCACGCCGAAACCGAGGCAATAAATGCCGCTTGTAATGCGCTTGGCGACTGGCGGCTTGACGACTGCACTATATACGTAACGCTTGAGCCCTGTCCTATGTGTGCGGGCGCAATTATAAACGCCAGAATAGGTGAGGTCGTTTTTGGCGCATACGATTTAAATATGGGCTGTATGGACTCGGTCACAAATCTTGCAAATATGCCTTTTGCAAACAACGTTACCGTTTACGGCGGCATTAAAGAGGATGAGTGCAAACAAATACTTGCTGACTTTTTTAAAGGGGTAAGAGAATAATGAAACAAACAATTACCGACATTTTAAGCGATAACGGCATTAAAAATGTCGGTTTTTGCGCTTTTGACGAGGTAAAAGACAAATTACTCGACTGCCGTGCAAAAAACCGTCTGCCCGAAAATTCAAAAACAATAATAATGTGCGCTTTTCCCTATAAAGTAAAGGGAAATGCGCCAAAACTTTTAAGCCGATATGCCGCAGTGCCCGACTATCATATCGTATGTGGTGAAATGTTAGCGTCGGCTTGCAAAGAATTAAAAGAATTATATCCACAAAACACCTTTGAAGCGTTTTGCGACAATTCCCCCATACCCGAGGTATATACTGCCGCTTTGGCAGGCTTGGGGGCAAAAGGAGACAACGGACTGCTTATTACAAAAGATTACGGCAGTTTTGTGTTTTTGGGCGAAATAGTTACCGACCTAGATATACCTTGTGAAGAAAAGTATACCGAGTGTTTGCATTGTGGCAAATGTAAAACAGCCTGCCCCGTGGCGCTTGATAAAACCGCCTGTCTTTCTGATTTAAGCCAAAAAAAGCAACTCACCGGTGACGAGTTGCAAACATTAAAGAAAAACCATATTTTATGGGGTTGTGATATTTGTCAGAACGCTTGCCCTATGAATAGCGGGGGAAAACATACCGATATTAATGAATTTATAAACGGATACCGTAATGAATACTCACCCGATGAGGATTCACAAGGTCGCCCATACACCTGGCGAGGCGAAAGGGTAATAAAAAGGAATTATGATAATTTAATTAAATAAAAAATCCCCCGAAAAAATCGGGGGATAATTTTTTGTTGATTAGTTAATCTTTGGCAAGCTTGCGGCTGCAACCGACTGACCAACACGACGTGCGTTTTCGTCAGGGATGTTAAGGTTGATTTTCTTTGAGAGTTCTGGGAATTCTTTGTCAAGAACTTCCTGTGCACGCTCAAGAAGAATTTCGCCACCCTTACCGCTGGTAACACGACCCATAATAAGAACGTGTTTAATATCATAGAATTCGCTGTAGTAAGCGATTGCATAACCAAAGTAAGCGCCGATTGTGTCATAGATAGCGGCAGCTCTTTCGTCGCCTTCTTTCATAAGGTTTTGTACAACCTTAAGCTTTTCAGCAGGAGAAAGGCTTTCGTCAAGCTCGATACCGGCATATGGAGCAAGTTTGATTACACCGTCTTGTGAGAAGTACTTAACGCCGCAACCGTAGTCGCCTGACCACTCGTCAACCATGGCGTCACGACAGAAGTCAACAGGTGCAAAAGCAAGCTCGTTAAGCCAGCCTGTGATGTTACCCTGTGGGTCAACGTAGCCTGCAGCTTCACTTGTACCCATAGCAATACCCAAAACTGAGTTGTCGTTTAGGTTCATAGCACCGGCAAGTGCTGTAACGTCACCGTCGTTTGCCACTTCAATCGGAATATTTTCACCAATTTCACGTGCTACGTCAAGGTACATATTCTTAACCTTTTTCTCAAAGTCTTCATCATTAACTTTAAGGAAGAGGGATGCAACCATTATACGATTGTCAACGTAAACGCCGGCACTTGATACGCCGATAGCGTCAACACGTGGCATTTTAGAAGCGGCAGTTTTCATTGCTTCAAGTATGCCTTGGTAGTGGTAGTCTGGGTCAGAGTTGGTTTTGGGGAACCAAACAACCTCTTCAGAGTAAACACTTTCGCCGTCAATAACTGCGCTAACCTTACGGTCAGAGCCGCCTGCGTCAAAACCGATACGGCATCCGTCAAGATGACGGCCAACAGGAGAAGCAGATGATTTATCCTTTGGTGCGTCGGCAAGAGATACGCTATGTACGCTGAACTTTTCTTCATAAACACGTTCCATAAACTTAACGTCAAAATCTCTGGCGCCGCCGTATGAGTAAGCCTCTTTAATTTTGTTTGCAACGGTTTCACTACCTGCAATAATAATTTTATAACCGCCGGCAACCCACAAAAGAGTTTTAACAATACGCTCTACAAAAGCGTAGTTTTGTTCGTCTTTGCCTGTACCGTCACGGAATATACGGGTTTTGTATGTAGTGGTGTAACCCTTGTTACGCTCTACTGCAATAACAATGTCCTGTCCGTCAGCGGCTGTTGCCTCACGCATTTCACGGCAAACCACAGACATAGGAGCAAATTTTGGGTCAAGTTTAGCATTTACTTTAAGATTCATATCTAATTTCTCCTCCAATAATGGTTTTTTGTACGTTAAAGCTGTCATCGGTAATAATGATGTCAGCATCTTTACCTACGTCAAGTGAACCCTTGCGGTCATCAATACCAATTGCGGTAGCAGGGTTAAGTGTTGCGCCGTTTACGCACTCATTAAGTGGTATGTTAGAGTTAGTATAAACGTTCCAAACACCCTGGTTAAGCGGTAACACGCTACCTGCAACGGTGCCGTCTTCGAGTCGGCAAACAATGTCGTTATAAATAATCTTGGTGCCGCCCAAGGTGTATTCACCGTATGGCAGACCGCCTGCAGGCAAGCAGTCGGAAATAAAGCAGAGCTTTCTGCCCTTGATTTTATAAAGCAAATCATAGAAGCAAGCGTTTACGTGGAAGGTATCTACAATAACCTCACAAGTTACGTCGCTGTTAAATGCCGCAGTTACAACACCGGGAGCACGGTGAGCGAGTGGTGTCATAGCGTTAAAGAGGTGGGTTACGTGTTTTACACCCACGTTTGTACTTGCCATTGCGGTATCATAGTCGGCCGATGTGTGACCCATAGAGATTACAACGTCGGTATCACGGGCAATTTCACGTATAGCGGCAAAATCTTCGGTATCGGTTTCGGGAGCAAGTGTGATAATTTTAATAATATCAGCATATTCTTTTACAAACTTAGCGTCGGGCTTGAGTATGTACTTAGGGTCCTGTGCACCCTTTTTGCTCTCGGAAATAAAGGGACCTTCGGCATGGCAACCAAGAATTTGTGAGCCTGCCCAGGTTTTGCTTTCTTCTTTAAGCTCACGGCAAACCTCAAGAGCTTTGCGTATAACTGCCATATCCACAGTCATGGTTGTGGGCAAGAAGCCTGTAACACCGTTTTTAACAATGCCGCCGGCAATTGTACGAATGCTATCACGCTCACCGTCACAAACGTCTTTAGAAAGATAACCGTGAATGTGAATGTCAATAAGACCGGGGGCAACATAGCCGCCACACGCATCAATAATTTCTGCATCGGCAGGAATTTGATCGGCGGTAATAACACCTTCAATTACATCGCTGTAAAGAAGCGCCATATTTTCTACAACACGGTCTTTTAAAATGATTTTTCCGTTAATAATGGCTTTCATTAAACCAACCTCCATTTGTAATATTATTCCTTTTTAATTTTACCAAAAAGACGGGTAAAAAGCAATACGTATTTTTGCAGTTTTGACCTAAAATTTACAAAAAAAGTATTGACAAACGGGCGGATAGAACATATTATTTTTATAGAAGAAAAAATCTTAAAATTTCTTTAGCGGATTTCCGCTTGATATGGAGGACACTTTTATGGTATTTGAAAAAATGAAAAAGATTTTGGCAGAACAGCTTGATGCAGATATCGACAGCATCACCCTTGACACCGATATTCAGGATGATTTAGGTGCAGATAGCCTTGACGTAGTTGAAATGCTTATGTCTATTGAAGACGAGTTTGAAATTGAAATTCCCGACGAAAAAATCGAAAGCCTTAAAACAGTAGGTCAGGTAGTAACATATATTGAAGAAAATATGTAAAAAAAGATTACCGCCGATGAACAAATGGTTCATCGGCGGTTTTGTCGTGTTTATTTATCAATGTGTGAATTGTAATTTTCCGTGTTTAGCTGTTTTCTTTTTGATGGGTTGACAGTTTTTTTAATAACAACACCTATACTGGTTGCAGCCGCTAAAACGGCAACAATGTCATCAACAGCAATCGGAAACGGGTCTGGGCACACCGCATAAACAAGCGCTAATAAAGCAATCAAAACAGCGGCAAGCCAGGCAAAAATTTTAGCCATAATTTATCCTCCTAAAACATATTAGAAATACAACTTAATCTGTTATGCTGTAGTGTCTATGTTAAACGCTTTGCAAATACCGTCAAAACTATCTTCTTTAAAATGAATTTTTCCCGATTGGTTATTTGGGGAAATTTCCATAGTGTAACCGTTAAATTTGTATACGATAATTTCGCTTGTAGTAGCAGGTGAAACCTTTTCAAAACCATTAAAAGTACAATATAAGGTAATTATTATAACATCGTTATTAACAGACTCTATTTCATAAGTGCCGGAATCTGCAGGGTATCCCATGGGCACAATTTCCCATCCGGTAGCAGAAGGATCCTCATACAACTGGGACTTTGGCATATAGTTGCGGTAGTACATAGAATATGTGCCATCGGCATTAAACGTATAACCACTAGTTCGAATATACTCATCACGATACGCATAACTCCAGGTGCCAACAATTTGATTTTTTACAACATCAAGTGTGAGCGAAGACTCGTTAACTTCAGAATTCGTCTTTTCAGATGGGGTTGTATCAAAATTTGAAACAGTAGCATCGCCACTATTTTGTAAGTATGACTCATCGAACATAATAATTTGTCCATAGCTACTATCGCTATTGAGACTGGAATCCGTATTGTACGGCACACAGCAGCCAACAAAAGATAATAACATTAAGATAGTTAGCATAGTAAATAACAATTTTTTCATTTGATTTTCTCTCCTAAAAATAAATGGTAGCGTAAAACTTACGCTACCATTATACATTTAATCAATAGTTATTGTCAACTTCTACCCATTCACCGTTTGCAGCAAGGCTCTTTTTGCCGGCCTCACGTGCGGCGGCTATCATAAGAGATTCTTTGTGAGAAACAGGTTCAATGCCTGTTTTAAAGAATTCTATCATTGCTTTGTAATGATAAATCCAAAAATCATAACTGCAGTCAATAAGCTGGTTTGCAGTTGGTATACAAACGTTCATCATATAAGGGCTGTCATAGTTAAGACTGCTTATAACAATATGTCTGCCGCTTTGCATTTCAATCGTTACCGAATAAAAAGCATCCTCTGTCATTACAGCGCTTGCTCTTTTTGCAGGTTCTTCCATCAGCATCATAGCGGGCTCAAGCGCATGAAGAATATAGTTGTCGTAAGAGTTTTGTGGTGTCATTGCCACAAGTGACTTTATAGCACTGCGGTCAACCGTGTAATATTCTTGCGCATATCGAAGAGAAGAACAGGTATAGCATGGTGTATTGTTTGCTTCGGCAATTTGGAACATACGCTTAGCGCTTGCCAAATCTGTACCAAAAGGCTTATCAACAAAACAGGGCTTACCACTTGCAAGAGCCTCACGGCTAAGGTCTTCTTTTCGCTCGCAGTTATCGGGAGCAAAAACCATAAGCACGTCAGATTTTTGGATAACCTCGGCAATGGTAGAGCAATATTCTACGCCCATTTTTTCACACCACTGTTCGCTTGTGGTACCGTTTACGGGGTTTGCGATTTCGCCATATGCATAGCAAACCTTTACTTCACCGTTTGAATGTTCTTCCAAATGCTTGGGTGCAGTGTTTGCGTGCCATTCGTCTAAATAATAATCAATAAAACCAACTTTAATCATAGCTATCTCCTTAATCTAATGCAATTTCTTTATGTGCCTCGGCAGAGTCATAAATTGCCTGCATCATTTTTGCGGTGATAATATTTGTATCGATATGGTTAGAGAGTTTTTTGCCCGATTTAATACAATCAAGGAACTCGTCAATTTCGGTTGCAATCTGAACGTTGGATTCAAATTCAGGTGTGTATTCATAAAGCTCACCGTCTTTGGTGGTATAAACGGTAAATTCTTTGGTGTAGTAGTTTATGCGGCAACCACCCTTGTCGCCCATAAAGTCAATAAACATTTCTTCGTTCTTTACGTTTTGTGCCCAAGCTCCGTTTACAGTAATGGTTGGGCCTTCGGTACGGATAAGCGCTGTGATAGAGTCATCAACGTCATAGGTGCCGTCAAGAATTGGAGGGCCTGCCCACATTTTGCCGGGGTAAACGTACTCGGGAATATTTTTACCCAATTTGCAGAAAGCTTCACCTGTAACGGTAAGGGGTTTGGGGTCACCACAGCAGTACATAACTATATCAAGAAAATGTACGCCCCAGTCAATAAGTGCGCCGCCGCCTGCAATTGCCTTGGTGGTAAATGCACCGCCAAGACCCGGAATAGAACGGAATGCACGAAAACTTACGTAAACGTGGAAAATGTCACCAAACATACCATCGTCAATAAGCTTTTTAAGTACACGTACACCATTGTGAAAACGATTGCAAACGCCAATGTTAAGCACACGGCCTGTCTCGTGCTGAACCTTTTGCATCTCGAGCGCTTCGCCGTATGTACGGGCTGCCGGTTTTTCACAAAGAACGTTTTTGCCTGCACGAAGTGCATCGATAGAAATAAGCGGATGAACGTTGTTAGGTGTGCAAACCGAAATAGCCTCGATTTCGGGGTCGGCTAATGCCACCTTGTAATCGGTGATGGCAATACCGCAACCGTACTGCTCTACTGCCTTTTCGGCACGCTCGGGAATAATGTCGCAAAAATATTTAATTTCTGCCTTTTCGTTTTCCATGTATGCGGGAATATGCGCATTATTTGCAATAGTTCCGCAACCAATGACTGCAACCTTCATAAAATTTACCTCGCTTTAATTTGTTTTATGCTTTTTTGCGTATGCGCTGGGGCTGATACCCTCACGCACGGCAAATGCTTTACTAAAAACGTGAATACTGCTGTAGCCCATACGCTCGGCTACGGCGGTTACCGTCATACCACCGTTTAAAAGCTCACAAGCACGACGGTGACGACTCATTAAAAAATATTCTTTAAGGCTAAGTCCCATAGATTTTGAAAAAAATGATGTTATATGTGAATAACTGTAACCAAATTTTTCGGGAAGCTTTTTGAGAATATTAATATCCTCTATATTAGAGTCTATAAAAGAGCATATCTGCGCAACGGTACGCTTTTTGCCAAAACGAACATCGGGCACGTATACTTGATTGCCTTCGCCCGACATTGAACGCAGGGCGTATATCAAAAGCTTTCTTATACTGTCGGCAACAATGACAGACGAAAACTCGTCCTTGCCGTAAAGGTTTAAGAAAATATCGTGAAAGGTGTGGGGAATACTGCGGTCAGCCGTAGCACAACCTGCCTTTATCGTGTTGAAAAATTCGTAAAGCTTTTGCTCACACTGACCCGACTTGTCTATAATATCAAAGGCAATATAATAGTACCTAAGCGAATGCCCGTCGGCACTGTCAATAGCGTGGGCGGTTCCCTTTGGGTTAAAGATAAGATCTCCCGTTTTGCAAGAATAGGTTTTATTGTCACAAAGCATTGTTGCATTGCCACGGACAATATATGTAAGCTCGTGCGCTACCTGTGTGTGACGCACACACTTATAACCTGAAAAGGTGTCGATATCGCCAACCTGCACAATGTTAAAGGGCGAAAAGGTGATAGGCTTGTCATAAAAAGTATTGTCAAAATGAAATTTTACAAAATCGGCCACGTTTTGTTCACCTCGTATTTAGAATTTTAACATAAAAGTTCTCAAAAATATTTAATATTAAAAACAAATATATTTAGCAAAACTTATTATCTCAAAAAACAAACAAAAAATCAACCCTAAAAAATGAAAAGCCACCGCTTATTAAAACGGTGGCTTTATTTGTTGCGGATAAATTTTTGAAAGGAAGTTGTTTTTAAAACAACCGTCCGCAACAACATAGAAAAAGCAGAGCTGACGAATCTGCTTACTATGAAAAAACAAAAAAGTGCACAACCGAAGTTGTGCACCAAAAAAGGATGTCCAACTTCTTTTGCGACACGAATCCTTGCGGAGAAATAAGCAGGGCATACTTTTATGCCTGTGTTTTCTAATTAAGTTTTCGATGTCGCAACAGTATAGTAACATATTTAAAAAACGTCGTCAATACCTTCGACAAAGGTTGTCAAAAGGTTATAATTTTCGACAAAAAACAGACTGCAAAATGCAGTCTGTTAAATATTATTCTTCCCTAAACTGTTGTTTATGAAGCATTGCATATATGCCGTTTTTTGCAATAAGCTCGTCGTGGGTACCTTCTTCACAAATTTCGCCACCCGATACAACGGCAATTCGGTCGGCATTTTTAATGGTAGAAAGTCGGTGCGCTACAACCAAGGTGGTTCTGCCTTTGCACAGCTCGTCAAGCGCTTGCTGAATCATAATTTCAGTTGCGTTGTCAAGTGCGCTTGTTGCTTCGTCAAGAATAAGAATTGGTGGGTTTTTAAGAAAAACACGTGCAATGCTAAGGCGTTGCTTTTGTCCGCCCGAAAGCTTTACGCCACGCTCACCGATTACGGTGTCATAACCGTTTGGAAGCGACATAATATATTCGTGAATATTGGCACGCTTGGCCGCCTCAACAACCTCGTCGTCGGTAGCGTCAAGTCTACCGTATAGAATATTATCTTTGAAACTGGAATTAAAAAGATAAACGTCTTGTTGCACTATACCAATATTTTTTCTAAGCGATTCACGTGTAATGGTGTTTATGTTTATTCCGTCAACCAGTATTTCACCCTGTTGCACGTCATAAAAATGGGGGATAAGGTGACAAATTGTAGTTTTACCGCCACCCGACGGACCCACAAGCGCATAGGTTTGACCCTCGTTAATTTTAAGGCTTACGTTTTTAAGCACGTCGTCGCTTTCTTTTCCGTCGCCGTAGCTGTATGTAACGTTGCGAAGTTCTATTTCGCCTCGTACCTTTGGCATTGGTACAGCATCGGGGCGGTCGGCTTCGACGGGGGTGTCAAGAATTTCTATAAAACGTTCAAAACCTGTTACGCCGTTTTGGAAGGATTCCATAAAACGAATAAGAGTATTTACAGGGTTTATAAAAAGGTTGATAGATACAATAAATGCCGAATAGTCACCAAAATTGAAGTTGTCGGTTTTGCCGCTGAAAAGTAAAAATCCGCCCGCAATAAGCAAAACAACGTTAAAAATATCGGTAACAAAGGTTGTTTGCGAATGGAATTGTCCCATTGCTTTATATGCCGCACGGCTGTTTTCTACAAATTCGACGTTGCCAACGGCAAATTTTTCGATTTCTTTATCGTGGTTGGTAAACGCTTTGGTAACACGTATGCCAGAAATACTGCTTTCAAGTGCGGCGTTTATTACTGCGTTGGACTCACGTCGCTTTTTAAATGCATCACGCATTTTTTTGCGAAGCACCGACGATATAAATATAAGTATCGGAACGCAAATTAACAGTATTAGCGAAAGCGGCACGTTTATTGACATAAGATATGCAAAGGAAATAATAATTGAAACGCTTGTAATCAAAACGTTTTCAGGACCGTGATGCGCAAGCTCTACAACGTCAAACAGGTCGCTGGTCATTCTGGTCATAATTTTGCCGGTTTCGTTATTATCAAAGAAAGAAAACGGCAGTTTTTCGATATGAGCAAAAAGGTCACTGCGCATTTTTTCCTGCATTCTAACGCCCATCATATGACCTTGATACTGCACAAAATATGAAAGTCCCATTCTTAGCAGATAAATTATAAGCAGACCAACGCCGTAAATTACAATTTCGTTATATCTTTGCTCGGGAATGAGCTGATTCAGCATTTTGCGTGTGATCATAGGGTAAAAAATTGCAATTACCGACATAGTAAAGGAAGCCAACATATCAAGAGCAAAAATCTTTTTATGTGGTTTGTAATAACTTAAAAATCTTTTTAACATACCTTTCGCCTTCTAATTTTCGTTAAGTTTTTTATACATTTTAATAATTTCTTGTCTTAAATTTTTATTCTCTTCCTCTTTAAGACGGGGGTCCTTTTCAAGCAAAGCGGCCGCCGCCATACCCGACATACGCAAAATATCCGCATCGGCGTAAATATCGGCAATTTTGAGACTTGGCAGTCCGTGCTGACGTGAGCCCAAAAAGTCACCGGGGCCACGCAAACGTAAATCTTCATCAGCAAGCTTAAATCCGTCAGTAGTCTGTTTTATAACCTCAAGCCGCTCTTTTTTGTAATCAGAAATAAAAATACAGGTAGATTTGTGTTGTCCTCGGCCTATTCGACCACGCAACTGATGAAGCTGCGAAAGACCAAACCGCTCGGCATTTTCTATAACCATTATAGCGGCATTTGGCACGTCAATACCAACCTCAATTACGGTGGTGCATACAAGTAACTGTATGTCCCCATCTTTAAAGCTGCGCATAACGGCATCTTTTTCTTTTGGCTTCATCTTGCCGTGAAGTAAGCCAACGCTGTAATTTTTAAATTCGCCGTTTTTAATTTCGGCATAATATTCCTCGGCGCTTTTTAGATGAATCTCTTCGTTTTCCTCTACCATAGGACAAACTATATAACCCTGTCTGCCTTCGTCAAGATGCTTTTTGATATAGCCAAAAACCCTTTGACGAAGTGACGATTCGACACAGTAATTTTCTATTGGTATTCGTCCACGTGGGTATTCATCAATAATACTGATATCAAGGTCACCATATATAATAAGACCCAAGGTTCGTGGAATTGGCGTTGCCGACATAACAAGGGTGTGTGGGTGTAAACCTTTGTCCGAAAAAGTTGCTCTTTGATTTACACCAAAACGGTGTTGTTCGTCGGTGATAACAAGCGCTAAATTGCAAAATTTTATATCATCGCTTATAAGTGCGTGGGTGCCCACGGCAATCTGCGCCTGACCACTAAGCAGCAGTTGTTTTGCGTTTTCTCGCTCACTTTTTTTGTTGGAGCCGGTAAGCAAAACACATTTAATATCGGTGTTTTTAAGGCTTTCGCACAAATTTTTGTAATGCTGCTCTGCCAAAATTTCGGTGGGTGCCATAATTGCCGCCTGAAAGCCTTGTTTTGCAGTGTGATACATAAGCGCTGCGGCAACGGCGGTTTTACCGCTACCGACGTCACCTTGCACCAGACGGTTCATAACCCTGCCCGAAGCCATATCGGACACACATTCGGCAATAACACGCCTTTGTGCACCCGTCAAATTAAAGGGCAAAGAATTTATGTAATCATCGGTGTAATCCGTTTTAAAAACAAAGGGGGAATTAACACGCTTTTTGTTTTTAAGAAGCATAAGACTTGTACGTAAAACAAAAAGTTCTTCAAAAACAAGGTGGTTTTTAGCCTGTGTGAGCGCTTCCTCACTTTTTGGAAAATGTATGTTTTCGATAGCGGTACGCAAATCGCATAGCCTGTATTGCTGACGTATGCTTTCGGGCAAAACGTCCTCTATTTCGCAACCGTCAAGCGCCGTACGCACAAGTTTTTGTAATGCGGCAGAGGTTATATTTTTGTTTGCGGGGTATATAGGCACAATGCCCGTGCCGCCAACCTCACGAATTTCGGGTGAGGACATGGCGGGCAAAAATGTGCCGCTTTGGATTTTGCCCAAAAACAAATACTCGCTACCCTGATGCAGTCGTGCGGCAAGATACTTGTTATTAAAAATTGTCACCTGTATATGCGCCGTGTTATCGCTTACAGTAAACCTATAAAGCGTCATATTTTTGCGAATTTTATTTTCGGTTATGGGTGTAATAATTTTAGCCTTAACGCAAACCTTTTCATCCACGTTGCAGTCAAAAATTTGTTTTATGTTGCTAAAATCTTCATATCCACGAGGAAAATAACGCAAAAGGGCACCGATTGTATCGATGCCCAGTGAATACAGATGCTGGGCGCGTTTTTCACCGACGCCCTTTAGAAATCTTATGTCGGTATTAAAGTTAGACATTAAATTTATCACTCTACAGAAATAATATAGTAGTAAACCGGCTGGCCACCGTTTACAAACGTAAACTCAACCTTGTTGCCGTATTTTGCGTTAAGCTGTTTTTCTAAGGATTTTGCCTGAGAATAGGTAACATCCTGACCGTAAATTACGGTAACAAACTCGCTGTCACGCTTAATCATAGATTTAACAAGCTTTGTTGTGGCCTTTTCGATGTCGGTATCTACAAAAGAGATTTTACCGCCTGTCATGGCCATAATTTCGCCCTCTTTAATCTTGTGACCGTCAAAATCAGAATCACGTGCGGCAAAGGTTACCTGACCGGTTGCTATTTTTTCGGCAGCTTTTTGCATTGCAATAGCGTTTGCCTCGGTATCAACGCTTTCATCATAGTTAAGCATAGCAGTAATACCTTGTGGAATAGTTCTTGTGTGAAGAACAATTACCTTACGGGTGCTTATCGGAATAGCCTGTTCAGCCGCCATAATAATGTTTTTATTGTTAGGAAGCACATATACCGTTTCAGCAGGGGTGCTTTCAATTGCGCGTAAAATGTTGTCGGTGCTGGGGTTCATTGTCTGACCGCCCGACACGATGGTGTCAACACCCAAATCTCTAAATAAAGATGCTATACCGTCGCCTGCGCAAACCGATACAAAACCAACAGGCTTTGTAATTTCAACAGGTTTGATTTTTTCTGAAAGGTCGGCAGTTTTAACAGGTGCCTTTTTAGCGTTTTTGGCATCGTGTTTTGCTCTTTCGTGCTGGTCACGCATATTTTCTACCTTCATATTGGTAAGCTGACCAAAGGTAATACCGCTTTCAAATGCGTTACCGGGATGGTCGGTATGAACGTGAACCTTGATAATTTCATCATCGTCAACCACAACAACGCAGTCGCCGATTGTTTCAAGATAAGCACGAAGCTCACTTGGTTCTTTTTCACACTCGCTGTCACGCTTTACAATAAATTCAGTACAGTAGGTAAAGGTGATTTCGGTTTCAAACTCACCTGCCGCATTGCGTGCTTCGCTTTCTTGCTCGTCGTCGGCCTCGGCCTGTGCATCGGAAGGAATAATAACTCCGTCACGGAAAACAGACAACATACCTTCAAGTATTATTACAAAGCCCTGACCACCTGCGTCAACAACACCCGCTTTTTTAAGCATAGGTAAAAGCTCAGGTGTTTCTGCCAAAGCTTCTTTAGCGCCGTCGATAGCGGCTTCAAAAACGCCCAATTCGTCCTTGCCTGCAAGGCAAGCGGCACGAGCTTTTTCGCTGGCTACACGAGCAACGGTAAGAATTGTACCCTCGGTTGGCTTCATAACAGCCTTATATGCCGATTCAACACCAAGCTCAAACGCAAGCGCAAGATTTTCGGCGGTTACGGTCTCTTCAGAACCGATACCCTTTGCAAAGCCACGGAACAAAAGCGATGTAATAACGCCCGAGTTACCACGTGCGCCACGAAGCAATGCCGAAGCATTAACCGAAGCAATTTTACCTGCGGTTTCGTTATTGTATTTTTCAAGCTCACGCACAGCGTTAGCCATGGTCATAGACATATTGGTACCTGTATCACCGTCGGGAACAGGGAACACGTTAAGGTCGTCTACAGGTTTACGGTTATTTGCAAGATTGTGTGCGGCCGAAATAATTGCGTCACGCAAAATATTACCACTAAACAAAAATAAACACTCCTTCTGAATTTAAAAAAGCAAAATTACTCTTTTATACCGTCTACCTTAACGATTACCTTGTTTACGATAATACCGGTAGAATCTTCTACTACATACTTAACTTTTTCGGTAATGCTTGCCGCAATAGCGGTAATGTTCATACCGTAGTTTACCATAATATGAAGTTCAACATCAATGGTATCTGCGTTACCTTTTACCTTGATACCGGTATCAAGAGCCGGTTCTTTTGAAACAAGGCCAAAAACACGCTGACGTGGGTTGTGTGGCATCATACCAACAACACCAAAGCAAGATGTTACGGCATGACCGATAAGTTTGCTTAAAAAGTTTTCGGTAAGGCAAACCGAGCCTGTTCTGGTTTCGTAAGATATCATAGATAATTCCTCCTAAAATTGATAATTTTCAAAACTTAAATAAATGTCACTGCAAGATACCTCAACACCGCCTGTTATGGCAGAACTGTAAAACAGTACGCCGTTTAAATAACAGATGGGAATTTGTGGCATTTCAGTAAGCAGGGTGCCTGCAACATCGCTTATACCACACTCACCGTTATGATATTTTGCAATAATTTGTGAGCAACCGTTGGTTTTGTTTTCCGTGGGTTTTTCGTTTTGTTCTTGGGTGGGCTTTTCGCCATCCTTGTCGTCCGTGTCGGTTGTGGGTTTTGGATCACTTATGCCAAAAGCCGCCGTACCGCCCGGCGTTACAAGGTTTGTAAAGTCCATATTATTGGTTAGCTGAACCTCGCCAAGATATAACTGAAACTGCCCCGCAGAAAGTCGGGCAACGTACTGTTCGTAACTGCATTTTACAACATTTATCTGAATGCCTGCAGTTTTACATTGCGCAGCGATAAGCTCCGCCGCCGCAACACGTGAACTGTTTTCAGAATTCACAAGCAACGAAAATACGGGATTTTTACCGGCCGCATTTGCGTAGTAGCCATTTGAATTCATATTATTATACCCTATTTTTGACAAATTTTCAACAGTTATTTTAGAATTTGGCTTGCTTTCAATGGTTTGAAGCGCCTGAGTCGGCTTGAACGAAGGGTTAAAAAATCCTGTGGCGGCAACCGCATTATTAAAATATGCCGATTGGCAAATATCCTCACGGTTAAGAGCCGAAGATATTGCATAACGCATTTCACGTGATGCAAGCGAACCGTAACGCTCGTTTATACCTATATATATAAGGCGGTTTAAATTAACCTCTTTTTTCTTGCCGCTCATACGAACAATTTTGTCACCTTCGGTAAAGTATACGCTGGCGGCGCCAACCTCTACATAATGTGAAGTGGAATCGGCATCGGGCGAGGCAATAAGATTTACAAGCTCAATAACACCTTTTTTGCCATAGTAGTTTTTGTTTTGTACAAAGCTTTGACCGTCTTGTGACAAAACGTATCTTCCGCAACCAATGGGGGCAATCTCTTTGCCGTCTGCGTCGGCGGTGTTTGCCGAATCGGTTTTTAAGATAGGAAATGTAAGCAGATTTACAAAATACGGGTCGTGTTGCGAAAGAGAGAATACAACCGTTTTTGAGTCGGGAGCCGTAACCGAGGCTACCTCATATAAATTATATAAAAAACGGGGAGATTCCTTTGCAAGTTTATAAGAATAAATTACATCGTTTGCAGTAACTGCGCTGCCATCGGTAAAGGTTGCATCCTTAAGCTTTACGGTACAGGTTTTGTCTTTTATTTCGGCCGATGAAGCCAAAATGTAAACGATGTCAAAATTATTATCTGTTTTTATAAGGCTATCATACAACAAAGAAGAAAGTTCTCGGTTAAAGGCGGTTTTTGCCGTGTAAGGATTAAAACTGTCACCGTACGAGTAAAGCAAATTTACCGATTTACCGTCGGCCGAAAACATTGGTGTGCCACCTACAGAAGCCGAGCTTGTTTCGGCCGGCATTTTTCTGCAGCCGCAAAGGCTAAAAATTAGCGCAAGACATACAAGCAAACAAAAAATTCTTTTCACGACGTTTCACCTACCTTTTTAAAATTTGAAATAAAAATTTATTTTTGAACAAGCTTTACCGATTTTGTAAGACCGGTAACATCATCAATGTCAAATATACAACCGTTTAACATACATCTGCCCGTTGCTTGCTCAAAGCGTGACATATCATTATCTTTTAAACGGTTAATTATAATTTCCTTTTTTACACCGAGGATTGAATCTATAACACCCGTCATACCAAGGTCGGTAATATAACCCGTGCCTTTTGGCAAAATTTGTGCATCGGCGGTTTGCGCATGGGTGTGTGTGCCAAATATTGCCGATACACGACCGTCAAGATAAAAACCCATAGCACGTTTTTCACTGGTGGCTTCGGCGTGAAAATCTACAAAAATAAATTTTGCGCCGTCGGCGTGAGCTTTATTAATTAAGTCGTCCACGTATTTAAAGGGGTTATCGGCATTTGACCTTTCAAAGTAAATTTGTCCCGAAAGATTTATAACAGCCGCAAGACATCTGCCCATATCAAAAAGGCAGTAACCGCTACCCGCTTCGGCGCCTGTTAAATTATGAGGGCGCAAAACAAAAGGGTTTGAGTCAAGCATATCATAAAACTCTTTTCGGCGCAGGGTATGATTTCCGCCCGTTATAACGTCGGCACCTGCGGTAAAGATGGAATTTGCGCTTTCGGGGGTAATACCGTTGCCCAAAGCCGAGTTTTCGCCATTTACTATTACAAAATCAATATTTTCTTCACGCTTTACAGCAGGTATCGTTTTTATTGCGTAAGCGCAACCGTCGGGGGCGCAAACGTCACCTACAGCCAAAACCTTCATTGTACTTATATCTACTTTCTAAATAAAATCGTCATACACATTTATAATAACATATATTACGTCCAAGTTCAATTTATTTTTAAACACAATAAAAAAATTTACAAATAGGCAAAAACCACATAAAAAAGTTGGTATTTTTAATCTCTCAAAGCAAATTTTTTAAAAATCGCAAGTGAGTAAACAAGAGAAAAAACGAGAAAACAAGAGAAAAACGAAGATTTTGTTTTTTAAATTAAATTTTTAAAAAAATATTGTTGACAAAGCATTTTTGCTGTGGTATTATAGTCGGGCACTAAAAAAACGAAATTTTATTTGGAGGTTTTGGTTATGTCAAAAACATTTATGGCAAAACCTGCCGAAGTTCAGCGCAAATGGTACATCGTTGATGCAGCAAACCGTCCTCTCGGTCGTACCGCTGCTAAGGTTGCTGATTTGCTCCGTGGTAAAGTAAAGCCCACATTCACTCCTCACGTTGACTGTGGTGACCACGTTATCGTTATCAACGCTGACAAGGCAGTTTTAACAGGTAAAAAGTTAGAAAACAAGTACTATCGCCGTCATACAGGCTGGATTGGTGGTCTTAAAGAGGTTAAGTATTCAACCCTTATGAACACACGTCCTGAGCTTGCTATGGAGCTTGCAGTAAAGGGTATGATTCCTGATACTACAATCGGTCGTAAGGCACTTACACGTCTTCATGTATATGCAGGCGAAAACTATGTTCAGGTAGCTCAAAAGCCTGAAAAGTATGAATTCTAAGAAGGGAGACAGAAAAGATGTTTGAAGGAAAGCCATATTTTTACGGCACCGGCAGAAGAAAGAGTTCTGTTGCCCGTGTTAGAGTATACCAGGGTACAGGTAAAATCACTATCAACGAAAGAGATATTGATGATTACTTTGGCCTTGAAACCTTAAAGGTTATCGTTCGTCAGCCACTCGTTCTTACCGAAAACGCTGACAAGTTTGATATCGTATGCCGTGTAGCAGGCGGCGGTGTTACCGGTCAGGCCGGTGCAATCCGTCACGGTATTGCACGTGCACTTCTTCAGGCTGATGCTGAGCTTCGTCCAGAGCTTAAGAAAGCCGGCTTCCTCACACGTGACCCACGTATGAAGGAAAGAAAGAAGTACGGTCTCAAAGGCGCACGTCGTGCACCACAGTTCTCAAAACGTTAATCGTTTTTTGCAAAATCCAAAGACTCTACGTTTTACGTGGAGTCTTTTTTTGCACGCCGTGCCGCACGTCGTGGCGCTGACGGCGCCCGTCCCCTTTGTCGCTTTGCGACATTTCCCCACACCGTGGGGAATAACCACAGTTCTCCAAGAGATAATCTGTATTATTTCAAGAACAACAAAAACCCCGAAACCATCACGGTTTTCGGGGTTTTCTTTATGCCTTGATTTTTGCTTTGGTGCAAACTTGGTGCAAGTTATAAAAATAACTTATGACAGTTTAATGCCATAAGGTTATTTTCTGTGCTGAATTATTTAGAAGCCTGTTCCAATGCTCTGTAATCAACCTTTCCTCTGTTGGTTCTTGGGAAGTCTTGATAGAAAGCAATTTGATTAGGCACCATATAATCGGGAAGTTTTTCTTTACACATAACGGTTATTTCGTCAATAATTTGCTGACTTTCTTCGTTGCCGTCATTTAATACAATGCAGGCTTTAGGGATATTGATTCTCTCTTTATCTTCAATACCTATAACACAACAAAGACTTACGGCAGGATGTTCTATTACAACCTTTTCAATGCGGTCAGGGAACATTTTTGTAACAATGCCGTCATTTCCCTTGGTCATAATAATTCGCTTTATTCTTCCACTTACAAACAAAACACCATCTTCGTTTAGATAACCGAGGTCGCCCGTGTGAATCCATCTTTCGCCATCGTTATGAACACGGATGATTTCATCGGTAGCATCTTGTTTTTCATAATATCCCATCATTAATTGCGGGCCAGAGAAACAAATTTCGCCTTCTTGGTTATATGTATATTCTTCGTTGATGTTGTCGGGATTGACAATCTTACAATTAACCTTTGCCAAGGGAATACCAACAGAACCAAGCAAGTTGCAATCTTCATAAGTTGCGGTTGCAGCACTTACCATTTCAGTAGAACCCAAGCCTTTTGCAAGTTTGATTTTCGCACCACAATCCGCAAACAAAGCATTGATTTCCTCTTCGTTCTTGGTGTTCATTGCCTCGCCACCATAAAAACAATTTCGCAAACAAGACAAATCGACATTCTTGATGTTTTCATTATCAAGCAAGGCTTCCCAATATGCAGGGATTGAGTTTATATGGTTTGGGCGATATTTTTTGATGTATTCATCAAGTTTGTTGGGTTCATATTTTGGAATCAATATGGTTTTGAAACCAAAAGCCAACGGCTCCAACATACAATTAACGAGACTGTAGTTAATGAAAGGTGGCAATACGGCCATCATACATTCCTGTCTTTGATGTGGAATATTGCAACCTATTTCCCAAATTACAGTGTTTATGCCTCTATCAGAACACATAACACCTTTGGGGTCGCCTGTTGTTCCTCCTGTATGTGATATTATTGCAAGTTCGTTCGGGTTTTTCTTTATTGTGGGTGGGGTAATGCCTTTTCCCTGCTTAATAAACTCTTTCCAATCAAGATAAATTGTTCCCTGTGGGAGTTTGGGTTCTTTTACTTTCAACTTGTATAATTGTTTAATCGGGAAAGGTAGCGATTGAGATACATTCACAACGATTGCCTTTTCAACGGAGGTCTCTTTCATAACATCGGCAACAATATTATATGTGCCGTCAAACATTAAGAAAACTCTGCTATGTACCTCGTTAAGATAATCTCTTATTTCGTTAGCGCTTGCAAGAGGGTGAATCATATTTGTAACGGCACCCATTTTGTTGATTGCATAGACGATATAAAGAGCTTCGGGTATGCTAGGCATTGCAACAGTTACGATTTCGCCCTCTTTGATTCCAAGTGAAACCAATGCTTTCTCACAAGCATCTATGTTATTAAGTAATTGTCCGTAGGAAATTTTATTTCCCAAATAAACGATTGCAATATCTTTCGGGTAATCTTTATTGTTTTGCCAAAGGTACTCATAAATAGTACAATCGGGCAAAGTAGCATTAATCGTTTCCTCTGTGTAATACTTCAACCAAGGCTTGTCTATTGATGGATAGCCCGTTAGTTGTTTTCCTGTCATTGATAAATCCTCCATAAAATAAAAAAGTGCGGCAACCGAAGTTCCCGCACCGAAAAACGCAAACTCCAATTGTCGCCAAACAAATTACAAGTAGTGAGGATTTACCATACACAATAACTCGTAGGAATTTGCGGTTTTACCAAATTCACGAATTATTGTGTGCTCTAAAAAAGGGTATAATACCCCTATGAAAAAATAAAAAATCCTCCTAATGTATATGTAATTTGTTTGGCATTATGTATTATACCACACAATGACCGAAAAAACAATATTTTTGCAACTATATTCAATTTAAGCAAAAAAACCTCCCAAAGCCAAGTGGCCTTGGGAGGATAAATTGTGTTTTAGATTAATAGCCTACCATTTCGGGGTAGTGAAGTTTCTTAACCTTGAACTGCTTGGTAGATGATGTGTTTATGTCAAGAGCAAGGCTGTCGGCAAATGCCATAACGTCATTTTCAAAGGTGTCGCCAACTATTTCACGGCGGAGATTTAGATCAAGAAAATCAATATAATATGGGTCTGCCATAATGTCCTGCTTTACAACAAGAGCAATACCCTTTTTCTCGGCATAGGTCAAAACTCTGATATCGCCTACTGCCATATTTTTGGCTTCGCCAAAGTTATCAGAATAATAATCGGTAGTATCGTTTCCTAAAATTGTTGCGTGTGCATCCTTAGGAGCAAGTTCGCCGTCGGCAGGCTCTTTGTGCTCGTGACCCTCTTCAGAAATCTTGTTATACTCAAGATAAATCTGCTCAAAGGTTTTAGTACCTGCTTCAAGCATTGCTTTGTATTTCGTAAACTGTGCGGTTGTTTCGGTGATGTTTTCTTCCGAGAAAGAGGTGAAATCAGCCTCAATAATATTTACCAAAACATAGTTTTCTGAAAGGCGTTTGTTAAGTTCCTCGTCAGTGATTGCTTTTGTGCCCTTTTCGCCGTAAAGAGAATCAAAGTATTTGTCGGCAAGGAAGCCGTCAGTCATATACTGGATAAATGTTTCTTTGCTGACACCGTTTTCTTGCATAAGCTCTGAGTAGCCGTTGTCCCACAAATAGTCAACGTTGGTTTTTGCCATTGATTCATCAGAGGCATCGGTTGTAACGCCGGCCTGTGCGCAAAGAGTTTTTGTAGCGGCAATTTTTTTAAGGGTTTTAATTGCTGTATTTTCTACCCAGGTTACGTAATCGGTTTCTTCAACCTTGTAGTCCCAATACTTAATTTCCTGTGGCAAAGAACCCTGTGCAGAAAGCTGTTCTTCAACAAGGCTGCGAGCCTCGGTGTCGGCGTAAACAAGAGCGCAGGCATAATAACCTGAAGTAAAGTTAACGTCACCAATTGTAACTGCAATTTCACCCTTTTCGTGACAACCTGCAAGACAGGTAAGGGCAAGCAATAAACAAAGAATTATTGCAAAAGATCTTTTTAAGGTATTCATTTTAAATCTCCTTAGTTTTTATTGTACTTAAGTAATTATATACCATTACTTAAAAAAAGTCTATACGAAATTGTAAACGATTTTACAAAATCTTAGAAAGTCGGGAAACAACGTCGGCTACCTTTAACCCGTTTACAAGACGGATTACATATGCCGGCTCACCCGAGGTTGATAGCGTAAATGCAGACTTAAATTCGTCGGCAAGCTTGGATGCTACCGTTTCGTCTAATTTTACCGTGCGTAAAACGGCGGTGTTTGGTGTGCCGACAATTTCGGTAATGCCTGCAGCCGATGCCCGACTGCGAAGCAACGATACCTCGATAAGACCCATAACAGCACGTGGCGGTTCGCCAAAACGGTCACAAAGCTCGTCTATTACGTCGGCAACGTCCGATTCGTCGCGTATATCGGCAATACGGCGGTAAATTCCAAGACGTGCAGGTAATGACTCAATATATCGCTCGGGTATATGCGCCGAAACGTTAAGGTCAATAGTACAGGTCAAATCCTCGTGTGACTCGATACCCTTTTCTTCATTTACGGCATCGGCAAGCAGTTTAAGATACATATCGTAGCCTACCGCTTCCATATTGCCGTGTTGTTCGCCGCCCAAAATACTGCCGGCGCCACGTATTTCAAGGTCACGCATAGCAATTTTAAAGCCCGAACCAAACTCGGTAAACTGGCGGATTGCTTCAAGTCGTTTAGATGCCACTTCGCTGAGTTCTCTACCACGGCGGAAACAAAAATATGCATACGCCCTTCGTGGTGAACGGCCGACACGGCCACGCAGCTGATGCAGTTGCGCAAGCCCCATACGGTCGGCGTCCTCTATGATAAGGGTGTTGGCATTTGGCACATCGACACCCGTTTCTATAATGGTGGTGCAAACAAGCAGGTCAATTTCGTGCTCAAGCAGTTTTTGCCAAATATCACTAAGCTCGTCCTCACTCATTTTGCCGTGGGCAACACCTATGCGAGCGTGGGGTAGCATTTCTTTTAACTTTGCCGCACGTGTAACAATGCTTTCCACTCGGTTGTGCAGATAGTAAATCTGTCCGCCACGGCGCAGTTCACGGTTTATGGCATCAAGCAATACGCCGTCGTTTTGTTCTAAAACGTAGGTTTGTACTGGGTGGCGGTCACCGGGCGCCTCATCTATGCTTGACATATCACGCAGTCCACTCATTGCCATATTAAGTGTTCGTGGTATAGGGGTTGCAGAAAGGGTAAGTATATCTACAAAAGGATAAAGCTCTTTAAGCCGTTCCTTTTGCGCCACGCCAAAGCGTTGCTCCTCGTCAATGATTACAAGACCAATGTTTTTAAAACTAACGTCCTTTGATATAAGCCGATGTGTGCCGACAACCATATCTATGCGACCCGATTTTAGACCGGCTATGGTTTTTTCTTGCTCACGCTTTGACACAAAACGGTTAAGCAGTTTTACGGTTAAAGGCATATCGCCAAAGCGGCGTATTACTGTGTTGTAGTGCTGCATAGCAAGTAGTGTTGTAGGAACCAATAAAGCACACTGCTTGCCTTCGCTAACGCATTTAAATGCGGCACGAAGCGCAACCTCGGTTTTGCCAAAGCCAACGTCACCGCAAAGCAGACGGTCCATTGGTACGTCACGTTGCATATCACGTTTTATTTCATCAATACAACGAAGCTGATCGTCGGTTTCTTCATATTCAAAGCGGCTTTCAAATCCACTTTGTAAGTCGGTGTCTTCTGAAAAAGCGTAACCCTTTGTAGACATACGCTTAGCGTAAAGGGCGGTAAGCTGTTTTGCCATATCACGAACGGCTTTTTTTACACGGGCACGTGTGCGTTGCCAATCGCTACCGCCAAGTTTGTTAAGCTTTATACCGCTGTCTTCGGCGGCACCAATGTATTTAGAAACAAGGTCAAGCTGTGTAACAGGCACGTAAAGGATATCTGTGCCGGCATATTTTATTTTTATATAATCCTTGGTGACACCGGCATTGGTTATACGGTTTATGCCCTCAAAAATACCGATACCGTGTGATGCGTGCACAACGTAGTCGCCACGGTGCAGTTCCTCAAGCGAATTTATTTGTTTGCCGTCTTTGTGTCGGCGGCGAATAAGCTTGCCCTCGGACGCTATGTGTCGGTGGGTTATGACACACAGCTTGCACATTGGTATTTCAAATCCGCTTGAAAGACCGCCCGACAGCACAAACACACCGCCGGGTAGTGTTTCGTCGGTGTTTTCAATATAAGTGGCGTTTATGTTTCGGTCGCAAAGCTCGGCGGTAAGCACACGGGCAGTTTTTTGCTCGCCCGCAAGGATTACCACAGTTCCTTTTACGTGCAGGGTATATGAAATATCCTCGGTCAAAACGTTTATATCGCCGCCCCAGGCGGTAGAACGCTTAAAATTAAAGGTGACAAGCTCTTTAAGCGGTATTTCATAAGAGGTGCGAGGAAAGTTTTCAAAATAAAGCGCATTTTCAAAGTGTGAATAAAGCTCTGTATTACTAAGCCGCATTTTTGCCGACTTAGGACAAAGTTTTCCGCTTTCAAGCAAGGCGGTTATATCTTCTTTTTCGATTGTAAAAATGCTTTTTAGTCGCTCATTTATATTGCCTGATTCGCAAACTATAGTAAGGCAGTCTTTAATATAGTCAAAAATTGTACCGGGTTTTTCATATAAAAACGGAATATATAAATCGGGGGATACCGAAAGCTCGTTGTCAAGTGCGTTAAGGTCTTGCTCTATAAAGCCACGTGCGCAGTCGGTGAGTTTTTTATCCTTTTTGATATATTCTTGTAATTTTAATGCAAGGTCGTCGGGGTTAAAGGCCAGTTCGTTTGCAGGGTAGATTTTTATGGTTTGTATGTTGTCGGTTCTGCGCTGTGTTTCAACATCAAAAAAGGACAGAGAGTCAACCTCGTCACCCCAAAGCTCTATACGAACGGGGTAATCGTTGCCGGTTGCAAAAACATCTATAATACCGCCACGAACAGCAAACTGACCAACACCCTCGCAAAGATCGCATCTAGTGTAGCCTGCCCTTACCAGCCTGTCACAAAACTGTGATATATCAAGGCTGTCGGCGCTTGATACCGTTATAATATTTTGCGCTAAAACCTCGGGCGGCAGGGTGTACTGCAAAGCGGCATCCACAGGGATTATAAGCACGTCAAAAGCCCCATCAAGAACTCTTGATAGGGTGTCAATTCGCTTGTGCTCGTATTCTTTTGAGTAGCCTGTAACACGGTTAATGTTATAATCACGTGAAGTAAAAAGCAGGGTATTAAGCCCAAAAGAGTCAACGTCATTTTTAATGGCGTTTGCCGTTTGCTCGTCGGGGGTTATAACCGCCGCTTTTTTACCCGTATGCACAAAAAGTGCCGATGAAAGCAGTGCCTTGTGCACACCCGACAGTCCGCTTGCCGCAAGTGGAAGCGAGCCGCCGTTTACCGCATTTAATAACCTTTTGTAATCAGGCTCGGTTTTGAGTATATCTAATAAACATTTCATATAAAACTATTTGCTGTATTTGTTCATAGCCGAGTCAATGCCTCGGGCAATAATCTCCTCTACAGCCTTTACCGCATTATCACAGGCGGTGTTAAAATCGGATTCCTGTTCTTTTGGAATGCGACCCAAAACCCAATCCTTCATATCATAGTCGGGATGCGGTTTTGCGCCAACACCGATTTTTATGCGTGGTATATCCTCGGTGGACATCATTTCAATAATGTTGGCAAGACCCTTTTGCCCACCGGCGCTTCCTTTGCGACGGATGCGAATTTTACCCACGTCAAGCGATACGTCGTCGTGCATAATGATAAGCTTTTGGGCAGGTATTTTGTAAAAAGCGGCAAGCCGTTGCACAGCACGACCCGACAAATTCATATAGGTTTGTGGCTTTACAACAAGAACACGCTCGCCCGCTATAACACAGTCGCCGTAAAGAGCGTCAAACTTTGATTTAGAAAAAGACATATTAAATTTATCGGCAAGTTTATCTGCCGCAACAAAGCCTGCGTTGTGACGGGTGTTTTCATACTCACGGCCGGGATTACCCAGTCCTGCAATAAGGTATGAGAAAGAACCCGTTTGTTTCTTAAAGAACATAGGCTGACGAAAATTCAATCCGTTACGGTTTCGCTTTTCGTCTTTTCCCACCTTTCTTGTGTTTATTTTTGCAAGGTTTTTATCATCAACAGTAATATTATCACATTATATAAATATATTCAAGAACAATTATGCTTGATAATTTTTGAAAAAAGATATATACTAATGTTAAAGAATTAAAAGGAGGTTTTTACCAATGGCAGTAAAGACAAATAAATACTCTGGAACACAAACCGAAAAAAATCTTATGGCAGCTTTTAGCGGCGAAAGCGAAGCACGCAACAAATATACCTATTTTGCATCAAAGGCTAAAAAAGAGGGCTTTGAGCAGATTGCGGCACTTTTCCAAAAGACTGCAGACAACGAAAAAGAACACGCAAAAATGTGGTTTAAGGAATTAAACGGCCTTGGCGACACAGCCGAAAATCTACTCTCTGCCGCAGAGGGCGAAAACTATGAATGGACCGATATGTATGCAGGCTTTGCTGAAACTGCAGAAAAAGAAGGCTTTAGTGAATTAGCCGCAAAATTCAGAATGGTAGCCGCTATCGAAAAGCACCACGAAGAGCGTTACCGTGCGCTTCTTAACAACGTAGAAACTGCAAAGGTTTTTGAAAAAAGCGAGGTTAAGGTTTGGGAATGCCGCAACTGTGGTCATATTGTAACAGGAACCAAAGCGCCCGAAATGTGCCCCGTTTGCGCACATCCAAAGGCATATTTTGAAATTCACGCAGAGAATTATTAATTTTTAAGCACAAAATAATTTACCCCACCGAGCAATCGGTGGGGATTTTTATTTACATAAAAAATTCTTCTATAACTTCTTTGCCGTCAAGATATTCTAACATATTGAAAGCAAGTAAATTCCAGCTTGAAAAGCCTTTGTTAAAAATTTCTTCGCCTGTTTCAGGGTTGTAATATTCGTGAAAAGCGCCGTTTTTTTCATAATCTTTTTTAAGCAGGTCAAGAGTTTTTATTGCCAACTCTTTTGCTTCGGCTTTATATCCGTATCGGTCGAGTGCCTTAAACACAAAGTAGTTTGACAAAATCCATACGCCGCCCTGCCAGCTTGAAGGATTACCGGTACCTACAAGTCGGTACATTTTTTCGTATTTTGAAAGCGAGCGTACACCGTATGGCGCCCAGAACGCACCTTGGTCCAATAGGTTTTCTTTAACAATACGCTCGGCCTGTTCTTTTGTGGCAATGCCTGCCCAAAGCGGCAAAAAGCTACTCCAGCAGCCTATACGCTGAATAAGTGTTGAATAATGTCTCGGTGCACCGGAGTGAAGCCATACGTCTTTATCAATAGGGCGAAGATTTATATCACAGCTGTAATACATTCCGTCTTTTTCGTCATAGCAATGCTCGTTTATAGCATTTTTAAGCTCGGTTTGCTTTTGCTTGTAATATTTGGCATCGTCATCACTACCGATAAGCTGTGCCAAATGCGCCATAGAACCTAATTCGCAATACATTAAAGTGTTTAAATAAATTGATGCCGAACTGTTGTCGGGACGGTAAAAGGTTGCAGGGTCGTTATCAACGCCAATGGCAAAATCATCAAAGAAATAAAACAGACCGCTTTCGTGCTTTGCATTATTTTCATAATAGGTATTAAACGCCTTTAGTTTTGGGAATATTTCCTTTACCCACTCTTTGTCTTCGTTGTATTTATTAATAAAAGCAACGTGCTGTGCAAGAACAGGTTTATGTACGTTTCGGTGTGGAACAAAGTTGCAGAAGTTTTTTGTTTTATCGGCAAAAATTACGATTTCTATACTGCCATCAGCCTTTTGCTCGTTTAAAAAGTTCATTACAGAACCTTTTTCGTATTTAATAAGTTCATCCTGCTTGTTTTGATAGGTAGCAATTTGCCTGAGTGCAATATTGTTTACCCAGTTGCCCCAGTCCCAAAGTTGAGAAGGGTAACTATTGCTGTTACCTGTCACAACTATACAAGGATGCTTAAAATCACCATAGGGTTCAGCCCACAGGATTTTTGACAAATCCAGCATATATTGCTTTAAATCGGTATAATCCATTCGCAATCACCTCAAAGTCAGTATAGCACGCAGAAAGTAGCTTTTCAATTATTGTTTGTTGCACTTTTTGTTCATATTATGGTACTTTTTTAACGATACGATTGCAAATTTCTTTCAAAGATAGTATAATTTTATAAAAGCGAAAAGGAGTGTTTTTTATGTACACAATATATGTAAAATTTGATTGCTTACCCCAAAAAAGAGAGGCCTTTATT
Organism: Acutalibacteraceae bacterium; assembly: GCA_045604205.1. Lineage (GTDB taxonomy): Bacteria > Bacillota > Clostridia > Oscillospirales > Acutalibacteraceae > UBA737. Next base: position 35,276 of record JAZUNQ010000010.1, read on the forward strand.
GAGAAGGTAAAGCAAACCGGAATTTTAGACGCCATAAGAGCAGAGGACGGTTGCATAAGATATGATTATTATCTGTCAGAAAAGGATCCAAATGAGTTACTACTTATAGAGCAGTGGGAGAGTAAACGTCATCAACAAATTCACATAGAACAGCCCCATATGGCAAAGCTTCGTGAAATGAAGGGCGATTACATAACCAACACCACCTTAGGAGAAGTAGAACTGAAATAAAGCCAAAATTGACTTTTAGGAAAAAGGTGAAAAAGATGAAAAAGATGAAAAAAATATCATTATTGGCCTTGTGTTTAGCAATGGTTTTAATGCTGACTTCATGTGGGTATAGTGATGCCGAACAAAAAGAAAAAATTGAAATGTTTCAATCGTTTGATAAAACAACAGAATGTGTTGTTTTAACTGCGTTTCAGCTTGTTGTAAAAGATACTTACTATGATTTGTCAGACATTAAATATAATGATAAAAAATGTAACATTGTTTTTTTAGAAGACGATGGCTTTTATTCTTATACACTCGACAGTAATAATTTGTGCGTAGAATTTTTGTTTACATATTATGAAGATTTAAAAACCGTTTTTTTAGGGTCGGAGACGATGCCTTCTTCTAGTATCGCAGCGGGCTTCTTTATCGATAAGTCTTTTTGTTTTAGAACAACAAATAAAGAAAAAAGTACTATATATTATTTTTGGAATACAGAAACACAACAAAGCACAACAATTGATTATAGCGAAACCTTTAGGGATAAATATGAATGGTCGGAAGATGGTAATCGGTCAAAAGATTATTCGATTTCTTATAATTCATATGCGATAAAACCCTATCTGGAAGTTACTCAAAACAGCACAAATATTACCAAAAGAATTGATTCATCGGTATTAAATACGTTTGAGGAAGGTCGAAAAATCAAGGAAGAGTATCTTCTTTATTCAAATTTGGAGTTTGACATAGCTCGGGCATTTGAGAGAAATGGAGATATATTTTTTATATCGTATTTTGGAGTATCCCCGCTCGGCTACCCATGTTACTATTATGTGTTAAAATGGAATTTTGAAACCGAAAAGTGTGAGTTTTGCACATGCTATTATTTTGACGAATATCAAGAATGGGTAGACGATATGTACGTTTATTAACAATTAAACATTCAAACAGTGCATTAACTAACACTAAAAATCGTCCGCCTCAAAAATAGTACAAAAAGATATTATTAAATCCCCACTTTAATCAGTGGGGATTTTTATTTGTTTTATACATATAACAACAACCTTTAAGCAAATAGAAATTTTAATTAATGCCGATACAAAAAATAAAAAATAAACAAACCCGTCAAGGCGGGTAAAAAGACTGCCCGAGGATATTACGCTTACCGCTTTAAGATAGGGGAAACTTATATCAGATATATTGCCTAAAGTCAAAACGCTTTGAGCAAAACAAAGTGTCAAGATAAAAAATCCTGACAGCACACCCCAAAACACAGGTCGGGCAGTTGTTTGTTTTTTTGAAGTAAAAATAAAAAACCCCGCTACCAATAATGCAGAAAAGAAATGCAAAAAATCCTTAAGTGAAAAATAAGGTTTTGAAAAAAGGGTATTTGCCAAAGCAAAATCAAAATTTTTTATGCCTGCTAAAAAGTTTATAAAAATTAAAACTATACCTATTGCCGCCGCTAAAAGACAGTATTTTAAAAAGGCATCACTGCGAGATACCGAGCAAAAGATAATCGCCACTAATAAAGCCAAAACAAGTAAAATTATACTTGTATCAGGCAGCTGCTCTTTTGATAAAAAACAGGTGTAATCATAAAAACAAATTATAGTGTTATAAACAGCAAGCAGCAAAATTACAACCGACACAGTATAAAACAAAACTTTACTGCTTTTATAGCGCTTTAAAACAAAAAGTGTAAGGGGGATAAGTGTTAACGATAAAACGGTCGCAAGTAAAAGCGAAAAAAGGCTGTTAAAGGGCAGGTTTAAAATTGCATTACCCAAAACAAGCAACATAAAAAGCGAACCGATGTGAAGGGTATATCCTGTTTTTTGCATACTAACTGCCCACCGCCTTTAATTTAAGCCTGTTGTCAATTACCGAAACGACAGGTAAATTATTTGCCAAAAAATCTTGCCGCTTTATTTCAAAAAGTCGGTTAAAAAGCTTTTTGCCGCTATTTTTTTCGTAGTTGTCAATAAGTCCTATAACGTCGTACCCCAAAATACCGTTTGGCGAATTAATTTCAAAAAGAGAATTTAATTCATCGGTTGAAACAATATATACCCCAAGTCCTATAGCGGAATGTTTTTTACAAAGGTCAAGCAACTCTTTTTTGCCCGCATTGTTTACAGAATTTTCCACAATTACCGCACCTGTTTGTTCAAAATAAAGAGACTTTACAAGGCTTTCTTTAAGGCTTTTGAAAGCGGTGTTTATATTGTCGCCCGTGCTGTGCAAAACCACCCTTTCAGAAGGCTTGTCGACAACGTCGGAGGAGGAAATTGCCTCTACAAATAAATTTATTTTACCTTCCTTTTGTGAAACGCCAATTGCCGTAACAATATAACCTCGGTCTATTTCTCGGTATCCCGTGCAACCGCAAAGCAAAAGCAAAGATAAAACCACTGCTAATAAAATAATTCTTTTCAATTTTTACCGCCCCTTCTTATCTTGTTGTGGTTAAATGGCGGTCGGGTTAACATCTTTGTCCAAGGGGCACGGACAAAGCTGTCTTTAAGATTATTAAAATCGGGCTTTGCAAAGCCCTCGGTATAGTCAACACCAAAAGAGCTAAGAGAAAAAATTCGTATTACAAAAATTGACGCTACAATCAAAAACCCAAAAATTCCTAACGCCGCACAGGCTACTATGTTAATAAGCCTTAAATAAAACACCGCCGAAGTAAGTCTTGGCACCATAAGACCTGCTATTGCGCTAAGGGCAACCGCTATCAGCACAGGGGCACTAAGCACGCCTGCCTCTACAGCGGCTTGTCCTACAACGAGACCGCCCACAACGCTTAAAGCGTGCCCAAGGTTTTGCGGCATGCGCAGTCCCGCTTCCTTTAAAATTTCAAAAGCCAACACAAGTGATATACACTCAACAACGCTTGCAACCGGCACACCCGCTCGCAGTCGTGATACCGTCAGCGCAAAATGGGTTGGCAACAGGTCAAAGTGGTGGGTAATAAGGGCAATAAAAACACCCGGCACGCTTATTGTTAGAAAAAAGCATAACCAACGCAACGCTCGGGCAAGCGATGCAAGTGTAAAATTGATGTAGTAATCCTCGTCCGACTGAAAGTTTTCAGAAAAAAGATAGGGCAGTGTCAGCACAACGGGAGTGCCGTCTACAACAAGTGCAATTCTGCCTTCAAGCAGACGGGCGGCAACAATATCGGGGCGCTCGGTACTGCCGGTAGTTTTAAAAAGACTGTGCTTATTGTCACGTATGTTTTCGACAATATAGTTGCTGTCAAGTATGCCGTCAATATCTAATTTTTCAAGTCGCTTTTTCAGTTCCTTTACAGTTTTGGGATTGGCAAGAGAGCCTAAATAACAAATAAAAACAGGAGTATCGGTGCGACGGCCTATTCTTGTAAGCTCGATACAAAGGTCGGGAGTAAGAAGCTTGCGACGAATCATAGCAAGATTAAACATCGCCGCCTCGTCAAAGCCTTCACGGGGGCCCTGCAACACACGTTCGCTATCGGGTTCTTTTATTCCACGTGTGCGCCAACCCTTTGTGTTTATGGTAAGGGCGTTTTTGTCACCCTGAACTATAAGCACGGTGTCGCCATAAAGTATGGCACGCAGCATATCGGGCAGACTGTCAGTTTTTGTGACCTCGTTTGCAAAGAGTATGTTTTGTGAAATATAGTCACAGTCGGTTGTATTGTCGGTCAAAGAGGCTTCAATTAAAGCCTCTACAACCGTTTCGCCCTGTCCTACCGAGTTTACCATACCGTCCATATAAACAAGGCAACATTTTTTCTTTTTGCCGATTAAGACTTCCCGTGTGCGAAGAACCGCATCACGAGCAAAAATATTTTTAAAAAGCATAATATCACGACTTAAATCACCACTTAAAAAAACCTTTTTATAATCGTTTACCCCGCCCGACAAAAAATCACCTCGAAAGCATTTTTAATATTTTGCCCCGAGTGTGATTAAAATATTAATTATTACTGATTAAAAAGTCATATTGTGTTGCTATGGTGTTCCAGGTGACAGCGCCCACCGCACCGTTTGGTGTAAGACCAAAAGCGTTTTGAAAGGCGGTTACCGCTTCACGTGTTTGGGTGCCAAAGTACCCTGTTACAGGGATTTCGGGTATAGCATCGTAGTTTTGTCCGATTAATGCAAGATATGTTTGCAAATCACGAACATTTTCACCGCTCATACCTTCGGTTAAAAGATATCCGGGATAAAGCTTTGCAAAATCGCCCGAATAACCCTGCGGTAAAAATTCTACCGTTTCGGAATATATACGGTTAAGCACGTTCCAGGTGGCTGTGTTCATAACTCCCGTTACGGGCAGACCGTAGTACTGTTGAAAAATGCGAACGGCGTTGGTGGTTTCGGGTCCATATATACCATCGAGCGGCAGAACGCTTAAATTTGGATTAAAATAGGCAAGAATGTTAAGATAATACTGAATAGTTCTTACCCCTATACCCTGTGCGCCTTCACGAAGTTGTGTAGCAAAGGGTATTTGCGCTTCGCTGATAGAAATGCCTTCGCCAAGCAACTCACCAAGGCCCTTAACGCCCGAATAATACTGTTTAATGCGGTACCAGGTGGCCTTATCTACTTCACCCGTTGGCGTAAGACCAAAAATTTCTTGAAATTTTAGTACGGCATCACGTGTTTGAATGCCAAAAATACCGTTTCCCTCGGAAATTTTTGGTATGGCGGGATAGTTTTGAGCAATTCGGTTAAGCTCGGTCTGAATAATTTTAACGTTGTTGCCCGAATCCCCCACCCTTAGCGGCACACCGGGGTAAGATTCTTCTATGTCGGCAATGGGTGCATTTTCGACAATTCCGATATCGGTGCCGTAATAACTCTGCAGTATTTCAAACGGAGTAAGTCCTGCACGTGCAAGGTCAACCGTTCCCCATTGGGACAGGCCGTTACAGGTAGAGGTCGTTCCATTGCAAAATTGGGCAAAAAGGGGTTGGACCTCACCCTGACGTACAATGTAATCGTTAAAAATATCGTCAACGATACGACTTATGTTTTCAAAAATTTCACGGTCGGGCACAAACGCCTGATCAAAAGCGGTGGAATTTGTAATATCAAAATTGTACCCTCGTGAGGGATACCATTCAGTATAAATACGGTTTAACGCATAGCTTGTAATAGCGTATATATTAGCACGCAAAGCTTCTTCGGGCCAGGTGGGATAAATCTCGCTTGAAGCAACGTTTTTTATGTAATCAACAAAATTAACTGTAACGTTTTGCGCCGCCACATTTGGCGCACCTAAATGCACGGTGATGTCTTGTGGAATAACGGGCAGTAAAACCTCGGGCATTACACTGTTTCTCCTTTATAAGCATTATAGTTCATACTTGTTTTCTTCGTTAATTATTTGGGGTGCGGTATGACCGCCTGCGGCAGAAATGGAAATAAGGTCAATGCCCTGCACCGAAACAACACCTGAAAATATAGGTACGTTCATGGCAATTTGTTCTACATAGCCGTCACTACGCACCGAGACATTATAGTTTGCATAGGGCAGATTACCGCCGTTTTCGGCTTGTTGCGAATCTGCGATAGGTGGAGTTTTAAGGTTAAAAACACCACTTTGTCCACTTTGGTCGGTAATAGAAGTTTCAATCACCGTCATATCGCTTATCGGCCCTGTAAAGACTGTGACAAGTGCGTTTTTTACAGGGTATAAGGTGTTTAGTGTAGTAACGTTTACCTGTAAACCGCCTGTGCCGTCTTCAAAGCGGGGGGCAACTGCAGGCGAAGAGATTAAATTGGTTTCTGACAATTGGTCGATGCGGTTTAGTTCGTTTCCGTTTTCACGATACATTTTTATAAGCTCGTTTGCATAATCCTGTGGCGTTTTTTTGCGCATAATATCACCCTAACGTAGAATTTATTTATTACATTTTATGATTAGTAAAAACAAAATATAAATAATCTTTTGCATAAAAAAACAAGCAAGGAAAATTTTCCTTGCTTGTTTATAATATGTGTTTTAGAAAAGCAAACTACCCGTGGTATACATCGCAATGGTTACTATGGCAGATGCTGCTGTAACGCCAAGCGCTATTGATGGAAAGGCACGTTTAAGCCGCATATCAAGCATGGCGGCAACCAACGCTCCTGTCCAGGCGCCGGTGCCTGGCAGAGGAATAGCAACCAAAATAAACAGTCCCCAAAAAGCGCTTTTTTGTAAAACGGCAGATTTTTTCTCGGCACGTTTTTCAAGTCGGGTAACCAATCCGTCAAGCTTTGGAACATGTTTTCTCATAAGGGCAAAGATTTGTCTTATGAATAAAATAATAAACGGAACAGGAACCAGATTGCCCAAAATGCAAACAACAAAAGCAACCCAAGGGTTAATTCCTACGCCATAAGCATAAGGGATTGCGCCACGCAACTCTATAATAGGAATCATTGACATAAAAAACGCAGTAACAATTTTCCCTATAGTGTTGTTGAGAAACAATGCAAAAAAGTCGCTTATTGCATTGTTTGAAAGGGTTATAATTGCGGTGTGCATGGCACTGTAAAAAAATGACATGGTTTTTTCTCCTTTTAACTAAAGTAAATTAACCTGCACTGAAAAAATATCTTTTATATAATCCATCACGCCAATGCCCATTGACATAGGTCTTACCACAACAAGAAAAACAAGTGCCAAAACGGCCAGCAGTAACAAAAGAACCAAAATAACGATTGTTATATCAAGACCCAGGGTGCCGCCCTTTTGCTCGTTGTACTCTTCGTCCTCTTCTTCGGTCAGCAAGGAATCGGCAATAAACATACTGTCGCTTTCGCTTGCTGTATAAGAGTCATTGTAGCGTGCCTTTTTCTCCTCGGGAGTTTCAACGTCGGTATAAAGCATATCGTACGCAGTATCTATAACCGGAGCGGTCTCGGCTTCAATTTGGGTTGTTGGAGTCTCGTCGTCCATAATAAATGCAATGTTATGCTCGTCGGGCATTGTAGTAACAACTTCACTTTGGTCGGCGGCCGCATCTTCTTTTTCGTCGGGCTGGGTAAGATAATTTTCTTCCTCGCTTACAGCCGTTTCAAACTGTGGTTCCTCTTCCGCAACGGGAGCAGTAACCTTTGAAGCGCCCGACGGTATATAGCTGATTTCTTCAATATACGGATGAATAAGTGTTTTCATTACCGATTTTCTAAAGGTTTTGTTTTCGGTAAGCAAAATAATGGTCTGTGGACCGCTTTCTATTATGCATCCGCAAAAATATCCGTCGGCAGTCACAAGCGGAGTAGAACCATTTATTATATGTATGGTTTCGTCGCTGTTTATGCCATAGGTTTTGTTGTTGCAAACAGTAGTGCCGTTGCCAATAGCGGTTGCAACAGTGCTGATAAGACCGTCACTTCCAAACAAGGGACCACACGCTATTATAACACGGCTACGTGAAACGTCACGTGCAAGTGCTTTTATAAAACTTTTTTTATCGTTTGTCTTATCGCTAAGCAGTCGCATTCTGCAGCATCCGCTTAGATTAAACTCCATCTCAAAGTCGGAAGGCGACATATGATAAATAATATCAACCCTTAAGTTCTGTACCATTTTCATTCCCTTTCTTTATTGCTTAATACGGATATGCAATACCCTTGTTTTCATACCATATTTTAGGATATTTTATGTGCGAGTTTATTGTAGCCGCAGTAACGTCAACACGCTCGGCATTCCAATCGTCAACCTTTTTTGCCATTACTACAAGTCGGGCGCCGTCAAAATCGTTTGCCACGGTAACAAGCGTTAGTAAATCATCGCCGTACTCTGCCTTTACGGTGGTGTTTATAATACTTCGTGAACGGGTTTCGGTGTACCAAGTGTTAAACTCCTCTTCATTTGCAAAATAACTTTTATATGGTTTGTAGCCGGAATCATCAGAAACAGAGCTTACCAACATAACCGAAAATATAACGTAGTTCTCTTGGCTTTTGCCGTAAAAAAGTTTCATTGACGGATGAGCCTTAAAATATTCCAGCTTGCGATATTCTTTAAGCGAGCCAAACATTGTGCCGTCTTTCATATTGTTGCCAAAAATCACAATGTTTTTATCGCCGTTTTTGCGGGTTATATCGTCGTTTGCAAGCATCATAATTGCGCCGTAACGACTTTTTTTGCCACGCTGGTTATGGTTTAAATAATAACTGTCGTTTTCGCCCTGACAAACGGCGTAGTTTATTGCGGTTTCATCGATTTTTAACCAGGCTTTAATATCCGGATTTTGTTGCGAGAGTATTTCAAGAGCATCCTTGCTTTTGTTTGTCTGGAAGGTATCAGAGGCTTTTTTAAGCATGTTTTTGTGCGAAATTCCCGGCAAAAACACGTTGCCAACAAAAACAAGAGATAATACAAGAGATGCTATTAAAACAAAAATTATAATTTTAAAAGGAATTGGTACGTCAAAAACTTTTTTTGACACAAGATTTACGCACGCAACAAAAAAGCCTTTAAAATCAAAAATGCTTTTTGAATGTTTTGAAGCCATATTTATCCCAATCTATAATTATTTATTCAATATAAGAATATTCTATTCCTGCAATTGCACGCTCAATAAGAGGCTCGATATCAAGTCCCTTTTCTGCCTCTTCGCACTGACCGGGCTTTGGTTTTGTGTGGGGATGCTTTGGTGTAAAGACCGTGCAACAGTCCTCGTAAGGAAGAATAGAAATATCAAAAGCATCAATCTTTTTAGAAATTGCAATAATTTCTTCCTTGTCCATACCAATTAGCGGACGAAGCACCGGCATTGTGCAAACCTCATCGGTGGCGGCAATGGCAGGCAGGGTCTGACTTGCAACCTGACCCAAGCTTTCGCCTGTAACAAGGCCCAAACATCCGTCAGCTTCAGATACACGACAGGCAATACGCATCATCATACGTCGCATTACAAGCGTAAAGTAATCCTCGGGGCAGTGCTTGCCAATTTCTTCCTGAATTTCGGTAAAGGGCACTATTGCCAGCTTTATGACACCGCTATATCGTGCCACACGGCCCAAAAGGTCACGCACCTTTTGTTCGGCACGAACGCTTGTATATGGCGGAGAAGCAAAGTGAATAGCGTTAAGCACAAGGCCTCGTTTTGCCATTGTGTATGCGGCAACGGGGCTGTCTATACCGCCCGAAATAAGCACCTGTGCACGACCGGCTGTACCAACTGGCAGACCGCCGGCGCCCCTTATCTGACCGCCACGTATATATGCGGCATAGTCACGAACCTCTACGGTGATAATCTCATCGGGATTGTGAACGTCAACACGAAGGTGGGGGAATGCACGCAACAGTGCGCCGCCAACCTCACGGCATATTTCGGGAGATTTTAGCGGAAACGCCTTATCGGCACGCTTTGCTTCGACCTTAAAGGTTTTTATATTTCTTAAGGTGTCTGCAAGATATTCGGGTGCCTTTGACAGTATGTCGTCCATATTCTTTTCGCAAACGCAGGCACGGCTAAATGCCGCAATGCCAAAAATTCTACCCATACGGTCAAGCGCTTCGGCAAAATCAAAATCATCGTCCTGTGGCTTTATATATATGGTAGACTGCGCACGTTCAACAGTTACTTTACCAAGACTTTTAAGTCGGCGACGTATGGTTGCCACCATTTTGTCTTCAAACTGGCGGCGATTAAGTCCTTTAAGCGCCAATTCGCCGTCCTTTATAAGTATAATTTCTTTCATTAATTAGACCTTCTTAATTTTTGTGTTGCATCTATAAGAGCCGATTTTAAAGCATCGACGTCATCTTTTGTGTTGTAACGTGAAAGGCTTATTCTAAGCGCCGAGTCAACCGCCTTTTTGCCAAGGCCCATTTCACGCAATACGTAACTGCCTTCGCCCTTGGCGCAAGCACTGCCCGAAGACACGTAAACGCCCTGTGCCTCAAGAAAATGAAGCAACGTTTCCGAGCGGTAGCCTTCAACCGAAATATTTAAGATAAAGGGCAGACCGTCTTCGTGTGAGTTTACGCTTACAAAACCTGACTCAAGCAGGGTTTGTTTTGCATATTGCCAAAGCTTGCCTGTGTTTTTAAGATTTTCATTTATATTGCCAAGCGAATCGACTGCGCCCTTTAGTCCGTAAATCAACGGCACGGCTTCGGTGCCCGAGCGCATATTTTTTTCTTGTCCGCCACCGGTGATAAGCGGCTTTATGGTAACGCCTTTTTTAATATAAAGAACACCAACACCCTTAGGACCGTGTATTTTATGACCGCTTGCCGTAAACAAATCAACACCAAGGTCGTAAAGATTAATCGGCATTTTCCCAAAGGCTTGTACACCGTCACAGTGAAGCAAGGCGGGGGCGCCTACGTCCTTTATAATTTGTGAAGCCGCCTTTACAGGTTGTATAGCACCCGTTTCGTTGTTTACAAGCATTATGCTTACAAGTATAGTGTCTTTTGTGATGGCAGTTTTTAATTCATTAACAGAAATACTGCCGTTTTCTTGCGGTTTAAGAAAAACCACCTCAAAACCGTCATCTTCAAGTCTTTTTGCCGTTTCTAAAACCGACGGATGCTCAATAGCGGTGGTAACAATGCGTTTGCCACGCTTTTTACGTGCATATGCCGCACCCAAAATGGCGGTATTGTTGCCCTCGGTGCCGCTACCCACAAAATAAATTTCATCCTCACGGCATTTAAGCAAAGAGGAAACCGCCCTTCGTGTGTCGTCGACAAGCAGCTGGGCTTTAAAGCCGAAGTCATAAAGGCTTGACGGGTTGCCCCATGCGTCACAAAGGGCAAAATTTATATTTTGAACAGCCTCTTTACAAGGCGCAGTTGTTGCACTGTTGTCAAGATAAACCGTTTTTTTCAAAACATATCACCCCTTTTAAAGCATACACACTACCATTATACAGTATAACTTTAAAATAAACAATACCAAATGTATGAAAATTTACATAAAAATTTTTATGCAAACCCTTGAAAACAAATGTGCAAAATATTATAATATTAGATATAAATTTATCTGGGGGACTTTTTATGTTAAAAAGAATTTTGGCAGCAGTTTTTGCTGCGCTTTTAATATTCGCTGTGGGCTGTGAAGATAACGTGGTTTATGATGACCTTTCTAATTATGAAAGTGTACCACCCGTTATGGAAAGTGTACCAAAGCTGTCGGTTAATCCGCTTACAGGCGTAGACGAGTTAGAAGAAAGCACAATAGCAACACAACGTCCTGTTGCTATTATGGTAAACAACGTAAACGTTGCACAAAGCAGACAAACAGGACTTTCTCACGCCGATATTATTTATGAAACAGAGGTAGAGGGCGGCATCACACGTCTTATGGCTGTTTATCAGGATATATCAAAACTTGATAAAATAGGCACCGTTCGTTCGGCGCGCTATCCTTACGTTGATTTAGCAATGGGTCATAATGCAATTTATGTTCATTGCGGACAGGATCCAACCTATTGTGCGCCACACCTTAACGACCTTGACCACCTTAGCATCGACACCTATTCAAAGGGCGCCGAGCGTATTGCAAACGGCCTTTCAAGCGAGCACACCCTTTATGCAAAAGCAGGCGAGCTTTGGGAAAACATAAAAGAAACCTTTGACGTAAAGGCAAAAACACCGTCTTCTTGGGCAAACTTTACCAAAGACAAGCTAACCTTAAGCGGTGGTGCGGCAACAACCGTAACCGTTCCGTTCCCTGCTATGAAGAGCAAATTTACATACGATGCCGCAACCGGTCTTTACACCCGTTATGCAGGTGACACCTTGCTTAAAGACTATTACACAGAAGACGTTACAAAGGTAAAAAACGTATTTGTGCTTATGACCACCATTTCAAACTATCCCGACGGCAAGCACCGTAAGGTAGCACTTGAAAGCGGCGACGGTTTTTACGTAACCAACGGCACATACAAGGCAATCAAGTGGACAAAGGGCGATGCCGATAACGGATTTAAGTTTACCGATGAATCGGGCGCCGAAATTAAAGTAAGCCAGGGCAACTCCTGGGTTTGCATTGCAGACAAAACAACAAGCGCACCCAAGTTTGAGTAAGGAGATATTATGATACAAACCGAAATTAAAAAACTTATTTGCTACGGTCTTGAACGTGGTCTTATGACCCAACGTGACGAAATATACGTAACAAATTTGCTTATAGATGCATTGGGTCTTGACGAATTTGATTGCGAAGAAACCTTCTCTGACGTAGATTTGGAATCCACACTTGCCGCAATACTTGACTATGCGGTAGAAAAGGGAATAATCGAAGACGATATAACCTCTCGTGACCTTTTTGACACAAAGCTTATGGGTCTTATGATGCCACGTCCTTCGGAAGTAGAGTTTGAATTCTTTACCCGATACAATGTGTCACCCGAAGCGGCTACCGACTATTACCACAAGTTGTCAAAAGACAGTGACTATGTTCGTACATATCGAATTGCCAAGGATATGAAATGGTTGTCACCCACAGAATACGGTGAGTTGGATATTACCATAAATCTTTCAAAGCCTGAAAAGAGCCTTAAAGAAATTATGGCGGCAAAAAATGCTCCGCAAGCGGGATATCCAAAATGCTTGCTTTGTAAAGAGTGCGAGGGTTATGCCGGCAGAGTTAATTTCCCTGCACGTCAAAACCACCGCATAATACCCCTTCGTCTTACCGACGAAAACTGGTTTATGCAGTATTCACCATACGTTTACTACCCCGAGCACTGCATAGTGTTTAATGCAGAGCACACCCCAATGCTTGTAGACCGTAAGGCTTTTTGCAAACTTTTTGACTTTGTAAAAATGTTCCCACACTACTTTATCGGTTCTAATGCAGGTTTGCCTATCGTTGGCGGCTCAATACTCAGCCACGAGCATTTCCAAGGCGGCCGTTACACCTTTGCTATGGAAAAGGCACCCATTGAAAAACCGATAGTGTTTAAGGGATATGAAGATATTACCGCAGGCATTGTTAAGTGGCCTATGTCGGTAATACGACTCACAGGCGACTCAGCCGAAAGAGTAATTGACCTTGCTGATAAAATCTTTACAACCTGGCAAGGCTATACCGATGAAAGCGTATTTGTTTTTGCCGAAACCGACGGCGAACCACACAACGCCGCAACACCAATTGCACGTATGCGTGGCGACAAGTACGAGCTTGATTTGGTGCTTCGTAACAACATTACAACCGAAGAGCATCCTCTTGGTGTTTTCCATCCCCATGCAGAGCTTCATCATATAAAGAAAGAAAACATCGGTCTTATCGAGGTTATGGGTCTGGCGGTTCTTCCCGCCCGTCTTAAAGACGAAATGGCAGAATTGCAAAAAGCTATGCTTTCGGGTGCCGACATCCGTGCCATAGAAAGCATCGAAAAGCACGCCGATTGGGCTGATGAAATCAAGGCAAAATACACAGATATAAATGCCGACAACATTGATAAAATCATTAAAGATGAAATCGGTATTGTATTTTCAAAGGTTCTTGAAGACGCAGGTGTCTTTAAGCGTGACGAAATAGGCCAGTCAGCATTTATTAAGTTTATTGATTGTGTGAATAGATAAAATTAATATGTTGAAAACGGAGACTCTTCATAAAGAAGAGGTCTCCGTTAAATTTTTAAAAACCGTTATTGCTTTTATTCCAGTTTTGGAATATAATCATGTCGAACACAGGGCGAACACAGGGCGAACACAGGGGCGAACACAGGGGACGGTTCTCTGTGTTCCCGTTGGCAGCGATATATGATTTGATTATAAATGGAGGATATTCAAAATGAAACTATGCAAGAGAATCAATGTTTTATTTCTTCTGATTGTTTTAACCGTGATTTTATGCTCCTGCCAAAATCATTACGATGATATTAATAAACGTTTTGAAAAATATTCATCTGATTGCGATGTGGTTGCCGTGTTAGACGATTGCACTTTTTATTTTTTCGATCATATGTTGGATCTGCGCGATCTTGTGAATGAGAACGAAGCGCCAAATCAAGGATATTTGTTTTTAGATAATGCATTGTATTTTTCAACAACCAAAGAAAATGGGCTTTTTGATTATTCTATTTCTATATATCGGTGTGATATATATGGCAACAATAAAACTTTGATTTTTGAAAAGCACGGATATAAAACACATCCTTGGAGCGTTGGCAATCAAGATACTCTTTACTTTGAACATTATAGCACCAACGCATTTGATGTGTCTGCAAAGGTGATTGAATCTTATAACGTTATCACCGAGGTGTATGAGCAGAAAGCAAATAGTGAAGATGTCTCTTTATCGGATTATCAAAAAGACAAGAGTGTTGATTCGAAGATCAACGTAACACATATCATCGATAAAACAAAAGAGCAATTTAGCGAAGCATTAACGGGATTGGATTACAGCTATAGTGCCAGCAAATTTTTGTCCGGACGTTTATTTATAATTTATCGCATTGAAGAACCGGCAGGAGGACTTTATCCGCATTTTATATGCGAATATGTGCCTGAAACAGATGAGGTTAATTTTAAGTCTCTCGTATTTACATACGATATGGAATTTATTGATGTTGAATACTTGAAATAAAGACAGGAGAATCAAAAGACAGAAGACAGGGGACGGTTCTCTGTCCTGACAAAACAATTCAAAATATTACAAAAATCCTCTGTTTTTGCAGAGGATTTTCTGTTAGTAAATTATGCGTTTTAGTTTTTTCAGGAATTAACTTTTTGAATATAGTCGTTTTTTAAAAAGTGCGATTATTCTTTTTTCTTTCTTTTAAAAACAAAGAAGAACAAACAAAAATATCCACCGGCACAAACAAGACCAAATAAAGCGACAAGCAAAAGTGCAGTAAGACCCTGTACCGAATTGCCCAAAAGTATCATTAACAGCAATTCGGCGGTGATTACGCCAAGCACAAGCGAGAGAATAGATTTTAAAATTATTGATTTTACTTTTTTGCGCCTTTTTTGTTTTTCAATATCTTCTTCGCTGAGCACTTGGTCAGCTTCGTCCATATGCTTGTCTGTAAGAATTGCTTTGTTTATCCAATAGTACATAAAGGCGGGCGCCGCATTCCAGGTGGTTGCGCTTTCGGATAGTGCTGCTGTAGCAATAAAGAAAATCGCACCAACTATAATGGAGTTTAACAACGCAATTTTGTTTGCTCTTTTTTTAGGAAATCGTTTTCCGTTAATAAGCAACCTGATTAGTGGGAAAGCCATATATACTATGGCGGTTAATATAACACCTAAAAATAAATAAATAAAAAACATGTGCAAATCTCCTCTGTTAAATTAATTATGCATTGAGCATTCTTAAGCCTTTGGGATAGTGGTTTTTAGCCACGCCGTTTGACACCTTAGCGCCGCCAAGCGCTACACCGCAAACGGTGACTACCGCCCAACCGTTTTCGCAGTCGGTTTTAATTTCCTCGCCACGAAGATATTTTATTACGTCGGTGCTGTCGGGTGCAAGGTCAATCTTGCGTTTAAAATCCTTGCCAAAGGCAGAGAAAAACTGATGATGGGGCAAAACGTAGTTCTTTTTAACTTCGCCGATTGTAACGCCGCACATAAAGGCGTTACCTTTTTTAATTTCAATATCACCGCTAAAAAACACAGGAGTATCACCGTAAAGGGTGATATCGTCTTTGTTGTAACTATCAAGTGTATCGTCAAGAAACTGTATGAGTACGGGGTCAAGTTTTGCATTTTGCTTTTTTGGTATCAATCGTGTTGTTGGCTTTTCGCCATTGTGGCGAAGCACCGCCACAAATTGACCCTCGCCCTTTGATTTGTGTGGATAAAAACGTCGTGCAAAATGTATGTTTTGGCAACTGCATCCGTCAAAATTTATACCATCAACCGACGCTTTTTGCACAGCTTCTTTTACGGGTACAATTTCAAAATCAGGGTGAGATTTTAAAAATGCGTCAATCTGCATTTCGTTTTCTTCTAAAGAAAAGGTGCAGGTGGCGTATATTATTGTACCGCCGCTTTTAAGACATTTTACGGCATTTTCTAAAATTTCGGTTTGACGGGTCGCACATTTTTGCACGTTTTCAAGGCTCCACTCGTCAATGGCGATTTGCTCTTTGCGGAACATACCCTCACCCGAGCAGGGCGCATCTACCATAATCACGTCAAATGTATTGGGGAAGGTGTTTGCCAGACGAGATGTGTCCATACAGGTTGTAACACAGTTTTTAAGACCCAACCGTTCTATATTTCCGGTAAGAATTTTGCAACGAGAGGGAACAATCTCGTTAGAAACAAGAATACCGTTTTGGTTTAATTTTCCCTTTAACTGTGTGCTTTTGCCACCGGGGGCGGCACACATATCAAGCACATAAGAGTCGGGCGCAAAATCCACACACTCGGCAGGGGCCATAGCGGCAGGCTCTTGCACGTAGATAATACCTGCGTGATGAAACGGGTGATTGCCCACCTTGTCAAAATCAAGATAATATCCGTTTTGCACGTAGGGTATTTTTTCGTTTCCAAAGGGATTTATTTTTTCAAACTGTTCTATTGAAATTTTATTGGTGTTTACTCGAAATGCCTTTTGGGGCGGTTCGTTTACCGCTTTTTCATAAAGGGCATATTCGTCACCTAATAAATTTTTCATTCGTGTCTTAAATTCAATCGGTAATTGTTTCATTAGTCAAGTTCCATTTCGCCATAAAGCATACACATAGCAATAGTTGTTATAGCGGCAGTTTCGGTTCGCAAAATACGACTTCCCAAGGATATAATTTTGCCGCCTGCCTCACGTGCAAGGTCAATTTCCGTTTGCTCAAACCCACCTTCGGGTCCAATAACAACACCAACGTTCATACCGCTTTTTATTTCACGCAAGGCCGTCTTTGTTGCCGCCATACCCTCGGCACATTCGTAGGGCACAAGCAATAAATCAAGGTCTTTTGCGGCGGATATCATTTCTTTGTATGTAACAACATCTTGTACCTGTGGTATAGCGGTGCGCTTGCTTTGCTTGGCGGCGGATTCGGCAATCGCCTGCCAACGCTCACGCTTTGATTTTTTCTTTTTATCGTCTATTTTTACAATACTTCGTTTCATTGCAACGGGGGTTACACTTGCAACACCAAGCTCTACCGCCTTTTGAATAATAAGTTCAAGCTTATCGCTTTTTGGTAGACCTTGGAAAAGGTGGATGTTTATAGGCAGATTGGTGTTCTGGTAATTTTCTGTTGTAATCTTTGCAACAACAGTGTCGCTTTGAATATCTTCAAGACAGCAAAGGTCACTGACACCCTCACAGCTTACCAAAAACTGTTCGCCCACAGTCATACGCAAAACGTTTTTAATATGATTAAAGTCGTCACCCGTAATAAAATAGCGACCGTCTTTTTTGTTGTCGATACTAACAAAGAAATTATACATACCAAAACCTACCTTTTTAGGTATTATATCAAAAAATATTATTATTTACAATATTGATTATTAAACTGTGTTGTGTTAAAATTCAAATTAAGGTGGTGTGCCATATGGATATCTCAAAAATTGATAAAAATTTTAAGGTCGAAACCAAAATTGAACGTGAAGGACTTACGTTTTATGATATAGACCAAGCGCCCTTTAAAATATACGGTGTATTCCGAGAGGGCGAGCATTACGTTCGTATGCCTACCGATGCCGCTAAAAGTGTTAGTGAAAGGGTGGTTTCGCTTTATAGGCATTCTGCCGGCGGCAGAGTTCGTTTTGTTACCAACAGCCCATACGTTGCAATAAGCATAAAGCTTGACCGCGTGTATAAAATGTCACACTTTGCTTTTACGGGAAGCGTTGGTTGCGATATGTATTCGGGCACAAGATATATCGGCACAATTGTACCACCAACAAATGTTGCCAATGAATATGAGGGTGTTATTGACGTTCCGTTTAATGAGAGCAAAGAATACACCGTAAATTTGCCGCTTTACAGCGAAACGGATAAGGTTTATATTGGCATTAAGCAGGGCAGCACGCTAAAGGCGGCTCCTGATTACGAAATAAAAAAACCAATCGTATATTACGGCTCGTCCATAACACAGGGCGGATGTGCATCCCGTCCCGGTAATGCTTACCAAAGCATTATTTCACGTGAGATTGACGCCGACTTTATAAACCTTGGTTTTTCGGGCAGCGCCAGAGCTGAGGACGAAATGGCAGAGTACATAGCAAGCCTTGATATGAGTGTGTTTGTTTATGATTATGACCATAATGCACCCGACCTTGAGCATTACAAAAACACCCACGAGCGTATGTTTAAAATTATAAGAGAGAAAAACCCCGACCTGCCCATACTTATGATGACAAGGCCCGAGTATTACCTTGACGAGGACGAGCAGGCACGCTTGCAGGTTATGCTTAACACATACAATAACGCTATAGCCGCAGGCGACCAAAACGTTTATTACATAAAGGGTCCCGACCTTATAGAAGCAGTGCGAGAATCGGCACTTGTGGACGGCGGTCACCCCAATGATAGCGGTTTTGTAAGCATGGCACAGGTTGTAGGAAATAAATTGAAAGAGATACTAAAATAATGGACTTTACAAAAATTGACAAAAATATGAAGGTAGAAACCAAAATCGAACGTGACGGACTCAAGTTTTACGACATAGATGAAGCGCCTTTTAAAATTCACGGTGTTTTTCGTGAGGGTGACCGATACGTTCGTATGCCACGAGATTTAGCAGATAACGTTAATGACAGCATTCGCTGGCTTAACGGTCACACTTCGGGCGGCAGAATTCGCTTTGTTACCGACAGTCCATATATAGCAGTTAAACTACAAGTAAGCGGGCAAAGCAAATTTTCGTTTTTCTCGGTTACGGGCATTATGGGCTGTGACGTATATTCGGGCAAACGTTACTTCGGCACAATTATTCCACCGCTTGACACTACTACAGAATATGAAAACGTTGTTGATATTCCCGACGTGGCTGAGCGTGAATACACAATAAATATGCCGATTTATTCCTGTGTGCACAAGGTGTACATCGGAATAAAAGAGGGTTGTGTGCTAAAGGCGGCAGATGATTATAAAATTACAAAGCCTATCGTGTTTTACGGCTCGTCCATAACACAGGGCGGATGTGCCAGCAGACCGGGTAATACATACCCCAGTCAAATTTCACGTGCACTGGATTGCGATTTTATAAGCTTTGGCCTTGCAGGAAGTGCCAAGGGCGAAGAAGAGATTGCACGTTATATATCAAGTCTTGATATGACAGCGTTTTGTTATGATTATGACTACAACGCAGATTCGTTGGCGCAGTATAAAGAAACTCACGAAAATTTCTTTAAAATAATTAGAGCTGCACAGCCCAATCTTCCTATAATAATGACGACACGCCCTAAAAAACATCTTACCGACGAGGAAAAAGAACGCATAAATGTTATGATGCGAACCTATCAAAATGCTATAGACGCAGGGGATAAAAACGTTTGTTATATAAAAGGATGCGATTTGCTTGAAGACTCGGTTGCCGAGGTATCACTTATAGAAAACTGTCACCCAAACGACTGTGGTTTTGCAAGTATGGCAAGGGTTATGGGTAAAAAGTTAAAGGAAATTTTGTAAATATAAAAAAGGAAGGCGGTTGCCTTCCTTTTTTTGTTTATAATTTTATTTTTGCAAGTCCCGCTTCTGACGTTTCTTTGTAGCGAGATGACAGGTCAAGCCCTGTTTCCTTCATGGTGTGAATTACGTGGTCAAGCGATATTTTGCGAGTATTCCACAAAAAACTTGAAAGGTTAACTGCGTTAATCGCCCTCATTGCTGCAACGGCATTACGCTCAATACAAGGTATCTGTACAAGTCCGCATATTGGGTCGCAGGTAAGACCAAGGTGATGCTCGATTGCAATCTCGGCGGCGTACTCAATCTTGTCGATTGTAAGGTCAAAAAGCTCGGCCAAAGCGGCTGATGCCATAGCGCAAGCCGAACCAACCTCTGCCTGACAACCACATTCGGCACCCGAAATGGATGCGTTTGTTTTAATAAGGTTGCCAATAAGCCCCGCTGTCATAAGGGCGTGATGAATTTGCTCATCGCTAAAGCCTGATTTTTGTTGGTGGTAGTAAAGCGTTGCCGGAAGCACACCCGCAGCACCACAGGTGGGCGCTGTAACAATGGTTTCGCCTGCGGCGTTTTGCTCGCTTACCGCAAAGGCAAAGGAGCAAACCATACGGTTTTGTCGGGTTTCGGCACTTTCGTCTATGTGCTGACTGTTAAAGAGAGTTTTTGCCTTTTTTTGAACCTCAAGTCCACCGGGCAGTACACCCTCGTCATTAAGTCCGTTTTTTATAGAGCGTTTCATAGCGTCCCAAATGGTTGCCATATGCTCGTTTAGTGAGTCGCCCTCAAAATGCAAAGCATATTGCCACAGTTTTATTGAGTGTTCGTCACAGTAAGCGGCAATATCGGTAAACTTGTCGTGCGGGTAAACGTTTTCTAAGCGCTCGGGGCTCATATTTTCAAATTCAATATATCCGCCGCCTACGCTAAAGACACGTGTTTTGGCAATTTCTTTACCGTCTTTAATAGCAACAAGTACCATAGTGTTGGGGTGGGGGATGTTGCCCTCGTCCATATTAAATTCTATTTCGCAACTTAGAGGTGCAAAAGTTTTAACAATTACGGTATCGGTGCCGTGACCCTTGCCTGTTTTGGCGAGAGAGCCAAAAAGTATTGCCTTAAAGCTGTCGGCTGACTTGTTTTGCTCTTTAAATATTTTGCAAGCACGCTCGGGACCAATTGTGTGCGAGCTTGACGGACCTCGTCCGATTTTATAAATCTCTTTTATGGAAGTCATACCTGACATAAAATTACCCCTATATACTATTATATATTTCCGCAAGCCGTTTTGCGGAGTCGGCCATATTTTTAATGCCGTCAAAAACGTTGTCGGCAGAAAAATCGCTTAAATACTTGTCGGCTTCTAACGTAAAATATCCGCTATAATTTATTTCTTTAAGCGCCTTTATAATTGGAACAAAATCAATATCCATTGAAAAAGGAAGCTGATGTGAATCGTGCCATTTATCATTGTCGTGAATATGAAGCGCTTGCAGTCGGTGGTCTAACGCTTTAATCATTTCCGTTGCCGTTGTGTCAGAGCCACGCATCTCGGCGTGACCTATATCAAGGCAAGCAACCATAAAGTTGTCATTTAGCACGTCGATATGTTCGCAAAAGCTTTTTGGTGTGGCGCAAGCCGCAAATGAGGATTGGTCAAGCGTTTTGTCCCAGCACCACATATTTTCGGTAGCAATTTTTATACCACACTCTCTTGCAAAGGGTAAAAGCTCGCTATACATTTCGGCATTTTCTTGTGCCGATTTATAATTATCGGGATGAATAACACAAATTTTTCCGCCTGCCTCGGCAGTGCACTCAATAGCTCGCTTTAGATAAGAACGAATTTCTTTACAGTAAACGGGAAAAGGTGCGTGTGATTGGTTGCAGTGTATGCCGTTGTCAAGACCGATTTGCTTAAGCTTTCTTGCAAAGGCAAGGTAATTATTGCTCGAGAGCGGATGGTCAGTAGCAAGCACCGAATTTGTTCCCCAATCGTATTTGCACATTGCGAACATAGAAAAATCCCAAGCATCAAAACCGGATTTTGCCACGTATTCAATTGCTTTTTCCTCTCCGATAATCTTAGCCGCAGAGGCGATTTCGGTAGAAGTTTTCATAAACACACCGCCTTTTAAATCATTATAACACAAAACTTGCGATGTAACAACGTAAATTTAATACAAATAAATACAAAAAGAAAAACAGGTCGTATTATACGACCTGTCAATCTCTTAATAAGTAATTATGCAGGAATACCGCTGTCGAGAGTATCTTTCTTTTCTGCAAATTCTTCATCAGTCATCTTAAGAACCTGGATGCCCAAGATGATGCCTTTGATCATGTTGATGATCATAAGAATTTCGCAAGTAAGGATACCGAATACGATACGCTTAATGCCTGTGCTTGTTCTACCCTGCATAAAGCATGGAACACCAATGTGGTTAAAAAGAATGCACATAACACCAAATAAAACTCGATTATTCATGAAGACAACCTCCTTAAAATTTATGTCATAATTGTACACCTATTCGCAAAAAATGTCAAGCAATCGACAAAATTTTTTAAAAATTTATTAAAAAATACTAAAAAAAGAATGAAATGTCGTCAAAATCACTTAAAGAAAAAAGCAAACCCCCACATCTTTCACCTGTGGGGGCTTTATATTATTTGTTCAATCATATTTTAAATGTACATCGGACTCACCGTCTGTAAAATATAGTTTAAAAAACAAACTAACTAAACTTTCGGACTCATTCCTTTACCTTTTTATAGTTTTTGAGAAAAAGTTAATAAAACCTTTGGACTCAGTCCTTTTTTGTATTATAGTTTTGAGTTTACAGATTTACCTGTACATTGGACTCACGCCTTTCATTTTATTTTTTTAAAATTGCTGGTGGAGTTTCCCTCATAGCGTTTTACCGCTCCTTTCTTTTCTTTTCGCTTTTATTATAAGGCATTATCCACAAGTTGTCAACAAAAACTTAATAAATTTTGGATATTTTGTATAAAAAACCAAATTATGTAAACCGTTTTTGCCATTTTGCACAAAAGGAAAACTATTCTATTGACTGAAAACGAAAATTAGGGTAAAATAATTATGTTAGCCTGATGGTTTGGAGGAAATAAAAATGAGTGAAATTAACAAAAACGAAGAATACAATCCTGATATCGTAACACTTACTGACGATGAGGGCAAAGAGTATAATTTTGAAATTTTAGATGCAATCGAAACTGACACAGCAAGATATCTGGCGCTTTTGCCGCAGTATGACGACCCACAAGCAATGCTTGATGATTCGGGCGAATTGGTAATTGTTAAGGTTGGCGAAGAAAACGGCGAGGAATATTTCTATGAAATTGAAGATGACGATGAATACGAAACCGTTGCCGACGCTTTTGTTGACCGTCTTCAAGATCTTTTTGAAATAGACGAAAAGTAATTAATAACGCTACGTTCTGCCTTGTGCGTGTATCCTTGGCTTATATAACCCTACAAGATAATAAAAGGGATTTCTGCTCAGGCGGCGGGTTTGCAGACCTCCCGCGGCGGTGCCGAGTTCGGAAGAAGGGAGCGCGAAACCGCTTGGCGAAAACCCACCTGAAATTAAGTTCAGGTTATCATTAAGCCGTTACGGCAAGGCGG
>JAZUNQ010000011.1:0-9691 GCA_045604205.1 Acutalibacteraceae bacterium
AAAAAATTTCTTTTTACCTATTGACAACTAAATTTTTTTGGTATATAATAAAACCGCAGACCAAGGGAGGGTATTCGACATGAAAATCAACAAGGCAATTCGTGAAGTGATGCGCACCAAGGGCGTTTCGCTGAGAGCTATGGGAAGTTCGCTTAAAAAGGTTGATAAGAACACGGGCGAGATTATTGGGCTTAGAGGAAACGACGTAAGCGCAAGACTTAATAATGATAATCTATCTTTCGACAAGGCTCTTGAAATGCTTAACGTTTTGGGATATGAAGTTGTTCTTCAAGAGAAAAAGCAGGGAAACCGCAGAGCGGGGCAGATTGTTATAGATCAAGCGGAAGATTAAAAGGTAGAGAGGTGCGACCAATGATTTACGGCTATGCAAGGGTCAGCACTAAGGGCCAAGACAAATACGGCAACGGGCTTGAGGTGCAGGAGAAGCAGTTAAGGGACAACGGTGCTGATATGATTTTTCGGGAAAGCTTTACGGGGACTAAGAAGCACAGGCCAGAGCTTGACAAGCTGTTAGGGGTTGTCAAGGAAGGTGATACGGTGGTTGTGACCAAGCTCGACAGGATAGCCAGAAGCACACGAGACGGCTTGGATATAATTGACGAATTGCTTTCAAAGGGCGTCACCATAAACATTCTCAATATGGGAAAGTTTGACACAAGCCCTGCGGGGAAGTTAATGAGGACGGTGTTTCTTGCGTTTGCGGAATTTGAAAGGGATATGATAATCCAGCGCACCGAGGAGGGCAAAGCCGTTTGCAGAGAGAATCCCGAATGGCGTGAGGGTAGAAAAGCTCTTGAAGTTCCCGATTTTCAAAAATTTCTCAAAAAACAAAAAGACGGCCAAATGACCGTCGGCGAATGTTGTGCCGCTTTGGGTATAAGCCGCAGCACTTGGTACAGAAGAGTGCGACAGGCAAACGAAAAAGCAGCATGATTTTTAAAAAATGTATGCCAAAAAAACGAAAAACAATTCAAAAAATCATTGATTTTTGATGTACTTGTGATATAATGAGATTGGGAGGGTGAAAAATGGATAGTCTTATTTATGTTGGCTTGGGTGCACTGGCCGGTCTTATTATCGGCATCGTAGAAAAATGCAAAGAACGCAAAAATCCCCCGCCTGTCCAGCCCGTAAAACGCTCTCGCAGACAAAAATCGGGGCTTGCAGTGGCGGCGGATGTGTTGAACGCGTTGGAAAGAATGAGCAAGAGAGCCTATGACATAGGAGTACTGCGTAAGCCGTTTTAGCCGAAACGTAGAAAGCATCGGTCTGCTTATAAGATATTCTGGTAACTTCTTGCAAAATACTTTCACAAATAAACTAAATACAACACCGTTGCATAGGTAACGGTCAAACGGCCACAGGGTCGGACGCTTTGGAAACAGAGCGTTCGGCTCTTTTTTTATTTTTCGGAGGAAAAATGACGATACATGAAATGGTGCTCAAGGCACAAAAACGAGACCTAACGGACAGAGGTGCACTGTCGGATCTGTTTGAGATTTGCAGATTGCGTGAAAAAGAGGCAGACGGAGGGTTTGAAGAGGCGCACAGGGTTGCAAAGCTCGTAAGGCTTACTGCGGCCACAGAAGCAAAGCGGCAGACTTCGGCAGATATGCTTGAGCTGTTCCGAAAGGCGCTTCTGTTTGACGCTCCGCACGAGTTCGACGCATACTGTCAATACATCGAGTGGGACAGAGACCCCTGCAAAAAGTTTTACGTTCCGCGCCGAAAGCAGCTTAAAAGAGTAGTAGACGCTATGCAAAAGCTGACAAACCGTGAATTACGGCTTTTGGCGGTATCTATGCCGCCCGGTGTAGGAAAGACCACCCTTGCGCTGTTTTATCTGACCTGGCTTGCAGGGCGAGAGCCGGAAAAGCCCAACCTTACGGGGTCACACAACAACGCATTTTTGCGGGGCGCTTATGACGAGTGCTTGAGGATAACTCGGCCCAACGGCGATTATTTGTGGGGGGACGTTTTTCCGAGCGTAAACGTGATACGCACAAACGCTCAAGACATGATGGCGGATTTCGGCACAGATAAAAACGACGGAAAGCGTTTTGCCACACTTGAGTTTTCCTCGGTAGGGTCGGGAAACGCCGGTAAGGTGAGGGCTGAAAATCTGCTTTACTGTGACGACCTTGTCGATGGACTGGAATCGGCTTTGTCGAAAGAACGGATGGACAAGCTGTGGGCGTTGTATACCACCGACCTGCGGCAGCGAAAGATAGGCGATTGCGTTGAGCTGCACATAGCTACAAGATGGTCGGTACACGACGTTATAGGTCGGCTTGAACAGGCATACGGAGATGCCGAGGATTCGGAATTTATAGTAATACCGGCACTTGACGAAAACGACCAGAGCAATTTTGACTACGGCTCTTCGGCTTCAGGCTTTACTACGGAGTTTTACCATCAGCAAAGGGAAGTAATGGACGATGCGAGCTGGAGGGCGTTGTATATGAATCAGCCTATTGAGCGAGAGGGTCTGCTTTATCCCGAAGCCGAGTTGAGAAGATATTTTGACCTTCCCGACGGAGAGCCCGATGCGATAATATCCGTATGCGACACAAAGGACAAGGGCGCAGATTACGCAGTAATGCCGATAGCCTATAAGTACGGGACGGATTATTACATCGATGCAATAGTTTGCGACAACAGCGCACCCGAGGTGGTAGATGCCCGTCTTACAGAGGCCCTGCTTTCGCACCGTGTACACACATCCCGCTTTGAAAGCAACGCCGCAGGGGGCAGAATAGCCGAAAAGATACAGGAAAACGTGAAAAAGCGTGGCGGTCGTACCAAAGTTACAACAAAATATACCACGGCACACAAGGAAACAAAGATCATTGTTAACGCACCGTGGGTCAAAGAGCACTGTTTATTTAAAGATGGACAAAAATTTAAGGATGACAGAGAGTACCGCCGTGCGTTGAGCTTTCTTTGCGGATATACGATGGCAGGCAAAAACAAGCACGACGACGTCCCCGACGCCTTGGCAATGCTTTCCGAGTTTGCACAGAGCTTTGAAACGCCGCACGTACAGGTGTTTAGGAGACCGTTTTAAAAAATAATTCGATAAACATACGAAAAGCGTGGGTTTTCTTTGACTTTTGCGGCAAAATATGCTATAATACCATTAGGCAAAAGGAGACAAGGCGGTGTTACCGTGAAGCACAGGCTTTCGGAAAAAGATATTGCTTTGATTGAAGACGCTATCAACAAAAGCGGCGTTTGCGAGGTTGTCGTAAAGGTCGAAGGCGGTAAGATCGCTGTATTTTTGTCACAAAAACGAAAACTAAATTAAATTGACCGTCCATTGGGACGGCTAAAGAGGCCACAGGGTCGTAACAGTTTTTCTGTTGCGGCCTTTTATTTTTTTCGGAGGTAGAGTTGGTGGAAATAGAGCTCTTTGGGCGCAGACAGATCTTTACCACAACTGAAGATATCACGGCTGACAACATAATACCGCTTCTGAACGAGGTTTTGGTGTTGCATTGTCAAAACATGCTCGAAATGGAGTATCTGTATTGGTACAGACGAGGGCTTCAGCCGATCATCAACAGAAAAAAGACCGTGCGCCCCGAAATAAACAACAAAATAACGGAAAATCACGCCTCCGAGATAGTGGCGTTCAAAAACGGATATTTTCTGACCCAGCCTGCCTTTTACGTCAGCCGCAAAGAGGACAAGACGATAAATGAAAAGGTAAAGACCCTCAACGAATATCTTTATCTTTCCGGCAAACAGCAGGCGGACAACCTTGTAACCGACTGGTTTCACACCGTCGGCATCGGAAACGTATATATCCGCCCTGAAAGAGACGAAAAACGCCCCTTTGGCGCTTATGCGCTTGACCCCCGCACATCTTTCGTTGTTTACAGCAGAGCCCCCGGCAACGAGCCTGTAATGGGCGTAAACATCGTAGTTGTCGGCGAAGGCGAAGCGGCAATGTCTAATGTTGTTTTTGACGTGTTCACAAGAGAACGGGTCTTCCACATCGAGGGCGGTATCACGAGCCGCATTATTACCGACACACCCATTGTTGCAACGGCAATAAGGGTAACAAGCGAAGAAACAAACCGTCTCGGAGAGATACCGATAATCGAATATCAGTACGAAAACAACCGAATGGGAGCGTTTGAGGCCGTTGTCTCGATGCTTGACGCAATAAACGCCGTGCAGTCAAACAGGCTTGACGGCATAGAGCAGTTTATCCAGTCGCTGATGATCTTTTATAACTGTCAGCTTGGAGAAGACCCAAACGGCAATCAGATCACGCCTTCGTATATCCGTGAGGCGGGAGCAATATTCCTCAAGTCTATCGGCGCAGACAAGGCCGACCTTAAGATACTCACCGAGCAGCTCGACCAGACGCAGACCCAGGTGCTTATCGACAATATGTATGACAGGGTGCTTACCATCTGCGGAATGCCTACCACCACCAAGGGCGGAAGCTCGACAAGCGATACGGGTGCAGCGGTGCTCTATCGTGACGGTTGGTATCAAGCCGACACCTTTGCCAGAAACACCGAGGACCTGTTTAAAAATTCCAACAGACGGTTTGACCGTGTAATGCTCAAGATACTCAATCAAAAGGCAGACCTCGGCCTTAACGCAGACGATTTTGAGCTCCAGTTTGTACGCAACGAAACGGCAAACATTTTAGTCAAGACCCAGTCGGCTCTCAACCTTAAGGAGCTTGGATTCAGCCCCGAGCTGGCTTTTGCCAAGAGCGGCGTGTCAAACGACCCCGTGGCGGATGTGGAAAACAGCCGCAAGTATATCGACGCCAAATGGGGAAACAACGACAACACCGAGGTCATTGACGAGACACGGCTCGACGAATCCGTACCCATTATCTAACGGCAACAAGCGGCAACGCTTAAATATGACAGAGAAGTCAATAAAACGCAAACGACAGAGAAGTCGTAAATCGCAAAGGAGAAAAAATGAAGATCAACATTAACACGATCGAGGGGTATTCCGAAATGACGGCCGAGGAAAAGCTTAAGGCCCTTGAGGAATACGAGTTTACCCCGCCCCAGACCGAATCCAAAGAAATTGCAAAACTGCGCTCGGCGCTTGACAAGGCCACCAGTGAGGCGGCTTCGTATAAAAAGGCGCTCCGAGAAAAGCAGACCGCAGAAGAGGCACAGGCCGCTGCGGACGCAGAAGAGCATCAGAGGATGGTCGACGAGCTCAACACCCTTCGTCAGGAAAAGACCGTAGCGGGCTACAGAGCGTCCTTTATGGAACTTGGCTTCGATGCGGAAACCGCAGGCAAGACCGCAGAAGCGCTTAATTCGGGCGATTTTGCGACGGTCTTTGCAAACAACAAAGCGCTTATCGAGGCAAACAAAAAGGCCGCAGAAACGGCTGCACTCGATAAACAGCCTACGCTGACCAACGGCAACCCCGCCACAGCAAGCACCCCGACGGATTCGTTCACCGCAGAGCTGAGAAGGTTTGCCGGTCTCAAGTAACAAAATTTTTAAAAGGAGAATTTAAAACATGGCTACTACCGTAACCGCACCTGTCACTAACGACATCAACCTTGCGTCCCGATTTTTGCCGATCCTTGACGAGGTATACAAGGCGTCTTCTCGTTCTTCTATCCTCGACACCGCTAACGAGCGTGTCCGCTGGATAGGCGCAAAGACCGCCAACCTTTTCAGCATCGGTCTTGTCGGTCTGGGCAATTACAGCCGCAATGACGGCTTTGTGCCCGGCGACGTAGACGGCGCATGGGAGCCCTACACCATCGAGATCGACCGTGGCCGCAGCTTTATGGTCGACGTTATGGACAACGACGAGACCCTTGGCATGGCCTTTGGCAGCCTTACCGGCGAATTTATGCGCACTCAGGCCGTTCCCGAAATCGACGCCTACCGTTTTGCAAAGTACGCAGGCACCTCCGGCATTCTTACCGCAACCGCCGCTACTATCGACGCTACCACCGACGTTGCCGGAATGCTCGATGATGCGCAGGCCGCTATGGACGACGCAGAGGTCCCCTACGAGGGCCGTATAGCTTTCGTTTCTCCTGCCGCTTACAAGCAGCTCAAAAACAACATTACCCGCTATACCATGAACCGTGAGGGCGACGTAAACACCAACGTCACTATGTACAACGATCTGCGTATCATCACCGTACCGCAGTCCCGTTTCTATACCGAGGTCACTCTGAACGCACCCACCGCAGCCTCCGATGCAGGCGGCTATACCACCGGCGGTGCTCCCATTAACTTTATGATCATCCATCCCTCGGCCGTTCTTCAGGTCGTCAAGCACGTCGTACCCCGTGTCTTCAGCCCCCAGGTCAACCAGGAGGCCGATGCTTGGAAGTTTGACTACCGTGTCTACCACGACTGCTTTGTCGAGACCAACAAGGTCAAGGGCATCTACCTCTCTGCCGGTGTTGTGGATTCTGCCAGTGGTGGGGATTCTGCTGGTGATGAGGGTGGGAACTAATCGTGGCCGTCGTTAAACATCCCGACGGCAGAATCACCGTAGGGATAATTTCCCAACCCAAACGGCCCACGGTCAAGAAGGCCCCACCCAAGACCCCTCTGAAAGATAAGTAAACGAAAGGCGGCGACGTTATGACAGACGCTGAAAAGATCGCATTTATTCAAAGTTTAATAGATGACGTGAACGTCGGGAACGACGAGATAGGCGCCTATCTTACCGTCGCCGCCAATCGTATTTTTCAACGGCTTTATCCCTTCGGAGGTGCACCCGCTGTTCTGCCTTCGCAGTATGACACGTTGCAGTGTGAGCTCGTCGTGCGAATGATAGCAAGACGGGGCGGAGAGGGCGAGACAGCGCACTCCGAAAACGGCATAAGCCGCACCTGGGGAAGCGTTGATGACGAGGACATACTCGGCAGGCTCGTCCCCTTTGTGGGGGTGCTGTAATGCTTAATCTTGCACGAAATTGCTTTACGGTCTTTTATAAAAACTTCGTTCGCAACGAAGACGTAAGAGACCAATACGGCAACATTACGGGAAGTCAGCCTGTATACGGAGAGCTTATGCAGGCCTCGCTGTCGGTATCCTCAAACAAAGGCGACCTCGCCCTTGAAATGTTCGGCTCGCTTGCCGATTACGACCGTACGATGACGACCGCGGACACAAGCTGTCCTCTCGACGAAGGGAGTATATTGTGGCTCGACGGGGCAGACACGGCCAAAGCGCACAACTTCATCGTGAAGAAGCGTGCGCCGTGGAAAAACAGTATTGCTTTTGCCGTAAAGGAAGTTGAGTTGAGCAATGGCTAAAAAGCTTGTCGTAAAGCTTAATTCCAAAAGCCTTGACGAAGCTATCAAATACGTCAGAGCATATCAGCGTTCTTTGCCCAAGCGAATAAACGCCATGTGCAAAGCCCTTGCCGAGCTTGGGGCTGTAAAGGTCAGTCTTGACTATACAAGGGCCGTAAACGCCGCCGTGGGTATGAAGCCGATAACGGTTACCGTGGAAAGGCGAGACAACGGATACGCAATAGTCGCCCAAGGCGAAAGCGTTATGTTCGTAGAGTTCGGCGCAGGTGCACGGTACGGTTACGGTCACCCTCTCGACGGCGAGCTTGGAATGGGACCCGGAACCTATCCCAGCGACAAGGGGCATTGGAACGACCCAAAGGGTTGGTGGATACCAAAAGACGCAGGCGGCGGCCATACATACGGAAACCCGCCGTCGATGGCAATGTATGAAACCGCAAAAGACCTTCGACAAGAGGTCTTACGCATAGCAAAGGAGGGTTTAGCCTTCAATGATTGATATTGAGAGTGCACTGTTTACGCCGATAGCCGAAGATTTTTCGGAAACATATCCCAACGGCTCAAGATATAACGAGCCGATGGAAACGCCTGCATCATTTCCCGCACTGGTAATGTATCAGGCCGACCGCTTCTATTCGGGATATACGGGGCTTAATTCAAGCCGTGTCGTTATAGACGTTGACGTGTTTTCAAATCTTACCGCAGGCGCAAAGCAGCAGTGCAAGGACATTATCGAGCTTGTTGAAGAACGCCTCGGCAGTATTGGGGCTTGGGAGACCGTCTTTTGCAATCAGATCAGAAATGCCGACCAACGGATATTTCGCGTAAAGGCGAGATACCGTGGTACGGCAGTTGAAGAAACAAACGAGGACGATACAGTCACCGTCCGCATTTACAAAGATTAAATTGGAGGTTATTTAAATGCCCAGAATCGACCTTTCGAGCGCAGGCGTAGGCGTTTATTACGCAGTGGAAACTACCGCAGGCACTACCCCTACCACCGGGTATACCAAGCTGACCGGTATTTCGGCTATTCCCGACATCAACCCCGAGCCTTCGAGCCTTGATTCTACCACCCTTGATGAGACCGAATGGAAGAGCTACATCCCCGGTCTTAAGGACCCCGGCGGTGCTCTTCCCTTTACCGCAAACAATACCGAGCAGTTCCAGACCGAATGGGCGGCCCTTGTGACCGCTGCCGAAACCGGAGCCGCAACCGAGGGCGGCGCACTTGCCACCTGGTTTGTCGTTATCATTCCCGGTCTTACCAAGGCGTTTTTCTTCTCCGGCGATCCTTCCCCTCTTGGTCTGTCGGGAGTAGACGTCGACAGCGTTCTTACCGTTGATGCCTATATCACCCCCACCAACATCACCGGATGGAACGCCAAGCCCACTGTGGGCCCGTAAAACCGTTTGAAGGGCGGGACAGCAGGAGCTCTTGTTTCTGCGTGCCTTATCCGCGCAGATTACCGCCTTCAAAATATATTATTTGATAAGGAGATAAACAAATGAACGAGTACAGAGAAAAGCCCATAAGGCTGACCGACCCCGAAACTAACGAGGAGTATATTCTTGAGTTCAACAGAGAGGTCATACGCTTTGCAGAAAGCAGAGAGTTTGACATTTCGGAACTGACCAAGTATCCCCAGAAAAACATTCCGATGCTTTGGTTTTTGGCGTTTCGCAAGAATCACAGAAACATTGCAAGAAATCAGACCGACGCAATGCTTGAGGAGCTGGGCGGTCTCCGTCCCGAAGAGCTTGAAAGGCTTGTGCGCCTTTACAATCAGGCAAACGACGGCCTTGTGATCTCGGACGATGACGAAAGCGGCGAAAAGAGAAAAAACTCCCGCCTGACGATGGTTCTGTAAAAAGATACGTCGTCGGAGATTATACTGCGAGGTTTGAGCGGTTTTTGCCCTACTACCTTTCGATAGGTATGACGGCAGACGAGTTTTGGAACGGCGACGTGTTTCTTCCCGTAGCCTACCACAATGCGGAAATGCTTCGCAAGCAAAAGAAAAGCAGAGAAATGTGGCTGCAAGGGCTTTACAATTTCAACGCATTTTCTACGGCTTTGTCAAATCTTAATTTCAGCGGCAAGCGTAGAAAGCCAAACCGATATATGGACGAGCCCATACGTATCGTACCGCTGACGGAAGAGGAAAAAGCCCAAAAAGCAAAAAAAGAACGGCAAAAGACCATTGAATATTTCAATAAGCTTGCCGAAAGATTTGCTAAAAGCAAAGAATAATAAAAATCACGGCGGCGACAGGTTTGTAGGTAGTAATATGTCGCCGCCGTTTTCTAAAAAACAAACACTTTTCGGAGGTGTTTTTATTGGCCCTTCAAATGGAAGTTGATTCCCTTGAATTAAAAATAGAAAGC
>JAZUNQ010000012.1:0-22769 GCA_045604205.1 Acutalibacteraceae bacterium
ATTTTTAAACACAAAATCTTTAATTATTAAAAGCACAAAAGATATCGCTATATAAAGCGTTACAGAAAATGGAGTAACATTAAATTTACCCATCGTAAAAACACCAATAAAAGCAGAGGACAAAAAACAAATAATATAAAAATCAATAATTGCGGCTAATAACCTTTTAATTCTAACATTCATTTGGTGGCACTTCCAATATTTTTAATCGACACAGGATTAATTATAGGATAGCTTTATGGTCATATTAACTATCCTACCCAAGCTTTTATTAACTTACCAGTATCCCCGTTGACAGATACATATAATGTATCATCAGAAAGAAGTATAATTGTTATATTGTCAGAAGTAGTAGAAACGAGCTCATGAGGTCCATACTCAAAGCGCCACATATTGTCTTGCTTTGAATGTACAATGCTTCGCAATTCTTTATCAATAGACTTACCGTTTCTATGCCTTTCATCTATTATCATTTGTCCAACTTTTATAGCATCTTCTTTTGTATGTATTGGTGTTTCGGGTAAAACAATATCACTTAAATCAACCGGAAATTCAATATCGTCAAAATCAATTTCGTAATAATCCCTCTCCACAAAATTAATTTCTTCTTTTTTGATATCGGCATTTGAGCTGTCTTGAGTGTCCATATTATCACACCCTATTAGACCAATACCAATCATTAAAGGAATTATAAATATTATTAACTTTTTCATATTATTTTTTTCCAAAGAAAAAACCTCTATTCTCTCATTCTACTATCCACTCAAAACGTTCTTTGAAATCGTTAAAACATTCCTCGCAAACAATATGTTCATGATCGTCAGTTACATATCCAACATGTAAATCATCGTCTTGGTCGCTAAATTTTCCCCAGCAAAAATCACAATGTGCATGATCAACGATATCAGGTTCAGGAAAATGAAGCTTAACTTTTGTTAATTTAACTTTAAACAAAAATCTTTCTTGACCATTTAATCTTCAATCTTCACTCATAATCTATACTCCTTAATTAGTGCGACAAGACCATTCATTTGTCTTATTAACTCCCCTATTTTACTGCCTTGACTAAAATGCTAACCACTTTTTGTGGTTAGCATTTTTTGTTATATAGATTTTATTTTGTCATTGTTAAACTCGCTGAATTCTATGCTGCTAAATTCAGCCTTTAGTTCGCTGCAAAGCGGTTTTACAATAACGTTTTCGCTTGCATAATGCCCTGCATCAAATACGGCAACGCCTTGATTTACAGCATCTACAAACACGTTGTGTTTAATATCGGCCGATATAAGCGCATCATAACCGCCTATGATTACGTCGGTTAAAAATTCGCCGCCCGAACCCGAGCACACAAGCACACGGTGTATCGGCTTGCCGCTATCGGCATATTTTACGGCACCGCCAAGTGCCAGCTTTATGTGACAAGCCAATTTGTCGGCATTTGTTATACTGCAATCTGCCTCACGAATCAAAAATCCGTCATGAGCCGTAAACGGTTTTACGTTGGTAAGACCAAGTGACTTGCAAAGCTGTTCGGTAACGCCACCTACGGCAATGTCAAGATTTGTGTGCATAGATATTACCGATATATTGGCTTTAACCGCCTCATATACAACGGTGCCAACGGTTACAGCCTTTAGCCCGTTAAATATTACGGGATGGTGCGTAACAATCAGGTTTGCACCAATCTCTTTGGCATAATTTACGGTATTTATATCGCAGTCAAGGCAGACTACCGCCTTTGAAACTGTTGCATTACCGTCCCCCACCAAAAGACCGACGTTGTCAAAATCGCAGGCGGTATCGAGTGGGTATTTTTCTTTTAAATAATCTAAAACGTTATTTACTGTCATCATTTTTTCTTTGCAAATGAGTCTTTTAGCGCAACGGTGCGGTTAAAGACTATTTTTTCGGCTGTTGAATCCTTATCTACGCAGAAATAACCCTGACGCATAAACTGGAAGGTGTCGCCCACGCTTACGTCCTTAAGACTTGCATCAATAACAGCATCGGTTAAAACTGTTAGTGATTCGGGGTTAAGGTTGTCGGCAAAAGATGATACACCCTCTTCATCACTTGGGTTTTCTACGTTAAAGAGTCGGTCATAAAGACGAACCTCGGCACTGATGCAGTTGTCAGCACTTACCCAATGCAG
Source organism: Acutalibacteraceae bacterium (assembly GCA_045604205.1). GTDB lineage: Bacteria > Bacillota > Clostridia > Oscillospirales > Acutalibacteraceae > UBA737. The sequence goes on from JAZUNQ010000012.1 coordinate 2,153, forward strand.
TGTGCCCTTAACCTTTCTGCCGTCGGGCGCTTCGCCGCCACGGCTTTCGGGGTCATAGGTGCAGTGAACTACTGTAATATTGCCGTTTTCGTCCTCTTCGTGTGAAGCATATTTTACAAAGTATGCACCTTTAAGTCTTACCTCTTTTGCAGGGCAAAGACGGAAGTATTTGCCCGGCGGGTCTAACATAAAGTCGTCGTCTTCGATAAATATTTCACGAGAAAATGTAACGCTTGTTTTTCCAAGTTCTGGTTTGTTGGGGTTGATGTCAACCTCAATCTGCTCGGTCTTGCCTTCGGGATAGTTGTCAATAACCACTTTAAGTGGGCGAAGCACTGCCATTGCTCTATTGGCGTTTTCGTTAAGATAGTCACGAACGCAAGATTCTAAGAGAGCATAATCAATAACGCTGTATGCCTTTGAAACACCGATTTTGTCAACAAAAGCACGCACTGCCGCTGACGGATAACCACGACGGCGCATACCGCAAATGGTAGCCATACGTGGATCATCCCAACCGCTTACCAAATTGTCGTTTACAAGCTTTAAGCATTTACGTTTACTGGTAAGTGTGTAGTTTACGTTCATACGTGCAAACTCAATCTGACGTGGTGGCTCGTGGGTAATATCTGCCGCCTCAAGCACCCAATTATAAAGTGGACGGTGATTTTCAAACTCTAATGAACAGAGTGAGTGTGTAACGCCCTCACGTGCATCGCTGAGCGGATGTGCAAAGTCATACATCGGGTAAACACACCACTTGTCACCTGTACGGTGATGATGCGCTTTAAGCACACGATAGATAACGGGGTCACGCATATTAAGGTTTGACGAAGCCATATCAATCTTGGCACGAAGCACCATTTTGCCCTCGTCAATTTCGCCTGCTGTCATTTTTGCAAAAAGCTCACGTGATTCTTCAACAGGTCTGTCACGATAAGGGCTGTTTTTACCAGGTTCGGTAAGGGTGCCACGCATTTCACGGATTTCGTCAGCGGTTGACTCATCAATGTAAGCAAGACCTTTATCAATAAGCTTTAGGGCGCACTCATAGATAAAATCAAAATAGTCGGATGCGTAGTACACGTTATCCCAGTCGAAACCTAACCACTTGATATCTTCCATAATAGCGTCAACGTACTCAACATCCTCTTTTGTGGGGTTGGTATCGTCAAGACGCAGGTTGCACTTACCGCTATATTTTTCAGCGGTGCCAAAGTCAATGCAGATAGCCTTTGCATGACCTATATGCAAATAGCCGTTTGGTTCGGGCGGAAAACGTGTCTGCACACGGCTATACACACCCTCTGCCAAATCCTCGTCAATAAAATCATATATAAAATTAGAAGGTTTGTTTTCTTCTAATTCTTCAGTTAAAACCTTGTTTTCTTCCATTTTTATAAAACTCCTCAAAGAGAACTAATCATATCGTCAATACGTTTAATGCATTCGTCACGACCAAGTACTGCCATAATACTGCAAAGGTCGGGTGTGTTGGTGCGACCTGTTATTGCAATACGAAGTATTGTACTAAGGTCACCCGCACTGCCCTTGAATGCATCGGGGTTTGCCTTGTATTCCTTGGTTTCGGCTGCAAAGCCCAAGTTGGGTGCCACCAGCTTAATTTTATCAAACCAAGCCTGACGGTCGTCTGCCGCATTATAAACCTGTTTATATTCTGTAAGGAATGCCTTTGCATCCTCGGACTTAATATTTTCAGGAATTGTGTGGCAAGGAGAATAAAGCTCATTAAAGAAGTATGCAAAATACTCTTTTGCCTCGTTCCATTTAGCAAGGTCTTTACGTGGCTTTTTAGCTTCGTCACGGTCAATGGCAAGCATAGCCTTTGTAAAGCTTTGGTCACGGGTAAGCAGATTATAAAATTCGCCGTCAAACTCCTGTGCCCAAGCGGTAAGACACTCATAAACCTCGCTACTCTTCATAGCGGCGATTTTTGACTTACTTACGTCATTAAGCTTGTTTTCGTCAAATAGTGCGCCTGAAACCGACATCTTTTTAAGATTAAACTTAAAGGTACGATAATCGGCATCGGGGTTGGCACGGCGCCAATCCTCAAAATCAGAGGCGGCAATGGTCATAAGATATTCTATAACGCTTATTGATTCGTAACCCTGCTCTGCAAAGAAGTGCACTGCAGCCTCGGGGTCCTTACGCTTAGATATCTTACGTTTTGCGCCGTTATCAAGCTTCATAATTGGTGACACATGACCAAATTTTGGCACTTTGAAACCAAGTAATTTAAACAGTTGTATATGCTTTGGTACCGATGAAATCCACTCATCTCCACGAAGCACGTGTGTTGTGTGCATAAGGTGGTCGTCTATAGCGTGTGCAAAGTGGTATGTGGGTATTCCGTCTGATTTAAGTAGTACAAAATCTTCGTCATTTTCGGGCATTTCAATCTTGCCCTTGATGGTATCCTCAAAGGTGATACGGTTTTCTTCGCTACCGGGGGAACGCAAACGCACAACAAAGGGCTTGCCCTCGTCTATAAGAGCCTTTGCCTGCTCATAGGTTATATCACGGTGACGTGCATACTCGCCGTGATAGCCTGTACGGATTTTGTTTTCTTCTTGTACCTTGCGTACTGCCTCTAATTCTTCGGCAGTGCAGAAGCACGGATATGCAAGACCTTTTTTGATAAGGTCTTTAACGTAGGTTTGGTAAATTTCGGCACGGTGACTTTGCTGATAAGGGCCGTAATCTCCCCTTTGCTCGTCTCCGCTAATAAAGCCTTCGTCAATGGTAATACCAAAGCGCTGGAGGCCGCCGATTATATCATCAATACCGCCTTCAACCTCACGCTTTTTGTCGGTGTCCTCTATTCTTGTAAAGAAAACGCCGCCCGAAGAGGTTGCAGTAATACGGTTTACCAAAGATGTAAAAAGTGTGCCCAAGTGCAAATAACCTGTGGGGCTGGGTGCCACACGAACAACTCGTGCGCCCTCGGGCAGATTGCGCTCGGGGTATAAGTTTTCATAATAATCGGGTGTTTTATCAATATTCGGCAGTAATAGCTCTGCCAAAAGTTCGCAATTGTCCATTTTAAAAAGATTCTCCTATTTGCTAAGTAACTTGTTTAATTCGTCCATAAAGGTGTTAATGTCTTTAAACTGACGGTAAACCGATGCAAAACGAACGTATGCAACCTCGTCAATTTCCTTTAACTTTTCCATAACGAGCTCGCCTATTTTATCACTGCTTACTTCACGGTCAAGTGAATTTTGTATAACAGTTTCGATATCGCTGATTGCACGGTCAAGCATCTCGATAGAAACGGGACGCTTTTCGCAAGCACGAAGCATACCTGTAAGCAATTTCTGACGGTCAAAGGTTTCACGTGAGCCGTCTTTTTTGATAACAACTATAGGAAGACTTTCAATCATCTCATATGTTGTAAAACGCTTTGCACATTTAAGGCACTCACGACGGCGTCTGATACGCTCGCCTTCGTCAGTAGGACGAGAGTCAATTACCTTGCTTTCTTCATAACCGCAAAAAGGACATTTCATACTAATACCACCTATATACATAATTATATTTGATTATATCACAACATATTGATAAATACAAGAGAAATATTACTTAATTAACGCAGGGACCTGCATCCTTGACGGTCCGCAACAAAGCACTCTTTAAACGGACCGTCCGAGAGGCCGGTCCCTACACAAAAAAGAAAAAACGGTCGGATTATACCGACCGCAAAAATTCTTATTAATCAAACGGATGTTCATTAAGGGTTTTGCCTTTAGCCTTTTCTGCCCTTTCTTTATCAAAATCTTTTTTGCTTTTTTTAGCGCCTAAATATTTACCCAAAACCAATAATGGTGCATAAAAAACCCAAAAAGTAAGTGTTGTGAACAGCCAATCATAATTTGCTATTATCTGTTTAGCACCCAATTGTCCTATTGCATCAAAATGTATAGTTTTAAAGATGTAAGTTGAAAGAAAAACACCAGGCCCTGAAAACCAAACACTATGGCCAAGTAAAATGGCCAAAACAGTCTGTGTAGCAAACACTAATGCAATTGCCAACAATAACTGCTTAAATTGGAATTTGTTACGATAATATCCATTTAAGATGCTTAGTACAAAAACCGATACCATAGCAACAACAATACCCACAACACCTTCTATTAAACTCATGATATTGCCCTTTAACAACGAATTATCCGATAAAATTGCTGCTGTAGGCCAGTCTAAAATCATACTTACTCCCAGACCAATCAAAAACGCCGCAAAGAGTATAGCACAGCACGAATCATATTGTTTTTTTATTGCCAGTATTTTTGGAGAAAGTTTTATTTTAGGTTTTTTCATAAACTTTTCACCTACTTTATTTGATTATACCATTTTAGAGCTATTATTGTCAACTTAACATATGCACTTGCTTTTTGCGATTTTACCATTGCAAAAAAAATATATTTATGTTATTATATATCAAATATATTTTAAAGTGGGAAATTGTTTGTTATGAAGATTGTTTTAGCATCCAAATCGCCACGGCGCAAAGAACTGCTTGGCTTGCTTGATTTGGATTTTGAAATTGTAACTGCCGATATTGACGAAACTATGGACCCGTCGCTACCCGTTACCGACGAGGTTGCACGAATAAGCTACGAAAAAGCGTTAGCAGTTGCAAAGGGCCTTGATAGCGATACTGTTATTATTTCGGCCGACACAATAGTTGAGCTTGGTGGATGTCTTATGGGCAAACCAAAGGATGAACACGATGCCGCAAATATGCTTCGTAATCTTTCGGGTAAAAGTCACAACGTTCATACCGCAGTTACCGTACTGCAAGGCGGCACGCACCAAACCCGAGTTGTTACAACAGCCGTTACCTTCCGTGATATTACCGAGGCGGAAATTACGGCATATATTAAAACCTTGGAGCCTATGGACAAAGCCGGTGCATACGGAATTCAGGGCCGTGCCTCAAAATTTGTAAGCGGAATTAACGGTGACTACTTTAATGTGGTGGGACTTCCCGTGTGCGAGCTTGGTCTTATATTAAAACAGTTTGACATAAACACATAATCTCAGGAGGAAACAAATGTCTGCGAAAATCACACAGCTTTCAAATGGAGTCGAGGGTGTATTTATTAAAAACAATCGTTTTAACACCACTCTTATATCATTTAATTTTTATGTACCGCTTAAAAAAGAGACGGTTGCCGACAATGCATTATTGCCCTTTATAATGACAAGCAGCAGTAAGGCTTATCCTGATTTTTCGGCGCTTAATTTCAAGCTTGCAAAGCTTTATGGCGCAAATCTTTCGGCAAGTGCAGAAAAGGTTGGCGATTATCAGCTTTTAAAAATAGCAATATCGGTAATAGACGACCGTTTTTCTCTTGATAATGAATCTCTTTGTGACAGCGCAGTCGAGTTACTTACCCAGCTTATATTTGAGCCAAAGGTAGAAAACGGTGCTTTTTGCGAAGAAGACGTCCAGCGTGAAAAACGCAAGGCGATTGAACATATACGTGGCGACTTGGCGCAAAAACGCACCTATGCAAAAAAGCGTCTTATAGAAGAAATGTATAAAGGTGAAGCCTACGGCTTACCCAAATGTGGAAACGAGGAGCAGGTAAATGCAATTACAGGCGAGTCACTTTATACCGCATGGAAAAAGCTTCTTTCAACCGCCTTTTTACGTGTTAATGTTATATCACGAACAATACCTCAAGGATTGTTTGACAAAATTTCGCAAAAGTTTGATGCAATTGAGCGCTGTAACATACCCGACTGCACCAAAAGCACACCTACTGCCGCTATTCAAAAGCCAAATACCGTTGTTGAAAAAATGGATATTGCGCAGGGCAAGCTCTGTATGGGATTTTCAAGCGAGCTTTACGGTGACGACCAGTCTACTGCGGCGCTTACCGTTATGTGTGACATTTTTGGCGGTGGCCCCTATTCACGTCTTTTTACCAATGTGCGTGAAAAGATGAGCCTTTGTTATTATTGCGCTTCGGGCTCGGTAAAATCCAAAGGTCTTATTACTGTTGACAGCGGTGTTGAAAAAGAAAACGCCAATAAAGCCGAGCGTGAAATTTTAAATCAACTTGATATAATAAAACAAAACCTGTTTACCGACGAAGAATTTGAGTCTTCAATCAAAAGCATTACCGACTCCTTTAAATCATACAATGATTCACAAGGACTTCTTGATGCGTGGTATTCACTAAAAATTGTAAAGGACAGACTCCTCTCCCCCGAGGATGCCGCAGAATTAATATTGAATGTAACCCGTAACGATGTAGTTTATGCCGCCAGAGGTGTAAAACTGCACACGGTATATAAACTTTTACCGGAGGATAAGGAGGGTGAAAACGTATGAAAAAGCAACTTTTTGAAGGATTTGCCGACGAAAGCTATGTAAAAGCAGAATTACCGTCGGGACTGCAGATATATATTATGGAAAAACCGCAGTATTCTTCAAGCTATGCAATTTTCGGCACCAAATACGGTTCAATTGATACAAAATTTTCTAAAAACGGTGGCGAAGAAATAAGCGTACCCGAAGGTATTGCCCACTATCTTGAGCACAAGTTGTTTGAAAGCGAAGACGGAGATGCTTTTTCAAAATACGCAAAAACAGGCGCCTCTGCCAATGCGTTCACCTCTTTTGACCGTACCTGTTATCTGTTTTCTTGCAGTGATAATTTTTATGAAAATCTTGACATATTGCTCAACTTTGTTCAGTCCCCCTATTTCACAAAAGAAACGGTAGAAAAAGAGCAAGGCATAATCGGACAAGAAATTCGTATGTATGATGACAACCCCGGTTGGTGCGTAATGTTTAATCTTTTAAAGGCTATGTATCATACACATCCGGTACGCATCGATATTGCAGGCACCGTAGAATCAATTGCACAGATTGATGCCGAACTGCTTTATAAATGCTACGATACTTTTTACAACCCTTCAAATATGTTTATTTGTCTTGTAGGTAACATTGATACCGATAAAGCTCTTAAGCAGATTGAAAAATCAATAATCGACCGTTTGCCTTCACAAATCACACGTGGTGAATTTGACGAACCGGAAGATATTGTAAAGCCTTACGTAGAACAAAAATTTGCCATTAATACTCCTATGTTTTGTCTGGGCTTTAAGCAAAAAATTGCATCACCCTACCGCAGACTTAAAAGTAAAATCTGCGTAGATTTATTGCTTCAAATCATCTGTGGTGACGCTTCTCCGCTTTATGCACGACTTATGAACGAAGGACTTATCAACGATGATTTCAGCAGCGAATATTTTAACGGCAACGGTTACGCCGCCATTATATTTGAAGGTGAATCATCCGACCCTGAACGAGTTGCAAATGAAATAAAAGCAGAAATTAACCGCTTGCGTGAAGACGGAATCAACCGAAAACTGTTTTCTGCCGTAAAATGCGGAATGTACGGCGATCTTGTTCGTCGTTTCAACAGTGTAGAGGGGCTCGCAATGGCCCTTACCGAGTGTGCTATGCACGACTATAATTTGTTTGATGAAATAAAAATGTTAAAGGCTGTAAGCTATGATGACGTTATGAAACGTTTTGACGTTTTCGATGATTCAAATGCAGTCTTGTCGGTAATCAAACCTTTGGAGGATTAATTATTATGGATGTATACAACGTTACCATTTTTGGCATAAAGCTAACAATTGACCCCATTGCCTTTACAATCCCTTTTATTGATTGGGACGTTTATTGGTATGGAATAATTATAGCAACCGGATTTTTACTTGCCATTATATACGGTATGAAAAACGCTAAGCGTTTTAACGTAAATATTGATAAAATGCTTGACGTTATCATCGTTACAGCACCTGTATCGGTGTTTGGCGCAAGACTTTATTATGTTTTATTTGACGGTGAAAAATTAACAAGCATTGGTGAATTTTTTGGTTTTAGTGACAAGGGATTTTCGGGCATTGCAATTTATGGTGCCGTTATTGCCGCAGGTTTATGTGGCGCCTTGATGTGCAAAATCAAAAAAATCAACATTTTAGATATGTGTGACCTTGCAGCCCTTGGTTTTCTTATTGGACAAGGCATTGGACGTTGGGGCAATTTTATGAACCAAGAAGCCTACGGAACTTTTACAGGCAGTAGCTGGTGGGGCATGACAAGTAACCGTATTGCCACCGAAATGGGCAGCGAAGCGCTTGTTCACCCTTGCTTCCTTTATGAGTCAATTTGGTGTATTGCTGGATTCTTCCTTATACATCATCTTTCCAAAAAACGTCGTTTTAGTGGTGAAACAGCACTTATGTACTGCGTTTGGTATGGTTTTGAACGTTCTATCGTTGAAAACTTCCGTACCGACAGTCTCTATCTTTGGAAACCAATAAGAGTTTCGGTAGTTGTCTCTGTAATTATTTGTTTGGGCGCCGCTGTCACTTTGTTTATTGTTTACAGCAAACGCAAAACTGCGGTAAAGGATCTTGATTATCAAGAGATGTTTGACTATGAAGCTGACGAACAACCTGTTGAAGAACTTGTTTTGGAGGAAAATACAAATGAGTAATATAATAGACGGAAAGCTCGTATCGGCGGCCGTTAAAGAACGTGTTGCTAATGAGGTAAAGGAATTAAATAAACAAGGTGTTGATGTTTGCCTTGCAGTAATTTTAGTGGGACAAGACCCTGCTTCGCAAATTTACGTTGCTAATAAGAAAAAAGCTTGTGAACAACTTGGAATTATCTCTAAAGAGTTTTTACTTCCGGAAAACACTACGCAAGAAGAACTTTTAGCTCTTGTAAACAAGCTAAATAACGATGCTTCGGTAAACGGAATACTTTGTCAATTGCCTTTACCTAAAGGTCTTGACGAAAAGGCTGTTATTAATGCTATCGATCCCAATAAAGACGTCGATGCTTTTCACCCTGTAAACGTAGGTAAAATTATGATTGGCGATTACGACTTCCTTCCCTGCACACCTGCCGGTGTTATGGAAATGCTTGCATACTATAACATTGATGTTTGTGGTAAAGAATGCGTTGTGATAGGTCGTTCAAACATAGTTGGTAAACCAATGAGTATGTTGCTTTTACACAAAAACGGTACCGTTACCACCGCCCATTCAAGAACTCAAAATCTTGCTGAGGTTACACGTCGTGCAGATATTCTTGTAGCGGCTGTGGGTATTGCTAATTTTGTAAAAGCCGATATGGTAAAGCCTGGCGCCGTTGTAATCGACGTTGGTATGAACCGTGAAAACGGTAAGCTGTGCGGCGATGTAGATTTTGATGCCGTTTCACAAAAAGCTTCATTTATTACACCCGTTCCCGGTGGTGTTGGTCCTATGACCATTGCAACACTTATGCAAAACACACTTACTGCGGCTAAACGTCAAAATAATTTAATTTAGGTGATTTTTTGAAAACCCGTATTTTTAATATTTTTATCATTTTGATAACGGTTTTATTGCTTTCGGCGGCTACAGTATCTCAGGATTTTTCTATAGCCTTGGGCGATGAATTTGTAAGTGTGCAGTCGGGCGATAACCTTGATACCGTTTCACAAAAGCTTTCTTTGACAACGGCCCAGCTTAAATCGTATTTTGATGATGGACTTTTGTATCTTGCGGTAACAGATGACGGCAAAACACAAATCAAGATATCTGCATATACCAACAATTTTTCATCGGAGGTTGTGGATATCTCAAACCTTGATGACCAAATGTTATATAAATTTGCAGATACAATTGATGATAAATCTGCATCTCCTGCAACAATAGTTTCAAACCGTGATAGAAAATATGTCTGCATAAAGGACGTACATAAAGATTCAGGCGGCATTTATACCGTCACGCAATATGTAACCATTTGCAACAAAAAAACCTATCATTTCGTGGCATACAACGATGGTGAGGACACATCTGATTTAATAAACTCGGCATTTGAAAGTTTTGAGATTGCAAACCAACAAAAGCCTTCCGCCGAATACACCCCAAAACTGATTATAATTATGGTAGGAATTGTTCTGTTTAGCATTATTGCCATAGTTATGGTGGTAGGAATTATAAAGCAGACACGAAGCCATACCGAAGAAGGAGAACCCACCGACAATGAAATACAATAGAATTATTTGTTTTGCGCTTTGTTTTGCAATTTTGCTGTGTTGTACCGCTTGTCGAAAAACCGACTCAAGTTATTCTGACACTTCCTCTGCTACCGTAATAACCGGTTCGGAAACTGTTGATAGCGCACCGTCTAACTCCCAGACTATTATTTACATTCCTTCGACAGAAAGCTCTGTTCCCAACACATCAGACCAAAATTCAAGTGTTACTGAACCCAGTGGTCACGAGGTTTATAAAATTGATTTTGATAAAATTGATACCATAGACTACTTTTGTGTAAAAAACATTCCTAACAGCGATATCGTTTATGCCATTACAGGTATTACTGCTAATACTAAAGATGACATAACATTGGGCTGTCAACTTTTTTGTAATGACAGTAATGTAAAAATAAAATCTCAAACCATTACTATACCCTATTCTTACAAGCAACAAAATAAGCCGGTTACCATTACCGCAAAATACTCATTTACCGGTCAGAGTAAGGATTTTACAATAAAATATTATGATGACTGGAAAATGGTTTGGGAAGACCAATTTGACGGCAATCAGATTAACTTTGCAAAATGGGACTACCGTCCTGACTGGCTACGTGATAAAGGCTATATAAACTATTGGGACCGAAGCACAATGTTTGTTGACGGCAAAGGTAATCTTGTAAGTCGTGCTACACCTGGCAAAAAGGTAGTTCACGGCAAAGAAATTGACGCCTATCTTTCGGGAGCAATAAGCACAAAGGGATTGTTTGAATCTACCTACGGTTATTATGAAGCAAGGGTAAAACTTCACCACCAGACAGGTATGTGGGGTGCCTTTTGGCTGATATGCGGAGATATGGATTCAAGTACTCCGGCCGATGATAATTTAAGTATAAATGGTTGCGAAATAGATGTGTTTGAATCAATCTTCCCTGAAGGTGGTGTAGCACAAAATCTGCATTGGGACGGCTTTACAGGTCACACCAGTTCAGCACCAAGTGCAGGATATGTTACACAAATTAATACCTACGATAATCAATACCATGATTTTGCGATAAGTTGGACCCCTAATGAATATGTATTTTTGATTGACGGCATTGTAACCCGACGTATAAATGCCAAGACCGCAGGTGGTATATGCAATCAACCGGGTTATATGATTATAAGCACCGAATGTGGCCCTTGGGCTGGTAAATGGGTTCTTGGCGAAGGCGAATATTCCGATATGCTTGTTGATTACGTAAGAGTATATCAAAATTCTTTTGGAATTTATAAATAAAGTTAATAGGAAGGGTTAATATGAAAATTAAAAGAATAGTTTGTATTTTATTATGTGTTACGTGTTTGCTTTTAGCGACGTCCTGTGCTAAAGACACAGACACCGTTTCACAACCTGAAATAAATGATGCCCTTGCTATGCTGTATGGCTTTAGCAAGATAGAAAAAATCAACTATTACTGTGTAAAAAACACACCAAAAAGCGATTCTATTTACGCTATTTCAAGCGTTGTGACCGATTCTCCCGATACATACGACATACCGCTTAAAATAACCTGCAAAAACGACGATATAATCATAAATGACAAGGTAATTACCGTGCCTTATAAATACACAAAATGGCACAAGTCATTAAAACTTAATGCCTTGCACGAAGCCACAGGAATAAGTTTTGACTTTACCATTGAACTTGAGGATAAATGGAACCTCGTTTTTGAAGATGATTTTAACGGCACCGAGCTTAACACAGACGTATGGAACGTTTGGGATGAAATGCGTGACTGGCGATATTCATACTCAAAAGATAATATCTTTTTAGACGGTAAGGGAAATCTTATAAATAGAATGTCGGTAGGTGATGATTATAATGCCGAAACCGGTGAAGGTCGTTTTACAGGAACCATTACCACACTTGACAAGTTTGAAAACACCTATGGCTATTATGAAATCCGTATGATTCCAAACCTTACATCCGGTCTTTGGAGTGCGTTCTGGCTTGTTGGCGGCGATATGAGCGATGAAGATGCCGCCGATGACGGAAGTGCTGTAAACGGTTTTGAAGTAGATATTGTTGAAACATATTACTACCGTGAAGATCCTGCCCAGACAATACACTGGGACGGATACCATAACGATCAGACAAAAAGCAAATCCTTTAGTATGGCAGGTATGCCACAAATTTTTGACGGCAATTATCATACCTTTGCATTCCGTTGGAGTCCTGATGAATACGCATTTTTAATTGATGGCGTTGTAACCAACAGAACCAGTGAAATGGGTATTTGCAATCAACCAGCATATTTGCTTGTAAGCGCACACTACGGCAATGCAGGTGAATTTGTAATGAAACCGGGCGAACATTCAGATATGGTTGTTGACTACGTAAAGGTATATCAAAGCCCTGCAGATTAAAATTAAAACACCACCGAAAAATCGGTGGTGTTTTTTTGATAAAAAAATCGAGCATTTTTGAGATAATCAAAGAAAAAAAGAGCAAATTAAAGTTTAACAAAATTTAGCATAAAATTCCTATCAAAAATTCTACAATTTTTGCAAAATTTACTTGACTTTTTAGCCGTTTGGCTTTATCTTTATTATTGTTAATATATATAAATATATTTATTTAACGCATCTGTGTAGAAAGACGGTTGGTACTAATGTGTGCCGTAGTCCACATTTTTGTAGGACTATGAAAAACCCTTTGTCAGGGCACACAAACAAGCAATCGGGGTATCGCGCAGGGTAAACGTAAAACTTTACTGCTGTCGACACTTGGGTGTTTGACAAAGGGGGATGCTTAAATGGAAAAACAAAATATTATTGAGCTTAAAGACATCTTCGTTTCTTTTGGAGAAGAAAAGGTGCTTGACGGACTTAACCTTGCTATCCGTGATAAAGAGTTTATAACACTCTTGGGTCCATCAGGCTGTGGTAAAACAACCACTCTGCGAATTATTGCAGGCTTTTTAGACGCCGACTCAGGCGAGGTTGTTTTTGAAGACAAAACAATAAATGGTGTGCCGTCGTACAAGCGACAGGTTAACACCATTTTTCAGCGTTATGCACTTTTTCCGCACCTTAACGTTTATGAAAACGTAGCCTTTGGTCTGCGTGTTAAAAAGTTAAAAGAAAAAGAAATAAAAGAAATTGTTACCGAAATGCTGCATCTTGTAAACCTTGACGGTTTTGAAAAGCGTAGCATATCTACCCTTTCGGGTGGTCAGCAGCAACGTGTTGCAATTGCACGTGCTATTGCCAACAAACCAAAGGTTTTACTTCTTGACGAGCCGCTTGCCGCTTTGGACTTAAAGCTTCGTAAAGATATGCAAAAAGAGCTTCGCCGCATTCAGCGTCAGCTTGGCATTACCTTTGTATTTGTTACCCACGACCAAGAGGAAGCGCTTACAATGTCTGACCGTGTCGTTGTTATGAACAAGGGTAAAATTCAGCAAATCGGCACCCCACAGGATATTTATAACGAGCCTGAAAACGCTTTTGTTGCCGACTTTATTGGTGAGTCAAACATTCTTGACGGCGTTATGAAAAAGGACTTTGTGGCTGAATTTTCCGGTCACGTGTTCGACTGCCTTGACAAAGGATTCCTTGAAAACGAAAACGTCGACGTTGTTGTTCGCCCCGAAGACGTTGATATCGTTCCCGTTGATAAGGGTATGCTTACAGGCACCGTGACGTCGGTTGACTTTTTGGGTGTTCATTATGAAATAATAGTTGACATCGGCGGCTTTAAATGGATGATTCAAACCACCGATGAATGCTTTGTTGGTGATAACGTTGGACTTTATATCGAGCCCGACGCAATTCATATTATGAAAAAATCAGAGTACTCGGGTCTTTACGGTGACTATAGTACATATAGCGAGGAAATGGATCATCTTTCAGACATAGAGCCGGAGGATGACGATGAATAAAAAAAGTTTTGGTAGTCGTGTCGTTGCCGCACCCTATATAGTATGGGCGGCAATATTCATAGTTGTACCGCTTATCATAATGGTATATTTTGCCTTTACCAACGATGCCGGCAGTTTTACACTTGAAAACTTTGCGCAGATAGGACGTTTTAAAAAGGCTTTTGGTCTGTCACTTTTATATGCCGTTATTGCCACAGTTATAACACTGTTGCTTGCTTATCCTATGGCATATTATATGACCAAGTTTAAAATAAGCCATCAACGTATGATTATGATGCTTATTATGCTTCCTATGTGGATGAACTTTCTTATCCGTACATATTCTTGGATTACAATTCTTGCAAACACAGGTCTTATAAACAAATTTTTATCTTACTTGGGTATTGGACCATTACAACTTATAAACACCCCCGGCGCTGTAATTTTGGGTATGGTGTACGACTTTATTCCGTATATGATACTACCCATTTACACCGCTATGTCAAAGATTGATAATTCTTTGCTTGAAGCGGCAAGTGACCTCGGCTCTAACAGTTGGTCACGTATACGCCGTGTTATAATGCCGCTATCACTTCCCGGTGTAATATCGGGCATTACAATGGTGTTTGTGCCGTCAGTAAGCACGTTTTACATCTCACAAAAGCTGGGCGGTAACAAAACCTTGCTTATAGGTGACGCTATTGAGTATTTGTTTAACACAGGTCCTCAGTACTATAACGTTGCCTCTACCCTTTCCCTTATTCTTATGGTACTTATCCTTATAAGTACCCTTATTATGAATAGGTTTGGTGACGACGAGGAGGTTGTTATATGAAAACACTTTCCCGTATTTATGTAGCACTTATACTTATATTCCTTTATGCTCCCGTTGCAGTTATGATTTTATTTTCATTTAACTCTGGCGGCAGTGTTTGGGTTTTTGAAGGCTTTTCGCTTGACTGGTACAAGGGTCTTGCAACCAATACCGCTATGCTTGAAGCGCTTAAGCACACGCTGATTATTGCTGTTCTTTCGGCACTTATTTCTACCGTTATGGGCACTGCCGCATCGGTTGGTATACTGGCACTACGTAAGCGTATTAGCCGAAGTGCCGTTATGTCTATTACAAACATTCCTATGATGAATGCCGATATTGTAACAGGTATTTCTCTTATGTTGCTTTTTGTATTTATAGGCAATCTCTTTGCGCTAAAGGAATCGCTTGGCTTCTTTACCGTTTTGGCGGCACACATAACCTTTAACCTGCCATACGTTATTTTGTCGGTAATGCCACGACTTCGTGCTACCGATATGAGCCTGCACGAAGCGGCGCTTGACCTTGGTTGTACTCCTGTAAAATCTTTCTTTAAGGTTATATTACCGTCAATTTCTACCTCTATCTTTACAGGTGCAATTATGGCGTTTACATTGTCGCTTGACGATTTTGTAATCAGTTATTTTACCTGCGGTCATTATCAGACTTTGCCTATTGTAATTTACAATATGACAAAGAAAACCGTAGCGCCCGATGTTTATGCACTTTCAACACTTATTTTTATTTGTGTGTTTGTATTGCTTATTCTTTACAACACCCTTCAATCAAAGGCTGATTCAAGGAGGGGTTTTAATGTTTAAGAAAATTCTTTGCATAGCTCTTTGCGTTGTACTTATGCTGTCACTTTGCAGCTGCGGATATGAGTATTTTGACCTTAATTTAGAAAACGAATACACCGAGCTTGCCAAAGCCAAAGGACTTGTCGGCACCGAGCTTAACGTTTATAACTGGGGCGAATATATTTCCGACGGCAGTGAGGGTTGTATGGACGTTAACCGTGAGTTTGAACGTCTTACAGGTATAAAGGTAAACTACACCACCTTTGAAAGCAACGAAACAATGTACTCTCAGCTTAAAAACGGCGGCGTAAGTTACGACATTATTATTCCGTCCGACTATATGATAGCACGTCTTATTTCAGAAGATATGCTTTCTAAAATAGATACAACCTCACTTTCAAATTATAAATATATTGAACAAAAGTATAAGGGACTGTTTTTTGACGAGCAAGAGCAGTACACCGTGCCTTATAACGTTGGTATGGTCGGTATTATATACAACTCAGCTTTAATTGACGAGCCCGAGCATTCCTGGGGTGCATTGTGGGACGAAAAATACCGAAATATGTCGCTTAACTTTAACAACCCACGTGACGGCTTTATGACAGCACAAAAGTTGCTTGGCTTTAGCGTAAATTCCACCAACAAGGATGAGTGGAACAAAGCGTGCGAAAAAATGAAGCAAGGCAAGGGTGTTTTACAGTCCTACGTAATGGACGAAATATACGGCAAGCTTGAAACGGGCGAGGCCGCAATCGGCCCATATTACGCAGGCGACTACCTTGTTATGTTAGACGTTAACGAGGATTTACGTTTCTTCTACCCCGAAGAAGGCACAAACATTTTTATAGACTCAATTTGTGTGCCAAAATGCGTTAAAAACTATGAGGCGGCGCTTCTTTATATCAACTTTTTGCTTGAGCCCGATATTGCACTTGCAAATGCCGAATATATAGGTTATGCATCTCCTCATACAGCGGTAATTAACAATCCCGAATATTGCTATTACCAAAACGAAATCCTGTATCCATTACCCGAGGATATGCCAAGCACAGAATATTACCACGACCTGCCCGAAGACGTACGTATGCATTACGAAAATTTGTGGCTTGATTTAAAACTGTATTAAAGTATAAAACCCTGTATTTTACAGGGTTTTATTTTTACTGTTTTATTGACTTTATTATAAATATATAATATAATATAAAAATCTTTAAGACAGGAGGGCAATTTATATGTATGAAATCGTAACAAAAAAAGAGCTTAACCCCACCGTTACGCAGATGGAAATAAAGGCTCCTCTTGTTGCCAATAAAGCACTCCCCGGTCAGTTTATTATTTTACGTGTTGACGATATGGGTGAACGTATCCCCCTTACCGTTGCAGGTGTCAATAAGCAAAAAGGCACCGTTAAAATAATCTTTCAGATAGTTGGTGCCACCACAAACAAACTAAACCAAAAAAATGCAGGCGAATATATACAAGACTTTGTCGGTCCTTTGGGTGAGCCCACACATATTGACGGTCTAAAAAAAGTATGCATTGTAGGCGGCGGCGTTGGTTGCGCTATTGCTATGCCTATTGCCGATGCTTTGCACCAAAAGGGTTGCGAGGTTACAAGCATTATAGGCTTTAGAAATAAAGATTTAGTAATACTTGAAGACGAATTCAAATCTTGCTCTGATAGTTTACATATTATGACCGATGACGGTTCTTACGGCAGACAAGGTAACGTTTGTGTTCCCCTTACCGAGATGCTATCGGGTGGTGAACAGTTTGATATGATTATCACCATTGGTCCGCTTGTTATGATGAAGTTTGTTGTAGAGGCGGCAAGACCCTTTGGCACCCCTGTCACCGTTTCTATGAACCCAATTATGATTGACGGCACAGGTATGTGTGGCGGATGCCGATTAAGTCTTAACATTGACGGCAAACGTGTTACAAAATTTGCCTGTGTAGACGGCCCCGATTTTGACGGCTATCAGGTAGATTTTGACGAGGCTATGTCACGAGGCAGAATGTATACTGATTTTGAACGTCACGCCTATGAAAATAGTTGCAACCTCTTTAAGAAAGGTGGTATGTAATTATGGCTATAAATCCTAAAAAACACGAAATGCCAACGCAAAAACCCACCGTTCGTGCTCGCAATTTTGACGAGGTAGCATTAGGTTACACCGAGGAAATTGCCATTGCCGAGGCGAGCCGTTGTATATCTTGTAAAAATCAGCCTTGTGTCAGCGGTTGCCCCGTTAATATTGATATACCAAACTTTATCAGTAAAATAAAGGACGGCAATTTTGAGGAAGCTTATAACGTAATTTCACTTTCCTCTTCCCTGCCCGCAGTTTGCGGCAGAGTTTGCCCACAAGAAACACAGTGCGAAAGCAAATGCACCTTAGGGCTTAAATTTGAACCTGTTGGCATTGGCAGACTTGAACGCTTTGTTGCCGATTGGCATAACAATAATTCAACCGAAGCACCTGTAAAACCCGACTCTAACGGTCATAAGGTTGCCGTTGTAGGTTCGGGTCCATCGGGACTTACCTGTGCAGGTGACCTTGCCAAAAAAGGCTATGAGGTTACAGTGTTTGAAGCACTTCACACTGCGGGCGGTGTGCTTGTTTACGGCATACCCGAATTCCGACTGCCAAAATCAATAGTTGCAAAAGAGGTTAACACCTTAAAACAGCTTGGCGTTGATATACAGACAAACGTCGTAATCGGCAAAACACTTACAATAGACGAGCTTTTTGAAAGCGGATTCGAGGCTGTGTTCATCGGCTCGGGCGCAGGACTGCCAAACTTTATGGGCATACCGGGCGAAAGTCTTAAGGGCGTGTATTCGGCTAATGAATTTTTAACCAGAAGCAACCTTATGAAATCGTATATGCAAAATCCTGATACCCCTATTATGAAGGGTGGTAAGGTAGCCGTTGTAGGTGGCGGTAACGTTGCTATGGATGCGGCTCGTACTGCACTGCGACTTGGTGCCCAAGAGGTTTATATAGTATACCGTCGTTCTATGGATGAGCTTCCTGCCCGTGCAGAAGAGGTAGAGCACGCAAAGGAAGAAGGCATTATCTTTAAACTGCTTTGCAATCCTACCGAAATTTTGGGCTACAATAACCCCGACAATCCACGGGACGAGAAAAACGGTTTTGTAACTGGTATGAAATGTATAAAAATGGAGCTCGGCGAACCCGATGAAAAAGGTCGACGCAGACCTGTAGCTGTAGAAAACTCTGAATTTACCATAGACGTAGACACAGTAATTATGTCGATAGGCACCTCCCCTAACCCGCTTATTAAAAACACCACCGACCGACTTGAGGTTAACAGTCGTGGCGGTATTATTGTTACTGAGGACGGACTTACCTCACGTGATGCAGTTTACGCAGGCGGTGACGCCGTAACAGGTGCCGCAACGGTAATTTCTGCAATGGGTGCCGGCAAAACAGCCGCAAAGGCGATAGATGAATATTTATCTAGTAAATAATTAAACGGGCTTGAGGTTTAACCTCAAGCCCGTTAGCTATTTAGAATTAAATTTTTTGTAATTAGATATTACATCATTCAAAATCTGAAGAATCTTTACTTCTTGATTTGAATCAAAAGCATATTTAATCATTATAACTATTGCTCCTAAAGTTTCAACAAAAACAGATGAAATATATGTAACTATAATACCATCTGCGAGATAGAAATCTTCGCAAAAACCTTTGAAGAAAAGTAACAATGTCAATATTAGATATTGCGTACAAACAAACCAAATAAAAAAGGTCGTGAATTTATCTTTTAAAGTGTTTTTAGATTCATTTTGATCTTTTAGTTGCATTTGAGAAGTACTCACTATATCTTTAGCTATCTCCATATAAGTGTTTTCTGACTCAGCAGCTAATTTACCATCCAAATCATCTGCCGCATTATTATCTTTAATATCTAAAGTTTCATCTACTTCCCAATTTTCCTCAGCCGCTTTTCGTAGATTTTTATAAAAATCTTTAAATTGTTTATCCATTGCAGTCCTCTAACGCAGTTCTCCCCAATTCTATTCGCGAGATTATAGCTTGCTTTTCAACTCCAAAAAACCTAGCGATTTCTTCTAATGAGTCTATTTGTAATAAAACCTTCTTTAGCATATCATAGGGAATTAAAACTAACAATGAAAAAATATTTGCTTGCTGTTCTTCAATTAAAAACTCGTTTTTAGTATCGTTTAAAACTTCATCTGGGATTGAAGTTATATCCATATCTATATGGGTGCTTATTTTATATCCATTAATATTATTCAAATCTTGAATCATCAAATGTCCTAATTCATGAACAAGGGAAAAACGCTGCATTTCAGGGGTTTGATTTTCATTAAGCAAAATAATTGCTTCTCTTTGTCCGTTGTTATCAGATACACACATTGCTCCACCAAAAGACTCCAAAGCAATATTATTTCTTCTTTTTTTGCTGAAAGATTTAAAATCAAATGTTGTAAATTTAACATCGATATTCAAAATATTTTCAACAACTTCAATAATATCCGCTGTGCGTATCATCTCGCTTTTATTAGGGTCATAATTCAAATTTTCTAAAACTATATTTGCTTTCTTAAAAGCAATCTTAAACTCATTTCTCATTACGAACTGCATATCCTTTCCTCCGTTTCCATTATCAGCAAGCAATAACATAACACGGAATATTTTTCTCCCATGTTTATTTTATCACAAGTTAATTTAAAAATCAAACAATTTTGTAAACATAGTTACAATGTATATATTATATTATTTTTTTCTTGTTCATTGTATGATTTAATTTCTACTCTTTTTCCTGTTTACCTTTATTACAAATATTTTTTGTTTTAGTGTTTCTTTAATTTTACAGTATATACACCTAAAAACACAAAATCCCACATAAATAATATTAATTAACAAACAAATAATTTTGTCTAATATTCTTTTAATAAGTACAACATAAAAAGGGACACCATAAATGATATCCCTTTTACAATATAATATT
>JAZUNQ010000013.1:0-75228 GCA_045604205.1 Acutalibacteraceae bacterium
AAGAAGCAAGCGAAACAGGTTACTGGCTTGAACTCTTGTATAGAACAAAATATATTGATGAGCAAACCTTCAAAAACCTTTCGTCCAAATGCACTTCTTTGAGAGCAATGTTGATCGCATCCTGCAAAACCGCAAAGGAGAGTACAAAATGAAACGAATTGTTTGTTTTTTAATTTGCTTGCTGATGCTATTTCCATTCGTAGGTTGTGATTCTAATACAACCCCTGTTTTTTACGGCAGTTATTATGCTGTTGGCGATTATGAAGAAATGTTAACGCCGTATCTGTTCCTTGATGATGATAACAATGAGTTTTATTTTGGTCCCGGTTCTGTAGTTTCTTATGCGGAACATGGCTCTTATAAAATTGTAGACGGAAAGATTATTGCCACTTCACAAAGTACAACATTTGAATTTGAGATTAAGGATAAGAACACCCTTATATTGATTGACAATGGGGATAATGACTTTTTTAAAATTCCCATAAATACGCAGTTTGTATATAGTGAAGATTTGAAGTGATTACATTACTTTTAGTCGTTTTTACCCATTTATACTACTTTTGGGTGTTCTTTTTATTTTGCCGTACGAGATTTCGTTATATTATATAAGTATCTGCAGTATTACAATTCCACATACACACGGCAGTCCAAATATACAACTGCCGCCAACGGTCCACCAATTAACCGGTACAAAAACCCCTGTAAATTTTTGTGTAAGGTTTATTACTATAATTGCCGCAATTCCTAAAACAGCGTTTAAAAATATAGATTTTAATAACTTATGACTCTTTATATGTAAGATAAGTAATACCAATGCACAGATTGATAACCATACTATCGCTATAATTCCAAGTGCTTTCAAAAAATCACCCCACATAATGTATATGTGGGGTGTAGTTGTATTTATTCTGCAGAGTAAACGGTCATGCTGACACCGTAATCTCTTACTAATATATCTTTGGGTAATTTTGCGAATTTTACGGTTACATACATATCGCCTGCCGCACCTGAAACATTTAAAAGTTGAATAAAATATACAACCCAAAACCATTCGCTTGATACAAATATATTAATTATAGCAAGCACAACTCCCCAAATAACAATTGGAGCTAAAGCTATTGTTATATAACTTTTTTTATCGTAATAATCATCACTGCCGGCATAGGCCAATAAACCGGTAAAACCATATTTAATTTTTTTGGTGCCAAGTATTTTCATAGTAATACCATGAACTAATTCATGCAATACAATATAAGCTATCATAGCGACAAATAAGACAACAAATCTAATAGTATATGCCTTTAAACCTTTACTGACATCAAAAAGCGAAGTAATAGGTACTAAAAAATGCATAGGTACTGCCATAACAACAATAATTACTGTTGCCAGTATATTGATAAGTAAAAATAATTTTTTATCTTTTTGAAGATCTATGGAAAGAATATCCTTATATCCTTCGGGTAAATTATGTACAGCCTTCATATAAACATCTCCTAACACCATAATTATAACACAATGCAGGGATAAATGAAAGTTTTTTTCAAAATTTAACAAACTTTAAATTTTTTTGTTAAATTTTTGTTTTTTATAGACATATTGTGCCAATTGTGATAAAATAACTTCATAATGGGTGAAAGTTGGTTCATTTTTAATGAAAATTGATAAAACTGTTATAAAAGAAACTAAATATATAGCCCTTTTTGTGCTTATTTTAAGTGTATTGATGCAATCGGTATTTTTAATTATAGATCATTGGCACTATTTTGTGTTACTGGGAAACATCTGGGGCGCCGCAGTGGCAATAGGCAATTTCTTTGTAATGGGACTTTTTGTTCAAAAAGCTGTAACACAGGACGAAAAAGATGCTAAACAAACCATAAGGGCATCGCAAAGTCTACGTATGGTTGGGGTTTTTATTTTAGTAGTAGTGGGCATTCTAATTTTTAAACAGACTCCTACACGTGTGGCAATATTGATACCGCTCATTTTTCCGCGTATCGCAATTATGCTTAGACCTTTTATCAATAAAAACAAATAGTTCATACAAACAATTATAAGGAGGGTTGCTTTACGAAAACTCACAAAAGTATTGGTTTTAGAATAGTTGACATACTACTGCTTGTGGGTGCTGTTTTGCCGCTTGCTTTTGGTATGGTGATTAAAATCCTTTTTAATCCCGCAAGCGAAGGTATCGACATTTCAGGTGCACTAGTATATTTCACAATCCCTATGCCCTTGCAGAATTTACCAATAACCGAATCACAGGTTAATTCAGCATTGGTTATAATTACAATTTTCTTTTTATGTCTTTATTTTACACATGGACTTGCGGTTAAAGCCAGTTTGAAAAGGCAGTTAATTGTCGAGTGGATTGTAAATCAAACACAGTCTTTAGTCAAAACAAATATGAGTGATTATTTCGCAGGTTTTGCACCTTTCGTTGCGGCAATAATGGGGCTTTCGGCATTTTCAAGTCTTTTAGCGTTATTAGGTATGTACGCTCCCACGGCAGATATTAACATTGTGGGCGGATGGGCAATACTTGTATTTATACTTATAACTTATTACAAGATGAAGTGTGGACCTATACATTATATAAAAAGTTTTGGCGACCCTGTTCCGTTTCTTTCGCCGCTTAACATTATAAGTGAGGTTGCAACACCTGTCTCAATGGCTTTTCGTCATTACGGAAATGTTTTGTCGGGAGCGGTAATTTCGGTGCTGGTAGCAGCAGGACTTCAAGGGCTTTCAAATTTGTTGCTTGGTTGGTTGCCGGGATTTTTGGGTAAAATACCATTCTTGCAGGTGGGTCTGCCTGCAATACTGTCAATTTATTTTGATTTGTTTAGTGGTTGTTTGCAAGCTTTCATATTTGCTATGCTTACAATGCTTTATATATCAAGTGGCTTCCCTGAGGAAGATTACTTTGCTCGCAGAGCAAGAAAATTAGCTAAGTTAAAAAAATAAAATTTATATAAACGGAGGAAAAATTTTATGGAACTCGCAATTGGTATTATTTTAGGTTGTTGCGCATTGGGAGCAGGAGCTGCGATGATCGCAGGTATTGGCCCCGGTATTGGTGAAGGTAACGCCGTAGCTTCTGCATGTGAAGCAATCGGTCGTCAGCCTGAATGTAAGGGCTCGGTTACAACAACAATGCTTATGGGTTGCGCTATCGCAGAAACTACCGGTCTTTATGCACTGGTTATTGCAATTCTGCTTATATTTGTTGCACCTAATATGCTTGTAAATATTTTGCTTAACGCAGTAAAATAATTCGGGGGAACTATTAATGCAAAGTTTGGATATTATATCCGTAAATTTGTGGCAGATACTTATATCCCTTGCAAACCTTACAATTTTGTTTTTTATACTTAAAAAGTTTTTGTATAAGCCTGTAAGCAAGGTGCTTGAGCAGCGTCGTAACGAAATTGACAAACAGTATGACGATGCGGCAAACGCAAAGCAGAGCGCTGAGGCAAAGGATGCCGAGCTTACCGAGCGTTTAGCAAATGCAAAATCAGAGGCCGAGGATATTGTTAAAGAGGCTGCCGATATTGCAAAAAATCGTGGCGACAAAATTATTGAGGAAGCAAGAGCTACTGCCGACGGTATTATTCGTCAGGCAGAGGTTGATGCCGAGTTAGAACGTAAGCGCACAAGTGAATCAATAAAAACCCAGATTATCGACGTTTCTACCGCTTTGGCAGAAAAAATGCTTGAGCGTGAAATTAATGCCGATGACCACAATGCGCTTATTGATGATTTTATCGATAAAATAGGTGAAGACAATGACAGCGACAGGTAATAACTATGCCGAGGCGCTGTTTATGTTGGCGCGCGAAGAAAACAAGATAGAAGAGTTTTACGCAGGGCTTAAAACCGCAAAGGATATTTTTGAACAAAATCCCGAATATTTGCAGTTTTTGTCTACACCAAGTATACCTAAAAGTGAAAGAACGTCGGCTCTTGGTGCTGCCTTTGACGGCAAGATAAATGAGCATATTCTATCCTTTTTACAGCTTCTTTGTGAGCACGGAAAGGCAGAGCAGTTTTTTGACTGCTTTAGCGAATACGAGCGTTTGCGTGAATGGGCATCTAACACTGTTATTGCTGTGGTTAAAACGGCGATAGAGTTAAACGATACCCAAAAGCAAGGTCTTGTAAAAGGTCTTGAAAAACGTACCGGTAAAAAGGTTACACTTAAAACTGTTATAGACAGGTCTTTGCTTGGTGGTATTCAGGTTGAAATAGACGGCGAAAGTCTTGACGGAAGTATTAAAAACAACTTAAAACGTGCAAGGGAAGTGATTAGCGAATGAGCGACAAACAGCAAGAAATTAGCTATATTATAAAAGAGCAGATAAAAAACTATCGCTCACAGATTGAAATGAAAGAAACGGGCAGGGTAATACTTGTCGGTGACGGTATTGCACGTGTTTACGGCCTTACTAACTGTATGGCAAACGAACTGCTCGAGTTTGAAGACGGCTCTGCAGGTCTTGCACAAAATCTTGAGGAAGACACCGTTTCGGTTGCCGTTCTTTCGGATGATAACAATATTCGTGAGGGTACTGTTGTACGTCGTACAGGCAAGGTTTTGTCGGTTCCTGTTGGCGAAAAAATGCTCGGTCGTGTTGTAAACGCATTGGGCGAACCGATTGACGGCAAGGGACCCATTGAATATAGCGGATGGGGTCCAATCGAAGCCGAGGCCCCCGGTATTATTGAGCGTAAGGGCGTATCGGTTCCGCTTCAGACAGGTATTAAGGCGATTGACAGTATGATACCAATCGGTCGTGGTCAGCGTGAGCTTATTATCGGTGACCGTCAGACAGGTAAAACCGAAATTGCCATTGATACAATTATTAATCAAAAAGACACCGGTGTTTTATGTATTTACGTAGCCATCGGTCAAAAAAATACGTCGGTTGTAAGCCTTGTTAACAACCTTACAAAAGCAGGCGCTATGGACTATACAATCGTAGTTTCTGCATCTGCGTCCGAGAGTGCACCACTTCAGTATATAGCCCCATACTCAGGTTGCGCTATGGCTGAATATTTCAGAGCACAGGGTAAAGATGTTCTTATAATTTATGATGATTTGAGTAAACACGCAGTAGCATACCGTGCACTGTCGTTGCTTATCCGTCGTCCACCCGGCCGTGAAGCATACCCCGGTGACGTATTCTATCTGCACTCACGTCTGCTTGAACGTGCTGCTTGTGTAGCGCCAGAGTACGGCGGCGGTTCTATTACGGCACTGCCTATTATTGAAACACAGGCGGGTGACGTTTCGGCATATATTCCTACCAACGTAATTTCTATTACCGACGGTCAGATATTCCTTGAAACCGAGCTTTTCCATGCGGGCATTATGCCGGCTATCAACCCGGGTATCTCGGTAAGCCGTGTTGGTGGTTCTGCACAGAAAAAGAGTATGAAAAAGGTTTCGGGCGAGCTTAAACTTTTATATTCACAGTATCGTGAGCTTCAGGCATTTGCTCAGTTTGGTAGTGACCTTGACGCCGACACAAAGGCACGCTTGGCACTTGGTGAGCGTATTGTTGAAGTGTTAAAGCAAAACCGTAACAGCCCAATATCTGTTGGCTGTCAGGTTGCAATAATCTATGCCGTAACAAAGGGTTGGCTTGATACGGTGGCAGTATCAGACGTTCACAAGTTTGAGGAGCGTTTGTTTGAAAAACTTCAAAATCAGAAACCGCAGTTGCTTCAGCGTTTTGAAGACGGTTATTTTGAGGATGAGGACATAGCCTCTTTGGAAGAAACACTCCGTGAAATGACGAGGTGAGGTAGATGTCAGGTAACACCAAAACGCTAAAATTGCGTATAAAAAGCGTTGACTCGACACTGCATCTTACCAAAGCAATGGGGCTTGTGGCATCGTCTAAAATGCGAAAGGCAAATCTTGCAATGAATGCCGGTCGTCAGTATGAATCGGCCGTGCAAAACGTTGTTGATTTGCTGACTGCCGTGCCCGAGTGCCAAAACAGTCCGTTTATGCGTGAAGGCTCGGGGGACAAAACCAAGCTTATTGTAATTGCCGGTGACCGTGGTCTTGCAGGCGGATACAACGCAAACGTTTTTCGTATCGTGCGTGAAATGGACGAAGCCGAGATTATACCCATTGGCAAACGTGCTTGCGAAAGATACGGCAAGGATATAGTGTCCAGCGAAAAGTTTTATGCGGCAGATGCCTTTAAGTTAGCAAAAGAGTTGTGTGAGCAGTTTATTAGCGGCGAGTTTGACCGCCTTGGAATAGTTACAACCAACTATGTTTCAATGATGACTCAAACTCCTGTTGTTAAGTGGGTATTGCCACTTAAAAGGTCAGAAAACACCCAAACTACTGCGGCAGTTTTTGAACCCGATGAACGCACAATTCTTGACATAGCCGTTCCCGAATATCTTTCGGGCGTAATCGTTGCCTGTGTTAGAGAAAGCTTTGCAAGCGAGGTTGCCGCACGACGTATGGCTATGGATTCGGCAGGCAAAAATGCACAGGAAATGATTGACGAATTAATGTTAGAGTACAACCGTGCACGTCAGGGTGCAATTACCCAAGAAATAACAGAAATTGTTGCCGGAGCAGGCAACTAATGCACAATGCATTTAGGAGTGATATTTAATGTCTAACAAAACTACCGGTACAGTGTCTCAGGTTATGGGACCTGTTGTAGACGTGCGATTCCAAGAGGGCGCACTACCGGCAATTTATAATGCGCTTACAATGCCAATTGGCGAGCGTACACTTACCGTTGAGGTAGCGCAGCACATCGGCGACAACGTAGCACGTTGTATTGCTATGGCTTCTACCGACGGTTTACAGCGTGGTACTGCTGTGCTTGATACAGGCAAGGCAATCAGCGTACCCGTAGGCCGTGAGACCTTGGGTCGTATCTTTAACGTTTTGGGCGATCCTGTTGATAATATCGAGGCACCCGAAACCGACGAGCGATGGAACATTCACCGTCCCGCCCCCGAATATGACGAGCTTTCTACCAGTACCGAAATACTTGAAACAGGTATCAAGGTTATTGACCTTATCTGCCCCTATTCAAAGGGCGGTAAGATAGGTCTTTTTGGTGGTGCAGGCGTTGGTAAAACCGTTCTTATTATGGAGCTTATCAACAACATTGCCAAAGAGCACGGTGGTCTTTCGGTATTTACGGGTGTTGGTGAGCGTACACGTGAGGGTAACGACCTTTATAATGAAATGAAGGAATCGGGCGTTTTAGAAAAAACTGCTCTTGTTTACGGCCAGATGAACGAACCACCCGGTGCACGTATGCGTGTTGGTCTTTCGGGTCTTACAATGGCCGAATATTTCCGTGACCAAGAAAATCAGGACGTATTGCTCTTTATTGATAATATATTCCGTTTCACACAGGCAGGTAGTGAGGTTTCGGCACTTTTGGGTCGTATGCCTTCTGCCGTTGGTTATCAGCCAACACTTGCTACCGAAATGGGCGCTTTACAAGAGCGTATTACATCTACCAAAAAGGGTTCTATTACATCTATTCAGGCAGTTTACGTACCTGCCGATGACCTTACTGACCCGGCACCTGCAACAACCTTTGCTCACTTGGATGCTACCACAGTTTTGTCACGTAGCATAGCGTCGCAAGGTATTTACCCTGCAGTTGACCCGCTTGAGTCAACCAGCCGTATCTTGTCGGCAGAGGTCTTGGGTGAAGAGCACTACTTTGTTGCACGTGAGGTGCAAAGAATTTTGCAGCGTTATAACGAGCTTATGGATATTATCGCTATTATGGGTATGGATGAGCTCTCTGACGAAGATAAATTGCTTGTTGGCCGTGCACGTAAGATTCAACGTTTCCTTTCTCAACCGTTCCACGTGTCTGAAAAGTTTATCGGTATAGAGGGTACCTATGTTCCCGTTGCCGAGACAATTCGTGGATTTAAAGAGATTATCGAGGGCAAGCACGACGATCTGCCTGAGTCAGCATTTTTGTTCGTTGGAACAATAGACGAGGCAGTTGCCAAAGCAAAAAAAGGTGATAAATAATGAACACCTATAATCTTATTATCTCTACCCCCGACGGCAGTGTCTTTGACGGTGAGACAACGGCACTTATTGTGCGTGGCACCGAGGGCGAGCTTGCCGTAATGGCAGGGCACATACCTTTTATAACCGCTGTAAAACCGGGCGAGTGTAAACTTGTTCTGCCCGACGAAAGTGAAAAAATCGCTACCATTGGCGGCGGAATTCTTACCGTTCAAAACGATAAAACCACACTGCTCTGCAGTGATTTTAAATGGAACTAACAAAAAGCACGGCAAACCGCCGTGCTTTTTTAATGCACAATTCTCAGCGCCCCTTGTTAAAGGGAAGATTCCCTCACAGTGTGAGGGAAATGTCACGAAGTGACAAAGGGAGACGGCTCTGTCAGAGGGGACCACGCCTTGCGTGGTGAGGGGATTTCACAATGCACAATTAATAAAACAAAAGCACTCATCATAGTAATATGAAGGGTGCTTTTTATGTGTTAATTTCTTTATTATTTGTCCTACCAAGAATATAGTCGGTAGATACTTTGTAAAAATCAGCAAGCTTAATTAAATGTTCAAGCGGAATATTTTGATAACCACGTTCATATCTTGAGTAAACCGTTTGCTTAATACCCAAAAAATCGGCAACGTCAGACTGTCGCAAATCACAGTCCTCTCTCAAATCCTTTAGCCTATGAAAAAACATTATATCACCCTTTTTAGTATCTATCGGTACTATTGACATTAACACAAAAAATGATATAATATATACTGTTAGTACTTATAAGTACTAAAACAAGGAGGTTTTAAAAATGAAAAAACTTTTATCATTAACATTGGCATTGGCAATAGCATGTATAATAATATGTCCTATCTCTCTTAGGACTTATGCTGTTACGTATTATACAGAGGGCAACTATCAGTATATAATTGTTGGACAAACTTCACAAATAACTTCAGTAAATTTTTATATTTCAGGAGATGTTTCTATTCCAAATAAGTTGGGCGGATTTAAAGTTGGCAGTATAGGGCAAGAAGCCTTTGCACACTGTAGTAAAATTACAAGTATAATAATTCCTGATACGATCACAAGTATTTACAAAGGTGCTTTTTTAGATTGTGAGAATTTAAAAAGTATAACTTTTGGTAGTAATGTAACTTTTATCGCTTCGGATATATTTGAAGAGTGTTCGTCATTGACTGATATTTACTATAGCGGAACTATAGCGGATAAAAATATGATTAATATTGCTTCTAATAATGAAATACTCTTGAATGCAAAATGGCATTTTTTATTGTGTGAAAATTATGACCACAGATATGATGATAATTGTGATGAAAAATGTAATATTTGTGATAAAATGCGTACGGCACCACATTATTACGAATGGGTAGTTGATAGAGAAAATGATTGTGGTAATAATGGCATTAAACATAAAGAGTGTATAGTTTGTAACAAAAAAGAAAGTGAAAATACACAGATACCTGCAACTGGAAACCATAGTTACAATAATAACTGTGACACTATATGTAATAAATGTGGTGCGGTAAGAGAAATAACACACATATATAATAACAGTTGCGATAGAGATTGTAATATTTGTGGAACATCACGTACACCAAGTGACCATGTTTATAACAATGCCTGTGATTCTAATTGTAATATTTGTGGTGAAGTACGCACAGTACCCGAACACGAATATGACGATTATTTTGATGGTACGTGTAATATATGTGGTGAGTCACGTGACATCTATACTTGGGAGATAGTTGTCGATGATACAGGTGTCTATAACATAACACCAAACATAGCGCTGGATTATTTTAATAAAGACAGTATAGTTATTGTTGATAAGAGTGGTGCCACAGTTAAATATAACGAGTCTAAATGCGGTTGGCCACTAGTTGAAAACAAAAGATATATGCTGATACCTAATTTTGAAGTTGAAGATTATGTATCTTTGCGTTGGAACTTGATTAAAAAAGCAGACACAATCTTCCCTGATACATCTGCAAGTGGTTGGTATAACGATGCCGTAACCTATGCTGTGGGTGCAGGAATAATGGGCGGCTATAATAATGGTAAGTTTGGCACAAGTGACAGCATTCAGCGACAAGATTTTCTTGTAATGCTTGCCCGTCTTGACGGAGTAAATCTTGACAATTATAAATACAAATCAAGTTTCCCCGACGTAGCAAGAAACAGCTACTATGAAGCCGCAGTAAACTGGGGTGCAGAAAACGGCATTGTTACAGGTTACCAAAACGGTAAGTTCGGCGTTGGTGATAAAGTTACCCGTGAACAGCTTGTTACCTTCCTTTACAGATATGCTAAATACAAGGATTATGATTATAGTTATACAAACAACCGTGAAACAGTAGTATCAGGTCAGTATAAAGACTTTAAAAAGGTATCCGGCTTTGCAAAGCAGCCTATCCTTTGGGCAATTGAAAAGGGAGTAATCAGCGGTAAAACTAATACAACCATTGTTCCCCAAGGCAACGCACAAAGATGCGAGGTTGCAAAGATTATGTATAACATATATCTAAACGACATCTTTAAATAATGCAAAAAGCAGTCTTTTTTGACTGCTTTTTATTTTTTTAAAAAACAGGCAAAAAATGTATTTAAAAATATTAATTAATATGATATAATATACATAACTACAAAATTTGGATGTGAGTATATGAAAACCGATTGCACAATTGAACTGTCACGAATTGTTAAAGAATTTTCTTTAGAGGTTTTAAATATGCCTGAAGGCGAGGTTTTGGTGTCCTCTACCGAAACCAGTCGCCCCGGTTTGCACCTTGCAGGGTATTACGAATATTTTGACCCCAAAAGAATACAAATTCTTGGCATGAACGAGATTGGATTTTTGCAGGGCTTTGACGAGACCGAAAAGGTAAGACGTGTTGACGAATTTTTTGCTAAAAATCCCGTCGCAGTTATAATTGCACGCAATCTTGCTGATGATAATATATATGCCGAGACTGCTAAAAAGCACAACGTTCCACTTTTAGTTAGCAAAAATTCAACCTCTGATTTCGAGGCGGCGCTTATTGCATTTTTAAATTTGCAATTGGCTCCACGCATTACACGTCATGGTGTTTTGGTCGAGGTTTACGGTGAGGGTATTTTACTTTTGGGTGAAAGCGGCGTTGGTAAAAGTGAAACAGCTATCGAGCTTGTAAAACGTGGCCACCGTCTTATTGCCGACGATGCGGTAGAAATTCGTCGTGTGTCAAGCAAGTCGCTTGTTGGCACAGCACCCGACAACATACGTCATTTTATTGAGCTTCGTGGCATAGGAATTATTAATGCAAGCCGTATTTTTGGTGCGGGTGCTGTAAAATTAACCGAAAAAATCGACCTTGTTATCAATATGGAACAATGGGATGCCAGCAAAAACTATGACCGTATGGGACTTGAAACCCAAAAGACCGAAATATTAGGTCTTGAAATTCCGTCGCTTACAATTCCGGTAAAGCCGGGTCGTAACTTGGCGGTAATTATCGAGGTTGCGGCTATGAACAGCCGACAGAAAAAGCTTGGTTATAATGCGGCAGAGGATTTGCTTAACCGTCTTGGTATGAATGACGATTTTGGTAAAGCAGAAGAAACCAACGTAAAACCATTTTAATTGAATAAAAATTTAGGAGAAAAATTATGTATAAATTAGGTATAGATTTAGGCGGTACAAATATAGTTGCAGGTGTGGTTGACCACAAGTACAGAATAGTTGCAACTGCTAAAAGAAAAACAAATCTTCCACGCCCTGCCGAAGAAATAGTTGACGATATTGTTGCGGCGGCTTTTGAAGCGATAGAGAGCGCAGGCATTACCATTGATGACATAAGCGGCTTTGGTATAGGTTGCCCCGGTTCTATTGATCACGAAACGGGCAGTGTGCCATACTCTAACAATCTTGAGTTTTACGATCTGCCACTCGCTGATATGCTTTTTGAAAAAACAGGTAAAAAGTTTTACGTAGAAAACGATGCCAATGCGGCGGCTTACGGTGAATATATAGCAGGCGCCGGCAAGGGTACTAAAAACTTTATTGCCATTACACTTGGCACCGGTGTTGGCGGCGGTATTATTATTGACGGTAAAATTTATTCGGGCTCTAACGGCGCCGGCGGTGAGCTTGGTCACACCGTTATACAAATGGGCGGTCAGGCTTGCACCTGCGGTCGTTTTGGTTGCTGGGAGACATATGCTTCTGCTACCGCTCTTGTTCGTCAGACCAAACAGGCTATGATGCGTTATAAGAGCAGCAGAATGTGGGATATATGTGAAGGCAATATTGAAAATGCAAACGGCAGAACAGCATTTAAGGCAAAACGCCTTGGCGACCGTGTAGGCGCTATGGTGGTTGACGAATATATTCGTTACGTGGCAGTTGGCATTGCAAACGTGCTCGACATTTTCCAACCCGACGTTATATGTATTGGCGGCGGTGTTTCAAAAGAGGGCGAATATCTTACCGACCCTATAAATGAATACGTAGAAGGCGAAAATTATGCTCGCCATATGAAGACAAAAACCGTTATTAAAACTGCCGACCTTGGCAACGATGCAGGTATTATTGGTGCGGCATATCTTTGCAATTTACACTAAAATTAGGTGATTTTATGATGCTTGATAATCTGTTTAGCAGATTAGATGAGTTAAAAATTGAATATGTAAAAAACGAGCCGATGAGTCGACACACCACCTTTAAAATAGGCGGAAACGCTGATGTGTTGGTTAAGGTTAAATCAACAGATGAGTTAAAAAAAGTTCTTGCTTTAACCAAAGAATCGTCTGTGCCATATTTCGTTTTGGGCAAGGGTTCAAACCTTTTAGTATCTGACAATGGTATTGAAGGCGTAGTAATTAGCCTTGATGGTCTTGACGGTGTAAAAATTGACTCAGGCACCGTAATTTGCGGAGCGGGGGCAAGTCTGCGCAGTGTGTGTCTTGCTTGTCAAAAGGCATCGCTTTCGGGGCTTGAGTTTGCTTATGGCATACCGGGTACCGTGGGAGGAGCGCTTTATATGAATGCAGGCGCATACGGCGGCGAGATGTCGCAGGTTGTCGTGTCGGCTACTGCAATAGACCAAAACGGAAACGAAAAGGAGCTTTCCTTATCGGATATGCAACTTGGTTACAGAACAAGCGTGTTTAAAAGCAGTTGCCTTATTATTACAGGGGTTGTTTTTAAGCTTAAGCACGGTAACAGTGAGGATATTAAAGCGGCTATGGATGACTTTTTTGCCCGTCGCAAAGATAAGCAACCGCTTGAATACCCAAGTGCAGGCAGTACCTTTAAGCGACCCGAGGGTTACTTTGCAGGGGCGCTTATTGAACAAAACAAATTAAAGGGTGTGTCGGTTGGCGGCGCCGAGGTAAGCAAAAAACACGCAGGCTTTGTTATAAACAAAGGCGGGGCCAGTTGTAGTGACGTGTTAGCGCTTATTGAAAAGGTTCAAAACGTTGTAAAGCAAGCAGACGGAGTCACACTTGAGCCAGAGGTTATATTTGTAGGAAGAAAGTAATTAAATGAAAATAGAGTGCAGATCCTTTGGATTTAAAAATGGGGCAGATGCGCATGCAGATTTCGTTTTCGATGTGCGCTGTCTGCCCAATCCTTTTTACATAGAAGATTTAAAACACAAAACGGGAATGGACAAGTTAGTTCGTGATTATGTTTTAGATTCAGACCAGAGTAAAGAATATCTTGAAAAGATATTTAATCTGCTTATGGTCGTAATACCCGTTAAGGAGAAATACGGCATAGAAAAAATGACGGTATCATTTGGTTGCACGGGCGGACATCACCGTTCGGTTACGTTTGCGATAACCATTTGCGAAATGCTTAAGCAAAACGGATTTAACGCTTACTGTGTTCACCGTGATATTGAAAAAGAGGATTGAGTATGTCTTTTTGTGGAGATATAAAAAAAGAACTTAGCGAAATCAGGGTATCACGCTGTTGTACACAGGCGCTTACCTATGGGTTATTGCTTTTTAGCCGTTCGTTTACGGCTAAAAAAATATCTATGCAAAGTGAAAACCTGTCGGTTGTAAAGCTATATGCATCTATGATAAATAAAAATTATGATGCAATAGTTACCATAACCGAAGGAAGCAGTAAAAACACAACCTACCGTGCTGAGGTAGAGGATGAAATTGACCGGCTTAAAATATTGGCATCGGTTGACTTCGGTATAATTGATGGCAAAATCAGTCACGAGTTTTTTAATCGTTCTTGTTGTGAAGCGGCATTTGTGCGGGGTGCTTTTTTAAGTTGCGGGCAAATGACCGACCCCGAAAAAAGCTACAGGGTAGATTTTTCGGTAAAAAACGAGGCATTGGCAAAAGAATTGCAGGAGATACTTGCACGTCACGAGGTAAAGGCAAATATTTCGACCCGTGGAAAAGGCTTTGTTGTATATATAAAGCGTAGCGAGATGATAATAAATTTATTGGCGCTTATGGGCGCCTCTATGCGTAGTCTTGAACTTATTGAGACTACAATAATCAAGGAAGCAAACAACAAAACCAACCGAATGTTTAACTGCGACGGTGCAAATATTAAAAAAACAATAGAGGCATCTATAAAACAGCGAACAGCAATTGAATATTTAATAAAGAGAGAAATGTTATCATCGTTACCTAAGGAGCTTATTTCTGCGGCAAATCTGCGTATGAAGTACCCCGAAAGTTCACTTAAAGATTTATGCAAAAATTCAACCGAACCGATAACCGTTTCGGGACTAAATCACAGACTAAAAAGAATAATAGAGATATATGAAGATGTAATTTCAAGATAAGGAGTTGATACGGCATGAGCTTTACTCATCTGCATTTGCATACCGAATACAGTTTGCTTGACGGCTGTTGCCGTATAAACAAACTTATGGACACCGTCGCCGCACGTGGCCAGACGGCTGTAGCAATAACCGACCACGGTGTTATGTACGGTGCGATTGATTTTTATAAAGCGGCAAAGAAAAAGGGAATAAAACCCATTATCGGTTGTGAGGTTTATGTAGCGCCCGGCAGTCGTTTTGACAAGCAAAAACAACCTGATGGAAATTATAGCCATCTTGTTTTACTTTGCGAAAATAACGAGGGATACCAAAATCTTATAAAATTGGTATCACTTGGGTTTACCGACGGATTTTATACAAGACCCAGAGTAGACCGTGAACTGCTTGAAAAATATCACACGGGGCTTATTGCCCTGTCGGCCTGCCTTGCGGGTGAGATTCCACGTGCAATAATGGACGGCAATTATGACAAGGCACGTGATACTGCACTTTGGTACAAAAACCTTTTTGGTGAAAAAAACTTCTTTTTAGAGGTGCAAAATCACGGCATTGCCGAACAACAAACAGTTAATTCCTATATTCAAAAGCTATCACGTGAAACAGGAATACCAATGGTTGCCACCAATGATGTGCATTACCCTAATAAAGATGACAGTTTTATGCACAAGGTTTTGCTTTGCGTACAAACGGGAAGTAAAATTGGTGAGCAAAATGCGCTGGAATTTAAGACAGAAGAGTTTTATCTTAAAAGCGAGGCCGAAATGCGTCAGGCGTTATCGGGTTTTGATGATGCAATACAAAACACACAAAAAATTGCCGACCGATGTAACGTGGAGTTTCAGTTCGGTAAGATAAAGCTACCGTTTTTTGATACCGGTGGAGAGGACCACTATGAATTTTTCTGCCGTAAGTGTTATGACGGACTTTATAAAAACTATGGCAATAATCCCGAACAAAGCGTTATAGACCGACTCGAATATGAACTGTCGGTTATAAACAAGATGGGATATGTAGACTACTATCTCATAGTATGGGATTTTATTAATTATGCAAAAAATGCCGGCATTCCGGTAGGTCCCGGACGAGGCTCGGGTGCGGGTAGTCTTGCCGCATATTGCATAGGAATTACCGGTGTAGACCCAATAAAGTACAACCTTCTTTTTGAGCGTTTTTTAAATCCGGAACGAGTATCTATGCCCGACTTTGACGTAGATTTTTGCTATGTTAACAGACCCAAGGTTATAGATTACGTTACAAATAAATACGGAGCAGACCACGTGGCGCAGATTGTAACCTTTGGAACTATGGCGGCTCGTGCCGCAGTGCGTGACGTAGGTCGTGCTATGGATATTCCGTATGCTACCTGCGATAAAATAGCAAAACTTATCCCGCAGTCTATAGATATGACGCTTGAAAGGGCGCTTGATATATCAAAAGAGCTTAAAAGCTTATATGACGGAGATAAGCTTACCAAAGATTTAATAGATATGGCAATAAAGCTGGAGGGTATGCCACGACACGCATCTACCCATGCCGCAGGCGTTGTTATATCTGACCGACCGGTAAGCGATTATGTTCCGCTTGCTACAAACGATGATTCGGTTGTAACACAATACCCAATGACAACACTTGATGAGTTGGGTCTGTTAAAAATGGACTTTTTGGGTCTTCGCAACCTTACGGTCATTGAGGATACACAAAAGGATATAAGAAAAACTGACCCAAAATTTGATATCGAGCAAATACCGCTTGACGATAGTGACACCTTTAAAATGATGGGTGAAGGCTTTACCGACGGCGTGTTTCAGTTTGAGTCTGACGGAATGAAAAGTGTAATGCGAAAATTCCGTCCCGAAACGCTTGAAGATTTAATTGCAATTATTTCGCTTTACCGTCCGGGCCCTATGGACTCTATCCCACGTTATATACACAACCGACATAACCCGCAGGATGTAAAATATGATACTCCTCTTTTAGAGCCGATACTAAACGTAACGTATGGGTGTATTGTTTATCAAGAGCAGGTAATGCAGATATTTCGTAGTCTTGCGGGATATTCCTTGGGTAGAGCAGATATAGTGCGCCGTGCAATGTCAAAGAAAAAGCACGACGTTTTGGCACGTGAACGTACGGCTTTTATCTATGGCGAAAAGGATGCTGACGGTAACGTTATTTGCGACGGTGCCGTAAACCGTGGAGTAAGCGAAGCGGTGGCAGAAAAATTGTTTGATGAGATTTCTGCCTTTAGTTCCTACGCTTTTAACAAATCTCATGCGGCAGCATATGCAGTTGTAGCCTATCGTACGGCATATTTAAAGTGCCACTATCCAACCGAATATTTTGCAGCACTGCTTACCAGTGTTTTGGATTACCCGGCAAAAATTGCCCAATACACCGACGAGTGTAAACGTATTGGCATAAAAATATTACCTCCGTCTGTAAATGAGAGTTGTGAAAACTTTACTTCAAACGGAAAAAATATTCGCTTCGGTTTGCTTGCGGTGCGAAACTTGGGTTCTAACCTTATAAATCAGTTTATAGCAGAACGTGAAAACGGAAAATACACGTCGCTATATGATTTTTGTTCACGTAACTATAGCCGCAGTTTTAACCGTCGTGCGCTTGAAGGCCTTATAAAAAGCGGTGCTATGGACGATTTGGAGGATAATCGCCGCAAAATGTTGTACAATATTGATAAGGTATTGTCGGTGGTTGATGAGACAAAACGCTTTTCGGGTGAAGGTCAGCTTGACCTTTTTGGCGATAGCGGCAGTAGCAACACGCTTGAACTAATCCACATTGACGAGATGCCCAAATCAGAATTACTTGCTATGGAAAAGGCGGTAACAGGTATGTATTTATCGGGTCATCCGATGAACAGTTATCGCACCTTTGCCGGCAATCCAAGATTTGTACCGATTGCCAAAATAAATTCCAAAAAAGTGGGCGACGGTAAGCGTGTTAGCGTTGTGGGCATATTGGGAGAAATTAAATTAAAGCAGCTTAAAAACAAAAACACAATAGCCTATACAACCATTGAGGATACCTCGGGTCTTATTGACGTTATTGCCTTTTCTGCAACAATTGCAAAATACCGTGAATTAATGTCACCGGGTAATATCGTGATAATAAACGGTAAGGTAAGCGAGCGAGAGGACCGTGATCCCGAGTTTATTTGTGAATCGGTTGAAACAGTGCCCGAAAATGTACAAAACAGTGATAAAACGGCAACCCTTTATCTCAAAATTCCAAGTCTTAATTCTGCCGAATTTAACAAAGTTTGTGACATTTTATCAAAACATAAGGGTGATAGCGACGTTATAATTGTTTGTGAAGATAGCGGTAAACGTATTATGGCACCCGACAGGTTAAAGG
Source organism: Acutalibacteraceae bacterium (assembly GCA_045604205.1). Lineage (GTDB taxonomy): Bacteria > Bacillota > Clostridia > Oscillospirales > Acutalibacteraceae > UBA737. Next base: position 18,232 of record JAZUNQ010000013.1, read on the forward strand.
TTAATCCAACAAATGCGCTTACTGATAAACTGTGTGCTGTCTTAGGTCAAAACAACGTTAAACTGGTGCTAAAGTAAAAAAATGGTTGCAGTTTTAAAATTAATGGTGTATAATGGTTTGGCATATATTTTGGAGATGATAGCAAAATGAAAACTATTGGTGTTTTAACAAGCGGCGGCGATGCGCCGGGTATGAACGCTGCGGTACGTGCCGTAGTGCGAACTGCTATTTCGCTTGGTATGACAGTTAAAGGTATAAGACGTGGTTATGCCGGTCTTATTGAAGATGATATTTTTGATATGGATGCCCGTTCGGTTTCTGACGTTATAAATCGTGGCGGCACCTTGCTTTATACAGCTCGTTGCCCTAAGTTCAGAACAGAAGAGGGCGTGTTAGAGGCTGTTGAAACCTGTAAAAGACATGGCATTGAAGGCTTGGTTGTAATCGGTGGTGACGGTTCGTTCCGTGGAGCTCTTGAGCTTTCACGCCACGGCGTACCCTGTATTGGTGTACCCGGCACAATTGATAACGACATTGCTTGCACAGAATATACTATAGGTTTTGATACCGCTATGAATACCGCTATGGAAATGGTAGACAAAATCCGTGATACTGCACAGTCACACGACCGATGCAGTGTTATTGAGGTTATGGGCAGACACGCAGGTTACATTGCGGTTCAAACAGGTATTGCTGTTGGCGCTACTGCTATTATGGTGCCTGAGGTTCCTGTAAACATTGAGCGTATTATTAATAAAATCAACACCACTAAAAGCAATGGTAAAAAGCACTTTATCGTTATTGTTGCTGAGGGTGTTGGCGGTGTAGAAGAAATTGCCAAGCAAATTATGGCAGGCACCGGTGTTGATTCTCGTGCTACTATTTTGGGTCACGTTCAACGTGGTGGTAACCCCACACTCCGTGACCGACTTCGTGCAACCCAAATGGGTTATGAGGCCGTTCAATTGCTGAATCAGGGCAAGGGTAACCGTGTTGTAGCATATCAGGGTAGTTCGGTTGTAAACTACGATATAGAAGAAGCACTTCAAATGAAAAAGCAATTTGACCAAAATATGCTTAAGATTGCTCTTGAAACAGCAATTTAACAATTTAAAATTTAATGCAGATAGCAATTGCTATCTGCATTTTTTTGTGTTACAATTAGTAAAACGACTTTTAAACAGGTGATATTATGAGTTTTAAGAATAAAGTCTATAATTTAATGAAGGATTGGTGTGACGAGCTACTTAAAACACAGTTGTCTTTGCCCGACCCACTGCTTGACGGTGCTATTGTTTGCCCCGGTTGTGCTGTTGTGCACGGCAGATGTGCCGATATGGTTTTACCGCTTGTGCTTTTATATAGGGATACAAGCGACGAAAAATATTTAACGGCGGCAAAAAAACTTATAGATTGGACCGAGTACAATCTTCTTTCAGAAAATGATGATTACCGTAACGACCTTGCAAATCGTTGGAAGGGTACCAATATTTTCACCTGTCTTATGCTTGGCGAAACCTTACATAGATTTCACGATGTTTTAGACAAAGAGACATTTACTAAATGGGATGCCATCTTCCGCCGTCGTGCTGCCGCATCAATCGGCTGGTGCGAAAAAGCAGGCCCCCACATAAACTATAACGCAGGTGCGGCGGCAATGTTTGCATTTGCTTATAACTACACAGGCGAGCAAAAGTTTTTGGATAATGCTATAAAGCAAGAGCAGTTTTGCCGTACCCATTTTGACAAAGAGGGTCTGTTCTTTGGCGAGGGCAAACCGCTTGACGGCACAACGGCAAAGGGCTGTCATTTTATTGATATGGGTTACAATCTTGAAGAGTCAATTCCGCTTCTTGTACTGCACGCATTGTGGATGAATGACGATGAAAAGATTAAATATTATACCGACCGTGCCATTGACCATTTGGGCTTTTTACTGCCCGATGGCGCAATAGATAACAGTTGGGGCACTCGTCAAAACAAATGGACCTATTGGGGTAGCCGCACCAGTGATGGTATGCATGAAGGCTTGGTTTACGTGGCAAAGGATAATCCTGTTATTGCAAAGGCAGTTCGTCGTAACGTTGAGCTTTTAGAAAACTGTACCGTAGATGGCAGACTTTATGGCGGACCTATGTATCATTCGGCAGATGAGCCTGCCTGTATACATCACGCATTTGATAAGGTGAAATCTTTGGCTGTGCTCTATCTTGAAATGGGTGACGAGTTTGAAACTTGCGAGCATGCCATTTTGCCTCGTGAAGCAGACGGCGTAAAATCTTACCAAAACGGTTATCTTTACACCGTTACAAAGGGCGATTTTGTTGCTACAGTTAACGCTTGTGATACACATATTTATTCTTGCAGTGAAACGGGCGGCGGCGCTATAAGCATGCTTTGGAACAAAAAATACGGCGCAGTTATGGCGGCAACAATGTACCGTTTTGTTACAACCGAGCCTATGAATATGCAAATCGTGCGTCACGTTGATGAAGAGGTTTGTGCTACGGCACGAATAGGTTCATCCGATACCGATAAAACTGTAGAGCTTAAGCAAAACGACTATACAATTACCGCAAAGAGTGAGCAAAGCGGTTTTGAAATTAGGTATGAGTTTTGCGCTGATTGTGTTAAAATTAATATTCTTTCAAACAAAGACAGCGAATACATTTTGCCCATTATTAGTCAAAAGGGCGACAGCGTAGCAGTAAAAGAAAATGAAGTTATATTTAAAGATATTTTATCCGTATCCTTTGACGGTGAATGTTCAGTAACGCCCGACGGCGAAAAAAGGCATTTCCACCCCGTAGGCGGATTCCAGTATAAGCACTTAACCTTCCCTATAAGTGCCCAAAAACCGCTTAATATAACAATAAAAGCATAAATTAAAACCCCGCTTTAAAGCGGGGTTTATTTTATACGGGGGAATCAATTTTGCCGTCCATAAAATCAAGAATTCGTTGTTTTATGGGGTCACTGTCTTCAATTATTGCAGGTTGGAAATTGTTAATATCACCGGTATACACGTAGCACGGTATCATATTAGAAGCGCTTGCTTTAAGGTTCATATCCTTATCAATAGTAAGCTTCATCTGGTAAATTACCGTTCGGTTTTCGGGACGTCTATGACCGCCGTAGCAGAAATTGCCTATTGAATATACAATCTCAACACCGTTATACACCTCACGTGGCTGTAGTACGTGTGGGTGACCGCCTACTACCAAATCGGCACCGTTGTCAACAAGCTTGTGTGCGGCACGGCGTTTCCATTCCTCAGGAGCGTGGATTTTTTCGGTGCCACCGTGGAACATAACAACCTGGTAATCGGATTTTTCTTCGGCAGTTTTCATAAGCTCTATTATGCTGTTTGCCTGATATTCGCCCCACAAACCGTGGCATATAACTGCTATTACGTAACCGTTCTTTTCAAAATACATTATTTTGCTTTCGTCACCGTAAAGCATACCCGAATTGTTTATAGCATCAACCGTGTCGTTGTAGCCCTCTTCACCGTAATCTCTTATATGATTGTTGGCAATTAACACGCCTTCGACACTTGAGTTTGACAATATGTTTACGTTAGTTGCCTTTGACATAAACCAAAACGCAGGGGAGTAGTCTTTATAAACAGCGTTAAGCGGTCGGTCGCTTAATACGTTTTCAAGATTTACAATGGTAAAATCATCAGCCGCAAAAACAGGACGCACCTTTTCTAAAAAATAATCGGGGTCATGACTTTCGGCATAGTCGTTAAAGCAGCCCTGATAATAGGTATCCTTATTGGTTGCAAGAATCATATCGCCTGCAAAAGAAAGGGTGATATCAAAGTCGGGCATAGGTGCTTCGCTTGAAACAAGGTCAGATGCTAAACTACTTGTATCTTCGGACACAGCATTATTTGACGGCACCAAAATATGTGGCGGGTTAAAAACACAAACCAACACTAATGCTACTGCAAGCAGTGCGGCAACAGCCGATATAATTATTGCAATAATTTTGCCCTTTACCGAACTTGATTTTTCCATGCAAACACTCCTAAAGGATATAATTTTACAACAAGTAGATTTTATAACACAGCACACAAAAAGTCAAGTGACGATAAAACTTGACACATACAAAGTCAAGTTTCCTTGTTGAAAAATGATTTAATTAAAGGTATAATGTTTTATATACAAAGCGAGGTGAGGGACATAAACGGCCAAAAACAAGATATAGAGTTTTGGGACAGCGAGGAAGAAATTGTACCGCAGAAAAAATTTGAACTGTTTGACCTGCAGGGCAACACGGTAAATTGCAACGATGCAAAAAATTCTCTGCCTGAAAACTCTGAGTTAATACAAAAAGCTATGGATGGCGATAAAAAGGCTTTTTCAAAGCTTTATATGCAAAGCTACCGTTACGTGTTTTTTGTTGTGCGACAGTATATTGCCGATGATGATTCTGTTTATGACGTAATGCAAGAGACCTTTATTAAGGTATATAAAAACATAAGCCGTCTTAATTCACCCCAAGCCTATTACAGTTGGATTACCGCAATTGCAAAAAATACTGCACGTGATTTTGTGCGTATTAGCCTTGCTCAAAGCTATGTTCCCTTTGAAGAGGATTATTCCGACTTTTTAAAGGACGATGAAACCCAAAAAGACGTGTCGCTTGATATTGAAGCAGTGCTTAAAAAAATGTCTCCCGAGGAATCTGACCTGTTATCGCTTGTCTACTATGACGGTATGCGTATTTCACAAATTGCAAAAATGCAGGGTGTGCCTGTAACCACCGTTTACAGTCGTTTTAATAAAGCAAAAAAGAATCTAAAGGCTCAGCTTAACGCACATGGAATAGACAAGACAATCTACAGCGGCAATTTTATGGCGATGATAACCGTTTCTATACGCAATATTATAGGTACCTCTCTTTTAAGTATTGCTGTAGCACAGCAAATACTTGACAGTATTGTAAACGGAAAGGGCAAAAAAGAGCTTGCCGTTGCAAAGATTATACGGGCACAGCAAAAAAAGATGATTTTAAAAATTGCATCTGCCATTGTTGCAATATCTATGGTTACCTCTGCTGTAACAGCGGCAACGGTCATTGATTGGAGCCGTTTTATATCAATGCCGCAAGGCAACAACACAAGCACCGTAACCGAATATTATTATCAAAACAACCAAAGCGGCGGTAGCGGGGCCGTTGGATTTATTAACAACACAGAGGATACGGTTGGGTTTGATTCATCTTTTCAAGCGTCAAACAGTAGCAGTATGACGTCAAGTGGCGGCGCTTCATCGTATACAGGTGGTTCGCTATATATGCCTATGGGTGATACCGCAGATGATGGCTATCAGGTTATAAATACCTATGGCAATAATCCCAACAACCTGATGCGTACTACGGCGAGCACGGTTGCATCTTCAGGAAAAGTGGCAAAGCAGGGGGATTGGCTTTATTACGTGCAGAACTTCACACGGCTTGTAAAGGTAAAAACCGACGGTAGCTGCCGACAGGAGCTTTATGAAACGTCAAGTTATACAGGTGTTAGCAGTCTTAACGTAGTAGGGGACACCATCTATTACACAAGCGGTGGCATTTGGAGTATGAACACAGGCGGCACCAACCGACGTCAAATAAGCTCACACCCGGCATATAATCTTTTGGTCAGGGGTAATATGGGGTGGTTTATTGATATTAGTACTATATCAGACACACCTGCTATATATGTAAATTACAAATTGTATCAGATAGATCTTATTACGGGAGAGGTTACAACAGTTGTTGAAAATGGCGACGGTTTTGGACTTAAAACGGTAATCGGTGACTCGCTTATTTATGTAAACGGCAACTCCCTTTGTTCGTATGATATATATTCCGGAACACAAAGTGTAATAAAAAAGTTTGACTTTAATGCCGGAATAAATAATATGTGTGTAGACGGCAGTTCGCTTTATTTGTGCGGAAACGGTCTTGATAAAAGGGTTATTAAGTTTGACCTAAATACCCTTGAAATTAAAAAAACAATAAATGGATTCAGTCACATATATAACTATTTTAACTTTGGCGGCGGTGCGTTTTTTGCTGAAAAAACATACACGGAACCAACCTTTTATACACTGCAGTGTAATGAGTATTGCCAAGGAAATCCGGATATAGCATATGAATTAGGTATATATGCCTTTGACGACGGATATGCATATTATTTTGATGATACGTCAACTATGCTGTCTTGTTGTACGCCTGACGGCTCACAATATAAAAGCTATTAAAAACAAAAAAAGACTTTCTTTTTAGAAAGTCTTTTTTATTTTTTTTATAATTTTTCGTAATTTTTATATCTTTTTTCGTCTTTATTAATGTAGGACAAAATAAAAGATCGACGTTAAGACAAAACACAAGGACGCACGTCATTGACCTTTGTGTGTGGATATGTCCGACAAAAAATATTATATTATGTAGAAAGGTTGCGTATACGAGGTGAGGTTTGGATTGAAGCTTAAAGCAGAAAAAGAGTATATAAACGGTATATATAAGGACATAACCGAGCTTATCGGTATGGAAAATGCCAAAACAATTTTTAAAGAATACCGTGGCCAGCAGATAACTTTTCCGGTAGAGTTTTATAGCAAGCAATACATATATAATATGATAATCGGTGAGTACAATGGCACCAACATTAAGCAATTAGCAACAAAATACGGTTATAGTGAACGCACAATAAGACGTATTTTAAAGGATGAAACAAATAAGAAAGAAGGCTTTTAATATGAAAAAATTAGTATCGGTTTTAACGATCATTGCACTATTGGTATCGGTAGTGCCTATGGGTGCGTTTAGCATTACTGCAAGTGCGGCTACGTACGGCAACTATACCTATCTTATAGAAAACGGTGAAGCATATATAAGTAATGTTAATCAAAACATACAAGGCGATATAATCATTCCGTCTACACTTGGCGGTTATCCCGTTACAAGTATAGGTGACTGGTCATTTGATCAGTGTGATAGACTTGTAAGCGTAACCATACCCGACGGTGTTAAAACGATAGGGGAATATGCTTTCGGTGGCTGTGATAATCTTGTAAGTGTATCAATACCCGAAAGTGTTACAAATATATATGATATGGCGTTTGGGTATTGTGCACGCCTTACAAGTATTGTTATACCTGATGGGGTTGGTAGCATAGGTAAATTTACATTTAAAGAGTGCACAAGTTTGGAAACGGCGTTTATAGGTGAAAGCGTAGTAAGCTTAGGTGATTTTGCTTTTGAAAGCTGTAAAAACCTTACAACCATAGCGCTACCGGCGTCATTGCTTGACGTAGGTGACTGGGTATTTTATGATTGCTCAAAAATTACCGACGTATACTATAGCGGCTCAAGACAGTCAAGCTATAACATTGCTTTTAAAGAGAAAAACGAGTACTGCATAGATGCTACGTGGCACTACGGATACAAAAATGTTTTAAGCTATACCCTTAACAAGCAAAATTTAACCGCATCGGTTACCGATTGTCTGCTTAGTGCAACCCAGATAGAAATTCCGCAAAAAATTGCCGACAAAGGAAAGGTTTATACGGTTACAAGCATAGGGGACGAAGCCTTTAAATACTGTGACGACCTTAGCACTATAACAATACCCGACACCGTTACAAGCATTGGCAAGTCAGCTTTTTGCGATTGTTCAAGCCTTGGTAGTATTTCTATTCCAAAAAGTGTTACAAGCATAGGACAGGGTGCTTTTTACGGTTGTGGTGGTCTTACTGCAATAAATGTGCATATGAATAGCGACAGTTACCGTTCAGACAATGGGGTGCTGTTTAACAGAAGTATGTCAGAAATAATATGTTACCCTGCAGGAAAAACAAGTACTAATTACGAAATTCCAAGCGGCACCGCAAATGTTGGTGAGGGTGCATTCTATAATTGCGACAGCCTTATTAACGTGACTATACCAAGCAGTGTTGACGTTATAGAAGATAGTGCTTTTTATGATTGCGACTCCCTTACACATATGACCATTCCCGACGGTGTTACAGACATTGGCAACAAGGCTTTCTGGGGTTGTGAGGAGCTTATTCGTGTAACCATTGCCGCCAGCGTTACAAGCATAGGACAGGACACATTTAAGGATTGTAACGACCTTGTAATCCACGGCTATGCTGATTCATATGCAAAGACATATGCCGATCAAAACGAGATACCTTTTGTTGCAATAACCGAAGACGATGACGATCAAGGCGGTAATCAAGGTGGTAATCAAGGTGGTAACGAGGGCGGTAACGAGGACGATGATACCGACAAAGAGCAATACGTAACTTGGGACAACGTAACCGTTAGTGAAACGGGTGTGTATGATATTATCGTAAGTTATGATAATACCGCAGATCGAAACGAAATAGCCAACATACAAGGACCAATTGCCGTAATTTATGATAAAAACGGTAACGCTATAAAATATAACAGCGAAAAAAGAGGATATCCTTTAGTAAGTGGCGAAAATTATACTGTTGTTGCTTATAATTTTGTTATAAGATACAGTTTGTTCAGAAGAAGCTATACCATATTCCCCGATACAAGCAAAACTGCATGGTATAATGATGCCGTAACCTACGCCGTAGGCGCTGGTATAATGAGCGGCTACAAAAACGGCAACTTTGGTACAAGTGACTCAATACAGCGACAGGATTTTCTTGTAATGCTTGCTCGTCTTGATGGAGTAGAGCTTGAAGAATATAATTATGATTGCTGGAAGTTTTCCGACGTAAGTCGCAACAGTTATTATGAAGCGGCGGTTAACTGGGGCGCTGCAAACGGCATTGTTACAGGATACCAAAACGGTAAATTTGGTGTAGGTGACAAGGTAACCCGTGAACAGCTTGTAACCTTCCTTTACCGATATGCCGATTATAAGGGCTATGATTCAAGCTATAGCAGCAACAGACAAAACATAGTATCAAGCCGCTACAGAGACTATAAAAACGTATCGTCTTTTGCAAAATCACCTGTTCTTTGGGCGTTGGAAAAGGGTGTTATAAGCGGTAAAACAAATACAACCATTGTGCCACAAGGCAATGCACAACGTTGTGAAGTGGCAAAGATTATGTACAACATTTATCTTAACGACGTATTTAAAAGCGAATAATAAAAATAACAAAGACCTACCGTAAAGGTAGGTCTTTGTTTGGTGTAGCATACCGCACAGTACCCGAACTCACGTCCCGTGGTGCAAACCTTAGATTTGCACAAACTTGGACGGATTGGGTGTGGCAGCTTACCACTGAAGACTAACCCTAATTTTAATACAAATGCACCCCCCTTTTGAGGTTAGGGGGTGCATTTTAGATTAGGGGGTGCAAATCACTTTTTATCCCGAATCTTCCTAAGAATCTTTTTGAGAATGGATTCTTTCGCCTGAGCAGGAGGGTAATCACAAAAACAAATACCTTCATTCAAAAACGCAGTAAATTTGCATTGATAGTCTTTTTGATCGATGTAGCCGGATTCAGCCTCATCAAAAAGATCACCCATAAAATACATAGTATGCCAAGGTTCATCGAAATAGCGTTCTGTGTAAACTGCTAATTTGTACATCAAGCTTGTGATTTCTGCCATCGGCATAGACTCTTCATAGTATTTTGTTTTTAGGAATGACATCACAAGTTCAAACACTGTTTTATCGTAGTCAATATCGGTATCTTTTATTTGCAAAAGATATTCGTTTAATATGGACAGCATTTTCTTATCATCGCTACTTGATGTTGATAATTCTAATACAATATCAGAAAGAGGGTTCTGTTCAATAAGAGCATTGTTAATATATTTCTGTAGTTCATCATTATATCCGCACAACAACAAAAGTTTAAAGTATACTGCATACTCAAATGTCATATAGATTCCTCCTCTCTAAAATAACTATACCATAAAAGCTCTAATCTTTCAACGATTTGACTTATATTTCAACGATTACCCTACTAAATTAACGATTATAGTTATAATTTAACGATTACCTGTATTTTAACGATTTCAAATGATATATCGCTGACGCTATATGATATACTTGCTACGCAAGCATGATATAATATCCGTTCCTTCATATGCCGCAGGCATATATCATCGCTCGCAGAGCGATATCATATCGAAGATATATCACCCGTTCGTGCCAAGGAACGGATATCATTGAAAAAAGTCACCTTTGTCAGTAGACAAAAGTGACTTTTTTCGTGGTGGAGACGGAGGGGATCGAACCCTTGACCTCTTGAATGCCATTCAAGCGCTCTCCCAGCTGAGCTACGCCCCCAATTGCTACACATATGTTATCATAACGTTGTCTAAAAATCAAGAGGGGATAATTTTTTTATCCGAAAAACATACTTTTATATTGACTTTTTTGATTGTTTGGGTTATAATCCATATCTATAAGGGGTATTTTGCCCCACATAAATTTTGATATGTAATATTTATATCTCGGACAAGGAGGTTAGTAATAATGAAAAGAACTTATCAGCCTAAGAAATTACATCGTAAAAAAGAACACGGTTTCCTTAAGAGAATGGCTACAGCCAATGGTCGTAAAGTTTTGGCTCGCCGTAGAGCAAAAGGAAGAAAGCAGTTATCTTACTAAAGAAAAAGCCACTTCCGGGTGGCTTTTACTTTTATAAGTATTGTTGGAAGTGGAAATTTTTATATTTCCACGTTCGATAGTCGTTATAAGTATTATTATGCAAAACCAGTGTGTAGTCAGGTGATGTTATGAGAGCCTACACAAAACTAAAACAGAATTGGGAATTTCATCGTGCCTATAAGCGAGGGGTTGCTTTTGTTGCGCCCGAATATGTGCTTTACGTTGTTAAAGGCAAAAAAGACGAATTGCGCCTTGGTATCACCGCAGGCAAAAAAATTGGTACTGCAGTCAACCGCAACCGTGCAAAGCGTGTTATAACAGCGGCTTTTGATGAGTGCGCACCGCACATTCCCACAGGGCATGACTTTGTTGTGGTTGCCCGCACACGAATACTTAACACAAAGAGTAATATTGTTGCCGCTAATATGGCGAGACAACTAAAAAAACAAAAACTATGGGTAGAATAAAAAATCCCATAAGCCGATTACTTTTATGGCTTATAAATTTTTACAAAAAACACATTTCACCTCATAAAATACCTTGTTGCCGTTTTACACCGAGCTGTTCATCCTATGCGATAGAGGCTATTACCATTCACGGCGCATTTAAAGGTTTGTTGTTATCTGTTTACAGGGTTTTGAGGTGTAATCCACTGTGCAAGGGCGGATATGATCCTGTGCCGCCAAAAAAACATAAAAATTAGGAAGGTTATTAAGTATGTTTCAAGGACTTTTTGATATAATTAATAAACCGCTTGGATATGTGCTTAGTTTTTTTGCAAATATAATGGGCAATGATTTTGCCGCTGCGGTTGCTTTGTTTACGTTACTTGTAAACGTTGTTTTAATTCCACTTAGCATTAAAAGTCAGAAATCCTCTGTTCAGCAGATGCGTATCAAGCCAAAGCTTGACGAGCTTAAGAAAAAGTATGGCGACGACAGACAAAAAATGGCTATGGCTCAGCAGGAGCTTTACCAACAAGAAGGCGTTTCTATGGCGGGCGGTTGTTTGCCAATGATTATACGTCTTATGCTTATGATGAGTATCTATACCCTTATTATGTCTCCTTTTACTTATATGGCAGGCGCAAACAAGGCAGATATTAATGCCGTAAATACTGCTATTACAGAAACGATGAAGGGATATAAAGAAACAGACGAAGCAAAATACAATGAGTGTAAGATAATACTTGAGGAAGCCGGTTGGGGAGAAAGAAACACCAACGCTGACCTTATGCTTACAAATATTGTAAGAAACAATCCTGACGTTGTAAAGCAGGTTTTATCTGAGGAAAAATATAAAGAAATAGAAGCTTCATATACCAAAATTATCGAAAAAGATAAGGAAGCTAACATAAATTATAAGCTTTTTGGTATTGAAGAATTAGACCTTACAAAGACACCAAAATTCAACATTAATGTTGTTGAAGGATTCCAACTTTTATGGCTTATACCAATTGGTGCGTTTGCAGCACAGATTATATCAAGCCTTATTTCAATGCGTGTTAATAAAATCAACAACCCCGATGCACCTTCTATGGCAGGTATGATGCTTATGATGCCGCTTATATCACTCTTTATCGGTTTTGGTTTGCCCGGTGGTGTTGGTTTTTACTGGATATGCTCTTCACTTATAGGTGGTCTTATTCAGTCGGGCGTACAGCTTTGGTACGGTCCTAACAAAATGCTTGCACGTGAGCGTGCTAAGGAGCTTGCCACACAGTGTGATTTTGAGAAAAAACAGTTGGAAAAATTCAGTAAAACTGACGAGTAATATATTAGGAGGACACTTTCTTGATTAAAGAAGCAATTGGCTTCGGTAGTACAGTTGACGAAGCAAAAGAAGACGCCATATTGCGACTTGGCGCTAAAATAGAAGAAGATGTACAGTTTGAAATAATATCACTTCCCAAAAAGAAGGTATTGGGTTTATTTGGCGGCGCACAGGCTGAGGTAAAGGCCTACGTAGAACGCCCCGACAAGCCCGGCAAAAAGAACAACAAGCCTGCTAAAAAGGTTGAAAATGCTCCAAAAGCAGAAAAAAAGGCAAAGGCAGAAAAGCAAGAGCCTAAAAAAGCAGAACCAAAGGTAGAAAAGGCGCAACCCGAATTGGTTGACCAGTCACTTATAGATGCAAACTCACCTACAGGCAAGGCAATTGCATATCTTAATGCAATTCTTAAAGACCTTGGTTGTGAAAACATTGAAATTAAGGCGGCAGTTCGTGATGGCGGCGCACTTATTGTGCTTGACGGCGAAGGCCTTGGCGTTATAATTGGTCACCGTGGCGAAACACTTGATGCACTTCAGCATCTTGTAAGCCTTGCGGCAAACAACTCCGGCGGATATTTTAAGGTGACACTCAATATCGGTGATTACCGTGAAAAACGTGAGCAAACTCTAATTTCACTTGCCGGCCGTGTTTCAGAACAGGTAAAACGCAATTCACGTAATCGTGCGCTTGAACCAATGAGCGCATATGAACGTCGCATTATTCATACTGCAGTTCAGGAAATTGAGGGTGTAAGCTCGGCTTCTATCGGTGAAGGCAAAAACCGTCGTGTTGTTATCTTCCCCGAAGGTGGCACACCCAATATGCCACGCCGTGACGACAACCGTCGCAGAAACTCACGTGGTGGTCGCAAACCGTCAAACGTGGTTTCAAACACACCTGCACGTGAACCAAAACGTGATACCGACATTCCGCTTTACGGAAAAATTTCTGCAAACACAGAAGAATAAACAAATATTAAAAGAGCCAAAAGATTTTGGCTCTTTTTTGTATTTACTGCTCCTTTTTTCGCATAATATATTGCGAAAGAAGGTTTTATTATATGAGTAATAAGTATTTTGGTACGGATGGCTTCAGAGGAGAAGTGAATATAGATTTGACCGCCGAACACGCATACAAAATAGGTAGATTTTTAGGGTGGTATTTTGGCTCTGAGCTTTGCAAATCAAACAACAAAGCTGGAACGAAAATCGTAATCGGTAAGGATACACGCCGTTCAAGCTATATGCTTGAATATGCTCTTTGTTCAGGTATTATTGCCTCGGGTGGCGATGCATATATATTGCACGTTACCACTACGCCGAGCGTATCATACGTTGTAAGAACCGAGGGATTTGATTGTGGCATTATGATTACTGCTTCCCACAATCCTTTTTATGATAACGGAATAAAGCTTATTAACCGTTACGGCGAAAAATTTGACGACGATGCAACCCGTCTTATAGAAGAATACATTGACGGTAACTTTGAAAATCTGGGCATAAATGGCGATGATTTACCCTTTGCAAAACGAGAAAAAATCGGTAAAATAGTTGACTACGTTTCGGGCAGAAATCGATACGTAGGTTATCTTATTTCCTTGGCTTCGCATTCGTATAAGCATTTAAAAATAGGCCTTGATTGTGCAAACGGTGCGGTATGGAGCATAGCACGTGCTGTATTTGAAGCACTTGGAGCACAGGTGTATGTTATAGGTGATAATCCGAGTGGAACCAATATTAACGAAAATTGCGGTTCAACACATATTGAAAATTTATGTCGTCTGGTTTGTGAAAAGCGTCTTGATATAGGGTTTGCCTTTGACGGAGACAGTGACCGTTGTATCGCCGTTGATGAGAAAGGAAACGTGGTAGACGGGGACAAAATGATGTATATTTTAGCCTGTCGTCTTAAATCTCGAGGAATGCTGTCAAATAGCACGGTGGTTGCAACGATAATGTCCAATAGCGGTTTTGTGAACAGCCTTAAAAGAGAGGGCATAAACTGCGAGCTTACTACCGTAGGGGATCGTTTTGTATATGAACGAATGCAACAAAAGGACTATGACCTTGGCGGTGAGCAGTCGGGTCATATTATACTCAAAAAGTATGCAACAACAGGCGACGGACTTCTTACCGCCATTATGCTTACCGAAGAATTGTGTGATAGAAAGCTTACACTTTCAAAACTGGCAGAACCGGTATTTTTATATCCTCAGTTTACAAAAAACGTACGGGTTACCGACAAGGATGCTGCAATGACAAATGAGAATGTGTTGAATGCCATAAAACAAACAGAAGAAAAGATAAACGGTAGAGGGAGGGTTTTACTTAGAAAAAGCGGCACAGAACCTGTTGTACGTGTTATGGTTGAGTGTGAAGATACTGATAATTGTAAAAAATATGCCCAAATAATAGCAGATACAATTTTGAAAAATATATAATTTATAAAGCCGATAAATATCGGCTTTATTTTTTTGTTGAAAATATCGTTTAAATAAGTTATTATAATACTATATAATTAATGGGCGGTGTGCTATTTGAAAAATACTTTTCTTGATATTATAAGACAACCTGATGACATAAAAATTCAGACCGAAAATTCTCCCTTTAGGTTTGAAGAAAAAGGAGCGGTTAACAATACACGTGCTAAGGTAGAGTGTACTGCTTGCGACGGAGTTTTAAATATAATGCTTTATCCCAACGGTGATGAGGTCAAATATATTAAATTGCGTTTTAACGGTGATATTTCTGATGTTAACTCACTGCTTGGTGACTCACTTGTACGTAGTCAGACCGACGACGTGCTATGGCATTCTTTTTTACCGCATTATGAGATGCCGTGGTATTTTTATACCAATGACGGTGAGTGTCTGCACGGCTACGGTGTAAAGACCGGATGCAACAGCTTTGCCTTTTGGTATGCCGATCCCTTTGGTATAACACTATTGCTTGACGTAAGAAACGGTTCGGGCGGTATTAGCTGTGAACAGCTTTTGTGTGCGCAGGTGGTTTGCCGTAAGGGTATTGCGGGTGAAGATATGTATAAAGCGGCACACGAGTTTTGTAAGCTTATGTGCGATAAGCCAAATATTCCTACAACTCCGATTTACGGACTTAACAATTGGTATTGGGCATACGGCGCTATAGAAGAAAAGGTTGTACTTAAAGAGGCAGAGTTTTTAAGCTTTCTTACCAAAGGCTTTAAAAATCGTCCGTTTATGACCATTGATGATGGTTGGCAGATAGCGCACGCAAAGGGTAAATACAACGGTGGACCTTGGAATTTAACTAACGAAAATTTTGATTCTATGCAGGCTACCGCTGAAAAAATACACGCCCTTGATTGCCGTGCGGGTATATGGATTCGTTTACTACTTACACTATCACATCTGCCTGCCGAGGCGGTTTACAATAGTCCTTATAATCCGAACGGTATTGTTATGGACCCAACGCACGAGTTTTCAAAGCAGAAGATTTATGAAGATGTAAACAGACTCACAAAGTGGGGCTTTGATATGATAAAGCACGATTTTTCGTTCTTTGATTTGTTTGGAGCAACCCTTTCTGATAAAATGCCAAAGCATTTTTATGACAAAAGCAAAACAAATGCGCAAATAGTAAAAGATTTTTACAAACTTGTGCAAGATGCGGCGGGTGACACACTTGTAATGGGCTGTAACACGGTAAATCATCTTGCCGCCGGTATCCACCAAATACAGCGAAGCGGAAATGACACAAGCGGTCGACATTTTGAGTTTACACGACGTTTTGGTGTTCACTCTATGATGCGTGCTCCACAAAATAATGCATTCTTTAAAACCGACCCCGATTGTGCGGCATTTACCGAAAAGGTTTCTAAAAAATTAAACTTTGACTTTTTAGAAATGGCGGCAATTACCGGTTCGGCTACATTTGCTTCCGTAACACCGGGAATATTAGACAACAGGGAAGAAAAAAGACTGCAAGAAATTTTTGCCATTGCCGATAGCATAAAATACGAAGATTACGCTACAATTTGTGATTGGACACGTACCGCAGTGCCTTCACAGTTTGAGTTTAAGGGTAACCATTACAATTACAATTGGTATGAGGATTACTCAGGCGCACGACATTTTGTTTCTTGGATGGAATAATAAAAAACACCCACGTTTTCAACGTGGGTGTTTAATTTTAATCATTTTTACTGTTTAGATTTTTTGTTGTTCATAATTATAAGTATTATGCCAAAAACAATGATACTTACACAAAGCAAAACGAAAACAACAATTAAAATAATGCCGACAGGGCTAGCAAAAAATGAAGAAATTTTGCCGAGCGTTCCTGTTGTGTTTACTTGCGAGTCAGAAGCAGCGCTATTGGATTCAAGTTTTTGGGCATTAAGTTTATCCTGATAATCCTTTGTGTCCTCGACTGCTTCAAGTGGATTTTTTGCGCCAACGGTGTTATTTATACCGGGCTTTTTATTTGTAGTGCTGCTTGTAGAACCGGTTGTTGATGACGTTTGTTCACCCTGTGGGTTACTATTGCTCGAAGTGTCACTTTCTGACGAAGGGTTGTCTTTATTGCTGTCAGTAACTTCGTCGTAGGTGAATATAATTTCTTCAAAATGTTCACCGCAGACTTTACAGTGACGTGACATAATACCGTTTTCTTCAGGGGTAGCGACTTTGTCTACTGTCCACTCTTCTTCAAGTTGATGGCAACGTGGCAAAACGACTTCTTCAACATTGCCGCAGCGTGAGCAGGTGCGTGACTTAAGGCCGTCTTCGGTACAGGTAGCCGCTTTTGAAACCGACCAATCACCGTAACTGTGACCTACTTTATCACATTCGCCTTCTACTGTTATGCTACCGGCAGTTATGGTAGGTACAATCAATACCTCTTTTGAATTAGAAAAGCAATTGTCAATTTTATTGCCATACTTTTCATAGTTGGAGTTGCCAAGCTTTATTGCGTATTTGCCGGGCTTTGCATTATCTTTTATCTTAAACTTAAGTGATATTATGGTGCCGTCGGTTGTTTTGTCGCTGGTCTCTGAAATAGAGAATGCAACATAGCCTTTATCACTGTGATCTTTATATGTTGGGGTGCTTACAAAACCTTTGGTTACATCAACAAAAGTGAATTGTGAATTGTCATAAGTAATCGAAAATGCCATTGCCATAATGCCGGGATTTTCGCTTAAAGATACGTCTATAGTAACCTCCTGACCGGCCGAAGCAGATGCATCAGAAATTTTTAAACTGGGCTTTGCGGCGGCAAAAACCGTAGTACACATAAACGTACATAAAATCAGGCAAAGAGCGATTGAAGTAAGTTGTTTAAAAATTTTCATAAAAACCCTCATTTATATTTGTTCTTTAATTTAATATAACATTTTAAGTATAAAAAGTCAAATTCCAATTTGCTTGGTTAAATTTTACAAGACAAAGGGGTAAAAGTTTTGTTAAGAATGCCTATGTTATTTTATTTTAAAAAATGCTATAATTACAGTATCAAAGGGGTGAATGACTTGCTTAAAATAGGCGACGTTGTAGTTTACGGTGCACAGGGTATTTGTAAAATTGATGGGTTTGACACAAAGACTATTGGCAAAACCGATATTGAATATTACGTTTTAAAACCGATTTTCAATGATAATACAGCAGTTTTTGTTCCTGTAGAAAATGCAACACTTACTGCAAAAATGCAGAGTGTTTTAACCAAAACTCAGGCAGACGAATTAATTTGTAAAACAGACGGCATAGATATTATAAAGACAATCTCTGAAAATCAGAAGCGTGAATTGTATAAAACCGTACTTTCAAGTAACGACCGTGAAAAATTAATATCGCTTATAAAAACAATCCGCCAAGAAAGAGACAGCCGACGTGAAAACAATAAAAAACTTAACATAAGTGATGAACAGATACTCAGAAAAGCAGAAATGTTGCTGTATAACGAGTTGGCATTTGTTTACGGTGTTGCTCCCGAAGAAGTAAAAAACATAATAAACTTTTAAATTAATCGGTGTTTTATGAATAAAACTTGCATAAAGCACCGATTTTTTCTTGACAAAAGCTAAAAATAGGAGTAAAATCTTTCATATACTTTAGAGAGGAGACAAAACTATGCTTTTTAATAATAACTTTTATTTTTATTACTTTAAGCAGGACTGTCTTACCTCTTTTAAGAAAGCAAACTAATTTGCCCTTAAATTGAAAATTAAGACAGTCCGCAACCGTTTGTGCATAAAAATGCACTTATTGTGTTGGCGGATTTTTTTACTTTAATAGGAGATGTGAAACTATGATTAATAAAGCTATGGCAGACCTTGGAAATCAACCCTCGGTAATAAGAGAAATTTTTGAATACTCGCTAAAACGCAAGGCACAAATAGGGGCCGAAAACGTTTATGACTTTAGCCTTGGTAACCCAAGCATACCCGCACCAAAGCTTGTTGATGACACAATAAAAGAATTGGTAGAGTCGGGCGACAGTGTTGCACTTCACGGTTATACCTCTGCACAGGGTGCAATGCCCGTGCGTGAGCAGATAGCCCAAAACATTAAAATCCGTTTTGGCTTTAATGCTGCCGCAAAAAACATTTACATTACCTGTGGTGCGGCGGCTTCCCTTACATCAACACTTAAAGCAGTGGTAAATGAGGGTGACGAGGTAATTCTTTTGGCACCATATTTCCCGGAGTATAACGTATTTTGCGCAAATGCAGGCGCAAAAGCAGTTGCAGTGCTCGGTAAGGGAGAAAACTTTTCACTCGATTTTGATGCACTTGACAAA
Organism: Acutalibacteraceae bacterium; assembly: GCA_045604205.1. GTDB lineage: Bacteria > Bacillota > Clostridia > Oscillospirales > Acutalibacteraceae > UBA737. The sequence goes on from JAZUNQ010000013.1 coordinate 37,396, forward strand.
GCAATAAACAAAAATACGGCGGCAATTATTGTGAATTCGCCTAACAATCCTACAGGCGCTATAATTCCTGAATGTGATATTGTTAAGCTTGCATCTTTACTTAACAAAAAAAGTCAGGAAACAGGCCGTGCAATTTATATTATTGCCGACGAGCCTTACCGTGAGCTTACCTACGGTGATGACGTGCCATATATACCAAATTTTTATAATAATACTGTGGTTTGTTATTCTTATAGCAAATCGTTGTCACTTCCCGGTGAGCGTATTGGTTACGTGTTTGTGTCACCAAACTGTGACGATAGTGACGACCTGTTTGCCGCTGTTTGCGGCGCCGCTCGCAGTATGGGTTACGTTTGTGCACCAAGCCTTATGCAGAGGGTTATCGCAAAATGTGACGGACAAACTGCTGATGTTTCGCTTTATAACAAAAACCGTGAACTGCTTTACGGTTCACTCAGCGAAATCGGTTATGAGGCAGTAAAACCGCAAGGTGCGTTTTATCTATTTATGAAGGCGCTTGAAGACGATGCCAACGCCTTTTGCGAAAGGGCTAAAAAGCACGAACTTTTACTTGTTCCGGCAGACAGCTTTGGTGCAAAGGGATACGTAAGAATTTCTTACTGTGTAGCATATGATACAATAAAAAATTCAATCCCTGCTTTTAAAGCATTGTTTGAAGAATATAAAAAATAATTTTTTGGGAGTCAGACTTGTATGACTGAACTTGAAAAGGCAAGACAAACGATAAATGACGTTGATAAGCAGATGGCAGAGCTTTTTGAAAAAAGAATGGATGCCGCTCGTATTGTTGCCGAATATAAAAAAGAAAACGGACTTAAAATAGACGACTTTGCACGTGAAGAGCAAATCATTGCAAAAAACACATCGCTTATAAAAGATGAAGATTATAGGTCGTATTACGTAAACTTTTTGAAGGAAACCATAACCCTTTCAAAACTTTTACAGCATCGCTTACTTGAGGGTATGCGTGTTGCGTACAGCGGCGTTGAGGGTGCGTTTGCAAATATTGTAGCATGTCGTATTTTCCCCGATGCCAACTGTGTAGGATACACCGACTTTAAGGCGGCTTACAATGCCGTTGTAAACGGTGAGTGTGATTGTGCAGTATTGCCGATTGAAAACAGCTTTAACGGTGACGTTGGAAAGGTTATGGACCTAAGCTTTTTTGGTTCTCTTTTTGTAAACGGTATTTATGAGGCTGAAATAGTACAAAATCTGCTTGGTGTTAAGGGCGCAAAAATTGAGGATATTAAGACTGTAATCAGTCATTCACAGGCGCTTGGTCAATGTGCAACCTATATTGAAAAGCACGGGTTTAAAACGCTGGAAGCGGTTAATACTGCAGTTGCGGCAAAGACCGTTGCCGAAAGCGCAGATAAAACTGTTGCCGCTATAGCCAGTGAAGAGGCGGCAGAAAAATTTGGTCTTGTAAAGCTCGAATCACATATTAACGAAAGCAATCAAAACTCAACTCGATTTGCCGTTTTTTCACGAAGCGAAAAGGCACATCTGCCGACAGACAATCACTTTATAATGCTTTTTACCGTAAACAATGCGGCCGGCTCTTTGGGTAAGGCAATTTCAGTAATAGGTGAACACGGCTTTAATCTAAAAGCACTTAAAAGCAGACCTACAAAAGAACTTGTCTGGGACTATTATTTCTATGCCGAGGGCGAAGGAAATATTGGTAGCGAGCAGGGCGAAAAAATGCTTTCCGAGCTTTCGAATTGTTGCTCTAACTTAAAAATTCTTGGTAGTTTTGAAAAAGAAGTAAAGGTGTAATTTATGATAATTCCCGTAAAAACGCAAAACGGCGGTTATAATATTTATCTTGAACGTGGCGCACTGCATCGTGCCGGACAGTATTTTAATCTTGACCGTAACGTGCTTATTGTTACAGACGACGGTGTACCTGCAGAGTATGCCAAGGCTGTGGCTTTGCAATGCCGCACGTCTTTGACGGTGGTGTTTCCACAGGGTGAGGCATCCAAAAATTTTGACACCTATAAAAGCATACTTTCAGCGCTTGTAAATGGCGGATTCACTCGCACCGATTGCGTTGTTGCAGTAGGCGGCGGTGTTGTAGGCGATATGGCAGGCTTTGCGGCGGCAAGTTTTATGCGTGGTATAGATTTTTACAATATACCCACTACCGTGCTGTCACAGGTTGACTCGTCGGTAGGCGGTAAAACTGCAATTGACTTTGACGGATATAAAAATATTGTGGGCGCATTTCACCAACCAAAGGGCGTAATAATTGATTCAGATACATTAAAAACCTTGCCCGAACGTCAGATTTCCAATGGGCTTGCCGAATCGGTTAAGATGGCGCTTACACACGATAGTGAGCTTTTTGCTATGTTTGAAAGCGACAGTTTTGACATTGATACCGTAATTGAACGCTCAATAAAAATCAAGCGTTCGGTGGTTGAGGAAGACGAAAAAGAATCGGGACTTCGAAAGGTGCTTAACTTTGGTCATACGGTAGGTCACGCTATAGAAAGCAACACCCCAAGCCTTTACCACGGTGAATGTGTGGCGCTTGGTATGTTGCCGATGTGTAGTGGTGATATAAGAGAAAGACTTATTTTAGTGCTTAAAAAATTAAATTTACCGACTACGGTAGATTGCAACACGCAAAAAATTATTGATACTATGAGCCACGATAAAAAAATGGCAGGCGATACGATTTCGGTAGTAAGGGTAGAAACTGCAGGTAGTTTTAACATAGCAAAACTGCAGTTTACCGATTTTGCAGATGAGATAAGGGCGGTGTATAAAGCATGAAAAACACCATAGGAAATTCGCTTACAGTAACGCTGTTTGGTGAAAGTCACGGCAAAGCGATAGGCGCCGTAATAGACGGCATTGCGTCGGGTATTAAGGTTGACGAAGAATATATTGCTTCTCAGCTTTTACGTCGCAGACCAAAGGATGCATTATCTACACCCAGACAGGAAAAGGACGAATTCAGTATTTTAAGCGGTGTTTTTAACGGATACACTACCGGTACACCAATTTGCATTTCTATCCCAAATGCCGATACTCATTCGGCAGATTACGGTGAAATGCAGTACAAAATGCGACCTTCTCACGCAGACTTTACTGCAAACTGTCGCTATAACGGTTTTGAAGATTATCGTGGCGGCGGTCACTTTAGCGGCAGAATAACTGCGGCACTTGTTGCGGCTGGCGCATTGGTAATGCCGGCGCTTAATAAAAAAGGCATTTATATTGGAACACATATTAAAAATATTGCAGGAATCGCTGACGGTGATTTTACCTGCGAACAGGATATTATTGACATCTCTAAAAAAGATTTTCCTGTTTTAAGCGACGAATTAGGAAAAGCAATGCAGGAAAAAATTCTTGCAGCCAAGGCTGACGGCAATAGCGTTGGCGGTATACTGCAAACTGCTGTAATCGGCTTGCCGGCAGGCGTTGGTGAACCGTGGTTTGACACGGTAGAAGGTATGCTTTCACACGCTGTATTTTCTATCCCTGCTGTAAAGGGTGTTGAATTTGGTCTGGGCTTTCAGTTTGCCGATAAAACAGGAAGTGAGGCAAATGACCAGATGTATGTAGACGGTGACACAGTTAAATGCTTTACAAACAATAATGGCGGTGTAATCGGTGGCATTACAAACGGTATGCCGATAATTTTTAACACCGTTATAAAACCGACACCAACAATAGGAAAAGAACAAAAAACAGTAGATATTAACACTATGAGCAATACAACGCTTGCGGCTCGTGGCAGACACGACCCGTGCATTGTTCATCGTGCGGCGGTTGTGGTTGAGAGTGTAACTGCTTTGGTAATAGCAGATATGCTTGCATCTAAATTTGGTACAGATTGGTTGGCTAAATAATGGAATACGGCTGTATTGGTGAAAAACTGACACACAGTTTTTCTAAAGAGATACATAATCTGCTTGTTTGTTATGATTATAAAATTAAAGAAATTCCAAAAGGACAGCTTGACGGATTTATGACCCAAAAGGATTTTAAGGCTATAAACGTAACAATACCCTATAAGCAGGATGTAATACCTTATCTTGATTGGATTAGTGATACTGCAAAAACAATAGGCGCAGTAAACACAATAGTAAACCGTAAAGGTAAGCTTTATGGGTATAATACCGATTTTGCCGGTATGACTGCTTTAATAAAGCTAAACGGTATAGACGTTAGCGGTAAGCAAGTATTGATCTTAGGTAGCGGCGGCACATCTAAAACAGCGGTTGCCGTTGCAAACGCTTTGGGAGCAGTTAGTGTAAAACGTGTGTCACGCACGGCAAAGGAAGACTGTATTACCTATGAGGACGCATACAAAAACTATTCTGATAGCGAGATTATAATTAATACAACTCCTTGCGGTATGTATCCAAATATTATTGGTGAACCGATTGATATTGACCGTTTTGCAAGTTGCGAGGCTGTGGTTGATGCTATTTATAACCCGCTTCGTTCAAACCTTGTGATAAAAGCAAAAAACAAGGGCATTAAAGCCACGGGCGGTCTTTATATGTTGGTTGCCCAAGCGGCATTTGCGGTAGAACTTTTTATAGATACTACCATAAGTGAAGAAAAAATTTATGACGTTTATAAAAAAATAGTATCCGCAAAACGCAATATTGTACTCACGGGTATGCCTTCAAGCGGTAAGAGTACTGTTGGTAAACGTTTGGCAGAAGAGCTTGGTATGGATTTTATTGACACCGATACCGAGATTGAAAAGTTAGCGGGCAAAAACATACCTCAAATTTTTAAAGATTTGGGAGAAGACGGTTTTCGTGATATAGAAAGTCAGGTTATAGCCGAGGCTTCGGCAAGGCAAAATGTGGTTATATCAACAGGCGGCGGAGCAATTTTGCGTCCGCAAAACATTACCTTGCTTAAGGGGAACGGAACAATATATTTTATTGACCGACCACTCGAGCTGCTTATTACAACCGATGACCGACCGCTTTCAAGCAATCGTGACGATCTTGTAAAAAGATATAACGAGCGATATGATATTTACTGCGTTACTGCAGATAAAAAGGTGTTAAATGACCAAAAAACAGAGACCGTCATCAACACGATAAAGGAAGATTTTTTAAAATGAAAATACTTGTAATTAATGGTCCAAATCTTAATATGCTTGGTATTCGTGAGCCTGATATTTACGGCAAAAACACCTATGCCGATTTATGCAATCTTATCACCGATTACGCTGAAAACAAGGGTGTGGAGATAGAATTGTTTCAGTCAAATCACGAAGGTGCGCTTGTTGATAAAATTCAGGCGGCATACGGCTGTTTTGACGGAATTGTTATTAATCCAGCGGCATATACACATACAAGCGTAGCAATACTTGATGCCGTAAAATCGGTCGGAATTCCTACCGTTGAGGTGCATATTTCTGCCGTAGAAACACGTGAAGATTTTCGTCAGGTAAGTTATATACGTGCGGCTTGTATCAAGACAATAACAGGTCTTGGATTTGACGGATATTTAAAAGCCATTGATACATTAATTGATAACGGAAAAGACTTATGATTGTTACTATAAAAAAATCTAAGGCAAAGGGTACAATAGCCGCACCGCCGTCAAAGTCTATGGCGCACAGAGCACTTATTTGCGGTGCGTTGTCGGACGGTAGCAAAATTAAAAACATTGAATATTCAAATGATATACTTGCAACGCTTGATTGCCTGTCTGCTTTGGGTTGTGAAATTTGTAAAAGTGATAACGTAATAAAACTTGGGGGTCTTGACCCATTTATTGCAAAAAGCACAACGCTTGACTGTCGTGAAAGCGGTAGTACACTTCGGTTTATGATACCGCTTTGTATGTTGTCGGGAAACAAAATTACTCTTAAAGGTAGCGAAAGACTTTTTGCTCGCAACCTTTCAATTTATGAAGAGATTGCAAAGCAAAACGGTATCGTGTTTAAAAAGGGTGAAGGCAGTCTTACCGTATGCGGTAAACTAAAAGCAGGTGACTATAAGGTTAAGGGTGATATATCAAGCCAGTTTATATCGGGATTGCTTTTTGCTTTACCTCTTTTAGAATACGACAGTACGCTTGAAATAACAGGTGAATATGAAAGCGAACCGTACGTTGACCTAACATTAAAATCACTTGAAGATTTTGGCATAAAGATAGAAAAATGCGGCCGCATATATAAAATAAAGGGCGGTCAGAAATATATATCAAAAGATATATTTGTTGAGGGCGACTACTCTAATGCGGCATTTTTAGATGGTTTTAATCTTTTGGACGGCGATGTAACGGTTACAGGACTTGAAGACACCTCACTTCAAGGCGACAAGATATATAAGCAGATGTATAAAGCGCTCAAAAACGGTGAAAAGCAGTTTGATTTATCAAACTGTCCGGACCTTGCTCCCGTTATGTTTGCTTTATCTGCAACTTTTGGCGGTGCGCATTTTACGGGTACTCGCCGCCTTAAAATAAAGGAAAGTGACCGTGCCGTTGCTATGCAACAAGAACTTTTAAAGTTTGGCATAAAGGTTAATGTTGGTGAAAACGATGTTACCGTATGTGACGGTGAACTAAAAACACCAAATGAAACACTTTGCGGACACAATGACCACCGAATTGTAATGGCTCTTTCTTTGCTTTGTAGCCTTACAGGCGGCAGTATTGATGAAGCCGAATCGGTAGCAAAAAGCTATCCCGATTATTTTGAAAAAATAAAATCTCTTGGAATACAAGTTTTGGAACAGTGATAAAAATGAATTTAAGCGATGTAAAAAATGTTTTGATTGTAGGCTTGGGCCTTTTGGGTGGCAGTTACGCCAAGGCGCTTACAAAAAAAGGCTTTGATGTAAAGGTCATAACCCTTAATCAAGAAGATATAGATTATGCTATGAGTGAAGGCTTTATTTCGGGCGGCAGCACGCAGGTTGACCCCGATTTAATAGCGGACTCACAGCTTATAATATTTGCACTTTATCCGCACACATTTATTGAGTGGATAGAAAGTTACGGTAATCTTATAAAACCCGGTACGGTTATAACCGACGTTACCGGCGTTAAAGGATGCATAGTAGAAAAGGTGCAAAATATGCTACCGCAGGGTGTTGAGTTTATTTCGGCTCACCCTATGGCTGGTAAAGAAACATGTGGTGTGCGCAGTGCAGACGACAGCATATTTCGTACGGCAAACTACATTGTTGTACCGACCAATCGCAACACACCCGACGGTATAAGACTTTGCTGTGATTTGGGTCGTGCGCTTGGTTTTAACGATATTTCGAGCCTTACCGTTCGTCAACACGACGAGATGATAGCCTTTTTGTCTCAGCTTACACACGGTATTGCAATATCTCTTATGTGCGCAAACGGTGACCCCAATCTTGTGAGATATACCGGTGACTCCTTTCGTGATCTTACCAGAATTGCAAATATTAACGATGAGATGTGGAGTGAGCTGTTTCTTGCTAATCGAGAAGCACTGCTTCAGGAAATGGACGGCTACCGTGATGCGTTTAATAGGCTTTATGACACTATCAAAAACGGTGACCGTGACGCTATGCGAGATATGATGAGATTATCATCTGCTCGCAGAAAGACATTTAACGAAGGTGAAAAACTGATATGAGTATGGATTTTAAACGGAAACTACCAATTCCAAAGGAGATAAAGGAGCAATATCCCGTAACCGAAAAATTAGCGTTGGTAAAGGCTCAACGTGACGAGGACATAAAGGCTGTATTCAAGAGTGAGTCGGATAAGTTTTTGCTTATAATCGGACCCTGCTCTGCCGATAACGAAGATGCGGTGCTTGATTATATGGGCAGACTTAAAAAGGTGTCAGATGAGGTTCGGGATAAAATTATAGTTATTCCTCGTGTTTATACCAATAAACCACGTACTACCGGCGAAGGCTACAAGGGTATGTTGCATCAACCAAATCCCGAAGAACAACCCGATATGCTAAAGGGTATAATCGCTATTCGTGATTTGCATATGAGAGCGCTTGCCGACTACGGCTTTACCTGTGCCGATGAAATGCTTTACCCTGAAAATTACCGTTATCTTTCGGATGTTTTAGGCTACGTTGCCATTGGTGCACGCTCGGTAGAAAATCAACAGCACCGCCTTGTGTCAAGCGGCATTTCAATTCCTGTTGGTATGAAAAATCCAACCAGCGGTGACCTTACCGTAATGATGAATTCTATTAAAGCGGCACAGACTTCTCACACCTATTTGTATCGTGGTTGGGAGGTTACAAGCTCGGGTAACGAAACTGCCCACGCAATACTTAGAGGATATATGGATTTTGCAGGCAGAAATATTTCTAACTACCATTATGAAGATATTGCTCATCTTTGTGAGCTTTACGAAGAATATGGACTTAAAAATCCGTCGGTTATTATTGATGCAAACCACGCAAACTCATCTAAAAAACATCTTGAGCAGATACGCATAGCAAAAGACGTTGTTTACAGTCGTAATCATAATGATAATATCAAACACCTTGTAAAAGGTATTATGATTGAGAGTTATATTGAAGACGGCGCTCAAAAGATTGGTGAGCACGTGTACGGCAAATCAATTACCGACCCGTGTCTTGGCTGGGAAAAGACACAAAACCTTATTTATAAAATTGCTGATAGTCTGGAGTGATAATATGTCATCCTTTATAGTTGCATTTATCTTTGCAATCGGTCAGATTTTATTAACCGAACAGCTGATAAAAAGCTTTGAAAAACAAGACAAGAAAAAAACCGCTATATTTTTTGGCGTTAAATTTACATCATACGGAATAGCGGCAGCTCTTGTGATTTTTAAGTATATATTTGACCTGTCATCAATCTTTTGTGGATTTTTAGCCGGTGTGCCGATAGCAATTATTGCATTGTTTGCATATAAGGTCATATACAAAAAGAAAAAATAAATTTAAGTCGTAGGGACCGGCGTCCCCGACGGTCCGTAGAGGTAATTAAGCTCACGGACTGTCCGGAGGCCAGTCCCTACATTGTTTTATTATATTTATCGAAAATCTCTTTAGAGATTTATATCACTGACGCAAACTTAGTTTGCGTCAGTTTGTAAACTTTTTATTTTTCAATTGACTTTAATACGTTGATATTGTAAAATAATATTAAATATAAATATATAGTTGGGGGAGTTATGTATGAAACCCGTTTATAAGCGTGTTTTGCTTAAACTCAGTGGCGAGGTATTGGCCGGAGAAAAAGGAACAGGTATTGATTTTGATAAGGTTACAGAAGTTTGTGAATACATTAAAGAATGCGTTGATTTAGGTGTCCAAATTGCCATTGTTGTAGGTGGCGGTAACTTCTGGAGAGGTCGTTCAAGCGGAAAAATGGATCGCACCAGAGCTGACCATATGGGTATGCTTGCGACAACCATCAACTCATTAGCGCTTTGTGACACGCTTGAACAGTTAGGTGTTACAACCAGAGTGCAAACAGCAATAGAGATGCGTCAGGTTGCTGAACCGTATATCCGTAACAAAGCAGTACGTCATCTTGAAAAAGGCAGAGTGGTAATCTTTGGTTGCGGTACAGGCAATCCATTCTTTTCTACCGATACTGCGGCGGCTTTGCGTGGTGCTGAAATTTGCGCTGATGTAATCTTTAAGGCTACCAATGTTGACGGTGTTTATGACTCTGATCCCAAAACAAACCCGAACGCTAAAAAGTATGATACCCTTACTCATCACGATGTTTTGGCTAAAGAACTTCACGTTATGGACTCTACCGCTGCTTCGCTTTGTATGGATAACGGTATTGATATACTTGTTTTCAACCTTAACAACCCACACAATATTGTTGATGCCGTTTGCGGTAAAACCATCGGCACATTAGTAAAATAATTTTTTAGGAGAAATTTATGAACGAACTAATTAAAATTACCGAAGAAAAGATGAATAAATCTATAGATGCATTAGAACGTGAATACAAATCAATAAGAGCAGGTCGTGCAAATGCGGCAGTTCTTGACCGTGTTAACGTTGACTATTACGGTGTGCCTACACCTGTTCAGCAAATGGCGGCAGTTTCTGTTCCGGAACCACGTACACTTCTTATTACCCCTTGGGATAAGACAACATTAAAGGATATTGAAAAAGCTATCCTTACTTCTGAGATTGGTATCAATCCTCAAAACGACGGCACATGTATCCGTCTTAATTTCCCACCCCTTACCGAAGAGCGTCGTAAGGACATAGTTAAGGATATTCGCAAAAAAGGTGAAGATTCAAAGGTTGCTGTTCGTAATCAGCGCCGTGATGCTTTAGATAAACTTAAAGCACTTAAGAAAAACAATGCTATCACAGAAGACGATGAATCAAACGGAGAGAAAAAGATTCAGAATCTTACCGACAAGTTCTGTAAAGAAATTGATGAGCTTGCAACCATTAAAGAAAAAGAAATAATGGAAATCTAAAATGTAAGAGTAAGAGCGGGTTTTATAATCCGCTCTAATTGTCCTTTTGAAAAGAGGTTTTTATATGGCTATCTTTAAAAAGAAAAAAGATGTTGAGTTGGTACTACCTACACATATTGCAATAATTATGGACGGCAACGGCCGCTGGGCAAAAAAACGTTCACTACCACGCACGGCAGGTCATGCGGCAGGTTCAAAAACTTTTAAGGATATTGCGAGATACTGTAATAAAATCGGTTTAAAATATCTTACTGTGTATGCCTTTTCTACCGAAAACTGGAAACGACCCAAGGAAGAGGTCGACAATATTATGAAAATCTTTAGGGAATACCTTGAAGATACCAAAAACTTTAAAGAAGAAAACATACAACTGCAGTTTATTGGTGACCGCAGTGTGTTAGACCCCGATATTCAGCGACTTATGAAGGAATCGGAAGAAGAGTCTAAGGATGCTACCGGTTTGCATCTTAACATTGCGTTAAACTACGGCGGTAGGGACGAAATTGTTCACGCAGTAAAAGAAATTGTTGCCGAGGGTGTTGATGCAAACGATATCACCGAGCAGATGATATCTGATAAGCTTTATACAAAGGGTCAACCCGATCCTGATTTTATTATACGACCCAGTGGCGAATACAGACTTTCTAACTATCTTATATGGCAGTCGGCGTATGCTGAATATTGGTTTTCAGATATTTTATGGCCTGATTTTAAGCCAAAGGATTTAGACAAAGCCATTGATGAATTCAACAAACGAAACAGACGATTTGGCGGCGTTTAGGAGGCAAAGCAATGAAAAAACGTATTATTTCAGGCGCAGTTATGACTGCCGTCTCAACACTTGTATTAATTCTTGGACTCAAGGTTCAGACACAAATTATAACCGCATTTATTGCAATTGTTGCAGCGGTTGGTGTTTTTGAAATTGTTGGAAATGTTGCAAAAACACAGAATATGCTGTTTAAGCTGATTTCAGCGATATATACAGTAATAATGGTTTTTCTTTTTAATATAATAAACCAAAATATTTATCAATTAAATGCTTCTGTAGACCAGAGTGTATATGAAACACAAGCAATGGTAGCTGCGGTGGTTACAACGGTTTTATACGTTATAGTTTGTGGCGTTTTGTCGGTGATTTATTTCGAACAGCTTGACCTGACAAAAATCGCAACCCTTTGTGGTGTGCCGCTGTTGTGCAGCTTTGCTTTCTCTACCATTTCAACGATTGTGGTGGCTACAAGTGTTGCACCGGTTACCGATGTTCAAATGGCTACTAATATTGTTGTTGCTCCTGCTAAGGGTATATATTATCTACTTCTTGTGCTTAACTACTCTTGCATATGTGACATTGCCGCTTACTTTGTTGGAACCAATTTAGGCAAAACCAAGCTTTGCCCTAACGTTAGTCCTAACAAGACGGTGGAGGGTGCACTTGGTGGCATAATAGCAAGCCTTATCGTAGGTGCAATAATTACCCTTTGCTTTGGATACTTTAACAAGATAATTTGGGTTTTATTGTTCTCAATACCACTTTGCGCCGCAGGTATGGTAGGCGATTTGTTCGCATCGGTTATCAAGCGTAAAGCCGACCTTAAAGACTTTAGCAATCTTATTCCCGGACACGGTGGAATAATAGACCGACTTGACAGTATGTTGTTTGTGGCTCCACTTCTTTATTGTCTTTTGCTTTTGGGTGTGATTTAATGAAAAAAATTATAATTTTAGGTTCGACAGGCTCTATTGGTACACAAGCACTTGATATTGTAAGGGCAAATCCTGATAAATATCAGGTAGTGGGTCTTGCGGCAGGTAGCCGTGCTACCTTGCTTGAACAACAGGCAAGAGAGTTCGGTGTGAAAACGGTAGCGCTTTTTGAAACAAAAGCGGCGGCCGAGCTTAAAACAAAGCTTGCAGATACTGATGTTAACGTTTTGTCGGGAGCGGACGGCGTATGTGAACTTGCATCGCTTGATTGTGATATGGTGCTTAACGCTATTGTAGGTATTGCGGGACTTTGTCCTACGCTTACAGCTATTGATGCAGGTCATACAATTGCGCTTGCAAACAAAGAAACACTTGTTACAGGTGGCGAGATTGTAAATCGCAAGCTTAGAGAAAAGGGTGTGTCACTGCTTCCTGTAGATAGCGAGCATTCGGCAATATTTCAGTCGCTTCAGGGTGCGCCACAAAATAGCCTTAAAAAAATATTGCTTACCGCTTCGGGCGGTCCGTTCTTTGGCAAAACAAAGAGTGAGCTCGAAAACGTTACCGTAAAGGATGCGCTTAATCATCCAAACTGGTCAATGGGTGCTAAAATTACCATAGACAGCGCAAGCCTTATGAACAAGGGTCTTGAGGTTATAGAGGCGGTGCATTTGTTTGGCGTTCCCGCTTCGCAAATAGAGGTGCTTGTTCACAGACAGAGTATACTCCATTCTGCTGTAGAGTTGTCCGACGGTGCAGTTATTGCACAGCTTGGTACTCCCGATATGAAGTTGCCGATACAGTATGCACTGACATATCCCGAGCGTGATATGTGCTTTGAAAGTCTTGATTTATTTAAGGTTGGTTCACTTACCTTTGAAAAACCCGATACCGACACCTTCAGACTTTTGCCGCTTTGCATTGAGGCAATCAATCGTGGTGGACTTTATCCTACCGCTATAAACGGTGCTAACGAAGAGTCGGTAAAGCTTTTCCTTGAAGGCAAGATTAAGTTCTTGCAGATTGCCGAGCTTAACGAAAAAGCAATGAATATGTGCGAAAATAAAACAAACTTTACTGTGGAGGATATTTTTGCGGCCGATGAGGCGGCAAGACGTGTTGTTAGAGAGGCGATATAAATGAAACAGATAGATAAAAATACCGTAAAGGCTGAAAATCAGTTAAAAGATAAACACGACGTAAATTTTGAGTGTGAAGAAAACACAGGACTGCGTGTAATGATGGCGGGTAATTCTATTACCTTGCACGAACCAAGTCCCGGTATTGGTTGGCACAACCAGTGGGGGATGGCGGCATCCGCTAAAGAAAAGGATTACGTTCACGTTCTTAAAAGTCATATTCAAGGTGTAGCACCGGATGCAACCTTTTGCATCTGTCAGGCATATAAATGGGAGCGTGATTTTGCAAACGGTAAGCAGGCTTATCCCATTTATGAGGCGGCACGTGATTTTAATGCCGATATAATTGTTGTTCGCTTTATAGAAAACTGCCCAAGACAAGATTTTGATGCAGAAGTTTTTAAAAGAGAATATGTAGATTTCATAAACTATTTAAACAAAAGCGGTAATGCTAAAATTATACTTACCACTTCTTTCTGGGAGCATACAGCTGACCCTGTTGTTGCTGAAATCTCAAAAGAAAACGGTTGGCCGCTTGTAGTGATTAATGACTTAGGCGAACTTGACGAGATGAAGGCACTTGGCCTTTTTGAGCACTTCGGTGTTGCAAATCATCCCGGTGACCTTGGTATGAAAACTATTGCCGACAGAATTTTTGAAGAGGTAAAAAAACTAATTTAACTTTTAGGTTGTGATTACAATTTCCGTTATTATTAATTTTTTTAGCAAAATTATTTCATTTTTTGGAGATAATGTATTACCATATATTATAGCAATATTATTATTTTTGACACTTATAGTAATACACGAGTTTGGTCATTTTATTGCGGCGAAGCTTTTGGGTGTTCGTGTAAACGAGTTTGCTTTGGGTATGGGTCCAAAACTTATAAAGTGGGGAAAGGGTGAAACCAAGTACTCAATTAATGCTTTTCCAATAGGCGGCTACTGCGCTATGGAGGGCGAAGATGAAGCAAGTGGCGACGAACGTGCCTTTTGTAATAAAAAGCCGTGGCGCCGATTTCTAATCGTTGTTATGGGCGCAACCTTTAATTTAATATTGGGTTTGGTGTTGGTAGCAATAACACTCATACCGCAAAAAAGCTTTTTGACCACTACTGTTGGTGGTTTTGCCGAAAATGCCGTAAGTGTTAACTACGGTCTGCAAAAGGATGATACAATTACCCACGTTGATGGCAGAAGAATTTTTACCACCTATGATTTAAGCTATGCTTTCAGCAACGTTGATGATGGCGCAATTGATATAACCGTAAAGCGTGACGGCAAAAAGGTAGAGCTTAATGGCGTTAAGTTTGCTACAGAACAGGCAGACGGTATAAATTATCTTACCGTTGACTTTTCGGTTTACGCACGTGAAAAAACCTTTTTGAGTTTTATTGACCATACTTTTGATACTGCAATTTCAAACTGCGCTGTGGTTTATCGTTCGCTTTTTGATTTGATTACAGGTCGTTACGGCATAAGTGCAATGTCGGGTCCTGTTGGTGTTACCGTAGCAATTGGCGAGGTTGCAAAACGCAGTATAATGGATTTAATTCCTATTATGGCGCTTATAACCATAAACTTAGGGCTTTTTAACCTGCTTCCTGTTCCTGCATTAGACGGCGGCCGACTTTTATTTATCTTGCTTGAAATGATATTTAGAAAGCCTGTACCGCAAAAGTTTGAGGCGATTGTGCACGCAGTAGGATTTGCGCTGCTTATAGCGCTTATGTTAGTAATTACTTTAAAGGATATATTGGCACTGATTTTTTAGTCTGATTTCATACGGGCTTAGAGAGGGCGTTTTAAATGTATAATAATACTACTACCAAAAGAATATATGCAGGCGGCGTTGCCATTGGTGGCGGTGCACCCGTAAGCATTCAGTCAATGCTTTGCGCACACGCTCACGACATAGAGGGCAACGTAGCTCAGGCTGTTGCTTTGCAAAAAGCAGGTTGTGATATTGTTCGTGTATCGGTTCCCGATATTGAAACAATAAAAACGGTAGAAGCACTAAAACAAAACATAACCATTCCTCTTGTAGCCGATATTCATTTTGACTGGCGTCTTGCTATAGAAAGCGTAGCTGCCGGTGTTGATAAGGTGCGAATAAACCCCGGTAATATTGGTGACGAGGGCCGAGTAAGAGAGGTAGCACGTGTTTGCCGTGAAAACAATATACCAATAAGAATTGGTGTAAATTCCGGATCTTTAGAAAAAGAGATACTTGCTCGTTACGGTTCGGTTACACCCGAAGCAATGGTAGAAAGCGGACTTTATCATATATCACTTTTAGAAAAATACGATTTTGATAACATTGTATTATCACTTAAATCTTCTGATACAAAGCGTATGTATGACGCTTATGTAAAGGCGGCCGAGGTTTGCCCATATCCTTTGCATCTTGGTGTTACCGAGGCAGGAACTGAAAATATGGGTGTTATAAAATCATCGGCAGGTATTGGCGGGCTACTGCTTCGTGGTATTGGCGACACACTTCGCATATCTCTTACCGACGAGCCTGTAAAAGAGGTTGCCGCCGCTAAAAAACTGCTTAAAGCACTTGGCATTAGAAATGACGGAATAAAATTTGTATCATGTCCTACCTGCGGCAGAACCGAGATTGATTTAATAGGTCTTGCAAAGAGCGCCGAAGAGCGTTTTGCAAATATAGATAAGGATATAACTGTCGCTATTATGGGTTGTGTTGTAAATGGCCCCGGTGAAGCGTCGGCTGCCGACATAGGCATTGCAGGCGGCAAGGATTGCGGCGTTATATTTAAGGGCGGCAAGGTAATTCATAACAAGGTGCCCGAAGATAAACTTTTAGATGTTTTAGAAGAAGAAATTAATAAGATGTGAGGAATATAAATGCTCTCTTTTGAGGATTTGTTTTCAGCCTATTTAAGCGCTGAAACTCTGAATATATTCAGAGATGTAAAAATAGAATTATGCAAGCTTAACAGTGATGACAGAAATTTGGATTTAAGTTTGTCAAGCGATAAATACATATCTTGCGCAAAATGTGATATTTTGCAAGAGGAGATTAAACACGCATTAAAGCTTGAAAAGGCAACAGTACTCGTTGCCTTTTCTTCTGATGCGTTTTGTGCAGATGCCATTGCCGACACAATTGCACAAATACGTTCAAAAAATATCATTTTTAACGGTTTTTTTAACGAGGCACAGTACACACTTAACGGTAACGATATAACAATCACGTTAAAATACGGCGGATACAATCAAATTTGCGAGGGTAATTTTGAAAAGATTTTTAAAGCGGCGGTAAAAAGCCGTTTTGATTTGGATGTTAATATATCATTTGACGGTGTGCTTCAAGATGCACCGATAGTTGTGCCCGAATCAGAGGTTGCAGTTTCAAAACCGACAACCCCAAAGCCTAAGTCAACCGAGACAAAGGTAAAAGAAGAAAAGGTATACGACTACAAACCAAAAGACGGATTGCCGGTTTACCTTGAAAGCGCAAAACAGTTTTTTGGCAGAAAAATTGATACCAATGTAAAAAAACTAAGCGAGGTTATGTTGCCGCAAAGCGACGGCGAGAGCGTATACGTTTGCGCTTGGGGAGAAGTGTTTGGATTAGAGAGCAAGGTTCTTGATACCAAACGTGGTGGCAAAATGGTAAAGATTAAATTTTACTTTAGCGATACCACCAATTCTTTTTCAGCCTCTCTTACAAAGTTTTTTGACCCCAAATACACAAAAAATCTTGACGAAGCCGCAATAGAATTCTTAAATTCTGTATCACCGCTTAAAAACGGCGCATGTGTTATTGTAAACGGTGACTACTCATACGATAGTTGGACACGTGATTTTGTGTTAGATGTAAGAGCGCTTGCTACCATTAAAAAATACGAAGAAACCGATGATTATAATGGTGACAAAAGAGTCGAACTGCATTGCCATACAAATATGTCGGCAAAGGACGCCGTTGCAAGTGCAGGTGACATTATAAACCGTGCTTACAAATGGGGGCACAAGGCCGTTGCCATTACCGACCACGGTGTCGTTCAGGCATATCCTGCAGTTGCCGAGGCCGTTGGTAAAATACAAAAAGGTGGCGGAGATTTTAAAGCCATTTATGGTGTCGAAAATTATTTTATTGACGATACAAGATATGATATTTCAAACCTTACGGGTAAAGAAATTGCAAAGCTTCGTAACCACCAGATTTTGCTTGTTAAAGATTTGGTTGGTCTTAAAAATCTTTATAAATTGGTAAGCGATTCGCACCTTAACAATTTTTATGGCAGACCTGTTATATTGCGTTCACAACTGGACGCTTGCCGTGAGGGTCTTATTGTAGGCTCTGCTTGTGAACAAGGCGAACTTTACCGTGCAATAATTGACGGTAAGGACGAAAAAACACTTTTAGAAATTGCTGATTATTACGACTATTTAGAAATACAGCCTCTTGGCAATAATGAATTTATGGTTCGTGACAGCGAAAAACCCGATAAGGTTGACAAAAAGGGCAACGTCACACCCAACCGATTTAAAAACGTTACAAGTGTTGAGGTCATAAAGGACTTTAACCGCAAGGTTGTAGAGCTTGCCGACAAGCTTGGCAAAATGGTTGTTGCAACGGGTGACGTTCATTTTCTTAAAAAGGAAGATGGAATTATCCGTCAGATTGTTATGGCGGGACAGGGCTTTGACGACATAGAAAATCAGGCTCCGCTTTACTTTAAATCTACCACCGAAATGCTCGAAGATTTTTCATATTTTGGTGACAGAGCATACGAGTTTGTAATTGAAAATCCAAACAAAATAGCCGATATGGTATCGAATGAAGTTATTCCCGTGCCAAAGGGTAACTATCCGCCTGTTATTGAAGGCTCGGATGATCTGCTTAGAGAGATTTGTTGGCGTAATGCCAAAGCGATGTATGGTGACCCCGTGCCCGAAATAGTAGAAAAACGTCTTAATAAAGAGCTTAACTCTATTATTAATAACGGTTTCTCTATAATGTATATATCGGCACAAAAGCTGGTTGCCCGTAGTGAAGAGCTTGGCTACTACGTTGGTTCTCGTGGTTCGGTTGGTTCGTCGTTTGTTGCTACTATGGCCGGCATTTCAGAGGTTAACCCATTAGCACCTCACTACGTTTGTCCTACCTGTCAGTACAGCGAATTCTTTACCGACGGTTCGGTTGGTTCGGGATTTGACCTGCCTGAAAAAAACTGTCCGCACTGTAATACACCGCTTAACCGTAACGGTCACGACATACCATTTGAAACCTTTTTGGGATTCAAGGGTGACAAGGTGCCTGATATTGACCTTAACTTCTCGGACGAAGTGCAAAACACCATTCAGGAATACACAAAAACGCTTTTTGGCGCAGAAAACGTTTACAAGGCGGGTACAATTTCTACCATAGCCGAAAAAACCGCCTTTGGTTTTGCAAAGGCTTATGCCGAAAAGATGAATATCACGCTTTCTCAGGCCGAGCTTAGCCGCTTGGCATCTTTGGTAGAGGGTTCAAAGGTTAAGACCACTACAGGTCAGCACCCTGCCGGTATGATTATTGTGCCACAGGGTATGACCATTTACGACTTTTGTCCCGTGCAGCATCCTGCTGACGATACAAGCAGTGATATTATTACAACACATTTTGACTTCCATTCTATTCACGACACAATACTAAAGCTTGATGAGCTTGGCCACGTAGTGCCTACTACATATAAATATCTTACCGAGTATTCTGGCATAGATGTTAATTCGGTTTCTATGAGTGACCCTAAGGTTTACAGCCTGTTTACCTCTACCGAGGCTCTGGGTGTATCGCCTGAGGAAATTGAGTCAAAGACAGGTACTTTTTGTCTGCCTGAGTTTGGTACGTCTTTTGTACGTGGAATGCTTGTTGACTGTAAACCAAAAAATTTCTCTGATTTGCTTCAGATATCGGGTCTGTCACACGGTACCGACGTTTACCTTGGTAACGCAAAAGATTTGATTGATGACGGCACCTGTACCATTTCAGAGGTTATTGGTACCCGTGATAACATAATGGTTTACCTTATACATCAGGGTATGGACGAGGGCAGAGCCTTCCAAATTACCGAAACCGTTCGTAAAGGACTTGTTGCTAAAGGTAAGGTGTCTAAAGAGGATTGGGGTAAAATGGAGGACGATATGCGTGCGGTTGGTGTGCCCGAGTGGTATATTGGCTCTTGCTATAAGATTAAGTACATGTTCCCAAAAGCCCACGCAGCAGCGTACGTTATATCGGCAATAAAACTTGGTTGGTACAAGGTTTACCGCCCACTTGAATTTTATTGTGCTTATTTTACTGCTCGTCCCGAAGACGTAGACGTTCCTACCGTTATAAAGGGCAGAGGCGCGGTGCTTGCCAAAATGAACGAGATTAAGGCAAAGGGTAAAGAGGCAAGTAAAAAAGAGCTTGATACATATGACGTATTGCTTATAATCAACGAAATGATGGCAAGAGGACTTGAGATATTGCCCATTGATATAAAACATTCCCACGCTATGAAATTCTTGCCTGAAAACGGCAAAATGCGCCTGCCGTTTGGTGCGCTTTCGGGCGTTGGTGAAAAAGCGGCATACTCTATATATGAAGCCGCTTGCAAGGGTGACTTTGTTTCCCGAGAGGACTTTGCGGTTGAAGCAGGTGTTTCTAAAACAATTATCCAAAACCTTGCAGATCTTGGTGCAATGGATGACCTGCCCGACACAAATCAGATGTCATTGTTTTAATTAAAATAAAAAAAGAGAAGATTCAAGCGAATCCTCTCTTTTTTGTTTGATTTAATGTTGGGCGTGCTTGTTTTCAAAATACTCTTCGTAACCTGTAACCTCTATAGCAGGGACGTAGGTGTAAGCAAACGTCATATTACCGTTTTCAGAAGTGCCAATATTTTTATAAAAACAATAGTATGGAATTTTTTTGTTGTTTGTTGTCATATATGAAATATCTACATAGTCGTAATTGGTGAAATCGACAGGGTCTTGCATTGCTTGACAAAGGGGACAACCACCTATAGCTAAAACATAACCTTTGCTTAGATATTCTTCGGCTTTTTGCAGTGGCAATAATTCAACCTGCTTGCTTATTGAAGGTAATTCATCATTTGAAGATTTTGGAAAAAACATTATTGATGCATTGTATAAATTTGTGGAACTAACAATATCGTCTGCATGATTGGCAAAATTATCAAACTTTATTGTTAAAGAACCAGAATCATCTGAAGTTTTATAAGATATATTAATCCACTCAGCACCGTTTGTAGTATAAGAAGAAAATTCTCTTATGATTTTTGGTTCTATAAAAGTTTTACCAAACAATTTACCAAGTTTTTCTTTTATACCCGATAATGATGCAAGTATTTCGGCATCGGTTTTTCTTTGGTCAATAACAACAGTTTCTCCGTAAATGTTCAAAGGAACATCAGTTTTCTCATAAATAGATGATTTGCCAAATTTTAGCATAGAATCACTAATATAAAAATAGGTGTTTTTTTCTCCAGTGGACACACGCACGTTGATATCGTTTTCGGAGTAGGTTTTAATTGTATATTCTGGTGTTGGTATACCTATTGCCTCAGAAAATTTAGGAAGATATTTTTCGGCTATGGCACGAAGTTCTTGCTCGGTTGGATTTTTTTGTTCTATAGGGAAGTATTCATAAATAGTTACATATTTATCGGCGGGAATAGGAGTAATATAAAGGTATTCTATGCTCGGTACATAGATTTTTTGATATGATGTTGTGCCTCCAGCTGAATGAAAAACTATCCCAGCATTAAATAAATCATTAACTGTTAAGGATATATTTGTGTACGGTGGAACAAAAGATGTTGTTCCACCAGTTGTGTTGTTCTGCGGACTGCTTTGTGTTTGCTCGGATGATTGATCATATATAATTTCCTCTTGATATATAATTTCAGTATCGATGGAGTTAGTAAATTGGTTATTATTTAAATCGCTTATGATTTTAACCGAAGGCAATGTTACCAAAATGGCGGCAATGCAAGCGGCAATAGAACCAATTAAAATTTTCTTTCTTCTTGCGGCAATGCGTATGCCAGGGTGCTTTGCTTCGGCTAAAAATTCATCGTCAATAGCATCAAATGCTTTTTCAAATAAATTGTTATCGTTCATACAAGCACCTCCTCTTGCTTGAGATGGTCAAGTAGTTTGTTTCGTGTTCTTAAAAGAATCATTTTTACTTTACTTTGCGTAAAACCAAACTGACGGCTTATGTCTTTAATTGAATCACAATACCAATAGTGGCAGATAAACACCTGTCGGTCACGCTGTGGCAGTTGACGCAAAAAAGCATTTAAAATTTCGGTGAGCTCTAATTGTGATATTGCGTTACAACTGTCAGCAACAACACCCGAAAGCTCGTCCAAAGGAAGCGCATTATCATTGCCGCCACGTTTTTGTGCCGTTTGTGATTTTAATCTTTTAAAGGATATATTTTTTGTAATACGACTTAAAAAGGCAGAAAGCACCTGTGGGTTGTTTGGGGGTATGCACTCCCACGCCGATAGGTATGTATCGTTTTCACATTCCTCGGCTTCTTCTTTTACCTTTAATATGTTATATGATACTGAATAGAGTAACTTACCGTATTTGGTTTTGGTTTCGCTTATGGCAGAATCGTCACGTGCAAAATACAATTCTATTATTTTTTTATCATCCACAAAACTCACCCCTTTAATTAATAAGTACTCTTTTATATATGTAAGGTCACAAATTTTTAAATTTATTGTACAAATTAATTATATATTAATATATTTGCCGTGTAAAGTAGTGCAAAAGTACACAAAAATTAAAAAAATTTCAAAAAATTAACAAAAAAGGTTGCAATTTTGTAACCTTTGGGAATAATAGTAAAGGAAATTGTTACAAAATTGTAATCTTTTGGAAGGAGAATGCGCTATTTTTGATGATGTAATTCCGCTTTTTATAGAAAGCGTAAAACGTTTAGCATCTACAATTAAGAATAGTTCAACCAGAGTAAAGCAAAGTGCTTTTGCGGTAGTAGCGGTTATTGCTATTATGGCAAGTCTTACCTATACAGGTGTTCGCATTGCATATAAAGTAAATTACAGTGGCAATATTATTGCAACCGTAAGCAGTAAAAAACAGTTTGACGATGCTTTGGCATTGGTAGTAAGTTTAGTAGGCGGCAGAGATGTGGAATCGGTTGTTGAGCAACCAAAATTCAGCGCTACAATGGCACTGAATAAAAACATAAACAATACCGAAGAGGTTGCTAATGCCATTATTAACAATACCGATGAAATTGTTGAAGCCGCAACACTTACAGTAAACGGCAACGCTATGTTGCACGCTGACAAAGATTTTGTTGAAAGATCTTTAAAAGTAAGGCTTAATAGCTTTAATGTTGAGGGTTTTGAGTGTACAAGCCGTTTTGCAAGCAAGGTTGAGTGTATGCCTGGATATTTTATGGTATCTCAGCTTGACACTAACCGCAAAGTAGAGGATGTTATCTCTTCACTTGCTGTTATTACAGAAGTAAAAGAAACAAGCGATGTTGTTGTACCATATGAAAGCGTTGTAGAAGAAACGGACAAGCAGTCGGTAAACTACGCTTCGGTAAAGGTTGCCGGCGTATCGGGCATAAGCCGCACAACCAAAAAAGTGGTTATGCTTAACGGTATTGTACAGTCTACCGAAGAAATCGGAACACAGGTTGTTGTGCCTCCGGTTAATGAAGTTATAATTCGTGGTACAGCAAAAATTCCTGCAACTGCAGAAGAGCTTAAGCAGGCAAGCAGTGCAGGCTTTATATTCCCACTGCCGACAGGTACTTGGGGTGTAAGTGCATACTACGGTGACGGAAGAAATCACAAGGGCGTTGACCTTTATGCTCCAAGCGGTACATCTATTTATGCGGTAGCAGGCGGTACAGTTGTTTTTTCAGGCTGGAAGGGTGCATACGGTAACTGTGTGATTATTGAACACGCAAACGGTATGCGTACTTTGTATGCGCACGCAAGACAGGTTTGTTGCAGTGTGGGTGATACCGTATCACAGGGCGAAGTAATAGCACTTGTTGGTACAACAGGTCAGTCTACCGGCAACCACCTTCATTTTGAAGTTATTGTAGGCGGCAGAAACGTTGACCCTGCACCATATATTAACTTAAGATAACAAATACTTAAAATTATAACGCTCCGACGCTGTCGGAGCGTTTTTTTGTAAATTGTTCAAGATTATTTTGTGCTTTAAACCTTGACTAAACCACAATATTTAGTGTATAATGTATACTGTATATTAATGTGAAAATTTGTTAGGAAGTGTAATTTTTGGCTAAAGCAAAAGCACAATATGACAATACCAGTATTCAAAAACTTGAAGGCCCCGACCGAGTGCGAAAACGTCCGGGCGTTATTTTTGGTTCGGACGGTCTTGACGGTTGCGAGCATTCTGTTTTTGAAATAATATCCAACTCTATCGACGAAGCACGTGAGGGTCACGGTAAAAAAATTGTAATTACCTACCATAGCGACGGTTCTATTGAGGTGCAGGACTTTGGTCGTGGTTGCCCTGTGGATTACAACTCTAAATATGATTGCGAAAACTGGGAAATGGTTTTTTGCGAGATGTATGCGGGCGGTAAATACGGCACCGACGAAGGCTCTAACTACAGCACTTCAATCGGTCTTAACGGCTTGGGTCTGTGTGCAACGCAGTATGCGGCCGAGTGGATGGATGTTGAGGTTAAGCGTGACGGTTTTAAATATAACCTTCATTTTGAAAAGGGCTTTAACAAGGGTGGACTAAAAAAAGAGCCGTACAGCGGTCGGGAAACAGGAACAAAAATCCGTTGGAAGCCCGATATTGAAGTATTTACCGACATAAATATTCCAAGGGATTATTTTATTGACACACTTAAAAGACAGGCAATTGTAAATGACGGACTGCTTTTTGAATTTCGTGAGCAACAGGGCGCACGTTATATAACACAGGACATTATTTACGAAAACGGTATTACCGACTACGTTAATGAAAAGGTCGGCGAAGAAAAGCTTACCTCGGTGCAGTTCTGGTCTGCCGAGCGCAAGGGTCGTGACAGGGAAGATAAACCCGAATATAAGGTCAAGATAAATGCGGCACTTACCTTTTCTAACCGACACACATTAAAGGAATACTATCACAACTCAAGCTGGCTTGAATATGGCGGCGCTCCCGAGCGTGCTGTAAGAAATGCGTTTGTATACCAAATAGACGCATACTTAAAGCAAAATAATAAGTACAAAAGCGGCGAAAGCAAAATAACCTTTTCCGACGTTGAAGAATGCTTGGTGCTTGTTATATCATCATTTTCGCCGGGTGGTCTGGTGTCTTATGAAAACCAGACTAAAAAGAGTATAACCAACAAGTTTATCGGCGATGCTATGACCGAGTTTTTACGTCATCAGCTTGAAATCTATTTTATAGAAAACAAGGCAGAGGCCGAAAAAATTGCCGAACAGGTGCTTATTAACAAGCGTAGCCGTGAGCGTAGTGAAAAGGAAAGAATTAATCTTAAAAAGACACTTGCTACAGGCAATTCTATGGCAGACAGGGTACAAAAATTTGTTGACTGCCGTAGCAAAGATGTTAATGAGCGTGAGCTTTATATAGTTGAGGGTGACTCGGCTTTGGGTTCTTGTAAACTGGCTCGAGATGCGGCGTTTCAGGCTATTATGCCTGTTCGTGGTAAGATACTTAACTGCCTAAAGGCTGAGTACGATAAAATTTTTAAAAGCGAAATCATTACCGATTTGCTTAAAGTTTTAGGTTGCGGTGTAGAGGTTAAATCAAAGGCAAATAAAAACCTTTCTAACTTTGATATGGCAAACCTTCGTTGGAACAAGATTATAATCTGTACCGATGCCGACGTTGACGGTTTTCATATACGCACACTTATTCTTACAATGATTTACCGTCTTATGCCAACACTTATAAGTGAGGGTAAGGTATTTATTGCCGAGACTCCGCTCTATGAGATAACAACAAAGGTAAAAACCTATTTTGCATACGACGAAAACGAAAAGATTGACATACTAAATGAAATAGGCGATGAAAAATACACCTTGCAGCGTTCCAAAGGTCTTGGTGAAAACCAACCCGATATGATGAACCTGACAACAATGAATCCCGAAACACGCCGTCTTATAAAAATACTTCCGGAAGATGCCGAGCACACAAGCGAAATGTTTGATTTGCTTTTGGGTGATAATCTTGCAGGACGTAAAGATTATATTTCGGAATACGGTTATCTTTATATGGAAGATGCCGATATTAGTTAATGATATGAATTAAAGGAGATTTTTAACTTGGCTCCAAGAAAAAAGAAAGAAACCGAGCAAAAAACTAAAAAGCCACAAAGCAATGCCTATATTGCGGGTGCAGGCACCGTGGTCGAAAGTCTGGTTACAGAAACGCTAAAATCAAACTTTATGCCATACGCTATGAGCGTTATCGTTTCACGTGCCATACCCGAGATTGACGGTTTTAAACCGTCGCACCGCAAATTGCTTTATACTATGTATAATATGGGACTGCTTAAAGGCAACACCATAAAATCGGCTAATATTGTTGGCCGTACAATGCAGCTTAACCCTCACGGTGATGCCGCCATTTACGAAACAATGGTACGTTTGTCCGAGGGTAACGAGGCACTGTTGCATCCATACGTTAAAT
Source organism: Acutalibacteraceae bacterium (assembly GCA_045604205.1). GTDB lineage: Bacteria > Bacillota > Clostridia > Oscillospirales > Acutalibacteraceae > UBA737. The sequence goes on from JAZUNQ010000013.1 coordinate 63,405, forward strand.
CAAAGGGTTCTTTCGGTAAAGCATATTCACGTGATATGCAGTGCGCTGCTTCACGTTATACCGAGGCACGTCTTGCCCCCATTGCCGAAGAATTGTTTGTAGATATTGATAAGGATACCGTTGATTTTGTAGATAACTATGACGCTACTATGAAAGAGCCGGTGCTTTTTCCGGTAAGGTTTCCGTCGATACTTGTAAACGCAAATATGGGTATTGCCGCAGGTATGGCAAGTAATATTTGTCCGTTCAATCTGCGTGAAGTGTGTGAAACCACCATTGCGTATATTAAAGATAACGATATAAACGTTGCCGATACACTTTTAGCCCCCGATTTTCCGATAGGTGGTGAGCTTTTATATGACCGCAGTGAAATGGAAAAGATTTATGAGACCGGTCGTGGTAGCTTTAAGGTGCGTGGCACATACGTTTATGACAAGTCTAATAACTGTATAGATATAAAATCTATACCGCCAACCACAACAACCGAGGCTATTATTGAAAAGGTAATTGACCTTGTAAAGCTTAAAAAGATTACCGAAATCAATGATATTCGTGACGAAACCGACCTTGGCGGTTTGCAGATTACAATTGATCTTAAACGTGGTGTTGACGTAGATAAACTTATGAAAAAACTTTTCAAGATGACACCACTTCAGGACAGCTTTTCTTGCAACTTTAATATTCTTATTGCATCAAGTCCTATGGTGCTTGGCGTAAAGGATATTATATCTGAATGGGTGGCATTTCGTAGCGAGTGCGTTCGCCGTAGAGTTTACTTTAAGCTTGAAAAGGCAAAGGGTAAGCTTCATCTGCTTAAAGGTATGCAAAAAATACTGCTTGATATAGATAAGGCGATCAAGATTGTACGTGACACCAAAGAAGAAAAAGAGGTTGTACCAAACCTTATGATAGGCTTTGGTATTGATGAAACACAGGCAGAATATGTAGCCGAAATAAAACTTCGTCACCTTAACCGAGAATATATTTTAAAACGTCTTGACGAAATCGAAAATCTTGAAAAAGAAATTGAAGAGATGCAGTCTATTCTTGATTCTAAAGCAAAGATTAAAAAGATAATTGTAAAAGAGCTTGAAGAGGTTGCAAAAAAATACGGACAGGACCGTAAGACACAGATTGTTTCTGCCGAGACCGAGGATACGACCAACGAACCCGAGGTACTTGACGAATCGCCGGTAACACTATTCTTTACAAAAGACGGTTACTTTAAAAAGATTACACCACTTTCACTTCGTATGAGCGGTGAGCAAAAGCTTAAAGAGGGCGACGAGATTACACAGACTATTGAATCGACCAATGCGCATGACCTGTTGTTCTTTACAACCAATGCTCAGGTTTACAAAAGCCGTGTGTATGATTTTGCCGACGGCAAGGCGAGTGCGTTGGGTGACTTTGTTGCAAGCAAACTTGGTTATGACGAAGGTGAATCAAGTCTTTATATGGTGCACACCCGTGATTATAGCGGATTTATGATTTTTGTTTTTGATAACGGTCGTATAGCAAAGGTTCCGCTTAAATCTTACGAAACCAAAACCAACCGTAAAAAGCTTATTAAAGCATACTGTGAAAAGCACAAAATTCATACAATTCTTTATTTGAACGAGGATTGTGACATACTGCTTAAATCCACAAACAACCGTATGCTGCTTGTCAACACGGCGCTTATTCCTGCAAAGGCTACTAAGGATAACGGCGGTATCGCAGTTATGACTCAGAAAAAGGGTCAGAGAATATTTACAGCAGAGCCGTGCAATACGGATAGTATTGACAATCCACATCGCTATCGCACAAAGAATCTGCCTGCCGCAGGTGCATTGCCGCAAAAAGGACAGGCAACCCAAACCGCACTTGACATATAGTGCATTTAGTTGTAAAATAAAAAACCGTCCGAAAAGCCACATACCTTGAATATTTTCAAAGTAAAAACGCATCTCGGGCGGTATGTCCGCCTCGAAATGCAAACGCTGTTACTCGTGGCTGACAGTATTAATATTAACATTTTAATTTCAATTATACTTATTTGGAGTTGGTAAATTTATGAATAAAGAACTCGCAAAGCAGTATGACCCAAAGGACGTTGAAGATCGCATTTATAAAATGTGGCTCGACGGCAAATATTTTCACGCAAAATGTGAAGAGGGTAAGGAAACCTATACAATAGTTATTCCTCCTCCAAACATCACAGGTCAGCTTCATATGGGTCACGCACTTGATAATACTTTGCAGGATATTCTTATACGTTTTAAGCGTATGCAGGGATATGACACTTTATGGCTTCCCGGTACAGACCACGCATCTATTGCTACAGAAGCAAAGATTGTTGAAGCAATGAAAAAAGAGGGCATTACCAAAGATGACCTTGGTCGAGACGGCTTTTTAGAACGTGCTTGGGAATGGAAACGTCAGTACGGCGGCAGAATTATAGAGCAGCTTAAAAAGCTCGGTTCTTCTTGCGACTGGGACCGTGAGCGTTTTACTCTTGACGAAGGCTGTAACAAGGCCGTTCGTGAAGTGTTTGTAAACCTTTATGAAAAGGGTCTTATCTACCGTGGCGAACGTATTATAAACTGGTGCCCACACTGCAAAACATCTATCTCTGATGCAGAGGTAGAGTACGAGGAGCAGGCAGGTCATTTCTGGCATCTGCGTTATCCTTTTGTTGACGGAAGCGGATACTTAGAGCTTGCTACAACCCGTCCTGAAACACTTCTTGGTGATACTGCTGTTGCAGTAAACCCAAATGATGAGCGTTATAAAGATTTAATTGGTAAAGAGCTTGACCTTCCAATAGTTCACCGTAAGATACCGGTTGTTGCCGACGATTACGTTGAAATGGATTTTGGTACAGGTGTTGTTAAAATTACACCTGCTCACGACCCCAACGACTTTGAGGTTGGTCTTCGTCATAATCTTCCCGTTATTTGTGTAATGACCGATGACGCAAAGATTACCGATGATTATCCAAAATATGCGGGATTAGACCGCTACGAAGCACGAAAGGCTATTGTTGCTGACTTGGAAGCAGAAGGCGCACTCGTTAAGGTAGAGGACTACACCCACAACGTTGGCACCTGTTACCGTTGCGGCACTACAGTTGAGCCTGCCGTTTCAAAACAGTGGTTTGTAAAAATGAAACCGCTTGCAACCCCTGCTATTGATGCAGTTAAAAATGGTGAGACAAAGTTTGTTCCTCAGCGTTTTGAAAAGGTATATTTCCACTGGCTTGAAAATATCCGTGACTGGTGTATTTCACGTCAGCTTTGGTGGGGTCACCGTATACCTGCTTGGTATTGTGAAGAATGTGGCGAGATTACCGTATCACGTGAGGATGCACACAAGTGTGCCCACTGTGGTAGTGAAAAGATTGTTCAAGATCCTGATACACTTGACACCTGGTTCTCTTCGGCTCTTTGGCCGTTCTCTACACTTGGTTGGCCGGACAAAACCGAGGACCTTAAGCACTACTATCCTACCAATACACTTGTAACCGGCTATGATATTATTCCTTTCTGGGTAATGCGTATGATGTTCTCGGGACTTGAACACACAGGCGAAGTACCTTTTAACACCGTACTTATTCATGGTCTTGTTCGTGACAGTCAGGGTAGAAAAATGTCAAAATCTTTGGGCAACGGCGTTGACCCACTTGAAGTAATAGATACCTTCGGTGCCGATGCTCTCCGTTTCTCTCTTGCTACAGGTAACAGCCCCGGTAATGATATGCGTTATATACCCGAGCGTGTTGAAGCAAGCCGTAACTTTGCAAACAAAATTTGGAATGCGGCAAGATTTATCCTTATGAATCTTGAAAGTGACGAGGTTATGCCAATAAATACTGCAGACTTTGCACTTGAAGATAAGTGGATAATCTCTAAATACAACACTCTTGTTCGTGACGTTACCGAAAACCTTGACCATTTTGAGCTTGGGCTTGCGGTACAAAAGTTGTACGACTTTATCTGGGACGTGTTCTGCGACTGGTATATCGAAATTTGTAAATCTCGCTTAAACGGCGAAGATGAAGCCGCTAAAAACACTGCACGCAGTGTATTGGTTTACGTATTTACCAACACCTTGGCACTCCTTCATCCGTTTATGCCATTTATTACAGAAGAAATTTGGCAGAGCTTGCCTCATAGCGGCGATGCCCTTATGGTTGTTGATTGGCCAAAATTCTCTGAAGAATTTAATTTCTCAGGCGAGGAAGCAGAATTTGAAAAGATTATGCTTGTAATCAAGGCTATCAGAAATCGCAGAGCCGAAATGAACGTTCCACCTTCTAAAAAGGCAAAGGTTTGCATCCAAACAAACTTTGCTGACACCTTTAGCACAGGTACATCATACATTTGCCGTTTGGCAAGTGCTTCCGAAGTAGAAATCGGAGACAGTTTTGATGCCGAGGGTGCAGTCAGGGTTGTTACCGATGCGGCTACCGTTTATATGCCAATGAAAGAACTTGTTGATATCGAAGGCGAAATTGCAAGACTTAACAAAGATTTGCAAAAAGCTATAGTTGATAAAGAGTTCTTTGAAAAGAAACTGGGTAACGAGGGCTTTGTTGCAAAAGCACCTGCCGCTGTTATTGAACAGCAAAGACAGGGCCTTGCCAAAGCACTTGATAAAATCAAGATGATTGAAGACAGTATTAACGAAATCAAGGCTCTTGGTTAAAAATTAAAAGAAAGAGAGTCGAAAATAAACTCGACTCTCTTTTATATTACAGCAGATATATTTTTCTTTATCAAATTAATAAGCTTTAAATATATCCGCCGTATTAAAAAGGATTAATTGCTTAATCCTTGATAGTATTATGTGATTTAATTTTTAAAATTTTCAAGTAAAATTTTGGTGTTTTATGAAAATAAATGAAGTTTTAGATTATATACATTCGCTTGGAGCGTTTTCACATAAAGCAAGTCTTGAGCGTATAACCGCCGTTTGCGAAAAACTTTACAATCCGCAAAACGATTTTAAAGCAATCCATATTGCAGGCACTAACGGCAAAGGCTCAACCTGTGCATTTGTGACCGAGTCGCTTAAAGCAGCGGGCTATAAAGTGGGAAGTTTTGTATCTCCTTATATTGTTGATTTTTGTGAGCGCATACAAATAAACGGTGAATATATCTCTGCAGACGACCTGTGCCGACTTTCACAAAAGGTTATTGATACAGGTGTATCTCTTACCGAATTTGAATTTATAACTGCTGTAGGTTTTTTGTATTTTAGTGAAAACAAAATAGATGTTGCCGTGCTTGAAACAGGACTTGGCGGTCGCTTTGATGCAACCAACGTTATACCAAAACCGCTAATTACTGTTATTACAAAAATCGGGCTTGACCATACTGCCGTTTTAGGTGACACAATAGAGCAGATAGCGGCAGAAAAATGCGGAATAATAAAGGATAATACTGTTGTTGCAAGTTATAACCAACCAATAAATGCACTTGACGTTATTAAAAAACATTCCGAAAATGTTATAGTTCCCGATGTGAACAAATTAAAGAAGGTAAAAACTTCACTTTTAAAAAATGAGTTTATATATAACGGCACACGATACGAAACCTCACTTGGAGGAGAGTATCAGATAGAAAACGCCCTTGTTGCTATCGAAACACTTAAAAATTGCGGTTTAAAAATAGATGAAGAAAACATTGCGGCAGGGCTAAAAAATGCTTTTATACCTGCAAGGCTTGAAGTTGTGTCACAAAACCCGATTATTGTAATTGACGGTGCACACAATCCCGACGGTGCAGATGCACTTTGCAAAGCCATTAAAGAATACGAAAACGTTACTGCCATAATAGGCGTTATGCGGGACAAAAATTACGAAGAAGTATTATCCAAAACCCTGCCCCTTTGTAAAAACGTTGTTTGCGTAACTCCCGAGGTACCACGAGCACTAAATGCACAAGAGCTTTTACCTGTGGCACAAAAATATTGCAATAACGCTTTTGCGGCAGACACACTTTGCAATGCTTTGAATTTGGCAATAGAAAAAAGTAACGGCAAACCAATTTTTATTTTTGGTTCGCTTTATTTGGCTTCGCAAATCAGACCGATTTTAAATAAATAAAAACATTGTTTGACAATCTAATATGACAAAATTTGCAAGGACAAACCCTTATACTGTTATAAGAGGTTTGTCCTTTTAATATTATATATTCCTCATAAGCCCCTCATTAAACGGAGGCGAACTGTTATAGCTATTGAGGGATAGGTGTAAGGATGTGTTTTTTTATGTCAGTAGATATAACTGTAAATGGTGAGGTAACCACTGCATATTTAAGTGGTGAAATAGATCACCATTCTGCATCGGCAATACGCAGTGCAATTGATAATGCGGCAGAGCTTAATATGCCGTCGCTGTTAATTCTGGATTTTACCCGTGTCAGTTTTATGGACAGTTCAGGCATTGGTCTTGTAATGGGCAGATACCGTAATCTGTCAAGACGTGGTGGTAAATTACACATTACCGGAACATCCCCACAAATTTACAAGGTGATGAAGCTGTCGGGTATAGAAAAACTTTCAACCATTGATGAACCTAAAATGAAGGAGATGTAATTATGGAAATTATAAACAAGTTCAGTATGAATATGTTGTCTCGCTCGGCAAACGAGGGGTTTGCACGTGCAACGGTTGCGGCATTTGCGGCACAGCTTGACCCCACGCTTGAAGAGATTAACGATATAAAAACTGCGGTAAGCGAGGCGGTTACCAACTGTATTGTGCACGCCTATCGTGAACGGCTTGGCAAAATTTACATAAGCGGAGAAATTACCAACACAAATATAATAAAAATAAAAATCCGTGATAACGGTTGCGGTATAGAAAATGTTGAAAAAGCAATGGAGCCTCTTTTTACTACTGTAGGTGGCGAACGAGCAGGACTGGGTTTTGCGGTTATGCAGTCGTTTATGGACGACATTCGTGTGCGCTCGGTGGTAGGCAAGGGAACTACCGTAACCCTTATTAAAAAGATATCACCCAGATATACCGTAAATGGTTGACACATCTGTGCGTGACAGTTTTATCGAAAGCAACCTGCCGCTTGTTCACTCTCTTTGCAAGCGTTTTACAGGTCGTGGTATTGAATACGACGACCTGTATCAAGCGGGTTGTGTCGGACTTATAAAAGCGGCAGACGGATTTGACCAAAGCAGAGGTCTTTGCTTTTCTACCTATGCAGTACCCGTAATTTTGGGTGAAATTCGTCGTATGTTTCGTGATGGCGGTTCGGTAAAGGTGTCTCGCAGTCTTAAAGAATTATCGCTTAAAATCACACGTGCAAAATCGCAACTTGAACTAAATTTGTTACGTGAACCAACCGTAAGTGAGTTAGCGACAGAATTGGGTGTCACGCCCGAAGAGATAACCGAAGCGCAATCGGCGTCAATGCCGACGGTATCGCTTACTTACGAGGGTGAGGACGGCGTATGTGAATCGGATGTGGCCATTGCAGGACCCGAAGATCTGCTTACCAATAGATTGCTTCTTGAACGTGCGTTTAAAATTTTGGATGATACCGAACAGCAAATAATAAGACATCGCTATTTTGAATATCTTACCCAAAATGAAACGGCGGCAAGGCTTGGTATGTCGCAGGTTCAGGTGTCACGTGCCGAAAAGAAAATACTCATAAAACTTCGAAATGCTATCGGTTCGGTCGCTTGACAAAACATCAATTTGGCTATATATTTATATATATGTAAAAAAAGTGAAGGGGGCGCAAAATGAAACCGGTATTATATATAGTAATACCTTGCTACAACGAGCAAGAGGTATTGCCTGTTACAGCGCCGTTATTTTTGCAAAAAATTAATGACCTTTATATATATGGAAAGATAAGTGAACAAAGCCGTATTCTTTTTGTAAATGATGGAAGCCGTGATAAAACTTGGGATATTATATCCGAGCTTTCTCAAATAGACGAGCATTACTGCGGCATTTCACTTAGCCGTAACCGTGGTCATCAAAACGCATTGCTTGCAGGTCTTATGGAAGCCAAGGATAAATGCGATGTTTCTATTTCGGTTGACTGTGACGGTCAAGATGATATTGATGCTATCGACCAAATGATTGACGAGTATTTGTCTGGGTGCGATATTGTATACGGTGTTCGCTCTGACCGAAAAACCGATACCATTTTTAAACGTGGCACAGCGCAGTTGTTTTATAAACTAATGAACGCCATGGGTGCCGAGGTTGTATATAACCACGCCGACTATCGTTTAATGTCGAAAAAAGCATTGGAAGGTTTATCACAGTTTAAAGAGGTTAATCTTTTTTTGCGTGGTCTTGTGCCAATGGTAGGCTTTAAATATTCTACTGTTGAATATTCACGCAAAGAACGTATGGCAGGCAAAAGCAAATACCCACTTAAAAAGATGATATCCTTTGCCCTTGACGGTATAACAAGTCTTTCGGTAAAACCGATACGACTTATAACAAGTTTTGGTTTTATAGTAGCCGTGCTAAGTGTGATTGGTATTTTGTGGTCGGTAGTTACCAGGTTTATTACCGGTCACACAGGCGGTTGGGCTTCAATTGTCAGCATAATTTGTTTTTTGGGTGGTGTGCAACTGCTAAGTCTTGGTGTTATCGGTGAATATATCGGTAAAATATATTTAGAGGTAAAACAGCGCCCAAGATATATAATCGAAAAGAAAACAGATGAAATAAGATGATTTTTAAAGGAACAATGTTTGGAACACTCTGAACATCGTTCCTTTTTTTCACCCTTTTTCTTGCAAATTAATAAACTGTAAAGAGGACGTAAATTTTTAAAAAGGAGAAAGGGTTATGAATTATACAGATACCAACTACCGTATGCCACGTGATATGGCAGCGGACAATCAGGTTCTTGCTATGGCTTTTGTAAATTCGCAAAAAATAACTTCGGTGTACGACGTTGACACCGGTTTTACTTGCGGAACAATATATCCTTGTCTTAATAAACCGTTAAGCACAGGAGGCGTATGGCGATGAACGAAAAAATGATGATTAAAAAACGAATCCACGCCTATGATTTTGCAATTCACGAAACCGTACTGTTTCTTGATACCCATCCACACGACCAAAAGGCACTTCACATGCTGCGTGAATACCGTCGCCGTCGACAGGAAGAGATTGCAAAATACGAAGCACGTTTTGGAAAATATATTGTAACAACTCACGACGTACCGGCAGAAAAATGCTGGGAATGGGTAGATAGCCCATGGCCGTGGGAAAGGCAGGTGTAATGTATGTGGCAATATGAAAAGAAATTACAGTATCCCGTAAACATCAAAAATCCAAATCCAAAGTATGCAAAAATAATTATAAGCCAGTACGGCGGTCCCGATGGTGAACTTGGTGCATCTATGCGCTACCTTACTCAGCGCTACGGCACACCGTATAATGAAGTAAAGGGCTTGCTTACCGACATTGGTACCGAGGAGCTCGCCCACATGGAAATGATCTGCGCTATGGTTTATCAGCTAACACGCAACCTGACCCCCGAGCAGATTAAGGCATCGGGCTTTGACACCTATTTTGTGGACCACACCGCAAGCGTTTATCCTGTTGCGGCATCGGGTCTGCCGTGGCGTGCTGAATATATTCAGTCAAAGGGCGACATCATTGCCGACCTTCACGAAGATATGGGTGCCGAGCAAAAAGCAAGGGTTACCTACGATAACCTTATCCGTCTTATAGATGACCCCGATATACTTGACCCGCTAAGGTTCCTCCGCCAGCGAGAGATTGTGCACTATCAAAGATTTGGTGAAGCTTGGCAAACAAAGTGGAATGACTACGGCGGAGCAGCTGACAAAACCGCTTGAAATAAGGCTTTTTTAATACATAAAAGGAGATTTAAAATGAAGCTATTTAAGTTTATTGTTATGCTGATTTTGGTTTTAATTACTATACGGACAGGCTATCTTGCACTTTTATATAAGGTCTCAACATCAACAGGTGCTTTTCTAATATGTTTAGGTATCACCTTGTTTGTTGCAAGTGATGGCGGTCTTAAAAGAAAATCAAATTGAATAGTTGCTTTCAAAAAAGAATAGTTATAATTAACCTACAAGTTTTCAATTAATTGTTGATTTGTAGGTTAATTTGTGATATACTATTAGTAGTCAGGAGGTAGTATTATGACTGATATTATTTTTGAGTATAAAGAATTACTTGCAACAAAACTTGAAATTGAGCAAAAGCTTAGTGTTTTGCCCAAAGGATATATTTCTAAAAAGACGATTGGCGGTAAGCAGTATTTATATTTGCAAACCCGTAATGGTGATACTGTTGAGAGCAAATACATCAAGGCTGAAGAAGCAGATGAAATATCAAATCAAATTTCTTTAAGAAAAGAATACGAGGCACAACTACCCGAGGTTATATTGAGACTTGCTGATATTGAAACCGCCGCAGAGTTGTTGGATAAAGCGTTACTTCGCAAATTAAAAATGTTAAAGCTCACAAGCGGTATGGATAGCATTTCTGCTGACGAAAAAGAAAAGCGAATTTCCTTTTCTGATGCTATGACTTCAATCGAGGGCGTTCCCGTAAGTGATAAGGTTAAAACTGACCTTGCCAATTGGAAAAACGGAAACATAACATTTTTGTCTGTGTTTGAGCAAACGCTTAGAAGATACGGCTTTGTAACGGAGGTATAACAAATGCGTGACCCTTATTTATATGATGATGTAAACGTGCTTAAAAATTTAGCAGATATAAAAGATTCAGAATTGCTACGCAAGGCAGAGGCAGACATAACCGGTCTTGCTATGGCGGCGATTTATGATTATAAGTACGATAAATTCAACACCGAGACCTTGCAGGACATCCATCGCAATATATTCGGTCAAATATTTGATTGGGCGGGAGAATTTCGTACTATTCAAATGGTGAAATACGAAGACGTTCTTGGCGGTGATACCGTTCGTTATGCTTATCCTAAAGAAATAAAAAAGCAACTCAATGAAACGATGAAAGAAATCGCCAAGCTCAAAAGAACCGGCGATAATGATAAGGATATTGTTTTTAAACTCGTTCGTATTATCGCAAGCATTTGGCAAACACACCCCTTCCGAGAAGGTAATACAAGAACTGTTATAGTGTTTGCTGTACTGCTGGCAAAATCAATGGGATTTGAAGTTGAGCACAAACTCTTTAAAACAAACTCAGCCTACGTGCGTAACGCTCTCGTTTGGGCATCACAAGGTATTTATTCAAAATACGAATACCTCGAACGTATCTTCTTTGATGCAATCCTCGGCGAAGATAACGAAACCGACACCCCAACCGAAACCAAAGCAAGCAAATACGACACTATCGGCGAGTATAAAGTTAAAGACTATAAAGAACGCCCACATGAGTATATAGATGACCTTAACAGTTAATATAATAAAGTTTTGATTATAGTTATACTATGTACTTATTGACCTATAGTGCAAAAAATGTTATAATTAACCATAATGTTTTTATATTGGGTGAAATAATGGAAAAGAAGTATCAAGAATTTTATAATGATTTAAAAGATTTAATTTCTGATTTTCAAAAAGCAAAAAACAAATATAGTAATAAAGATATAACCTTAAAGTTATTATCAGTTATATTTGCAACGATGGCTACAATTTTCATATCATTGACATTTATAGAAAATTTAGAAATGTTTTTTAAAATTTTATCAATCATATCATCTGGTTTAGCTTCAATTTTTATAGCAGTAGATAAAATAACTAACTACAAGGAAAAAGCAAATCAGAGAACAATAACATTTGTAAAATTGCAGGAAATTAAGCGTTTATATAAAATTAAT
>JAZUNQ010000014.1:0-24854 GCA_045604205.1 Acutalibacteraceae bacterium
CAAAACCGAGTGCTTGGGGAGCCTTCCTTTGAATTTATCACATAGATTTTCTGCAAATAAACCTAAATCCCCGCCATGTGATTCATCAATAAAAGAAAACTTATCAATTTTCGAGTTCACAAATCCTTTTAATTCTGACAAATCAATGTCAGGAAGAATCAAATAAAAACAAGAAGCTTTTTTAAATTGAGACAAATACCAACCTATTCCAAGTTCTTCCATACAGTAAGAACTCTCGATAAAATCTCTTGAAATTATGTATACAATAACTTGCGCCTTATTTATTGAGATTGAAATAGCGTCGTTTAACTTCTCTCCGTTATTCACTCCCTGACCAATAATAGATGAACAGAATATCCTACTTTCTTTTATACCCAGCCTTGTGATAAAAGCACAAAGTTGTTCCGCAATCTCCTTATTTTCAGAAGAATGTGAGATAAAAATATTCTTTTTACAAAACATATTACAACTCTCCCTAAAATACCTTTTTCAAAATACGTTATATTAATAACTCCAAAACATTTTTGTGAAATTTCCTTTATAATAATTATACTGCTTTATTATAAAAACTGCAAGGCAAAGCGTTGCTAAAACACTTATTAACTCGTACTTTTTACCTGTTTCTTTCCAAAAATCGACACAAAGGACAAGTGAAGAGTGAAGAAGTAAGAGGTAAAAAGTAAAATCGACAATCTTCTTGACGAAGATTGTCGATTTTTGGAGCTGCTAACCAGATTCGAACTGGTGACCTCGTCCTTACCAAGGACGTGCTCTACCACCTGAGCCATAGCAGCATTTTTGCGACTTGATTATTATATTATAACAAGTCGCTATTGTCAAGAATAAATTTAATAAAATTATCGTTCCTGTTTTTTAGGTCTTGTCATTAACTCTTTTACTGCAAGTTCAGGACTGTAACCTTCATATAAAATCTTATAACAAGAATTTATTATTGGTAACTCAACACCGTATTTTTTACCAAGTTGATATGCCATAAGTGTTGCGTAATAGCCTTCTACAGTACCAACCTCACTAAGAGCTTGTTCTACAGGTACACCACTACCAACCTTGTTGCCAAAACGATTATTACGGCTGTGTTGTGAAGTACAGGTAACAACCAAATCGCCAATACCTGTAAGTCCCATAAAGGTGCGTTCATCTGCACCCATGCATACTCCAAGATTTGCCATTTCAGCAAGACCACGGGTAATAAGTGCGGCTTTTGTATTATCGCCAAGTCCAAGACCGTCACTTATACCGGCACATACTGCAATAACATTTTTAAGTGCGCCACCAAGTTCAACACCTACTAAATCGTTAGCGGTATATATTCTTAATGATTCACTTGATAAAACATCCTGCACGATTGATGCTGCAGTAAAGCTTTTTGAAGATGCAACAAGTGAAGTCGGTATCATACGTGCAACCTCTTCTGCGTGAGATGGTCCCGATAAAACACATATTTTATCTTCGGGTAATTCTTCACAAATAACTTCCGAAAGTCTTTTTAAACTATCTTTTTCAAAGCCTTTTGCAACGTTAACAACAATACCGTGATTATTTACATTATGAAGTTGTCTTGCTACAGAACGAACTGCAACAGATGGACAAGCAATTACTGATACCAAAGAACCGTTTGCACAATTAATATCGGTAGTGATTGTAATATTGTCAGGAATAATAATACCAGGTAGTAGTTTAACGTTTTCACGTTGTTTTAATAAATCGTTTACCTCTTGCTCAAAAGGTGACCAAAGACTTACTTCGTGACCGCAATTATATGCAGAAATTGCAAGGGCTGTTCCCCATCCACCTGAACCTAAAACAGTAATTTTTGCCATATTACTTTTTACCTCCGATGGTAAGCTTTTTTTCAGTACCGTTTAGTAAACGCTTAATATTTTCAGAATGCTTTGCGATTACTAATATAGCCATAATTATTGCGAGTACTGCCTGAGGCCAAAAAAGTGCAGGTTTGTTAATAAAACTAAATGCCATTGTACAACCCGCAACAGTAATAGCAGCAGCAATAGAACTAATAGATACAATTCGTGTAATTAAAACGCCAAGTGCAAAAACCGCAAGGCCTATAAGTATTGCAGGCCAACAGCACACCGCAAAAATACCTACGCTTGTTGCAATGCCTTTTCCGCCTTTAAACTGAAAAAATATTGGAAAAACGTGTCCAATCATACAAGCAAGACCGCAGATAAATGCTCCGTAAACTGCCCATTGGTCACCGTTTTCAAAAACAAGTGCAAAAACGGTTTTACCTACAGCACAAGCAGCAAAGCCCTTTAATACATCACCTAAAAAAGTGATTGCACCAAGCTTAAAACCGCCTGTTCGCATTACGTTAGTAGTACCGGCATTGCCGCTACCAAGTTCACGAACGTCTTTTTTCATAAAAATTTTAGAAAATACAACCGCAAAACTTATACTTCCCAATAAATAAGCAAGAATAACGGTTAAACCAGCGTAAAGATAACTCATTTTGCGTTTTTATCTCCTCTCTCACGGATAACAAACCTTACGGGTGTACCCTCAAGACCAAAGGTTGAACGTATCTGATTTTCAAGATAACGTTGATATGAAAAATGAAACAGCTCTGCATTATTGCAAAAACATACAAAGGTTGGCGGACAGGTTGATGCCTGTGTCATATAGTAAATCTTTAAGCGCTTACCTTTATCAGAAGGCGGTTGCACACGTGCAGTAGCATCGGCCAATATGTCGTTAAGCTTACCTGTAGAAATACGCATTGTATTTTGGGTGCGAACATAATTAATAAGCTCAAAAAGTCGGTCAAGTCGTTGACCCGTTTTTGCAGAAATAAAAATAATTGGCGCATATGGCATAAATGCAAAATCAACCATCAGTTTTTTACGGTAATTATCCATTGTTTGACCGTCTTTTTCAACAATATCCCATTTATTAACGGCAATTATACAAGCTTTACCCTCTTCTAACGCAAGACCTGCAACCTTTGAGTCTTGTTCGGTAAAACCGTCGTTGCCGTCAATCATAATAACGCAAACGTCTGAACGTTCAATAGCCATTTTTGCACGTATAACACTGTATTTTTCAATCTTGTCTTCAACACGGCTATTGCGACGTAGACCTGCAGTATCAATAAAATTAAATTTACCAAATTTGTTTTCAACAAGTGAGTCAATTGCATCACGTGTAGTGCCTGCTATATCCGAAACAATTACACGATCTTCTCCTGTAATCTTGTTAACAAGTGAACTTTTTCCTGCGTTTGGTTTGCCAATAACAGCAACGTTTATTATGTCCTCATCCTCAACTTCATCGGTATCAGGCAAGAAATCATATGCGGCATCAAGCAAATCACCTGTACCGTGACCGTGTACCGAAGATACAGCGATAGGGTCACCAAGGCCAAGGTTATAAAATTCATAAAACTCGGGAGGAACGTCACCAATTTTATCACATTTATTAACGCAAAGTACAATTGGTTTACCACTTTTAAGTAACATTGAGGCAATTTCGCTATCGGTAGCGGTAACCCCTGTTTGTATATCACAAACCATTATAATAACATTTGCGGTATCAATGGCAAGCTGTGCCTGCGAGCGCATACCGGATAAAATAATATCGTTGGTTTTTGGTTCTATACCGCCTGTATCAACAAGCATAACCTTTTTACCACGCCACTCGGTATCGCCATAAATACGGTCACGAGTAACACCGGGTGTGTCATCAACAATAGACAATCTTTTACCTATAAGTTTATTAAACAATGTTGATTTACCAACGTTTGGTCTGCCAACTACGGCAATAATTGGTTTAGCCATATAATACCTCCTAACTGTTTGTTATTGCGTTTACCAACGCATAACCGTCATTATTTATAGGAACAATGTTAACACCTAATTTATCGGACAATTCGTTAACTGTTATACTGTCAAGAAACATATCGCCCTCGGCACGTAGCATACTTGAAGGTATAAATAAAGTATCGCCCAAATTTTCATTTTTTAATTGATTATATATATCTGTCGCAGTAATAAGCCCCGCAACTGTTATTTTTTCTCCAAAGAAGTCGTTTTTTATTGCAAACACGTCACATTTAAGACCGGTGCACCTTTGTTCACACATATCTGCAATCTCACGTAGTAACGTATATGCTGCAACACCTGTTGCAATCGATACGTGACGAGACGATGATATATTATCAATATCAGATATTGCATCAATTGCTTCGGATTTTAATAACGACCAAAGTCCCACACCATTTTCAAGCTGTAAAAAATCACCGTAGAATTCAGCGTCAGGAATTTTTCTACCTGACAACAGATAGAATTCATCCGAACCGTAAATGCGTCTGTCACCGTATTTTTTAACCGATTTTTCGGCATATTCGTCAATAATATCAAGCACTTGAGATGCTGTTTCCTTATTAAAAGGTTCAAGTGATGCAAGCCCTTCACGATATTTTGTTAGACCAACAGGCACTGCGGCAATGCATTCCATATTTTCAAGATTTAACAAATCATTAAGACTTCTGCGAAGTTCGTCACCGTCATTATAACCGGGACACAAAACCAACTGACTGTTCATCTTGATTCCTGCATCATTAAAACGGCGCATAACATCCAAAACCTTACCTGCGTTTTTGTTAGTCATCATTTTTACACGCAGTTCCGGATTTGTTGTGTGAACAGAAATGTTAATAGGGCTTATATGCATATTAATAATGCGCTCTATTTCATGATCTGTAATATTTGTAAGAGTAATGTAATTACCAAATAAAAACGAAAGTCGTGAATCATCATCCTTAAAGTAAAGGCTTTCACGCATACCCTTTGGTAACTGATCAATAAAGCAAAAAATACACTTATTTTTGCAAGAGCGCTTATCATCCATTAAATAGGTATCAAATATTAGACCTATCTCATCATATTCGCCCTTTTTTATTTTCACTTTTTTTACTTTGCCCTTTGCGTTGATAATTTCGGCAACAATTTTTTCGTTATTCTGATAAAAGCGGTAATCAAGTACGTCCATAATAACATTGCCATTAAGTGAAACAAGTGTATCACCCGACTTAATTCCTGCTTTTGCTGCAGGGCTTTTTTTATCTACAGCTTTAATAATAACGGACATACTTTTCACCACCTTTGCTAATCATTTATTATACGATATTATTAAACAAAAAACAAGAGGAGGATTTTGCTCCTCCTCTTAAAAAACAATTATTCTGCGATTTCAACAACCTGACGGCCGTTATATTTGCCACAAGCAGGGCAAATTCTGTGGGGACGCTTGTACTCACCACAATCAGAACATCTTACCAATGTAGGAGCGGTAAGCTTCCATAAGTTGTTTCTTCTCTTGTCTCTTCTTGCTTTAGAAGTTTTTCTCTTCGGTACTGCCATTTTCAGCACCTCCTTAATTTAATAATAGAATAAATAAATTAATTTTCAAGTAATTCCATAAGCTTGGCAAGACGGGGGTCTACCTCACGGGTATCACAACCGCACTCACCTTCGTTTAGGTTTTTGCCGCATTTAAAACAAATACCCTTGCAACTGTCGTTACATAAGTGTTTGCTCGGCAAATCTAAAATGACTTCAGAATACACAAACTCGTCCACATCTAATTTCATATCCGGAACGGTGATAATTGTGTCACTTTCCTGTCTCTCTATAGCAGTGGCAAGCAATTTATCAACAATAACGGTATGGTTGTGTTCGGTGTCAACACCGCAACGGTCACACGGAGAATTAAAAGTATATTCGATATTTAAATTCAAATACACAACACTTGCTTTATTAAAAACCGAGCCGTTAATCTTAATGGGCTTGTTGAGCGGATAATTACCCATAAAATCAACATCACTCATATCGAGTGTATGTTCAATTTTTAATACCGAACCATCGGTAGCAAAGAT
This sequence comes from Acutalibacteraceae bacterium, assembly GCA_045604205.1. Classification (GTDB taxonomy): domain Bacteria; phylum Bacillota; class Clostridia; order Oscillospirales; family Acutalibacteraceae; genus UBA737. The sequence continues at coordinate 5,918 of JAZUNQ010000014.1, forward strand.
GCGTTTTAAATCAAGAATCATACTGCACCTCACAAAATGACCTTAAGTCACGAAGTATATTATATATATACACTCACCTTTTGTCAAGCACAATTTTCCATAAAATATATAAAATTTTTAATGTTTTTATATATAAATACATTGACAATTATAAATAAAAAAGATATAATTGTAAAAATATAAAATATAGAAAGGTGTCGAATGAAAATGGCTTATTTTTTCAACGAAGTATCACACACATTTAACGAGTATTTATTAGTTCCTGGTTATTCCTCGTCTGAATGTGTACCGGCAAATGTATCTCTTAAAACCCCACTTGTAAAATTCAAAAAAGGCGAAGAACCTGCAATTTCAATGAATATACCTATGGTATCAGCAATAATGCAGGCAGTATCCGGTGAAAAATTAGCCGTGGCGCTTGCTCGTGAAGGTGGCGTTTCTTTTATTTACGGTTCACAAACTGTTGAAGACGAAGCCGCAATGGTTGCCCGTGCCAAAGCATATAAAGCTGGTTTTGTTGTAAGCGCTTCAAACGTAACACCTGACAGCACATTACAAGATATATTAGCTCTAAAAGAAGCAAACGGTTTTTCTACCGTAGCTGTTACTTCTAACGGAAAAGCAAACGGTAAACTTCTTGGTATTGTTACAAGTCGTGATTATCGTGTAAGTCGTATGTCAACCGATACTAAGGTTTCTGATTTTATGACTCCACTTGAAAAACTTATTGTCGCTGATGAAAACACAACTTTAAAACAAGCAAACGATATTATTTGGGATAACAAGCTTAACTCATTACCTATCGTAGATGCACAGGGTAATCTTAAATATTTTGTTTTCAGAAAAGACTATGATGCTCATAAAGAAAATCCTAACGAATTACTCGACGGTGCAAAGCGTTATGTTGTAGGCGCAGGTATTAATACCCGTGACTATGCTCAGCGTGTTCCTGCACTTATTAACGCAGGCGCCGACGTACTTTGTATTGACTCTTCAGAAGGCTTTAGCGAATGGCAAAAGCTTACAATTGCTTGGATTCGTGAGCATTATGGCGACAGCGTAAAGGTTGGCGCAGGTAACGTAGTTGATGCTGAAGGCTTCCGCTTCCTTGCTGACTGCGGTGCCGACTTTATTAAAGTAGGTATTGGTGGCGGCAGTATCTGTATTACACGTGAGACAAAAGGTATCGGTCGTGGACAGGCTACTGCACTTATAGAGGTTTGTAAAGCACGTGATGAATATTTTGAAGAAACAGGTATTTACGTTCCTGTATGTTCAGACGGCGGTATAGTTCATGACCACCACATCACCCTTTCACTTGCAATGGGTGCTGACTTTGTAATGCTTGGTCGCTATTTTGCCCGTTTTGATGAAAGCCCATCTAACAAGGTACGCCTTAACGGTAGTTACTATAAAGAGTACTGGGGTGAAGGTTCTGCCCGTGCTCGTAACTGGCAGCGTTATGACCTTGGTGGTGACAAAAAATTATCATTTGAAGAAGGCGTTGACTCTTATGTTCCATACGCCGGTGCTCTTAAAGATAATGTTGCACTCTCTCTTAGCAAAGTTAAATCAACAATGTGCAATTGTGGCGCATTAACCATTCCTGAATTCCGTGATAAAGCAAAGCTTACACTTGTGTCTGCTACAAGTATTGTTGAAGGCGGCGCACATGACGTTATTCAAAAAGAAACATCACTTGGTACAATTAAATAATCATCAAATTAAAAATCCCGACCAATATGGTCGGGATTTTATGTATTTATATACTTTGTTTTTTAATGCCAAAAATCATTCTAAGTAATCCGCTAAATATTTTAGGGCTTTTTATAAGTACTACCTTCATAAAACTACCTCCATTAATGTTTGCAACAGGACAAACCAAGAATTATTACCCATATTGCAAGAATACCAACCAAAAACTTAGGAGGACAAAAGCAACTTATCAAAAGTCCTACAGCAAAAACAATTGCAATTATTCCCTTGTTTGTATTACCAGATCTTCGACGCATTGTCATCCCCCCGATAATACATAATAAGCAAAAAAAATAAAATTGTTACAAAAAACGGTCTGTTTTAAACTAAACAGACCGTTTTATAATATTAATTATTTTTGTTTACAAAGTGTTTTAACTTCATCAAATGTATTGGAAATCTCGTCCTCGGGCTTTTTGGTAAGCAAGCTTACAACAATAATAACAACAACACCTATAACAAACGCAGGTAAAAGTTCATAAATATCGAAAATTGTACCATCTATAAATGCGCCTGTGAGTTTATCACCAATTACAAAACCGTCTCTAAGCCACTTATATATAAATACAAGTGCACCACCCGAGATCATACCGGCAATTGCGCCTTGTTTTGTTGTACGTTTCCAGAATAAAGCGCATAACATAATAGGTCCAAAAGCACCGCCAAAGCCTGCCCAAGCGAATGATACTATACGAAATACTGAGCTATTGGGATTCCAAGCCAAGAAAATTGCAACAGCCGAAATTGCAATAACAGAAATTCTTGCAACCCACATAGAAGTTTTGTTAGACATTTTAACACCAAATGTTTCTTGTATTAGGTTTTGAGAAACACTTGAAGCTGCAGCCAATAGCTGTGAGTCTGCAGTCGACATAGTAGATGCTAAAATACCAGCTAAAATAATACCGGCACCAAGTGTTGATACATATCCGTATTTGCTTAGGAATTTTGAAATATCAACAATAATTGTCTCTGCAGCAGATGCGTCAGCATACTGAGGTAACACTCCTTTTTGCATAAGTGTATAACCGACAACACCAATAAGAACTGCTACACCCATTGAAATTACAACCCAAACAGAAGCAACACGACGTGAAAGTTTTAGTTTCTTTTCATCTTCAATAGCCATAAAGCGAAGCAATATGTGTGGCATACCAAAGTAACCAAGTCCCCACGCAAGTGTTGAAATTACCGGTAATGTGCCATAACTTCCTGTCTCGCCGGTTGCAACACTAAAGCCCTTAAACAAATCAAGATAACCTTCAAGTCCCTTAACATTGTTAAATACATTGCCAAATCCTCCGGCAATGCCCTCACCAAAACCAACAACAACAACCAAAGCAATGGTCATAATTATACTTTGGATAAAGTCGGTAGTTGATGCTGCAAAAAAGCCGCCAAGTGTGCAGTAAACAATGATTACTATTGCACTTAGTATCATTGCCAAATGATAATCCATACCAAAAAGTGAAGCAAATAATTTACCGCAAGCCGCAAAACCTGATGCAGTATACGGAACAAAGAAAACAATAATGAACAGTGCTGCTATTGTAGTCATTATCTTTGCCTTATCACCAAAGCGCTTTGTGAAGAAATCCGGCAAAGTAAATGCACCAATACGATTACTGTATACACGCAAACGTTTTGCAACAAACAACCAGTTAAGATATGTACCAATTGCAAGACCTATTGCAGTCCAGCTTGCTTCAGCTAAACCTCCCATCATTGCAACAGCAGGAAGACCCATAAGAAGCCATCCGCTCATATCAGAAGCCTCTGCACTCATTGCAGTAACAAGAGGTCCCAGCTTTCTGCCACCTAAATAAAAATCATCGGATGTTTTATTTCTACCCGACACGGCAAAACCTATAGCTACCATCATTATCATATAAAGAACGATAGTGCAAAGTATTACCCAATCATAACTTGTCATAATATACACCTACCAAAAATTATTAGAAATTATTATAACATAATAGCTGTCAAAAATCAACACTTTAAAGCGTAAAATTATTCTTTTATAAAATCTTTTGTTTTCATCCATCTTGCGATATATACAATTGGCGTATCAAGCAAACTTGTAAAAATATAAATTACATAACTTGAAATCATTATGGATATAAAGGTTTTAAAATTATATGTTCCCCAAAATGCTACAGTATTAAAAATTATAGTATTTACTATTTGTGAAACAAGTGTTGAACCGTTGTTTCTAAGCCATAAAAAACGTTTACTGTCCCCTGTTTTTTGTGCAGTTAAATCCCACCACTTATGATAGAGCCAAACGTCAAAGCGTTGTGATATGATATAACCCAAAAAGCTTGCCGCCAAAAGACGTGGCGTTATACTAAAAATTGCAGATATATGCTCACGAGCCCAATCATTTGCTGCAGGAGAATATAGCAACCAGTACTGTGTAAACAAAAGCATTACAATTGATGTAAAAACACCAAGCCATACCGATTTATTGGCATACTTTTTACCTTCGTTTTCGCTTAAAATGTCGGTAACAAGATATGTGGAAGCAAACATAACATTACCAAGTGTTTGCTCCATACCAAAACCGTCTACAAGCATTAAAACCTCAATATTGGCAAGTATTGTTGCAATTACAGTCATTATATACATACCTATTTTCCCAAATAATCGATAAGCAAGTAAAACTGCGCCATAAATTAAAATTACAGAACCTATAAGTAATAATTCGTTTTTCATTAAACATTTCCCTTTCACAAGGGGCAAAAAAGGTACACCAATACTATGGTGTACCTTTAATTTTTAGCCCATAGTTTTGTTTTCAGACAGGATGGTTTCGAACTGTCTATATTTAATTAATTATTTTACAACGATGTTTACAAGACGTTTTGGAACATAAAGTTCTTTAATAACCGTCTTGCCTTCAATTTCACTTGCTACTGCACTGTCAGCCTTTGCAAGAGAAATTGCACCGGCAGCATCAATATCAGCCGCAACGTTAATTCTTGCTCTAATTTTTCCGTTTACCTGAACAGCAATTTCTACAGAAGCATCAACACATTTTGTCTCATCATACTGGGGCCACTTTGTAGCGTTAAGCATACCGTCAAAGCCGGCAAGACACCACAATTCCTCGGTCATATGAGGAGCAAATGGGTTAAGCAAAGTAATAAATGTCTTAAATTCTGCACGGTTAATACTACCTGTTGCTGAAATGGTATTAAGCAATGACATTAAAGCGGCAATTGCAGTATTCATTTTAAGACCCTCAATATCATCGGTAACCTTTTTAATGGTCTTGTGAATTTCAGACTCAATCTCTGCACGATATGTGTCACCGTCTACAAGAATATCCTGTAAAGCAAATACTTTATCAAGGAAACGCTTACTACCCTTTATTGATGACTGGCTCCAAGGAGCAGCCTTTTCAAAGTCACCAATAAACATTTCATACACACGCATAGTATCTGCGCCGTAATCACGAATAATTTCATCGGGATTTACAACGTTACCACGGCTCTTAGACATCTTTTCGCCGTTTTCACCCAAAATCATACCGTGGCTGGTACGCTTTGCATATGGCTCCTTGTTTGGTACAACGCCAATATCGTAAAGGAACAAATGCCAGAAACGACTATAAAGCAAGTGAAGAGTTGTGTGCTCCATACCACCGTTATACCAGTCAACCGGTCCCCAATATTCGAGTGCTTCTTTGCTTGCAAGCGCATCCTTATTGTTGGGATCACAATAGCGTAAGAAGTACCATGATGAACCTGCCCACTGAGGCATTGTGTCAGTCTCACGAGTTGCGGGTGCGCCACAGCAAGGACAGGTAGTGTTCACCCAATCAGTAATTTTTGCAAGTGGTGATTCGCCGTTATCTGTTGGTTCATAAGAATCAACATCAGGCAACATAAGTGGCAATTCACTTTCGGGAAGCGGAACGTAACCACATTTTTCGCAATAAACCATTGGGATTGGCTCGCCCCAATATCTCTGACGAGAGAATACCCAGTCACGAAGCTTGTAATTGGTCTTACGCTCACCAAGTCCTTTTTCGGTAAGCCACTGTTGTATTTTAAGTTTTGCATCCTCAACAGATAAACCGTTTAAGAAGTCAGAGTTAACCATAACGCCTGTATTACAATCGGTAAATGCAGCTTCGTCTACGTTGCCGCCTGCAACAACCTCGATAATAGGAAGACCAAATTTTTTAGCAAAATCCCAGTCACGTGTATCATGTGCAGGAACAGCCATAATTGCACCTGTACCGTAAGAGATAAGCACATAGTCAGAAATAAATATCGGAATCTCGGTATTGTTTACAGGGTTTACCGCCTTAATACCTTTAAGCATTACACCGGTTTTATCCTTTGCAAGCTCGGTACGCTCAAAGTCGGACTTTTTAGCAGCTTCTTGCTTGTAAGCTAAAACCTCTTCATAATTTTCAATCTTGTCTGCCCATTTTTCAATTAAAGGATGCTCAGGTGACAATACGGTGTATGTAGCACCAAAAAGTGTATCGGCACGTGTTGTAAACACCTGGAATTTATCGCCGCTTGTGGTACCAAAATCAACCAAAGTACCGTATGAACGGCCAATCCAGTTGCGTTGTTGTGTTTTTACACGCTCAATAAAGTCAACATCATCAAGACCGTCAAGAAGTTTTTCGGCATAGTCGGTAATTTTAAGCATCCACTGGCTCTTTTCACGTTGAACAACCTCACTGCCGCATCGTTCACATACGCCGTTTACAACCTCTTCATTTGCAAGAACACACTTACAAGAAGTACACCAGTTAACAGCCATCTGCTTTTTGTAAGCAAGACCTTTTTTATAAAGCTGTAAGAAAATCCACTGTGTCCACTTGTAATAATCAGGGTCAGTTGTATTTACTTCTCTATCCCAGTCAAACGAAAAACCAAGTGATTTTAACTGACGCTTAAAGTTTGCAACGTTCATCTTTGTAACTTCTGCAGGGTGAATATGATTCTTTATTGCAAAGTTTTCGGTAGGAAGACCAAATGCATCCCAACCCATCGGATAAAGAACATTATAGCCCTGTAAACGCTTTTTACGTGCAACAATATCAATTGCAGTATATGAACGTGGATGACCAACGTGAAGTCCCTGACCTGAAGGATATGGAAACTCTACAAGGCCGTAAAATTTTGGTAATGTGTAGTCATTTTTTGCGGCAAAGGTTTTGTTGTCGTCCCAAATCTGTTGCCATTTCTTTTCAATTTCGGTGTAATTGTATTTCATCTTAATCGCCCTCTGCTTCATCAAGAATTGTTTCTAAATTAATTTCGGTAGCATCGCTCCACATACTGTCAAGGTTATAAAACTCACGCTCTGTAGGTGTAAACACGTGAACAATAACAGATACGTAGTCAAGCACTATCCAACCTGTTGTTTTGCCCTCAATATGATGTGGTTCTACCGATTGTTCCTTTAACTTTTCTTCAACCTCGTCGGCAAGCGCACGAACGTGTGTTGAAGAGGTCGCCGTTGCAATTACAAAGTAATCGGCAAGTGTTGTAAGGTCATCAATTTTAAGAGCCTTTAACTGTTTTGCTTTTTTGTTATTTAATGCGTTAGCCGCAATATTTAAAATGCTTTGTGAATCCATTATACATTTCCTTTCAGAGCGTTTTCGTTATATGCCTTAACCGTATCAATATGAAGCGGTTTGTTTCTTGATACTAAATCGTTTATGGTATATGATAGCGCATAATCAAGGGCCGCTTCCATAGATATTTCTACCTTTTGACGCATAATGTCAATATCGTCATAATCACGGTCGGCTGAAGTAAAATCGGCAAGATATAATAACTTTTCAAGCTGTGTCATACCTTCTCGTGCCGTTGTGTGATAGCGAATTGCAGTAATAAGCTCATCATCATCTATACCAAGTACATACTTAACATAGGCGGCACCCGACATAGCATGCCATAATTTTTCGGCATTTTTTTCAACATCGTTTAGCATTATACCAAACTGTTCGAATATATGCAAGTGTTCTTCTCGACTTGCATTTTTTGTTATATCGTGAAGCAGTCCTGCAAGATATGCCTTATCTGTGTCTCCACCATATTTTTTTGCAAGTCTGACAGCTTCATCAGCAACACAAAGTGAATGATTGTAACGCTTTGGTGTTAATCGTTTTTGAAGTATATCTTTATACTCAATATATTTTTCAGACATTGTAAATTCCTTTTTTAATAATATATTTATAAATACTATCAGGCAATAAATTTTTATCAATTTTTTGACGAAGTTTTGTAGATGAAATATCGGTTATATTATTATCTAAAACCTTAATATCTGCACCTAAATCTATAAGTCGTTTATAAGAAATATCAAAATCATTTAACCCCTTGCGCTTAAAGGCAATAAAAGATGTAGATTTTATAAGTTCTTGCCAATTATACCACGTATCCAGAGTTGATAACATATCGCCACCAATACATACAAAAAAAATATCGTCAGGATATTTTTCTTTTAAAAGTTTAATTGTATCAATGGTATAACTTTTGCCCTCTCGTTCAAATTCAATAAGGCAAAGCTCTGCTTTACTGAAATCATTACAAACAATCTCACACATATTTTGACGATGAATATCATCAACAGTTTTGTCAAACGTTTTATGAGGGGGGATTTTATCAGGCATTACAAACACTCGGTCAATATAATTTAAATTACATATTGCACTTAGCATTTCATAATGACCAATGTGAAACGGATTAAATGTTCCGCCAAAAATTGCAATATTTGCCATTTATTTCACCAGTTTAATTGTTTTGTTATTTTTACTTTCACGGTAAAGTATAAAACGGTAGCCAATAACCTGAACAACATCGGCACCGACACGCTCAGCAATTGTATCGGCTGCTGTACGTGAAGTATCGGGACAGGTTTCAAGTACACGCATTTTAATAAGTTCACGTGCTTCAAGCGCTTCATCAACCTGTTTTATTAGCTGATCGTTTATTCCGCCTTTTCCAACCTGAAAAATTGCTTCATAGGTATTTGCCATACCACGAAGTTGTGCTCTTTGTCTACTGTTTAACATTATTTTTCCTCGTTCGTATCAATATATTTTTTAAGTTCTTTTTTAAAAAGCTTAAGCGCATTACCACGATGACTGATGCTGTCTTTCTGCTTAGCAGTAAGCTCTGCCATAACACCCAATTCACTTATAAAATATGGATCATAACCAAAACCGTTATCACCGTGAGGTTCAAAGCCTATTTTACCTTCGCATTCGCCCCTTACGGTAAATTGTCTTCCGTCAGGAAAAACACAACCAATAGCCGCAACGTAACGGGCGGTTCTTTCATCAATCGGTACGCCTTGTAACTCTTTTAATAATTTTTGATTATTGGATTCGTCATCACCGTGCTCACCAGAATAACGTGCAGAATAAATACCCGGTGCACCACCGAGATAATCTACACACAAGCCTGAATCATCGGCAACGGAAATAAGTCCTGTATTTTTAAGACCGTCTTTTGCTTTGATAATAGCATTTTCTTCAAAAGTTGTTCCGTCTTCAACCGGCTCGGGAAAATCAGTGTCAAAATCTTTTTGACTTAAAACCTCAAAACCCATTGGTATTAATATACGTTCAAGCTCGGTAAGTTTTTTTTGATTTTTTGTAGCAATAAATATCTTCATATTATTCACCTAAATCAAATATACCATCGGCAAAATCATTGGCATTAAAGGGCTGTAAATCATCAATACCCTCACCCACACCGACATACTTAACAGGAATTTTAAGTTCGTTGTGAATCGCAATAACAATTCCGCCCTTTGCAGTACCGTCAAGCTTTGTAAGAACAATACCTGTTATATCCGCAACGTTTTTAAATTCACGTGCTTGATTAACAGCATTTTGACCTGTTGCGGCATCAAGAACAAGTAATGTTTCGATTGAAGAGTCGGGCAATTCACGCTTAATGATACGATAAATTTTTGCAAGCTCGTCCACAAGATTTTTCTTGTTATGAAGTCTGCCGGCTGTATCACAGATAATAACGTCTGCACCCTTTGATTTCGCCGATGCGATTGTGTCAAACACAACTGATGCAGGGTCAGAACCCTCGACACTTTTAACCATTGTAACGTCTGCTCGCTCGGCCCATACACCAAGTTGATCAATAGCAGCAGCACGGAAGGTATCAGCCGCACCAAGAACAACCTTTTTACCACTGTTTTTAAGCATTAGTGACATTTTACCAATGGTTGTAGTCTTTCCTACACCGTTAACACCAATTACAAGAATTACCGATGGCTTGGTATCAAGGCTAAGAGACGAATCGTCGCCCAACATCTCAACAATAATATCTCGCATAATGCCCTTAATTTGTGATGGATCGGTTATTCCCTCTTTTTTAACACGGGCACGTAGTCTGTCACAAATTTCTACCGACGTTTCTACTCCCACGTCAGACATAACAAGCAGTTCTTCAAGTTCTTCAAACAAATCTTCATCAATTTTTGTAAAACTGTTTACAATATTTGTAATTCCGCCCGAAATACTTGCCTTGGTTTTTTGAAGACCTGCTTTAATTTTACTAAAAAGTCCCATTAAAAATTATGCTCCCTGATTTTCAAGTAATTTCTTTTCAAGTTCTGCAACGTTGAGTTCAAGCAATTTTGTAACACCTTTTTCCTGCATTGTTACACCGTAAAGCATATCAGCAGCTTCCATAGTACCACGACGGTGTGTAACGCAGATAAACTGGGTATTAAAATCAGAACGCGTCATATAATCTGCAAAACGGTCAACGTTGATATCGTCAAGTGCGGTATCAACCTCATCCAAGAAGCAGAACGGGGGCGCATTAACCTTCATAATTGCAAAGTAGATTGATAGCGCAACGAGTGCTTTTTCACCACCCGAAAGACCGTTAAGACTTGGTACGTTTTTACCCGGCAAACGAGCCTCAATATCAATACCACTTTCAAGAACGTTTTCAGGGTCGGTAAGTATAAGTTGTGCACTACCTCCACCAAATAATTCTTTAAATGTTTTGGTAAAGTTTTCGTTAATCTTGTTAAATCCAACAACAAACATTTCCTGCATTTGAGCGGTAAGCTGGTTAATAAGTTTACGAAGCTCGGTACGTGCTTTTTCTACGTCTTCTACCTGAGCAGACATAAAATCATAACGTTCTTTTACTTCTTTATATTCTTCAATTGCAGATACATTAACATTACCAAGTGAACGTATTTTTGACTTTGTTTCAGCCAATCTTTTCTTAGCTTCGGCAGGCTTGTCTATCTCGATAGCAACGTTTTCTGCCTCGCTCTTTGTAAGCTGATACTCATCATAAAGCTGACGAATAACGTCATCGTACTCTTTCATCATAACGTCTTTACGCTCAGTAAGACGTGCAAGCTCGCCGCCGATTTTTTCACGCTCTAAAGTACGCTCACGTTCACTTGAACGAAGTTCAACCCCGGATTTTTCTACCGCATTACGCTCGTTCATAAGATTTTCGATTTGTTTGTTAAAATCAATAATCTTATGTTTGATATTATCAATCTCATCAACGTGAGAAGATATATCTGCTTTAAGCTGTAAAATCTTATAACTTACAGCGGCAATTTCAGCTTCAATTTCGTTAGCACGAGCAGCACGGTTTGAAATTGAAAATTCAATATCGTTTGCAGATGCAGTAAGTGAATCTGCATCCTTTTGATTTTCAATAATTTGAAGTTTTACATCGGTTATTTCGTTTGTAAGTGATTCACGATTTTGTGAAAGCGTGTCACGACCGCCTGTCATCTGGTCAATCTCAGCCTGAATAGATGCCTTTTGACCCTCTATTTCAGCAATCATTTTTGCAGCGGAGTTTGCCTTTTCGTTAAGTTGTTTAACCTTTTCTTCACTGCCATCACGTTCTTCAACCAATGAATTAAGGGTAGAATTAACGTTGTTTAACAAATCGTCAATGCGTTTCATTTCAGCAAGGGCACGAATTTTGTCTTCATTGGCGTTGGTTAAATCGGCTCTTACTGCAACTATGTCTGCATTGACCGTCGCTACTGCCGATACAGCATCATCTAATAATTTTAGAGTAGTCTTTTCCTTTTCGGCAAGCTTTTCAATATCGGCTTCAATACGCTTAATATCGGCCGCACGGCTGAGCATACCTGCCTGTTTTACAAGTGAACCGCCTGTAAACGAACCGCCGGCATTAATAACCTGACCGTCAAGAGATACAACCTTTACCCTGTAATTATACTTTTTAGCAAGTGTTGTAGCAGAATCAATATCCTCGGTAACAACTGTACCTGCAAGCAGATATTTAATAATTGTTTCATATTTTTTATCAACATTTACAAGGTCAGATGCAACACCAACAAAACCATATATATCATCAAAACCGTTTTCTTTAAATTCTCTTGCAGTAATTGAAGAAATAGGTAAAAAGGTTGCTCGACCGGCATTATTGGTTTTAAGATAATTAATAGCACGTTTAGCATCAGCTTCGGTATCTACAACAACGTTTTGTATAGCATTACCTAAAGCTGTTTCAATAGCAACAGAATATTTTTTATCTACAGAAATTAATTTTGAAATTGGACCGTGAACACCACGTAATATACCTTTTTCAGATTCTGTCACAACCTTTTTAACAGCGTGTGAAAAACCTTCCATACTGTTTTCAAGTTCGGTAAGAATCTGTACACGACGACGTTTTGCCTCGATATCAAGGTGCAATTCGTTACTCTTATCGGTAAGCTCTTTAAGTTCTGCGTTACGATTTTCGAGTCTTAATTCATATCCTTTAATAGAATTTTGTAAAGAAAGAATATTTTCTTCGGTTTTATCTAACAAAATTTTGGTTTCTTCAAAATCAGCATTTAGCGATTGTTTTTCTGCCTCGGTTTGTTTAAGAAGCTCATTAATTACACCACGACGTGATTTGATTTCGTCAATTGATGTGTTTGATGTGGTCATCTCGACACGCAAATCAGAACTTTTAACAGATAACAAGTTAAGTGCTTTAATTTGATCCTCAATTTTTCTTGAAATACTTTCGCTGTCGGTTAAAAGGTTATTAAGATTGCCTTCAAATATAGAAAGTTTTTCATTTAATTCTTTAATTTTTTCAATCTTTTCATTAACAGCACTACGTTTATTGGTAATTTCTTCTTTTGCAGATGTATCTGACTCCTCTAAAGCAGTCTTTTCAGCGGCAAGACGTTCTACAGTTTCTTCATTATGAGAAATATCGTTATTTAAAACAGAAATTTCACCTTCAAATTTAAGAATATCTTCATTAGAAGCAGCAATTTGCTGACGTATATTTTCAATATTAGAAGTAATTAAAGTAAACTGCGCAGTATTTTGCTCTGACTGTAAATCAAAGTCTGCAAGTGCATTTTCAATTTCCTTGTACTGCATCTGTGCAGTTGCAATTTTACTTTCCTGAGCACGCAATGCATCTTTAGAATTATTAAGTGTATAAAGCCAAAGTCCTATTTCAAGTTGTTTTTTCTCTTCAGCAAGTGACAAAAACTTTTCAGCTTTTTTACTTTGTTCTTCCAAAGGACCAACACGTGATTCAAGCTCATCAAGAATGTCTTTAAGGCGCAACAAATTATCCTCGGCAGCGGTTAGCTTTCGCTCTGCCTCGGTTTTACGGTATCGATATTTAGATATACCTGACGCCTCTTCAAATATATCACGACGTTCGTCAGACTTGGTACCGATTATGTTATCAATTTTACCCTGTCCTATCATTGAGTAACCGTCACGACCAAGACCCGTATCCATAAAAAGCTCGTGTACGTCTTTAAGACGAACAGAAACGTTATTTATAAGATATTCGCTCTCGTGAGAACGGTAAAATCTACGTGTAATTGATACAAAATCGTTATCAAAATTAAGGGTTCTGTCGGCGTTATCAATATTTAGTGTAACCTCACAAAAACCGTGTGGACGACGTGTATCGGTACCACCGAAAATAACGTCTTCCATAGACTGACCACGAAGGCTTTTGGTAGATTGTTCACCCAAAACCCAACGTACAGCATCAGAAATATTACTTTTACCGCTACCGTTTGGACCAACAACCGCAGTAATGCCACGGCCAAATTTTAAAACGGTTTTATCGGCAAATGATTTAAAACCCTGAATTTGTATTGAACTTAAAAGCATTTTTATCTCCTTTCGGCTTTAATTTCATAGCTTGTCAGCAAATTATCTGTTTTTACTATGCAATCAAAACCGATTTTTTTCAATTCATTAAGGTTTGCTTTACGTTGTCCTATCATCTTTGATACCGAGGACGGATTAACGTATAAAGTATAACTACCTTTTTGAGTAAGTATATTTTTTGCATTATTTAAAAAGATTTTAGAATAACACATTTCACTAAACGCCGGATGCCAAGGTCCTGCAATGTAACTGTCTTTTTCAATTGAATGAAGCCCAAGTCTAATAACCTTAATATTTTCTTTTTCAAACATCATAAGAAGCTTTGAACAAAGATTGACCGCTTCATCAATGGTTTGTGGCTTATATTTATTATCAATATAAAGTGCTTGTAAATCGGTATTTTTTAGAACAATAGTTGGATATATTCTAACCGTATCAGGTTTTAGACTTATAATTGTTTTTGCAGTACTGATTGCAAATTCATCACAATCTCCGTATAGCCCTGTCATCATTTGTAATCCCAACGAAAAACCGTGTTTTTTTATAAGAAGTGATGCATTTATTACATCCTGAGAATTATGACCACGATTATTAAGAAGTAAGACGTTATCGTTAAGGCTTTGTGCACCTAATTCAATCGAAGTTACACCATATTTTTTTAAAAATAATAATTTTTCATCGTCAATTGCGTCAGGTCTTGTTGATATACGAATACCTGAAACAATTCCCTTTTTTACAAAATCATATGCCGCATTGAGTAAGCTTTGCATATATGTACGGTTAATAGCAGTAAAGCTTCCACCAAAAAAAGCAATTTCTGTGGTGTCGGGATTATATTTAGGTGAAGAGCAAGCAACATTTACCGCATTAATTACATCCTGTGGTTTTGGCGCAAATTTTTTACCTGTAATATATCGTTGATTACAAAAACTGCACATATTAGGGCAACCGATATGTGGAACAAAAATTGATATATTAGAATGTAATTTACTCATACATCCTCACCCATCAGTTTAAGTGCCTGATGTGCCGCCATTTGCTCTGCCTGTTTTTTGCTTTTTCCAACACCTGTACCAATAACATTTGAATTAAGCTTAACAGCAACGGTAAACTGTTTGTTATGGTCAGGACCTGTTTCATCCACAAGAATATATGTCACACTTTCTTCGGGATTGCGTTGAATAATTTCTTGTAGTGTTGTTTTGTAATCCTTAAAGGAATCCTCGTCAGAGTAATGCTCTAAATCACGCAAAACAGTATTCATAATGTGTGCTTTTGCAGCCTTCATACCGCCATCAAGATATATAGCGGCCAAAACGGCCTCAAAAGCATCTGCGAGAATAGAGTCACGCTCTCTTCCGCCGTTTTTGTCTTCTCCTCGACCAAGTAACAAATACTCTCCTATGCCAAGTTCACGTGAAAAAGCGCATAGTGTTTTTTCACAGACCAAAGATGCTCTCATACGAGTAAGTTCACCCTCGGGCATATTAGGATATTTATGAAAAATATGCTCAGCAACAATAATCGACAAAACAGAGTCACCCAAAAATTCCAATCGTTCATTTGAATGGGTGTTGCCCCTTACCTCGTTTGCATAGGAAGAATGAACAAGCGCATTTTTTAAAAGCTCAATATTATTAAATTTATAGTTTAATCTGGCTTCAAGCGTTTGCATTTAAATTACTCCGATTTTACTAAATTTTCACTAATAGTACTTATAACATTCTTTTCTGTAAAGATAATCGCCTGACGGATAGCATTTTTTATAGCCTTTGCATCAGAACTGCCGTGTGCCTTAATAACAGGCTTACTTACACCCAAAAGTGGCGCACCGCCAACCTCTGAGCTATCCATCATAGATTTAAGCGCATATAAGTCTTTTTTAAGAATTAATGCGGCAATTTTATTAATTAAGTTTTTGTAAAGCGCACCTTTTATCATTTTAAACAATGTAATAGACGTACCCTCAATAAGTTTAAGAGCGATATTACCGGTATATCCGTCGGCAATTACTGCATCGCAAACACCCTTAGGCATTTCACGTGATTCAACATTGCCAATAAAGTTAATTGGCGCTTCTTTAAGCAATTTATATGCTTCTACACGAAGCTCGTCACCCTTGGTATCTTCAACACCAATATTAAGCAGTCCAATTTTTGGGTTTTGAATACCCTCCACCTTTTCAAGATAAACGCTTGCCATAATACCAAATTGAGCAAGCATTTCGGGTCGGCATTCTGCATTAGCACCCATATCCATAAGCATATAGTGACCATCCGGCGAAGGAATTAGACCCCCAAGTGCAGGACGTTTAATTCCCTTAATTCTCTTAACAATTAAAGTACCACCAACTACAATTGCGCCTGTAGAACCTGCTGAAACAAAGGCATCTGCACGAGATTCACATAGCTCTTTAAAAGCAAGAGCCATTGAAGAATTTGAATGTGATTTAAGTATTGTTGTAGGATCGTCATGCATTGAAATTACGTCATCAGTATCAACAATAACAAGTTCACCAAAAAACTTAAGATTATTATCATTAATAATCTTTTCTATTTTTTCCTTGTTACCTGTAAGAGTTATTTCGGTTTGAAATTGTATGGAGGCTTGCGATGCACCCTTAACAATCTCAAGCGGAGCATTATCTCCGCCAAAAGCATCAACTACTATTCTCATATTGTTCACTCCCCAATGGTTTTAAAATAATCTAATGCTCTATCAGCCAAGGCCGCATATCTTTCACGCTTGTCCCTGATATGAGTATCAAGCGGAGGCAGAACGCCAAAATTTGCACCCATTGGCTGAAAATTAACAACTGTTTCATCGGTAATATAATTTAAAAGTGCCCCAATCATTGTAAAGTTTGGTAATATAAGGGGCGGTTTTTCAAGAATTTTATTAACAGCATTTATTCCGGCAACGATACCGGATGCTGCTGATTCCATATATCCCTCAACACCTGAAAGTTGACCGGCAAAGAATATATTTTCATTTTGTTTTAACGAAAGATCACGATTTAACACTTTAGGTGAATTAATAAACGAATTACGATGCATAACACCATAACGCATAAATTCAGCATTCTTAAGTGCAGGAATCATAGAAAAAACTCTTTTTTGTTCCGGAAATTTAAGATTTGTTTGAAAACCTACAAGATTATAAAGCGTTCCATCACGGTTTTCTTTTCGCAGTTGCACAACAGCCCACGGTCTATGCCCTGTACGAGGGTCGCGAAGACCAACAGGTTTTAGTGGACCAAAGCGAATTGAATCAGCGCCACGACGCGCCAATACTTCAATAGGCATACAACCCTCATAAACCTTTAATTGTTTATCGAATTCGTGTAATGGTGCACATTCCGCATTTATCAATTCATTGTGAAAGGCTTCATATTCTTCTTTATTCATAGGGCAATTTATATAGTCACCCTCACCTGTATCATCACGATCATAGCGTGACGCAACAAATGCTGAAGAAAAATCAATACTATCGGCCGAAACTATTGGTGCCGCGGCATCATAAAAGCTTAAATTACCTTCGCCGGTAATTTTTTCAATTTCTTTTGCCAAAGCACCGTCTGTAAGCGGCCCTGTTGCAACAATACAAATACCTTCTGTCGGTAATTTATCAACAACACCGGTGATTATATTAATGTTTTCGCACTCTTTGATTTTTTTTGTAATATATTCAGCAAAGAGATTGCGCTCTACCGCTAATGCCCCACCCGCAGGTACAGAAGAAACATCTGCGGCTTCTAAACAAATAGAACCGAGCATTCTCATTTCTTGCTTTAAAAGGCCTGCAGCCGAGTCAATACGACTTGCCTTTAATGAATTCGAACAAACAAGCTCCGCAAAATTATCGGTTTTATGCGCAGGACTTTTTTTAATAGGTTTCATTTCAATTAAATCAACCTTGCATCCAAGCCGCGCAGCGGTATATGCCGCCTCACAGCCTGCAAGCCCTGCACCTATTACGGTAATTTTATTCATATTATTTTTCCTTTTTCTTTGTCGACTGTCTTGTTGGACAATCAGCATTCATGCAGTACTTGCGATTTCTAATACCTGAAATTATATATCCACCACATTCGCTGCATATTTCACCGGTAGGCACACCGGGAGAAGCAAAATCGCACTTTGGATATGCAGAGCAACCATAAAATTTCTTGCCTTTTTTAGAAATCTTTTTAAGAAGCGGAGCACCACATTTGGGACAAGGCTGTTTAACCTCATCCTCGGGCATTGGTTTGGTGTTTTTACATTCAGGATAACCCGGACATGCCAAGAACTTGCCAAAACGACCGGTCTTTTCAACCATTTTTCTTCCGCATTTTTCACATATAACGTCGGTTTCAACAACGGGAACTTTAACACGTTTGCCGTCAAGTGAACGTTCTGCCTTTTTGTAATGGCTATCAAAATCATCATAGAAATCGGCAATTGTTTTAACCCAATCAAGCTCACCAATACCAATTTTATCAAGCTTTTTCTCAAGACCTGCAGTAAACTTTGTTTCAAAAATACGAGCAAAATACTCGTTCATTAAATCACATACCGCAAAGCCAAGCTGTGTTGGTTTGAATGTTTTCTTTTCTTTTTCAACGTAATTTCTATCAGATATAACAGCAATAATTGAAGCAAAGGTTGATGGACGGCCAATACCATTTTCTTCTAATGTTTTTGTAAGAGTTGGCTCGGTATAGCGTGGTGGTGGCTGAGTAAAATGTTGGTTTGGAGTAAGCGATTTTAGCTTTAAAACGTCACCAACATTCATTTCCGGTAGCTCTGCACCATCAGATGAATTATCATCTCTACCCTCTTCATAAAGCTCGGTAAAGCCCTTAAATTCAACCGAATATCCGTTTGCTTTAAAGATATAATTTCCGGCGTTAATGTCGACAGCAACAGTCTTTTGAACGCATGCTGCCATCAACGATGCAATAAATCTTTCCCAAATCAATTTATATAGATTATACTGTTCGGAAGTTAAACCTGCCTTAATTGAATCGGGTGTCATAAAGAT
>JAZUNQ010000015.1:0-11575 GCA_045604205.1 Acutalibacteraceae bacterium
ATGCATAAACTCATGCTTAAACACTTCCACATACATCTGCACAGCACTTAAATCTGAGCGAATAACTATCTTATTCTTACTTCGTATAAACTTACCGTTGGTTTCAAGTCCATCTACAAATTCTACGGTAATTCCTGAATCAAGCTGCTTGCAAATATCTAATATATGTTTTTGTGCTTTATTTAACTTAACGTCATTTAAACCGGACAAAAATTCTACTTCATCAGATAATTCTATGCTATCTATATCCAGCTCAGTTAAATTAAAATCGTCACTATATTTTATTTTTTGTACAGGCGTACCCAAAGAATATTGCTCCAAATTGTGGTTTTTGATATTATCCTGCTTGACATTTTTATTTGTGTTGAATATACTAAAATTAGAAGGTAATTCGCTTGAAGTGTTGGGATGTTTCTCCTGGGTGGCACTTCTTGCGGGTTGCCTTCTGACTATTTCAAGCTCGTAATTATCTGGGTTCAACAACAATTCTTCTATATAATCAAACGGCATTCCTCCACGTTCTGTATCTGGCTCAAAAATAGTAACAACCGTATGATAGTTTGTATCACCAAACTCTGTTCCTATAAACTCAGAGTCAATAAAGCTATCAAATTCAACAATTGCTACCCCTTCATTACCACCGTCATTATACCCAACAAAAACCGCAACATTATCAGCCAACTCCTCGCCATATTGGTTGCAACGATTTGTTTGCAATATTACCGCCGTTGGATTATCAAGATTATTAACTATTTCAACTATTTGTCCTGCACTCATAGCATGATTGCGTATATTATTACCATGCTTTTTAGATTTCGCACCGTTATTGGCTGCCGACATGGCTTGTTGTGCTTTTCGCACCTGCATTACCAAAGAACGATTTTCTACAACTATATCTACCTCATTCAACGTGTCAATAATGGTAGCAGGTGTATCTTTTCGTATAGGAATATATGTATGCCCCCATAATTCACCACGTCTTGCTTGATTAAGATATTCCATAGCTTGCTCATCTGTTAAATCACGTGCATCCGCTAACTCCTCAATTGTACCGTCAGTATGTTTTATAACTAAACTATATTTCTCCTCCGCCAGTTTTTCCTTCACAACCCGCTTACTGTCTTCGTCATTGACAATATATTCTTTTTCAGCTATACTATTAAGTGAAGATTTGTTGTTAACAATCGTCAGCCACTCATACAGCTGAGGATTAACTTGCATCAAGTCTTCTTTTTGATATTCTACTTTTTTTGCATTTTTAATAATGTTGTTTTTTATATAATTATCACCGGCACTAAAAACTGTCACTACTAAGTTGTATTTACCATAATTGTTATTGATATCCTTTACAGTATTCAATTCTATGGACAAAATACCATTATTACCTTTGGGTGTTTCTATTTGCGCAAATAAATTAAGTCTGCCGCTATTTGTCCTAATAATTGCATCTGGATTATTTATATAATCTGGCATTTTTTTTATTATTTTACTACCAAGATTATGATAATGTCCCTCTAGAACTCCATTTTTTCTTACCGCCAAATACAAAGAATAAAAGCTTATAATAACATCGAGATTTTCTGCATCTTCAACATTTTCACAGACAATTGAAGGCGTTCCATACATAACACGAACAAAATTACCTTCTTCCCTGTTTAGCAACGCATCAATATCACTCATAGTTACGATATTATCAACATTACTTTCAAAGGTATTATTGTTCATCAACGAAAACTTTATTTCATCATATTTCTTCTTCACAACTCGCTTACTGTCTTTCGAGTTATAAACACTTGTCAGTAGACCTTCAATGTATTCAAGGTCATCTGCAACACTCTTTGCCTGCGGCATACCACGAAGCTTATATATAATATCCTTTATCCACTGCACAACCTGCTCAAACAGAGTAGGTTCTTTTTGTTTCAGTTCCATCAGCGCCGCTTCCGAGCTTACCTCGTCACCTATGCCAATAAACGCTTCACCGTCAGCATTTTCGAGTGCTTCAATTATTCTTGTACGGTACTTTTCACTTTGGAATAGTATTTGTGCAAAAAAGTCTGCAACAATCTCTTCCTGTGCCATTTCCATTGTAAAAGCACCTCGGTCAGTCTTTGGTATATCCTTACTGTTTTTATACTGGTCATACTTGTATTCAGTATAAAAAATAAACACGCTCTCGCGTGTCATTTTTTCTATATCAATTTTTGGATTTACAAGTTTTAGTTCAGCTCTCACATACTGCTCAAACGCTGTACTATTTTTAAAACAGTAATCAAAGAATTTGCCGTACAACTGTTTAGTTTCAAGAGAGTGCATAAACTCGTGCTTAAATATTTCTATGTACATCTGCACAGCACTAAGGTCCGAACGAATAAGCATCTTATTCTGACTTCTTACAAATTTACCGTTGGTTTCAAGTCCATCTACAAATTCTACAGTAATTCCTGAATCAAGTTGTTTGCAAATATCTACTATATGCCGCTGTATATTAGTTTTTTGCTTTCCTGTTATTGCTTCATCAAATGCCTCTTGGCTTGTCGGCGCACGTGCAATATCTTTCTGTGTAGGTTCAGATAAATCAAATGCTCTACCATCAATGGCTTCTCCTTGAGGAGAGGCTCCGCCAGAGGCGGTGGTGAGGTGTGGTGCATCAGCACCTTCAGCATCTCCAAAGTATTCATCTCCACTGCCGTCATCAAAGTATTGTTTACCATCGGTGCCTTGTACAACACCAGACGCCAAACTCGTTGTCTCGCCGTCATCAATAGTATCGACTGCAGAAACACTATCACCCTCACCATTTGCAGTCGACTGCAAAGTTTCACCTTTAACCGCATCTTTCCAAATAGTATTCACAGGATCTGCCGAAAGCTCTTTTACAACCTGTCTTGCAGCTTCGCTGTTATTAAGTACCGATTGCTCCTTAGAAGTAAGTTTTTCACCAAACACAGCCTTAGCAACTATCGGTGCCAAAGTCTTAACATCACTCTTACTTACACCAAGCTCTGCAAGTCTAACTTCACTTTTTGTCGTTATCTCACTCTGTATAGCCGTCGCAAGATTATAAAGTGCCGTTCCCGACACCTTTTTACCGATTTTAACCTTTTCCTGCGCCTTTACCGCCTGACTATAGGCCACACTACCTTCCGGCATAGCAAGCCCATTCTTAATCAGCGCATCCACACTCCCTTGCGAAGAACCATAGTTTAAAGTTGCAGTTTTTATTCCTGATTGCTCTATTGTCGTATTTATTGCAGAATGACCAAATCCAAATCCTAAGCCAGATACGCCACCAAGCAATCCCTCATAAGCAATTTGACTCCAATCAAGTTCACTCATATCATTTAGTTCATAACCTACGGCAAAGTTTTGAAACATAGGTTCTAAAATTCCTTGCAACGATTCTTCTGGTATTTCAGATAAACCTTCCATGCCCCATCTAACTGCAAATCTTAAGAAACCATTATCAATTCCTTTGATTGCTGTTTCAACAGCTTTTTCAGTTACCTTACCACCAATCATACCACTTAGTAACGCACTTAATGCCGCTTCAGATATTCCTACAAGTGTTGCATATGTACGTGATTGTGTCTTGTTATATCCTTGATTTAACATTTGTTGATAGGCATTACCTGATGCTGACAATCCCATAAGACTTGCTGTTACATAGGTACCCGAGCCAGCTACAACAACATTTGCCAACGCACCAGCAGCCATCGAAGGTGCCATATTTGCACCAGCGCTTACAACATCAAATGCAGCCTGTCCCAGCGAAGTACCGCCAAGCCATTCAGGCAGATTGGGACCTGTGTTATAAAGTTGTTTTCTAACGCCTTGTGATGCATATTGTGTATAGGTAGTCGTAATATAATCATCAGTAAAATTGAACATATTTTGAATTCCTGAATCAAATTGGTCAAGCCCGACAGGGATACCGTACAAAATCTTTGACAGTGCTGTTCTGTCTTTAAATTTTTCTGATATATATTGACCGTATCTTATATTTAAATCCTCTTCTATAAATTCAAGGTATTTTTCTGCTTGATTTGTGTTGTTTTCTTTATCATATTTTAGATAATAAGCAAAATCTTTAAATTCATCCTCATTCATAAAGGCATATATACCCTCGCCAACGTTTCTAAATCCTTCATCGTAACTGTGCACTTCACCATTTCTATACTTTTCCATCGCTCGTGCAGCTTGACGAAGTGGAGAGTCTGTACGACGCTCTATTATGTTCGGGCCTAGACCACTTGCACTAAATGAATAATTCATATAAGTATGTCCTACATCGGTCGCAGGATACAACAAACCCTCTTGTGACCACTTTTCATAATTTTCATCATTTCGTGCATCATTTCTCAGTTTAATGCCATCTTGGATAACTTCTGCCTGCTTATAGTATGCCTCTTTCTCTTCAATAATCTTTTCAAATTCATCAAGAGAATAACCATATATTTTTTTAATGGTATCATCCCTTGCTTTTTCAGCAAGTTTTTGTGCATCGGGATTATTATAGTATGTTATGACACCACTTTTTCGTGTGTTATGTTCGTCAAGCGTTCCTACAACAGGGATATCCCACTCATCGTATTCTTTCTTTGCGGCATTGTATTGGTTTTTCCATTCGTCTATCTCTTGTTTTAGAACAGGAAGATCTTCGGTTTTTTGTCTTTCACGCATTTCCGCATCTTCTTTATCTGAATTTATTGCGGTGTTATACGCATCCGCATCCTTATACTGTCCATATTCCATTGTCAAGTCATCCCAGCCATCTAGTATTGACTTGTACGAAGAAACCAACTCATTTATCTCATTATCTCCTTCGGTGATACCGTATTGTTTCCGGTAGTCTTGGAACGAGAGAAGTCGATTATACATCGTATTTATGGATGCCTTAGTGTTTTTCATTGTTTCTTCACTTTGCCATCCGTCATATACTCCCTTTATGGTCTTACCCATAAACTCAAGGTCGGATTGTAAAGTATCAATACCTATTTTTCTTTCACGACTCCTTCTTCTTAATTTGTCTGAATTTCTAATGGGTTTATATGTATAAGTGCCTTGATTTCTTTCCTCTTCTCTCTTTTGTCGAGCTTCTAAAACTCTTTCGGAATTTTTAATAGTTGCCATAATATCCTCCTGCTTTTATGGGGTGTATATTGCACCTTTTTCTAACCCGCTTAATTTCTTTGCTAAATCAGGGTCAATTTCTTTTAATTGACCAAGTGTGTATTCTTTTTTATATTGGTCTCTAACTATAGCATTGTTGTCAACTCCACCAAACCAATTCACACCACCATCGTCTATTATGGTCCATGTTCTTAGTGCGAATGGTAATATTCCATATCCTTTGTTTCCCGCTCCGTCACCTATCACATACAGATCTATTTCATTTACATCCACATCACTTGGTAACGAATCTATATATTCCCAATATGCTTCCTCTCCACCTTCGTTGTATGCATCTAATGCAGCCTGTTTTTGTTCTTGGGTAGGTGCCTTATATTGAATATTATCTTCAGCCGATCTATTTCCACTTCCCCCACCCGAATACCCTCTCGAGCCGGAGCTTATCGTCGAATTATATCTACTTACCGCATTGCTCTGCGCCTGCGCATCATAGCTTGCCTCTATTTCAGCAATATTTCCTATTCTGCTTTGCTCAATATTTGAAAGCGTTGTCGCAAGATTTGTAGATAACGTATCAAGTGCATTTTGTTTTGCTAAATCAATGTCACCTTTCTGATTAGCATAACTTAGCTGCACCGCCGTCTGCTGTGTACGGTTAAGTCCGCTATCCGTAAGACCCAAATTAGCATTCTTTTCGGCAATTGCCTTCTCGTTTATAAGCTTCTGCACAGCATTTCGTTCATAATTACTCTCATATCCAATCTTTGTATCATTCACAGCCTTGTCATACTGAGTTTTAACGGTTGACGCCTGACTGTCATGCGTTTTATTTACCGCATCTATCTGCTTTTGTTTCGGTTCTTCTAACTTCTTTTTTTCCTCTTCCAAAATTGCATCATAATTTGTCGCCATTATTTAACTCCTCCCAACATTTTATATTGCAACGAAATCCCTTCTAATAAGAGTGGACCCTCACACTCAAAGTTTATTCCAAATGTTCTTACCGCTTTTAGCGTTGGATAAAACTGTTTAACCGTCACAAAATCCGAACCTCGCTCATTTGTATCGGGGCTACAAAGCATAACCGTTTCGCTAACGCTACCAACGTCGGTAATAAAGTTAAGCTGTATCGGCTTACCGCCATTGTTACCAAAGCCAACGCTTGCACGGTCAATGTTCTTTAAATACCCCGAGGATAAAAAATCAAAAAACTTTGTCGTGCATTTAGATTTAATCGGTCTTTCGGCAATATCACATTCGTTTGTATTTTCGTTATAAATTAAAAATTTATCTTGCCCACCTGCTTTATCAGTTTCAAGAACACAAAAAGCTATAACACCGCCGGTATCGGTATTTATATACTGTCCAATAGCTAATGTGTCTTGCTTTGAAAAAACATAAAAGTTTGAACAAAAATCAAACTCCCACACATACCACGGTATCTGTATGTTACTATCCTCAGTTTTGCTAAACGATGCCGCATACTGATATCCGTAGCTGTTGTAATCCATAACGTAAATCTTATTATTTACACCTAATAAATAATGACCTTCAAAATCGCACGACACTGCGTTTTTAAGGTCATTTTCTTTAGCTAATGCCGGATGAATCATATCCGATAATTTATATATTGTTCGCTCGCTATATTGATTATTGGAATATATGGCATACACGTTGCCGTCGCTGTTTGCCCATACAAGTCTGTTGCGACATAACTGCACAGTATTAGGGCAATCACAACCTATACTGCCATTTAACTGAATCATAGGAAAATAAACGCTGTTTGCTTCGTAATCAACAACCGTCTGGTTTATCAGATCATCAGCATTTATATTATTATTCGCCACGTAATACGAATAATAGGTCGAGCTCTCTTTAAATATTACAAGACTTTCACCCTGTTGCCCAAAGGCCGTCACCGCTTGTGACTTATCGCCAACGTATGCATAATTATTTT
Source organism: Acutalibacteraceae bacterium (assembly GCA_045604205.1). GTDB lineage: Bacteria > Bacillota > Clostridia > Oscillospirales > Acutalibacteraceae > UBA737. The sequence continues at coordinate 7,091 of JAZUNQ010000015.1, forward strand.
CACTAAAATACAACGGATTATTAAGGCTCGACCACACAACAAGCGACCTTTCCTTTTCCTCGGTGTTTCCGCACAAAAACAATCTTGAGCCGTCATTTATCCCATTGGCAGAACCACCAAACCAAATGCTTTGTGTCATGCCAAAAACCTTTTTCATATTGTTTGCATCAGCTTTAAGCGGTGCCGTTATAACAATATTATCCTCATTACAAGCGTACCTATGCTTCTTTTCGTTGGTATCAAGCGTCGCCACAACAAATACCTTGTCTTCGTTACCGTCATCCTGCGACGCAATTACAAAGCCTACGTAGTTATATTTAATAAACAATCTTAGCCCATCAGGTGAGGTATTGCCCGCACCAAACTTCTCAATAACAATCTTACCGGCCGTAAAATTCTCATAATCAGTACTGTCATATTCAATTTTGTGCTCGGTTGTTTTAACTTCGGTTTTTCTTTCGTCGGTTTCATTTTCCCCTTTTACACAGGTTGTAATTTCCACCTTTATAATACCTTTATCAGGCAATTCCTGACCAAGCTTATATCTCATCGGGTGCGATTTATCGCTGTCAGCCTCGTTATACGCCGAATATATCATCTTATAGCTATTGCCTATAAGGTTATATCCCTCAAACTGCGTACCCTCAAAATCATCCCAACCGGTTCTTTGGCAATGCGCATATACGGTCGGAGCATATATCCCATCATCTTTAACCTGCTCCCAAATGGGTTCTTCATTATTGCAATCCAATTTGTATATATAAAACTCTTCTCCGTTTGATGCATAGCAATATACAACACCATCCTTAAAAGCCAAAAAGTACGAACAATCACGCATTCTTTTCAAAATAAGGTCATATTCATACCACCAGTCATTTTCAAAAATGTTGTTATTACCTGTAACACTACCTGTCGACGGCGGATATTCCTTCTTTTTATCAGCAATAATACTACCCCATTTAATTGAAACGCTATATTGCTCACCATTATAATTACTTGATTTATCAGGATTTGTTTCTCCATCGGAAGCACCCCATTCAAATTCAGGAATACCTATCGAAAAACTACCCGCATCACAAAAAGAGTCTTTATCCTGCCACCAAAAATTAATTAAAAATTCCCATGATGCTCCATCCAGTTTAGTGCCAAAACATCTGCTAACACTAACAAGTGTACCCTTATCGGTGCTTATGTTAGAATGTACCTTTATTTCACCAAAAAACTCCTCTGTGTTACGGTCAATTGCAACCTTCATATCTTCAGTGGTATCAAACGACGGTCTTGTTCTCAGTTTTCCATCCTTAAACCACATATTTACACATTCGGTCATCTGGTTATCCCTAATTCCCGTCAGACTATCTCTTAAATTCAATCCACCCGCAAGCGACGGAACGTTTACTTCTCTGTTTGCTTGTCTATTTATCTTTGGATATTTCATTTTCCTGTCCTTTCATATAAGATTTTCTTATAAGGCTCCCCTTGTTAGTATCAAGGGGAGCTGTCAACGTTAGTTGACTGAGGGGATAATGCCCCCTTTCTTAATAAGTGCCACCTACCTCAACGCTCAGGACTAGGAATCACATTCCTAACCTTATCATACTGTGTCAGCCCTGCCCGCTTGGCATTATACAAATACGCAAAATACTGTTGCTGGTCCCCGTCGTTTTCGCTTCTTGCAATGTGCATTGCAAGACCGTATAAAAACGCCTCCGACAATGCCTTTTCAGGTAGTTCTATCTCTTCACTCAACGATTTAATCGGTGTAAATTCACCTGTGTTAAATATTCTCCACAATTCGCTATAAACCAAATTCACCGTCACAACAGCCTTGTTTCTTATTCGTTGTGGCAATTCTGTGTTACCGTCACTGTCGGTATATCCAAGCATCTTTAATGCATTATTTAAAAGTATATTTGCTTTCATTATAGGTCACCTACTGCTTCCCTGTTTATATTTTGACTACCTTGTGCCGATGCGCCGCCGCTACGCATCATTGCCATTGCTCTTTGCTGGTCCTCAGGCGGCAACGCCATAAGTCTTTCATAAACCTCCGGGTTATTTTGCTTTATGTATTCCAGCACTTCCTCGTCGCTTATATCATCGGGTGATATTTCACGCTGTGACGGTTGTGCTTTGGCCTGCGGCATATTCATAGCCTGTTGCTGTGCGGCCATCTGCTGTGCTTGCTGTTGTTGCTTTCTTGCATTTACAAGTCCCGTCACATCGGGGATAAGTCCCTTCGGTATACGCTCAAGATATTCAATAAAGCTAATCTGTTGAGCCGCCAAAAGATTACCAAGGTTGGCAATAGATACCGCCTCACTCCAAAGCGTAGATGCACCCACATCAATACGTGCCGTAATTACAAGGTCACGGTAACGCTTGGCATCAAACGTCATATATCTCGTCGCTCCACCGTCGTTTATCTTAATCGAGCGTCTGCCATACATGGTAATCCAAAAATCTGCCCATATACGTGCCACGTCCTCGTTAGCGCTGTAAAACCTGTTTTGATACATCTGCATCGGTGCAATTGCCGCTTCACGTGCCTGCACAATAGCCGTTGCATTATCCGGTCTAAAGTTACCAAGTGCCGCATCATTGGCACCGTTATCCATAAGCACGTTTTGTGCAAACGCATCGGTAAAGTTTATAAATGCTGCGCCGTAGTTAGGCGGTGTTACATAACGTATAGCGCTCATCATATCTTCTGCACTACCGTAAATCTTTACCACTTCGGCAGGGTCGTTGCTTATACCGTCGGGTATAAGGTCACCGTTTATAACCGTCTTTGGCATGCCGGTGTTCTGCATTGCCCACACCGAAATAGAATGCGCCTGATTAAGCGCAATTTGGTTGGGGATTTGGTACGTTATTTCACTATCCCCATAAGCACAGCTACGTCTGCGCTCCCATATAAATTTTGCTATTGGGTATCTATGTATAAGCAAATCCCACTCAGGTCTTATTACTGCCTTTTCGGTAACCGTCTTACCCCATACTGTAACGTTACCCTCTTTGTCATACTTTTTGTATAGCTTTGTAACAACCGTCACTCGTCTTGAATCGCTTGGCTCGTCTTCACCACGATCGCCTGCGTTCCTGTAATATCCGTCACAACCGTCAGGCACTATGCCGTCGGTTGACTGCCCATATTTTTCCGCCTCTCTTCTTACCGCTTCAACGTCTAATCGTCTTGCAATAATTATATATGGCTGGCTTTCAACGTCCTCGTTATTGGGGTCGCCAAACACCACGTTTTCTATATCTAACACTTCACAGGCAATATCTCCCTTTATAGCAGTGGTTCTGCCTTCATCGGCATAAAGCCCCGTGCGTATGTCACTATCCCAATATGTATATAAAATACCCGTGCCCGAAATATATGCATTTCTAAGCAACTGGTCCTTTTTGTCATCATATTTAAGTCGCTCGGCAGTAATTTTAAAATAATCGGTAAGTGCTCCCATCACAACCGATACTTCAGCCTCGTTTACAGCGCCTTTTGGGGTATTTCCCTCCAAAAGCTGCTGCTTCACTTCGTTTTGTGCGCCAACGTCGGTCGTATCCGGCACACCCTCAGCGCTATAGTTTACGGCAATCGGTGCACTGCCAATGGTCGCCATCTTGTATTCGCCTATTCGTTTAATAATATTTCGTCTTGTCAGTGGTTTTTCGTTTCCGGCATTAACACCGTGCCACTGATCTCCTACAAAAAATCTCTCGTTAATTCTTGCCTGGTCGTGAATACCCTTGTCTCCAATACTGTTTTTGTACTGCTGACCCGCTTCATATTCACTCCAGATTGATTTTGTTTCAAGTTTAATCACTAATTGATTACCTCCTAAAAAATATGGTGACCAAATTGTTAGCCACCATTTGATATATTATTTTTGTTATATACGGCGTACTTTTTATACTCCCGTATTTAGAAAAAAAGAAGCAACCCCATCTTGTGAAGTCACTCCTTTATGTTATTTTACAATTTTTTTAGTACTATAAATTAAAGACAGGGTTTACACCCTGTCTTTTAACAAATTATTGTTTTGAATTTTTAACTTCTTCAAACCATTCATCTGCAATATCATACGGTCCTTTTATTTCATGATTACTGTACACAACATCATATTTATAACCAACATCAAGCGAATTTTTCTTAACATCATAAATCATTTTAATTTCTGTAGGCATTGGTCTTTGGTGTTTTTTACATAACTCTTTTAATTCTTCAACATCATTACTTAATGCACGAATGCAAACTCTTTGATTTTCAATAGAAACATCATATTTATTTGAAATTACATTTGTCTTATGGCGAGGTATAATTTGTCCGTTAATTTCAAAAAAACAATCTGCAGCAATAGTTCCTCCTTCGCATGAACCATAAACATATACTTTATCTGCCGAACCTTTAACATAATCCATACATGCAAAAACCATATCTGCTTGTATATCCATAAATAAATCCTCAAAAATTTTACCCAC
>JAZUNQ010000016.1:0-8732 GCA_045604205.1 Acutalibacteraceae bacterium
AGGGATATAACGTTGTTATAGGTTATAACGATTCGTATCAATTGGCTAAAATGCTCTCCTCTTCCCTTTCTTCACAAGGATACAGTGTTATGCCTTTCAAGGTTAATGTTACAAATAAATTAGAAACCGATTTGCTTATAAAAGAAACTGTGTATAAGTTTGGTTCGGTCGACGTACTTATTAATAACGCAGGTGTTGCATTTAACGGTCTTATTACAGAAACAGAAGAGTATGATTCAGACAAAATATTTGATATTGATTTAAAAGGTGTATTTAATTGTTGCCGTTCTGTTACTCCTACAATGGTTAATCAGAAATCGGGTAAAATTATAAACATATCATCTATGTGGGGTCAGGTTGGAGCTTCGTGTGAGGTTGCATATTCTGCAGCAAAAGCCGGTGTAATCGGCCTTACAAAAGCTCTTGCCAAGGAGCTTGCGCCAAGCGGTATTACAGTAAATTGTATTGCTCCTGGTCTTATTGACACAAGTATGAACTCTAATATAAGCGTAGAAGACCTTAACGCTTTTGTAGAAGATATTCCACTCGGCCGTATGGGTACTGCCGATGATGTTGCAGAAACTGCACTGTTTTTAGCAACTGAAGGCGCCGATTATATAACCGGTCAGGTTTTGGGTGTTAACGGCGGATATGTTATGTAATTAAATTGGAACATCGATTCCAATGAAAAAATAATAAGGTAAATAACAGCTCCCTCGTTAGAGGGAGCTGTTATTTTGTAAAAATGACTGAGGGAGAGATTTATTAGTGACTCTCTCCTTCCACCGCAAGCGGTCCCCCTTCCTCGTCAGAGGAATGCGTTTTGATTATTTTATTCCACGTATTGACATAATAACCGATACATAGGTGTCCCATTGCTTTTTGCCAAGATTATATTGTTTAATACGTTTATTATATTTTAAATTTGTAATGTGTTTCATTTCTTCTGTTTCATTGATAGTGAAATGTTCTGGCATAGTATGTAATACTGCTTCAATTCCATCGAGTGTTGTAAATTTATTCGCATTAATTATATCATGTGCTAAATTGTCAGAAAATTTAGGATTATCTGGTGTTAGATCGATTGTTGCATATCCGGTACAAATATCTTTAAAACCGTATTTTTGCATTACGATAGGCATTTCCATTTCGCTCATGGGATATTGACACACAGAATACTTTTCAGTTGAATTATCGTATTTTTGTACTTTCTTCCAAAATTCATTTTCATATTCATTTAAATCTAAACATTTTGGGTATATATTGATACCTTTGCGGGCAGAAAGTACAAGGCAGATACCGTTGGGTTTTAACACTCGTAACTGCTCACCATAAAATTTTGACGGTTCAATATGTTCTGCTACTGTATTTGATATTGTAACATCAAATGTGTTGTTGTCAAAGGGTAGATTTGTAGCATCTGCCTCGATAAATTCAACACCTTTTTCGTTTTCATTTGCAAATCTTATAAATTCACTATCACGGTCGATAGCAGTAACTTCAGCATTGGGATACCAGCGATGAAGAGCGCCTGCAAGCGCACCAGGACCACACCCAATTTCAAGAATTTTCAATTTCTTGCTTTCATCTAAATCAAACAGTGCTTTGTACTTTTGTGCAAACATATCGTTAAATCGTAGCTTACGAGTATAATAAAGTGTATTTGTACCCTGAACATATTTTGACCACATATTATTCATTATTAACTCCTGTAGAATTATTCTGCTATTTCAGCAATAGTTACGCCGTTTTCACCTTCACCAAAAAGTCCTACACGGAAAGTTTTTATATTACGGTGGTGGCGCAGATGTGCCTGAACGTTCTTACGAAGCGTTCCTGTGCCTTTTCCGTGAATAATGGTAATTATACCAATTCCTGCTAAAACTGCTTCATCAATGTATTTATCGAGCACTAACAGTGCTTCATCGGTTGCCATACCACGGATATCAATTTCACCAGATACATTGCGGTCAGCTCGTGAGGTAATACCGGACACTTTTCGTGTTTTGGGTGCTTCAGATGAAGGGGCATTTGATTTTTTGAGTTTGCAATCATCAAAGCCGACCCACATTTTCATTGAACCTGACATAACATAAAGTCGCTTTTTATCTTCCTCTACCTTAACAACGGTAGCATCACGATTAAAGCTTTTAAGTATAACAATATCACCTTGATTTGGTGCTTTTTTTAGACCTTCGCCGAAACCGTTATCAACAACAGGATTTGCAGTGTCTTCCATTTGTTGCAGTGTGCCTTTGTATTCTTTTCTTGCACGGTCAAGGTTTTGTGCTGCGTTTTCGGCATTAAGCTGCTTTTTAATTTCTTCAAGCTCGTTAAGTAGCTGACCCGATTTGTAGCGTGTACTTTCAACAATAGAGGTTGCCTTTTCACGTGCCTGCTCCATAAGCTTATCTTGCTTTAATTTAAATTCATGTTCGGCTTGATCAGCACGCTTTTTTGACTCGGCAATTTGAGCTTTCATTCGTGCCATCTCTCGCCTGTCATTTTCGGCGTCTTGACGTGCTTTTTCAAGACTTGCGACAACATTTTCAAACCTAAGGTCATCTTCGGTTAATTGCTCATTAGCGAGTGTAATAATATCTTCACCAAGTCCCAATCTTTTTGAAATAGCAAACGCATTTGAGCGACCGGGTTGACCGATTATAAGATTATAGGTTGGTTTAAGTGTAGCAACGTCAAATTCACAGCTTGCATTCTCTACTCTATCGGCATCAAGTGCATATGCCTTAAGCTCGGGATAATGGGTTGTGGTTACTGTTTTAACACCCTTTTGTGCAAGGGTAATAAGAATTGCTTTGGCAAGTGCTGCGCCCTCTACAGGGTCTGTACCTGCGCATAATTCATCAAACAAAACAAGAGAATTGCTGTCGCAATCATCGAGTATGGATATTATATTAACCATATGCGACGAAAAGGTCGAAAGTGATTGCTCAATGCTTTGTTCGTCGCCGATATCGGCATAAATTTTGTTAAATACAGCAATTTCACTATTATCATCGCATGGAATCATAAGTCCACACATAGCCATCAGGCACATAAGACCCGATGTTTTAAGTGCGACCGTTTTGCCGCCTGTGTTTGGACCCGTAATAATAAGTGTATCATAATCTCCGCCCAAAGACACTGTAATGGGCACCACAGACCTTTGGTTTATAAGTGGATGACGAGCACGTTTTAAATAAACAAAACCCTTGTCGTTAATTTTAGGCACTATTGCGCCCAATTTAAAGCCAAGCTTTGCTTTTGCAAAGATTAAATCAAGTTCAATAAGTGCATTGTATGACTGTTTAATGCTATCAGCAAAGTCTGCACAAGTGGCAGAAAGTTCTGCAAGAATACGATTTATTTCATCCTGTTCTTTTGCTTTTAAAACACGAATTTCGTTATTGGTTTCTACAACCGACATCGGTTCGATAAAAAGAGTTGAACCGCTTGATGAAGTATCGTGTATAATGCCCGAAATTTCGCCCTTGTGTTCGGCTTTAAGCGGTACAACAAATCTGCCGTCACGTTGAGTTATAATTGCATCTTGCAGGTATTTTGATAACTGACCACGAACAATTTTATCGAGATTTTCACGTATTTTTGCGCCTTTTGATGTTATTTTACGGCGTATATCACACAGTGTACTTGATGCCGTGTCGGAAATTTCATCTTCACTCTTTATACAAAATGTTATTTTTTCTTCTAAAAACTTATTTGGAACAAGTGTGTTAAAAAGATAATCAATATTTGTTTCACGTTCTGCGGATGAATTATCTCGCCATGTCTTTACACTACGAATTACACGTAACACGCTTGCGATTTTAAGAAGTTCACCGGGCGTTAACGTTGCGCCAAGTGCCGCATGTGAAAGCGGTGACATAATATTTACAGTACCGCCAAAAGACGGTGAAGTAAATTTAGATATAAGCAAATAAGCCGATTCGGTTTCGGCTAGATTTCTTTTTACAACATTAATATCATTTTGTGGTATTATTTCAAGCGCATTATTGTATGCATCTTCACTTGAACATTCCCCTGCCAATTTTTGAAGAACGGCAGGTAATTCAAGCGTTTTTGCGTGTTTTGATATATCGTATTTCATTAAATAATTCCTCTTAAAAATTCAAGGGTGGTAAATTTATGTTCTGTTTGATATGTAACGTATCGTTCGGTTAGTTTTGAAAGCTCTTTTGCCGCTGTTTCCGGTATTTCAAATGAGTAAAGTTGATCAAATTTTGAATAAACTATATGTCTCATCGCTTGAAGCACTGTAAGAGTTACCGATACACAGTTTTCTTTACGGCAGTCTTCGCAATAAATTGATCCGTCATCAAGTTTAAAGTACATAACAGCATTTTCAAACTGACCGCATCCGTCACACGCTACAAGATTTGGTGCATATCCTGCGATTACAGCAATACGTAGCTCGGTAATTGCTTTTATAAGTTCTGGACTACGCTTATTTTCGGTAAGAAAGTGTAATGAGTTTAAAACGAGACGTAAAAATTCTTCTGATTCGTTTTCAACAGGACGAAAAATATTGCAAAGTTCACAAAAATACTGAGCAACAGTAAGGATTGCAATATCACTTCCGGCACCAAAAAACATTTTGTTTACAGTGGCTTCAAGTACTGTGTATGTATCGCCCTTTGCTTCGAGATTAAAGTTTGAATAGCAAAGCAAGCTTGTTGCAGAACCCCGTTTACTTTTAAAACTTTTTACACCTCTTACAAAGGCGGTTATAACACCCATATCACGTGTGATTATGGTTATCATACGGTCGTTATCCCTTATAGTCGTTTCCCTTATAACCAGGCCATCGGTCGTAATACGCATTATCCTCACCCCCGTAAAGTTCTTGATTTTTAATTTTATTTTTGTAATTTAAATAATCTTTTGGATTACCTGTGATTAAAAATTTAAGCCATGCTTTGTTTTGTGACATATAAATCAACCTCCACATTAGTTATTGTGTATTGGTTGATTATTTTTTATTTTAGGTAATTTTAGTTAATTGGTGTTGTCAAGACCAAAAGTATGTATAAGTCCCTGACGGTTACGCCAGTCTTCTTTAACCTTTACCCAAAGTTTAACCGACGCTTTTATACCAAAGAAATTTTCTATATCCTTGCGGGCATATGTACCAATTCGCTTAAGCATTTCGCCGCCTTTACCGATAATTATACCTTTATGTGAATCTTTTTCACAGTAAATAACAGCATCAACGTGTAAAACAGGCTCGCCGTTTACAGTGTCGGTTTCATAAAATTTTTCAAGATCTACAGCAACTCCGTGCGGAACTTCTTTAGAAAGACAACGAAGTAATTTTTCACGTATCATTTCAGCTACCATAACCTTTTCGGGTTGGTCGGTAAAATCATCACTTGCAAAAAAATGTGGTGAAGGTTTTGCATATTTATTAATTTCATTAAGTAAAATATTTACCCCGTCACCGCTTTTGGCAGATAGTGGAATAACAGCATCAAAATCATAAAGGCGTGAATATGCGGTAATAATGCCAAACAAATCTTCTTTGTCTTTAAGCAAATCGATTTTATTTATAACCAAAATACAGTTTAATTTTTTTACTTTTACTGTTTCTATCAATGCAAGCTCTGCAGGCGGTAAATTTTCAAAATCGAGTTTAAAATCAGGACAAGCATCTATTACAAGCACAGCAGCATCAACATCGCTCATTCCGTCTTTAACTGCCTTTATCATACTGTCACCAAGTAAATTATGCGGTTTATGAAAACCGGGTGTGTCAATAAAAACAAGTTGAGTATTACCGTTGGTTATTACACCCATAATTTTTGTACGTGTGGTTTGTGGCTTGTCCGATACAATTGCTACCTTTTGACCGACAATTTTATTAAGTAGCGATGACTTTCCAACGTTTGGTCGGCCGATAATCGTTATAAATGCAGATTTTTGTTCCATTTTTACACCCTTATACCTTTGTTATTGCAAGTCCTAATTTTGTTAGAATTACTTCCTCTTTTTCACGCATTTGTGCCTTTTGGATACCTTCATCAACGTGATCATAGCCCAAAAGATGCAGCATTGAATGAACAGTAAGATATGCAATTTCACGGCGAAGACCGTGACCGTATAGCTCGCCTTGTGCTACAGCGTGTTCAACCGAGATTACAATATCACCAAGCATTTTATTACCTGTTTCAGGATTGGTGTCATAAATGCCGTTTTCTCCAAGTGGAAATGACAACACATCGGTTGATTTATCAATATCACGATATTCGTTGTTATATTCTTTTATCTGTTCATCATCTACAAATGTGACTTCAACCTCGGCGTTATCGCAAAAATCTTCTTCTATTAGAGTTGCAATGCAAGCCTTACGAACAAGTAATTTTGTACCGATAGGAATTTTTGAAGTGTTTTGAGCGTTTGTAATATTAACTTTTACCTTCATTTGTTTCTCCGTTTCTTTCATATGCCTCAATAATCTTTTGTACTAAACGATGTCTAACAACGTCTTTACCGCTTAGTTTTGTAATTGCAATATCATCAATACCCTTTAATATTTTAACAGCTTGTTTTAGACCGGATTTTTTCTCTCCCGGAAGGTCAATTTGAGTTATATCTCCGGTTACTACTGCTTTAGAATTAAATCCAAGACGGGTTAAATACTTTTTCATTTGTCCTTGTGTAGTATTATGTGCTTCATCAAGAATAATAAAACTATCATCAAGCGTTCTGCCACGCATATAAGCAAGTGGAGCAACCTCTATGTCACCACGCTCCTGACATTTTTGAAAATTTTCAGCGTCAAGCATATCATAAAGTGCATCGTATAACGGACGAAGGTAAGGGTCAACCTTTTGCTGTAAATCACCCGGCAAAAAGCCTAACTTCTCCCCTGCTTCAACCGCAGGACGTGTAAGTATGATACGGTTTACCTGTTTTGCCCTGAATGCGTTAACTGCGAGCGCTACAGCAAGATATGTTTTACCGGTACCCGCCGGTCCCACGCCAATTGTTATTGTATTATTCTTTATGGCTTCTACATAACGTTTTTGACCAAGTGTCTTTGGCTTTATCGGTTTACCTTTTGATGTAACACAAATACAGTCAGCATTAGTAAGACGGGAAATTTTATCGTCCTCACCGTCATTTACCATATTTATGACGTAATCAATATTTTGTGCAGTAAGTGATTCGCCTTTATTAATAATTTCAAGCAGACAGTTTATTGCACGTGACGCATTTGTAACATTAACAGTATCGCCTGTTATTTTTAATTGACCTGAGTGTGATGTTATAGAAACGTTGTAATAATTTTCTAATCTTTTTATATTTTCATCAAGATTACCAAAAAGATTTACAAGTTGTTCAACACGCTCAATATCAATAAGTAATTCCATAATTTTTTAACTCCAAAAAATATAATATATTATTATATACTATTTATATATATAAAGTCAATTTTTTGAATTTAATAATATTATATCCCTTTGTGCGATGTTTTCTTCACATATGTACTCTATTTTCATTAAAATTCCTGATTCTGTATAAACGATATCTCTATTTTCTTCTTTTACACTAATAAAATTAAACCCATCAACTTGTTTTTTAATATCTTGATACAACAATTCTTCAAGTTTGTTTTTATCATAGGTGATTTTTTCTGTTTCAGTAAATACGTATTCTTGTTTGGTAATTTTTATTGGTAATTTTTTATTAAACATTTTTATATCGATATTTTTAAAAGAATTTATATTTTCCTTTTTTATATTTCCAAGATAAAAAGGTATTTTTAATCCAAAAAAATTTATTGTGTTTCTGTTTTTAATTTTTCCTGTTTCATATGTAATGTCCTGTATATAATCACCTTTTGCTGAAAAAATTCTTTTAGTTTCTGCAATAATTTTTGCATCAGAATGCACAAAAAGTGTACTCGACATATTTTGAATAATTCCCGATACAAGTAAATCGCCCTTAGAAACGGTGTCACCCACTTTTACAACTACATCACCGCTTGTTGCGTCTATCTTCTTTATTTTTCCCTCTATAGATGCTTTTATGTTAGATGGAGTTTGTCTTTCGTCTTTATCAGAAATCTCGCTTTCGCTTAAATTTACGGTCAAAACACATCCTTCAATATTCATTGAACACCAAGCAATGCCTTTTTGGGTAAGCTGCAATCTTTGAGCATCATATTTGCTATTGATTTTCTTTTTATTTATTCCTTCATAAACACCGATTTTTTTGCAAGAACTAATAATTTCGTTAGTATTTAAATTTTCATTTCCTTCAATGTTGATTACCCATATATAGTTTGAAAGAATGTATAATATCAAACCAAAAAAAATTAAACCGATTAATATACCGGTTCTTTTTTTATGCTTTTTAATTTTAAATATAATTCCGTGTTTTTTTAAAATTTTGATTTTACATTTTGTGCCACGTCTTAATTTTCTTAATTTAATAAAATTTTTTACCCCAATATTACCAATTATACTTTGGTTTATATATTTTAAATTCCATATTTCAACACCGCTTTTGCTTGCTTTATTTAATATTTGTTCTGAATTATTTCCAATTATTTTTATTGTTATAAATCCAAAAATTAATCTAAAAATGTTTATCAAAAAAATCACCCTATAAACAAAATTCAATTGAAGTAATTATTCCTTTTATAATAATCTTTTCATTATCAAATTCTGTTATTAAAAAATTGTTGCCAACAATGTTTAAAAATCCTT
>JAZUNQ010000017.1:0-14622 GCA_045604205.1 Acutalibacteraceae bacterium
TATTTATGAGTGCTGTTGCATCAATTGTTATTATTTTGGCAGCAATTGCATTTCAACGTGTAAAGCTTGGCGGAGAAAAGATACTAAACGGTGACCTTGAAAATAAAATTGATACAACATATATGTATGGTGATATAAAAGATTTTGCAGAAAGTCTTAATAATATTAACCAAGGCTTGCAGTCGGCTATTGATGATAAAATGAAAAGCGAACGTTTTAAAACCGAGCTTATAACCAATGTATCTCATGATATTAAGACACCGCTTACATCTATCGTTAATTATGTTGATTTAATAAAAAAAGAAGACTGCGATAATCCAAAAATTAATGAGTATATTGAGGTTTTGGATCGACAGTCAAACAGATTAAAAAAGCTTACTGAGGATTTAGTAGAAGTATCAAAGGCGACAACGGGTAATTTATCTGTTGAGTTTTCAAAATGTAATTTAAATTTACTTATAAGTCAGGCGCTTGGTGAATTTATTGAAAAATTAGAACAAAAAAACCTTAGTGTTGTACAAATAATAGAAGAAAAAGAACTTTTTGTTATGGCAGACGGTAAAAGATTGTGGCGTGTTTTTGATAATCTTCTCAGTAATATTTGTAAATACGCTATGCAAGGTACAAGAGTATATATCGATTTAAAGAATGAAAATGGTAAAGCGGTTATTATTTTCAGAAATATTTCAGATTCGCCAATAAATTTATCACAAGAAGAATTAACAGAGCGATTTGTAAGAGGTGACAGATCCCGTAATACCGAGGGTAGTGGTTTGGGCTTGTCAATTGCAAAAAGCTTTACAGAGCTACAAAACGGTAGCTTTGAAATTAATGCCGACGGAGATTTATTTAAAGTAAAACTTTCATTTAATCTTATTAAACAGGTGTAATAATGCAATATTTTGAAATGTCTAATGTAGAACGTCTTTCTATAAATCGTAAAATTAAAAGAAAAAAGAAAATTAGATTATTAGTTATATTTATTTTAATTCTTTTATTTATTACATCTTGTTTTTTGGGCGTTACAATTTATAAAAATAACGGAAATTTATTTAAAAAAGAATTAAACGTGAAAACTACTGAGGTACCAGAATATGTAGATGTTCAACTTATTAATCTTGGCTTTGCACGTACGGGAGTTAAAATTTTAGAAATTAATAATATAGTTGTTCATTATGTAGGAAATCCAGGTAGCACAGCACAAAATAACCGTGATTATTTTAATAAATCTACAACGCAGGTGGCATCACATTTTGTAATAGGTTTGGATGGTGAAATCATTCAATGTATACCGATTGATGAGAAATCTAATGCAAGCAATAACCGTAATATTGATACTATTTCAATTGAGGTATGCCATCCTGACAGTAGTGGTAAATTTAATTATGAAACGTATAATTCACTTGTAAAATTAACGGCATGGCTATGCGATAATTCTAATTTAAAATCCGATGATGTTATAAGACATTATGATATTACGGGTAAAGAATGTCCAAAATATTTTGTCGATAATGAATATGAATGGAATAAGTTTTTATCTGACGTAAAAATACAAATTGAAAGCAAAAAATCACCTGCTTAAAGGCAGGTGATTTTAATATTTTATTCACTTCTTAAAGCTTCAACCGGGTCTTTATTTGCTGCAACTCGTGAGGGGAATAAGCCAGCTATAACGGTTAGTCCTACGCTTAATAAAATTAGAAGATAACCGTACCACGGCAAAATTGCAGTTAGCGAAGAGATTCCTGTTATGCTTTGCGCAATTATACTCACAGGAATGCACAATAACACGGTAACCAAAATACCAACAAAACCGGCAAGCAATCCCACAATCATTGTTTCGGCATTAAATACTCGTGAAATATCACGCTTAGAAGCACCGATAGCACGCAGTATACCAATCTCTTTAGTTCTTTCAAGAACTGAAATATAGGTAATAATTCCTATCATAATTGATGATACAATAAGTGAAATTGATACAAAACATATAAGCACTACTGAAATTGCTGTAATAATACTTGAAACCGACGACATAAGCATTGCGGCAACGTCGGTATATTCAATTTTATCGTTTTCACTGGCGGCAGAATTATAATCATTTATCATCTGTGCAATATTGTCTTTCATCTTAAAGTTTACAGGATAAATGTAGATATAATCAGGATCCTCCACAACCGAAACACCAAGCTCGGTTAATACATCTTTATGCGTTTTATCAGAAACCTTATCAGGCATATGATTATCGTAAAAATAGATAAAGTCTTCATTAGAAGATGTGTTCAAATAATTATCAAAGTCCTTTGCGATTTTTGCGTTTTTGTCAGCATTAGAACTTGTTATACCGTATTGATAATATGTTTGTGTTGCGGTTTCATCAACGGCCCTTTCAAAAGCTTTTTGGAAATCTTCGGGAGACATTGTAGCCAAAATTGTCATTGCATTTTCCATTGACATTCCTGTTTTTGATGACCAGTTTTGAGCAACGAAACCAATGTTAATTTGCTGTTTTGCCATTGTTTGTTGTGGTTCAGGCAAATTAGCAATGTCCTTATACATTTCGGCAAAAATCATATTTTTGATTTGTGATAACTCGTTATACGATGGTTTTGAAGCAATTGTTTCAATAGTATCGGTAGCGTTTTCTGCAAATTGTGTAACAATCATTTCTTTTACTGTTGCTTCAAGGATATCGATTAATTCTTCCTTTTCATATCCGCTTAGCATATCATCAATCAGTTCTTCGCTATAACCTAATTCGCCCGCATACTGATTTTTTATATCGGCAACAATTTCTTCGACTGTTTTATCTTTATATTGTTCTAAAAGATTATCGACCGTTTCTTGCACAAAATCTTCTTTTGGTTTTGCAAGAATATTTTCATACAATTTTGCTTTTTCGCTATCTGTAAGATCTTTTACATAGTCTTTAAATGCTTGAATTTTTTCCTCATCATTTAATTCGTTTTCTTCAACAATTTCAAATGGCAAACCGGATAAAATGTTATTTTGCGTATTTTCTTTTTGCTCGATAACAATTTGTGCTTTGTTAACCTCTTCCATATAATATTGTGTTAAGGCCGATGTATAACAAAGAGAACTGTTTAAAAAAGGTGCAGTAGCATCTTGTTTAGGCTTTATTATACCAACAACGTTCATTGTCATACCTTTGTTTATGACAGAATTTAACAAAGCCTCATTATCGGAAATATTTACCCAAACCTTTGTTGACTCATCATACTGATAATAATCGGTAGGCAAAACCATTTTAAGCGGAATATTACAAATCTCCTCATATGACCAAGATTTTCCTTCGTATTTGTCCCAACCGTCATCTTCTTTTCCCATCATGGCTGCCATAGTTGCGTTAATCATTGTTTGCTGGTCAACTAAACCTAATGAATGAAGTGTTACGTCCGATATTTCATTATTTTCATTAAGCACTAAAAGAATTTCATTCTTTTCTTTAGGCCATTTACCGTAAACAATATCATATTGTTCTGTTATAAGACCGCTAACTTCGCCGGTTTTAGGATCGGTTATAAGTTCTTGCCAAACGTTCACTCCGGCGCCGTTTTTTTGCATTACGGAAGTTATGCTTGACATCATAGAGCTTCCTTCCATAACGTTATCCATCAAATCTGCAAAATCCGCCTTGGCATATTCGCCGTTGGGGTCGGTAGAGTATATATTAAGTTGTATATCATAACCGTATTGAATTGCATTTGAATATTCAGATAAGGTATCTTTATTGCCGTCTAAAAAGACTTTAAAATCTTTAAGATTATTTGTGTTAACCTCTGCGTTGAGCATCGATTTCATCATTTTATACATAACCGGGTTACCGTACACCGCATCACGATTAGACTTATCGATGTTAGAGTCACCACTACCGTTTCCGCCGATAAAACTTTCCATTAGAGCTGTCATATCTGTGTTTTCTTTTTCAATTTGAATAGGGAATGACGATAGAGTATCTTCTTGAACAGCATCTATATACGTTTGAACACCGTTGGATATTGCCAAAATCATTGCGATACCAATAATACCAATACTTCCTGCAAATGATGTTAAGATAGTTCTGCCTTTTTTTGTAAGAAGATTCTTAAAACTTAAGGATAAAGCGGTTAAGAAATTCATTGATATTTTCTTATTGCTTTTTTCACTAATGTTTTTAACCGTTTCAGCGTTATACGGATTAGAGTCGTCAATAATATTACCGTCAAGAATTTTTATAATACGAGACGAATATTTCTCTGCAACGTCAGGGTTATGTGTAACCATAATTATCAGCCGTTCATCCGATATTTTTTTAAGTATATCCATAACCTGAATGCTGGTTTCGGTATCCAAGGCGCCCGTTGGTTCATCTGCAAGAATAATATCCGGATTATTAACAAGAGCTCGTGCAATTGCAACACGTTGCATCTGTCCACCGGACATTTCACTTGGTTTTTTATTTAACTGATCACTAAGTCCAACGTCTTCAAGCGCTTTTATAGCACGTTCTTTACGTTCCGATTTTGATACACCCGATAAAGTTAAAGCCAATTCAACATTTTCTAAAACAGTTTGATGGGGGATAAGGTTATAACTTTGAAAAACAAAACCAATTGAATGATTTCTATAGGTATCCCAATCTGAGTCGTCGTATTCTTTGGTGGAACGCCCCGAAATTATTAAATCACCACTTGTGTAACGGTCAAGGCCGCCAATAATATTCAACAATGTTGTTTTACCGCAGCCCGATGGTCCAAGAATAGATACAAATTCACTGTTTCTGAATTGTATGTTTATTCCTTTAAGTGCATTAACTTTTGAGTCGCCCATAACGTAATCTTTAGTTATATTTCTAAGTTCAAGCACAATAAAATTTCCTTTCATACCATTAATTACCTGTATTATACACTATTTTTTTGAAAAATTGTTAATTTTTATAAAATTTTTTATAATATGTTTGAAAAAATTAATTTTAGTGATATAATAAGATATAAAATTGTGTTTTGGAGGGATATTATGGAAAAAGCGTACAAAAATTTTTGTGTCTTTATGTCTGCAATAATTTTATTTTCTTCTGTATGTATGGTTTTTGCATCATCTTCTTCTAATCGTGGTAATACTGATTTTTTAAACTGCAATGAAATTGTTAGTAATATAAAAAATTACGAATTAAATATGACATCAATTGTTTATGCAAAAAATGCAGAAGGCGAGTGGGAAGAATATCATCGCATTCATGGTACGGAAAATCGAATTTGGGTAAATATTGAGGATGTTCCGCAACAACTAATTGACGCTTTTATTTCAATTGAAGACCAACGCTTTTATAAACATTCCGGTATTGACTGGAAACGTACTACTGCGGCGTTTATAAACTATTTACCTTTTATAGATTTGTATTCTTCTAATCAAGGCGGTTCAACCATTACACAGCAGTTAATTAAAAACATAACCGGTGATAACGACCAAGGTGCTTTAAGAAAAGTTCGTGAAATTCCTCGTGCATTTTTAATTGAAAAAATGCTTGATAAAACAACAATTTTAGAAGCATATCTTAATACTATTTCTTTGGGCAACGGTATCTGTGGTGTACAGGTAGCTGCAAATTATTATTTTAATAAAAACGTAAAAGATCTTACCTTGTCTGAATGTGCATCACTTGCTGCGATAACAAAAAATCCGAGTGCATATAATCCTTTAACTAAACCTGAAGGAAATAAAAAAAGACGTGATGACGTTCTTTATAAAATGTATGAGCTTGATATGATAACAAACGATCAATATGTTGCTGCATTAAAAGAAAAGGTTGTTGTTGACAAAACACAACAGATGGATTTTGAAATACCAATTAACAATTACTTTATTGATGCGCTTATTGATGATGTTGTCAATGATCTTAGTGTAAAGTATAATTGTTCAACTACAACAGCTTCAACAATGCTTTATAATGGTGGATATAAGATTTACGCTACAATTGACACCGGCGTTCAGGATGCAATGGAGTCGGTTTATCTTAATGTTAATTCTTATTTTCCGCAAAAATCTTCTAAAGATAAATCTATTCACGTTCAATCCGCAATGACAATTATGGATTATGACGGAAACATAAAGGGAATTGTTGGTGGAGCAGGTGAAAAAACCGTAAACCGAGGTCTTAACCGTGCTACAGAATCGCCACGTCAACCAGGCTCTACAATGAAGCCTATAGGTGTTTATGTTCAGGGAATTGATAACGGCTCAATTCATTTTTCATCTGCATACGAAGATAAGCCTTTATTTAAATTAAAAGGTAAAGGTTGGCCAAGAGAATGGTATGGCGATTACGACGGTACTCTCACCGTAGCGGAGGCGTTAGAGCGTTCTGCCAACACAATTCCTTGTTGGGTTTTGCAAGAAGATGTAGGTATAGAAGAATCTTATGATTTTTTAACAAAAAAATTAAACTTTAAATTCCTTACCGAAGACGATAAAAACCCTGCGTCGCTTGCATTAGGTGGATGTTCTTACGGTATTACAACCACCGAATCTGCGGCAGCTTACGCTATTTTTGGTAATGGCGGGGTTTATAATGAGCCGACAACATATACTCAGGTTTTGGATATGTATGACCAACTTATTCTTGAACCTGATTCAGGCACACAGGTAATTAAACCATCTACGGCTACTATTATGAATCGCTTATTACAAAATGTTGTTTACGGTTCACGTGGTACAGGCGGTGGTATTGCAGGTTACAGTAATATGAGGGCGTATGCTAAAACCGGTACTTCAAGCGAATCAAAAGACTTATGGATGGTTGCTGGTACACCATACTATGTTGGTAGTGTTTGGTATGGTTTTGACCAACCTGAAAACATTTATAATCAGGGTGCAGCAGCACGTGTTTGGCGTGATGTTATGCGTAAGGTTCATTCTGAGCTTGAGCACAAGGATTTTGAATACTATGAAGACCTTGAGACCTATAGGTATTGCGTTCACACTGGCGGATTTGCGCTTGAAGGTTGTGAAAGCAGAGTAGGTTACTATCTGCCTGATAATAAACCTAAAATGTGTAGCGGTGTTCATCCTGTAGATGAAGAAGAGGAAGAAACCGAAGACAGCGATGAAAAAGAAGATGAGGAAGAGGATGACGCTTCTGATGAATCGGATTCCTCAGAGGGTAGTGACCAAACCTCATCAGAAGGAGATACCTCGTCTGATGAAGGCGGTTCATCTGTACCGGAAGATTCGGGCGATGGAGGAGACGAAGGTACCGGTGATGGTGATAACACGACTTCTAAACCTCCGGATTCGGATAATCCCGTAGCAGAAGAATAATTTAAACAGTAATTAACGAGATGTTTACTTTTTGTAAATATCTCGTTTTTTTGGTAAAAAAACATTGCTATATATATTTATTTATGTTATTATATATTAAATATTGGGTTACTATGTCCATTTGTATTTTGCGAGGTGAAAATTGTGCGTATTTTAGGAATTGATCCGGGTTATGCAACTATAGGATACGGTATAATTGAATACGATAATTTTCGTTTTAAAACAATATCATATGGTGCAATAACTACAACACCTGATAAAAAATTTGCCGATAGATTAAACGATATTTTTAATGATATAAATACGCTTATTAAAACTTATAATCCCGACTGCTTATCTATAGAAAAACTTTATTTTAATACAAACACTACAACGGCAATTGACGTTGCTCAAGCACGAGGGGTAATATTGCTTGCTGCAAATAAAGCAGATATCGATATTTTTGAGTATACTCCTTTACAGGTAAAACAGTCTATTACCGGTTATGGTAGAGCTGAAAAGCATCAGGTTATGGAAATGGTAAAAAATTTATTGCAATTAAATGCTATTCCTAAACCCGATGACACTGCAGATGCTCTTGCTTTGGCTATTTGTCACGGACATTGTTCCGGTAGTTTATATTCAAAGTTTGCGAAAGGAAATATTAAATAATGATTGCAACCTTAAATGGAAAACTTATTGTTAAAGAACTAAACTATGTTGTTGTTGAGTGTGGCGGTGTTGGTTTAAAATGTTATGTTACACAAAACACTTACGCAACCGTTGGTAATGTAGGTGATGCTGTATTCTTACACACATATCTTTCGGTTCGTGAAGATGCGTTGGATTTATACGGATTTGCTGATTCTTCTGAGCTTGAGGTTTTTAAGCTGATTACTTCTGTTAGCGGTGTAGGCTCAAAAATAGGACTTGCTATTCTTTCTGAGTTTACTCCTGATAAAATTATGCTTTATATTGCAAGCTCTGACGCAAAATCACTAACAGCGGCGGCGGGTGTTGGCATTAAGCTTGCTCAACGCATTATTCTTGAATTGAAAGACAAGGTTGGTAGTGTTTTTGTTGCAGACTCATCTCTTGATGTTAAATCTATTGGTAATGTAAATGTTAACACTTCGTCTAAAGAAGCAATCGAGGCGTTGGTTTCACTTGGATACACACAAAGTGAGGCTTCGCTTGCAGTAAGTCGACTTGATTCTTCGCTTGATACCAATGAGCTAATTAAACAAGCATTAAAATCACTAGCAAGGGGGCTTTGATAAATGATTGAACAAGAAATGGATTTTGAAAATCGTATAGTTTCACCTGAATATTCAACACATGACGATGATACTGAATTGTCATTGCGTCCAAAAACCCTTGATGATTATATTGGTCAGGATAAAGCCAAAGATAATTTAAGTATTTATATTAAGGCGGCAAAACAACGTAAAGAATCTCTTGATCACGTGTTGCTATACGGACCTCCCGGGCTTGGTAAAACAACACTTTCGGGCATAATTGCTCGTGAAATGGGTGTTAATTTACGTGTAACATCCGGTCCTGCAATAGAAAAACAGGGTGATTTAGTTGCGATATTAACATCTTTAAATGAAGGCGACGTGTTGTTTATAGATGAAATACATCGTCTATCACGCAATGTTGAGGAAATATTATATCCCGCTATGGAAGATTTTTCTTTAGACATTATTTTAGGCAAGGGTCCTTCAGCCCGTTCTATCAGACTTGACGTACCACATTTTACACTTGTTGGTGCAACTACTCGTTCAGGTCAGCTTACGGCACCGCTTCGTGATAGATTTGGCGTGCTTTTAAGATTAGAGCTTTATACCCCTGAACAATTGGGTCAAATTGTAAAACGTTCGGCAGGAATTTTGGGAATACCTATTGATGATGAAGGAGCGTTAGAAATTGCTTCACGCTCACGTGGAACGCCACGTATTGCTAACAGACTACTAAAACGTGTGCGTGATATTGCCGAAATTGAATTTAACGGCACTATTGATGTTAAGGTTGCGCAAAGTGCTCTTGCACGTTTTGAAATTGATGAATTGGGACTTGACGATTTTGACCGTAAAATGCTTATTGCAATAATTAATCATTACGGCGGTGGTCCGGTAGGTCTTGATACTCTTGCCGCAGCAGTTGGTGAAGAGGCAATTACAATAGAGGACGTATATGAACCATATCTTATGCAGATCGGTTTTCTTACACGTACCCCACGTGGCCGTTGTGTTACACAACAGGCTTATGAACATCTTGGCATAAAAAATAATAATACACAACAATCACTTTTATAAAGGATTTTTAAATGAGAACTTTTGAAAATTTTAATGATTATGAACTAATTGATGCCGATTGTGGTGAACGTCTTGAACGTTGGGGAGATATTATTTTAATTCGACCCGACCCACAAATTATATGGAATGAAGGTCACCGTGATGAACGATGGAATAGCGCACACGCAAAGTATCACCGTTCTAACAGTGGTGGCGGATATTGGGAAACATTAAAAAAGGTACCTGATGTATGGAGTATAAAATATAATGACCTTACATTCAGACTTAAACCAATGGGATTTAAGCATACAGGCCTTTTTCCTGAGCAGGCAGTAAATTGGTCGCTTGCCGACAAACTAATAAGAGAAGCAAACAGGGAAATATCTGTACTTAATTTGTTTGCATACACCGGTGGCGCAACTATAGCTTGTCTTAATGCGGGCGCAAAGGTTACCCACGTTGATGCTTCAAAAGGTATGGTCTCTTGGGCAAAAGAAAATGCAGTAGCATCAGGCCTTGCTGACCGACCTGTCAGATGGCTTGTTGATGATTGTATGAAATTTGTTAAACGTGAAATTAGACGTGGAAATAAATATGATGCAATTATTATGGATCCGCCTTCATATGGCAGAGGTCCCAATGGTGAGGTTTGGAAATTAGAACAACAGCTTTCTGAACTGTTAACCGATGTCGGCAAAATTTTAAGTGATGACCCTTTGTTTTTCTTTCTTAATTCGTATACGGGTGGTATGTCACCAACAATACTAAATTATATGGTTAAAAGTTGTATTGCGCCAAAGGGCACAGGAACTGTTTTTACCGAAGAAATCGGTATTAAAGTTTCAAGAAGAGATGTTATTTTACCTTGTGGTAATACAACTATATGGACAAAATAAATGGATAATATTATTGAAGTAAAAAACATTACATTTGAATATGAAGATGACGGCATAAAAGATACTGTTATTAAAGATTTGTCTTTAAATATTGAGCGTGGTAGTTTTAACGTTATTTTAGGGCATAACGGTTCCGGTAAATCAACACTTGCAAAATTATTAAACGGACTTTTAAAACCGTCATCTGGCGAAATATTTATTGATGGTATTTCTACCAACGATGAAGAACATGACATTGAAATAAAACGCAGGATAGGACTTGTTTTTCAAAATCCTGATAATCAGTTGGTTGCATCAATTGTTGAAGACGACGTTGCCTTTGGCCCTGAAAACTTAGGTCATGACCCTTTAATAATTCGTGAAGAGGTTGATACCGCCTTAAAAGCTGTTGATATGTACGAATTTAGAAAATCTACACCTCATCGTTTATCGGGCGGTCAAAAACAGCGTATAGCAATTGCAGGTATTATTGCAATGAAACCTGAATGTATTGTTTTGGATGAACCAACAGCTATGCTTGATCCGAAAGGTAGAGCAGAAATTATTAAAACAATTAAAAAGTTAAATCGTGAAAACGGTATTACTATTGTTTTAATAACTCATTTCATGGAAGAAGCAGTTGATGCAGACAGAGTTATTGTTATGGATGATGGATGTATTGTAGCAGATTCCGGCCCAAAAGAAATTTTCAGCAATATAAAACTGTTGAAGGAAGTTGGACTTGATGTACCGCAAACAACCGAACTATTATATCGTTTGAAAGAAAACGGTTTTAATATTTCAACAGATGTTATTTCTATAGAAGAATCAGCTCAAAAAATTTATGATGCGATTCATTTGGAGGAAATTTAATTGTCTATTCTTGAAGTTAAAAATTTAACTCATACTTATGATGGTAATACACCTTTTTTCAGTGATGCTGTAAAAGATGTTAGCTTTAGTGTTGAAAAAGGTGAAATTATTGGTATTATCGGACACACCGGTTCGGGAAAATCAACACTTGTTCAACATCTTAACGGACTTCTGAAGCCAACAAGCGGTGAGATTATTCTTAATGGTGAAAATATATGGAATAATTCAAAAAATATTCGAAAAATTCGTTCACAAGTAGGGCTTGTTTTTCAATACCCTGAATATCAATTATTTGAAGATACCGTTTACAAAGATATTGCATTTGGCCCTAAAAATATGGGACTTAGTGATAATGAAATAGATATAAGAATTAAAGAAATTTGCGAACTTGTAGGCATTAAAGAAGAATATCTTGAAAAATCACCATTCGATTTATCGGGTGGTGAAAAGCGTCGTGTTGCAATCGCCGGCGTTATGGCTATGCAACCGGAGATTATAGTTTTTGATGAACCTGTTGCAGGTCTTGATCCCAAAGGTCGTGCCGATGTTGTAAAAATGATTGCCGATTACAGAAAAAAGTATAACGCCACTGTTTTTGTGATATCTCACAATATGGAAGATATGGCGCTAATTGCCGATAAATTAATTGTGATGAACAAGGGAGAGCTTGTTTTATTTGATAAAACCGAAAACGTTTTTAAACAATACGAATTATTAAAAACTATTGGACTAAATGTACCAATGGTTACTCAAATTTTTCTAATTCTTAAAGAAAAGGGAATGAATATTCCCGATAATATATTTACAGTAGATACAGCAGTTGAATATCTTCTTTCAATATATAAAGGGGGTAATTCTAATGCTTAAAGACATTACTTTTGGTCAATATTTTGAAAGCAATTCTTTTGCACATAAACTCGATCCAAGAGCGAAAATATTATCATTAATAGCAATTATTATATTTATTTTCGTTTCTAATAGCAGTGTCTCTTTATCAGTGATGGCAGCTTTTGTAGTAGCTATGATTTTTCTTACAAAAGTTCCGTTAAAAATGTATCTTAAAAACCTGAAAGCAGTATTGCCAATATTAATATTTACACTAATTATTAATTTGTTTTACAATGCCTCGGGTGATGTAATATTAGATTTTTGGAAGCTTACTATTACTACAGGTTCACTATACAGAGCAATATATATGGCTACAAGAATTTTGTTGCTAATAATCTCAAGTGCAGCATTAACCTATACAACTACACCAAATGATTTGACCGATGCCATAGAAAATCTTTTATCACCGCTTAAAGTTTTTGGTCTTAAAAATGTTGTACACACCCTTGCTATGATGATGACAATTGCGCTTCGTTTTATACCAACTCTTATAGAAGAAACGCAAAAAATAATGAATGCACAAAAAGCACGTGGTGCCGATCTTGAAAACGGTAAGTTGATTGATAGAATTAAAGCTTTAATACCAATTTTAATCCCTCTTTTAATATCTGCAGTAAGAAGAGCATACGAGCTTGCAGAGGCAATGGAATGCCGTTGTTATAACGGTGGAGAGGGTAGATGTAGAATGAAACAATTAAAATATAAATTTGACGATGTTGTTTCTTTTATAATTGTTTTTGTTGTTTGTTTATCTGTTTTACTGATAAATATTGTTATTTAACGGGAGATAGTCATGAAAAGGATGCTGCTTACAATTTCATATGACGGTACTGAATATCACGGTTGGCAATTTCAACCAAATGCAATTACCGTTCAGCAAACTTTACAGGATGCATTAGAAAATCTTTTAGGTAACAGAATATCTGTTACAGGTTGTAGTCGTACAGACGCAGGAGTGCATGCCAAAAAGTTTTTTTGTCATATAGATTGTGATGACAATTATCCCGAATCTGCTTTTTTAAACGGATTAAACTCTTTATTGCCAAACGATATTACTGTTATTGATTGCAAACAAGTTCCTTTAGATTTTCACGCAAGGTATAATGCCAGTGGTAAAAAGTATATATATTCTATGTATGTTGGTACACCAAATCCGTTTTACTCTCGTTATATGCTACGACTTGAAAAAATGCCCGATATTGAATTGATGAATGAATTTTGTCAGGGTATTATCGGTGAACACGATTTTGCACCATTTTCAAGCTCTAAAAGAACGGTTACAGATACAGTAAGAACCGTTACTGAATGTCACGTAGAAGTCAATAACAATATTATTACCTTTGAAATTTCCGGCAACGGTTTTTTGTATAATATGGTTCGTATTATTGCGGGAACAGCGCTGGCAGTTGGACAAAAAAGATTATTACCGGATTGTTATAATGAAATATTTCGCACAAACGATCGTTCCAAAGCAGGAGAAACATTGCCTGCGTTTGCATTATTATTAGATGAAGTTTATTATTTGTAAGTGTGGTGAAATTTATGGCAGAATATAAAAGAAAAAAGGTAAATAAATTATTTAAAAATAAATCAAAAAAGCATAACGTTGATGAAAATATTGTTATGAGTAATAAAAAATCACGCAAAAGAGGGATTGTTCCTGAAAACAATATTAAAATAGTTCGTGGAAAAAAATTTATTCAAAAACAAAAAACAAAATTTATTGCAAGTTTTGCAGCAATTGTTTGTATTATAATTTTCATTTTGTCAATTTCTATGCCTAGTGGATTATATGAAAATGCTGTAAATTATGCAGCACTTATCGGCACCGGCAGTTATCCAATAAACATTTCAGGCAGTTCTGTTATTGATTGCGTTTCGAACGGATCATATTATTATGTACTTACAGATACAAACATTGCTGCATATTCCAATAACGGAAAAACTGTTTTTAATGAATTGCACGGATTTGCAAATCCTATATTATGTGTCTCAAGCACACGGGCAATGGTTTATGACCAAGGCGGTAAATTGATTTATTTTTATAATTTAAGCGGTAAAATAGAGTCGATCGAAGCTGTTGATGAAATAATTACTGCATCAATATCTAAAAACGGTGATTTTGCTGTTTCAACTCAATCGGACAGTAATGCTTCGGCTGTAAAGGTATACAATAACAAATTTAAAGAAATTTATACATGGAATTCTGCTGTTGGTATTGTAAATAATGTTCTTGTTAAAAATGGTGGAAAAAGATTAGCCATTACTACTTTAAATGTTGTTTCAGGTGAATATAATTCAAAATTAATTGTATTAGACATTAAAAAAACCGATAATGCAGATCCATTACATACCTATGAATTAGGTAAATCGTTACCTTTAGCACTTTATAATAA
>JAZUNQ010000018.1:0-5423 GCA_045604205.1 Acutalibacteraceae bacterium
AAAAAAGTAAAGCGTTAGAAATGTTGCAATGTGTACCTGATTTCGGAGGTACTATTGGAATAAAATCAGAAGAACTTTTTTATGGATACGAAACAGAAGACTCGCAATATTGGATAAGAAAAAATTTATATATTCTTTCACAAGGATTTGCAATTAGACTTATAAAGAAAATATGGTTTGATAATGATTATAGCATTGAAACCAAAATAATAAATTGTGAAAGCATTTGTAATTATTTTTATGATATTTATACCAAAACAAATGAAGCAGCAATCTTATTTTTATCCCATAAATTATATGAAAATTTAGCTTTATGGACAATTTCGTATTTTGGTTCAGAAGATGATATAATAAGAATCAAGAATAAAGAATTACATTGTGCCAAAGAATTAGATACAATTTGTGTTAATGATATCGTTTTAAAGGAAATTATAAATGAAATGTGTAACGGAAAATCTTTAGTTCAGAGGACTTTAGAGTTTTTAGATACAGCACCACAAAAAACATATCAAAGAATGCGACGTTCAGAGAAATTTAATAAATTATTAGATATGTATAGATAAAAGAAAATCCCAAGAAAATTTCTTGGGATTTTTTTATTAATTTATTATTTCACCTACACAGTAATCATCGTTTACAGATTTAATTAAAACGTCTAAAATTTGGCCTGTAAGCACTTTTTTAGTATTAACAATAACTCTTGTATAGTTTGGTGTATAACCCTCTGCAAGGCCGTTTTCTTGGGCTTCAAACAAAACAGGGTAGGTGTTGCCGATTTGTGAATTTAAAAACCCGGTTTCGGTCTGCTTTGTTACCTTTGCCATAAGATGTGCCCGAGCTTGTTTATCGGAATTATTAACTTGATTTTTAAGACCTGCTGCAACCGTACCACTGCGGCGAGAATATGCAAATATATGCGCTCTTGCAAAACCAATTTTTTTTGCAAATTCAAGGCTTTGGTTAAATTCATCCTCACTTTCACCGGCAAAGCCAACCATAATGTCGGTTGTTATTGCGGCATCGGTAAAGGTGTTGCGAATTCTTTTTACCAAATCCTCGTAAAAAGCTGAATTGTAGTGCCTGTTCATACGTTTAAGTGTTTGGTCGCAACCGGATTGTAGAGATAAATGAAATTGTGGGCAGAACTTTGGTTGTGCTTTAAAACGATTTAACATTTCGTCGGTTATATGGTCGGGTTCAAGTGAACCAAGTCGTACACGCTTAATACCATCCACCTGACACACTGCATCAACTGCATCACATAAATTAAAATCTTCGCCCTTGCCGTACGATGTTAGATTTATACCAACCAAAACAATTTCGCAGTAGCCATTGTTTGCAAGCCGCTCGGCTTCGGCTTTTATATCATTTACTGCACGAGAACGCACTCTTCCACGGGCAAAGGGAATAATGCAGTAGGTACAAAAACGGTCGCAACCGTCCTGTATCTTCATAAAAGCACGTGTTCGTTCATTAAAATTGCTAAGACCAATTGTGTTATAATGATCACCGTTTTGATGTTCATTTATTTCAAAAATGCGTTTGCATTTATAGTTGTTAATAGCGTCTATTACCTTAGAAACATCACGGTTACCAATAACGATATCAGCTTCAGTCATTTTGTTTGCTTCTTCAGGAAACGCTTGTACCATACAACCTGTAAGTGTTATAACGGCATCGGGATACTGGCGACGCATACGACGAACAAGCTGACGTGTTTTGCGGTCGCTTTCGGCAGTAACAGTACAAGAATTAATAATTATTGCATCAACCTGTAATGATTTATCATTCGTATGACCAAGATTTAACAGCGCTTCACGCATGACTTCGGTCTCGTATTGGTTAACCTTGCAACCAAGGGTGTGAAAGAGTATGTTCATTAAAATACCTCTACAAAAATTTTACTTAAATATTGTAATAAAAATAAAATTACTTGTCAACTGTTATTGAAATTAAATTACCGCTGTGATATAATAAAACGTAATTATGCGGAGGTGTATTTTATGGCTTTTAAAAAGGGTTTTGTATGGGGTGTGGCAACCGCCGCTTACCAGATAGAAGGCGCTTGGAACGAGGACGGCAAGGGTGAAAACGTATGGGACGTTTTTAGTCATGAATATTCTCACGTAGAGCAAGGTCATACAGGTGATACTGCCTGTGATCATTACCACAGATATAAAGAAGATGTGAAGCTAATGAAAGAATTAGGTATTAAGGCATACCGTTTTTCAATTTCGTGGTCACGTCTTATACCAAACGGTATTGGTGAACTTAACCCGAAAGGTGTTGAGTTTTATTCTAATTTAATTGATGAACTTCTTGTAAACGGCATTGAGCCATATGTTACACTTTTTCATTGGGATTACCCATATGCATTACATAAAAAAGGCGGTTGGCTTAATGATGAAAGTGTTGATTGGTTTGCTGAGTACGCTGCCAAGGTATCGGAACTTTATTCTGACCGTGTAAAATATTTTATTACCTTTAATGAGCCACAATGTTTTATTGGCGCAGGATATATGTCAGGCGCTCACGCACCGGGATATAATGTGATGTATAAGGATATATTCCAAATGTGTCATAATGTGCTTAAAGCTCACGGAGCTGCTGTAATCGCGCTTCGTGAAAATGCCAAGCAGCCTATTAAGGTTGGTTATGCACCAACGGGAACCACCTGTTATCCTGCAACCGAAAGCAAAGCCGATATTGAGGCCGCACGTAAAAAGATGTTTGAGTGTCCACCGCTTAGCCGTGGTCTTATGTGGAACGTTTCCTGGTGGAGTGACCCTGTAATTTTGGGTAAATATCCCGAAGATGGACTTAAAATGTATAAGGATTTCTTACCCGAAATCACCGAAGAAGATATGAAACTAATAAATCAGCCAATTGATTTTTACGGTAACAATATATACAACGGCCAAGAAATTCGTGCCGACCAAAACGGTAATCCGGAAAGGGTTGCACATAAGGTGGGGTTGGGCAAAACTGCTATTCAGTGGCCTATTACTCCCGAAGCACTTCATTGGGGACCAAGATTTTATTATGAGAGATATAAATTACCGTTTTTCATTACCGAAAACGGTATGTCAGCACACGACGTTGTGTCATTAGACGGCAAGGTGCACGACCCTAACCGTATTGACTTTTTACATCGTTATCTTAATGAACTTGAAAAAGCAACCGATGACGGTGTAGACGTTTGCGGTTATTTCCAATGGTCGCTTATAGATAATTTTGAATGGGCAAAGGGATATACTGACAGATTTGGTCTTGTTTATGTTGATTACGAAACTCAACAAAGAATACCAAAGGATTCATATTATTGGTATAAGAATTGGATAGAAGAGCATACAAAATAATTTAAAATTTAGGGGACTTTTTAATGGCATTTGAAAAAAGAGAAAACATACGAAATGTTGCAATAATAGCACACGTTGACCATGGTAAAACAACACTTGTTGATCAATTGCTACGTCAAAGTGGTACTTTTCGTGATAACGAATCGGTTGACGAACGTGTTATGGACTCAAACGATCTTGAGCGTGAACGTGGCATAACTATACTTTCTAAAAATACAAGCGTTATGTATAACGGTGTTAAAATAAATATTATTGACACACCGGGACACGCCGATTTTGGCGGCGAGGTTGAGCGCATTTTGCAGATGGTTGACGGTGTTTTGCTTCTTGTCGATGCTTTTGAAGGTTGTATGCCACAAACACGTTTTGTACTTAAAAAGGCTTTAGCGCTTGGCAAAAAAGCAGTTGTTGTTATAAATAAAATCGATAGACCTATGGCACGACCAATTGAGGTTGTAGATGAGGTTTTGGATTTGTTTATTGAACTTGGTGCCGACGAAGACCAGATTGAATTTCCTGTTGTTTTTGCATCGGGACGTGACGGCTACGCTACCTATGCGCCTGATATAGCTGGTACGGATATGAAACCGCTGTTTGAAGAAATTGTCAAGGAGATTGAGCCGCCTGTTGGTGACTTGCAAGGCCCTTTGCAAATACTTTTTACCAATATTGAGTATGACGATTATATTGGTAGAATAGGTGTCGGTCGTGTTCTTCGTGGTACGGTAAAGGTTGGTCAAACCGTAGCGCTTTGTCATAAAGACGGAACAAACTCAAAGGTTAAAATAGCAAAATTGTTTATGTATCAAGGACTTAAACGTACCGAGGTTGAAACAGCAACGGTAGGCGATATTATTCAGGTTGCGGGTATAAGCGAGCTTGAAATAGGTGAGAGTGCTTGTGACGTTGAACATATTGAGCCACTTCCTTTTGTAAAGATTGATGAACCAACACTTGCTATGAACTTTATGGTAAACAATTCACCATTTGCAGGTAAGGACGGTAAATATGTTACTTCACGCAATCTTCGTGAACGACTTTTTAAAGAAGTGCTTACAAATGTTAGTTTGCGTGTTGAAGAAACCGATAGTGCCGATACATTTAAGGTTTCCGGCAGAGGTGAATTGCATCTTTCTATACTTATTGAAACTATGCGACGTCAGGGTTATGAATTTCAGGTGTCACCACCAAACGTTATTTATAAGCACGACGAAAACGGCAAATTACTTGAACCGATTGAACTTCTTATGATTGAGGTACCCGAGCAGTATGTTGGCGCTGTTATGGAACGCCTTGGTACTCGTCATGCCGAACTGCAAAATATGGGTGCACGTGACGGCGGAATGACACACCTTGAATTTTTAATTCCTGCACGTGGTCTTTTAGGTTACCGTTCACAGTTTATGACCGATACTAACGGAAACGGCATTATGAACCATATATTTAACGGTTATGAAGAATATAAAGGTGACATTGACCAGCGAAACACCGGTTCAATAATCGTTCACGAGACAGGCGAAAGTACAGCATACGGACTTTTTAACACACAAAGCCGTGGTCGATTGTTTATTGGTGCAGGTATGCCGGTATATGAAGGTATGATTATTGGTGAAAGTCCAAAAAGTGAGGATATTGTCTGCAACGTTTGTAAAGCAAAGCATCTTACCAATACCCGTGCATCAGGCTCGGATGATGCGTTAAAACTAACTCCACCATCTATTATGAGTCTTGAACAATCGCTTGACTTTATAAAAGATGATGAGCTAGTTGAAATTACTCCAAACAACATCCGTATCCGTAAAAGAATACTTAATAAAGAATTACGTATGAAACACGAGGCAAAGAATCGCTGATGCATTATGTAATTCTTGATATGGAATGGGACAGCGCTTATCACAAATTGCACAAGCGTTTTGTAAATCAAATATTACAAATTGGCGCTGTAAAATTGGATGAAAACTTTAATATAGTTGATATTTTTGATGTTACTATAAAGTCGTCTATCAGTCGTAGGGTATCGCGCCGTTTTACTGAGCTTACAGGTATTACAAAGGAAATGATGCT
>JAZUNQ010000019.1:0-19422 GCA_045604205.1 Acutalibacteraceae bacterium
AACTAAAAGAAATACTTATTTGTTTTGTTTCAATTTATGGCGAGAGAAATGTAGTTTTAGAAAAATTGGCGTCTTTAGGCGAATATGTTTCGCCCGATGCTGTAAATACGTTAAAAACCTTGTCTTATATGCTTGACAAACTTTTATGTAGTGGTAAAATAAAGTTTGATTTTTCTGCTGTAAGTGATATGAATTATTATAACGGTATAGTATTTAAAGGCTATGTTTCAGGTATTTCTCAAAGCGTGCTTTCGGGCGGTCAGTATGATAATCTGCTTTATAAAATGGGCAGAAAATCGGGGGCTATCGGTTTTGCGATTTATCTTGATTTGTTAGAGGATTTGCCAAGCGAAAAACAAGGCTATGACGTAGACGTTTTATTGCTTTGTGACAGTACTACCGATAACGGTGTTTTGGTTGATACCGTAAAGCAGATAATTGACAGCGGTAAAACCGTTTCGGTGCAGAACGCCGACACACAAAAAATAAGATATAAAGAAATTATTGATATAAAAGGAGGGGTATAGATGCTTAACGTTGCATTACCAAAGGGCAGACTTGGTGAAAAGGTTTATGCTATGTTTGAAGCCGCCGGTTACGAATGCCCCTCTATAAAGGAAAACAACCGCAAACTTATTTTTGAAAATCCTGATAAACAGGTTCGGTACTTTTGGGTAAAGCCGTCAGACGTTGCAATTTATGTTGAGAGAGGAGCGGCTGACATAGGCGTTGCAGGCAAGGATATTTTGCTTGAGTACACCCCCGACGTTTACGAGCTTTTAGATTTAAATCTTGGTAAATGCCGTATGGCAGTAGCGGCCCCTGTTGATTTTCACGATGACGGGCAAAAAACGTTAAAGGTAGCCACTAAATTTACCAATATAGCGGCGGATTATTACGCATCCATCGGTCGAGAGATTGACATCATTAAACTTAACGGTTCAATTGAAATTGCCCCGATTTTAAAGCTTTCGGACGTAATAGTTGATATTGTTGAAACAGGCACTACCCTTAAAGAAAACAATCTTGAGGTAAAGGGTACAATAGTACCCATCAGCGCACGACTTATTGCAAATAAGTCAAGCTTTAAATTTAAAGGAACCGATATAGAAAATATAGTAAACTCCATAAAAAATCAGGTGAAAGAAAATGATTAAAATTTATAATTACGGCGAGGTTTCAAATGATGAGATTTTTGCCCGTGACAATATTGCCACCAATGTAGAAGCGATCGTAAGCGATATTATTGCAAACGTAATTGCTCGTGGCGACGAGGCTATTTTTGAATATGCTTTAAAATTTGACAAGGCAGAGCTGACAAGGCTTGAGGTGACTGCCGATGAAATTGACGAGGCATTTTCGCTTGTTGACCAACAGTTTGTGGATATTATTAAGGAAGCGGCAGAAAACATCCGTGCGTTTCACTCAAAACAGGTAAGAAACAGTTTTATTATAAATGACCAAGACGGTGTGGTTACAGGTCAAAAGGTAACACCTATTGAAAAGGTCGGTCTTTACGTGCCGGGTGGTACAGCGGCTTATCCTTCAACCGTGCTTATGGATAGCATCCCTGCCAAAATTGCAGGCTGTAGCGAAATTGTTATGGTGACACCTCCGTCTGCTAACGGCAAAGTAAATCCCGTAATACTTGCGGCGGCAAAAATTGCCGGTGTTGACCGCATATTTAAAGTAGGTGGCGCACAGGCAGTTGCGGCGCTTGCATACGGTACCCAGTCTATACCAAAAGTAGATAAAATTGTAGGTCCTGGCAATGCATTTGTAGCCGAGGCTAAAAAGCAGGTGTTTGGCAAAGTATCTATTGATATGATTGCAGGACCAAGCGAAATTTTGGTAGTGGCTGATTCTACTGCAAATCCACGCTTTGTTGCAGCCGATTTGCTAAGTCAGGCTGAGCACGATAAAATGGCAAGTGCCGTACTTGTTTGTGACAGTGTTGAGTTTGCAAGCAGGGTAAGTGACGAGCTTGAAATTCAGATACCGCAGCTTCCACGTGCCGAAATTGCACGTGCATCTATTGATAATAATGGTAAGATAATTGTTGCAAAAGATAATCTTATGCAAGCTATTGATATTGCAAACGAAATTGCACCCGAGCATCTTGAGCTTTGTGTTGAAAATCCGTTTGATTATCTTGACAAGGTTAAACATGCAGGTTCAATCTTTATGGGTAAATATTGCCCCGAGGCTTTGGGTGACTATTTTGCAGGACCAAACCACACATTACCCACCAGCGGCACAGCAAGATTTTCGTCACCGCTATCGGTAGATGATTTTGTAAAGAAATCACAGTTTACATACTTTACTGCCGAAGCACTTGAAAAGGTAGCAGATAAAGTGGCTTATTTTGCAGAAAAGGAAGGTCTTTCTGCACACGCAAGAAGCGCAACAATAAGATTTGAGGAAAAATAATGAGTAAATATTTTACTGACAGGTTATCACGGCTTACTCCATATACTCCGGGCGAACAGCCTAAGGATATGCAGTATATAAAACTTAATACAAACGAATCACCCTTTCCGCCATCAAAGTCGGTAAGTGATGCCGTGTTTAATGAAAGTCAAAAACTGCAGCTTTATTCCGACCCTGAGTGTGTGAATGTAAGACAGGAACTTGCTCGTGTATATGGTGTAGATATAAATCAGGTTATTGTTACAAACGGCTCGGACGAGGTGCTTAACTTTGCCTTTATGGCATTTGCCGACAATAATAGTCCGCTTGTTTTTCCAAACATTACATATGGATTTTATCCCGTGTTTGCCGAACTTAACCGTATCCCTTATACCGAAATTCCGCTTAAGAGTGACTTTACCATTGATATAAATGATTATATCGGTGTAAATAAAACCGTGGTTATTGCAAACCCAAATGCGCCCACCGGTATAGCGTTGTCACTTAGCGAAATTGAAGATATAGTAAAATCCAACCCCGATAACGTTGTAATTATCGACGAGGCTTACGTTGATTTTGGTGCAGAAAGTACAGTGCAGCTTGTTGATAAATATGATAATTTATTGGTAGTGCAAACCTTTTCAAAATCACGCTCTATGGCGGGTGCACGACTTGGATTTGCTATTGGCAATGAAAAGCTTATTGCCGACCTTAATACCATAAGATATTCTACCAATCCTTATAATGTAAACCGTATGACCGATGCGGCAGGAACGGCGGCACTTGTGGATAATTGTTATTATATGAATAATTGTAAAACAATTTGTAATAACCGTGAGTGGACGGTTGCAGAGCTTAAAAAACTCGGGTTTGAAGTTTTACCGTCTAAAGCAAACTTTGTTTTTGCAAAGAGTGATAAAATAGATGGTGAAAAGCTGTATCTTGAGCTTAAAAACCGTGGCATACTTGTACGCCACTTTACTAAGGATGCAATTTGTCAGTATAACCGCATTACGATTGGTACTATCGAACAGATGCAAAAATTAATAGAAACAATAACTCTAATATTAGAGGAGAATTAAAATGAGAACATCAGAAATAGTAAGAAAAACAGCCGAAACAGATATTAAGCTTACCCTTAATCTTGATGGTAAGGGTGAGTCGGTTTGTGATACAAGCTGTCCATTCCTTGACCATATGCTAACCCTTTTTGCCCGTCACGGCAGATTTGACCTGACGGTTAAATGCGTAGGGGATATAGAGGTTGATTATCACCACACTATCGAGGATATCGGCATTGCTTTAGGACAGGCTTTTAAAGAAGCTTTGGGCGATAAAAAGGGTATTACACGTTATGGTGATACCACTTTACCTATGGACGAGTCGCTTATACTTACCGCTGTTGATATTTCGGGCAGAGGCGGTTGCTATTACGAAGTAGAAATGCCTACCGAAAAGGTTGGAGATTTTGATACCGAACTTAACAAAGAGTTTTGGGATGCCTTTGCGTATAATTCGGGTATTACTACTCATATGGTAAAATTTGCAGGCGAGAATTCTCACCACATAATTGAAGGCTGCTTTAAATCTATTGCACGCACACTTCGTACAGCCGTTAGCATTGACAAGGCCTTTGCAAACGATATTCCCTCTACGAAAGGCGTTATAGCATGATAGCAATAGTTGATTACGGTGTGGGTAATTTGTTTTCGCTTATTTCTTCTTTTAATAAAATTGGCGCAGACATAGTTGTAACCGCCGACCCAAAACTTATTGAGGAGTCAGACGGAATGATTTTGCCGGGTGTTGGTGCATTTGAGGATGCCGCACGCAAACTTCGTGACAGTGGTCTTGACAAGGTTATAATTTCGCAGGCACAAAAGGGCAAAAAGCTTATGGGAATATGCCTTGGTATGCAAATGCTTTTTGAAAAAAGCTTTGAATACGGTTGCCACGAGGGTCTTGGTCTTTTAAAGGGCAGTATTGTGCCAATGAAGGACAGTATTCCTGATACTTTAAAAATCCCACATATTGGATGGAATGCTCTGCATTTTGCACGTGAGAGTAATTTGTTTAAATATATAAAACCAAACGATTGCGTTTATTTTGTACATTCGTTTTATGCTACAGATTGTGATGACAGTGTAATTGCTACGGCAGAATATGGAAAAGAACTTACCGCTGCCGTACAAAAAGGCAACGTTATGGGTTGTCAGTTTCATCCCGAAAAAAGCGGTGAGGTAGGACTTAATATCTTGCGTGCTTTTTGTGAAATGGAGTAATATTTTTATGATAATTTTTCCCGCAATAGATCTATACGACAAAAAGGCGGTTCGTCTTTATAAAGGCGACTATCAAAATATGACCGTATATAGTGAAAACCCCATCGAGATAGCACGTGATTTTGAGTTGTGCGGTGCAACGCATATTCATATGGTGGATTTAGAGGGTGCAAAGGACGGTACAACACCAAACATTGATATTGTAAAGCAGGTTGCAAATGAAACCAACCTGTTTGTTGAAATTGGTGGCGGTATACGCACAATGAATACTGTGGATAAATATTTATCCGCAGGTGTGGGTCGTGTTATTTTAGGCACAGCCGCTGTAACTGATACCGAATTTTTAAAAGAGGCTGTAGCAAAATACGGCGAAAAAATTGCCGTTGGCGCCGATGTTAAAGACGGATATATTGCCATTAAAGGTTGGATAGAAAAATCACAAGTTACACTTGAAGACTTTTTAAGCAATATGCAAAATATTGGTGTTAAGTATATTATCTGCACCGATATTTCAAAGGACGGCGCTATGCGTGGCACCAATCTTGAACTGTACAGTAAACTGTCACAAAAGTACTCAATGAACATTACGGCATCGGGTGGTGTATCCAGTCTTGATGACGTAAAAAAACTTCGTGAAATGGATATTTACGGCGCAATAATAGGCAAGGCTTATTACATAGGCGCAATCGATTTAAAAGACGCTTTGGAGGCGGCTAAATGATTACAAAAAGAATTATTCCGTGTCTTGATATAAAAAACGGCAGGGTAGTAAAGGGTACAAATTTTAAAGGGTTAAACGACGTATCTTCGCCAATAGAGCTTGCCCGTCTTTATTCGGAAAATATGGCTGACGAATTGGTTTTTTATGACATAACAGCTTCTTACGAGGGCCGACAACTTTTTACCGACATATTAACCAAGGTAGCAAGTGAAATTTTCATTCCACTTACAGTAGGTGGCGGCATTAACACGGTAGACGATTTTGACCGTGTGCTTAAATGCGGTGCCGATAAGGTAAGCGTTAACTCAGGTGCCATAAAAAACCCTTCTTTAATAAAAGAGGCGGCTCATAAGTATGGCGATCAGTGTGTTGTGCTTTCGGTTGATATAAAGCGTGTAGATAATGCCTTTCACGTTTTTGCAAAGGGCGGTCGTGAGGACACAGGCATTGAGGCTATTAACTGGATAAAACAGGGCGTGGCAAACGGCGCCGGTGAAATAGTTGTAAATTCTATTGATACCGACGGTGTAAAGCAGGGCTTTGACATAGAACTATTAAAACTTGTTTGCGATGCGGTAAAGGTTCCTGTTATTGCATCAGGTGGCGCAGGCAACGTACAGCATTTTATAGATTTGTTTAAAAGTATACCCGATATTGACGCAGGTCTTGCGGCTTCTATCTTCCATTTTGGAGAGGTTGCAATTCCCGATTTGAAACAGGAACTTAAAAATAACGGCATTATTGTGAGGTTATAATTATGATTAACATTAACGAACTTAAATTTGATGAAAAAGGTTTAATTCCTGCAGTAGTGGTAGACAGCATTACAAAAAAGGTTTTAACCGTGGCATATATGAATAAAGAAAGTCTTGAAATCTCTATGCAAAAGGGACTTACCTGTTTTTACAGCCGTTCACGTGACGAGCTTTGGCTTAAAGGGGAGACAAGCGGTAACTACCAGCACATAGTAAGCATCACAGCCGATTGCGACAATGATGCTTTGGTTGTAGTGGTAGAAAAGGACGGACCCGCTTGCCACACAGGTACAGACTCTTGCTTTACCAACACCGTATGGCAAAGTGACGAGTTGCACGAATTTTCTTTGCAAAACCTTTACGAAATGCTTGAAGGCAGAAAACAGGATAAACCTGAAGGTTCTTACACAACCTATCTTTTTGAAAAGGGTATTGATAAAATACTTAAAAAGGTGGGTGAGGAGTGTACCGAGGTTATCATTGCAGGCAAGGCCGACGATAAGGCTGAAACAATTTACGAGCTTGCAGATTTGGCTTATCACGCAATGGTGCTTATGGTGCAGATGGGCATATCGGTAGAGGATGTTCACCGTGAGCTTAGCAGTCGCCATATAATTGACCACAAAGTAAAACAGGAAAAGATGACAAAATAATGTTATATAACTATCATACGCATACTACCTACTGTGACGGAAAAACACCTGCAGAAGAAATGGTACAAAGGGCAATAGAGCTAGGTTTTTCTGAAATTGGATTTTCGGGGCACTCATATACTGCTTTTGATTTAGAGCCTTGTATGTCACCCGAGGGTACAGAAAAGTATAAAAAAGAAATTAATGCCCTTAAAAAAATATATAAGGACAAAATTAAAATATTGCTCGGTATAGAGTACGATTATTACAGTGACTGTTCTCAAGAGGGTTATGACTATATTTTGGGTTCGGTGCATTATCTTTTCAAAAACGGCGAATATCTTTGTACTGATTTAAGCCGTCAAAAGCAAATTGATGCTGTGAATAAATATTTTAACGGCGATTTTTATGCATATATTGAGGAATATTATTCTCTTGTTGCCGATCTTTACAACAAAACAAAATGCGATATAGTAGGTCACTTTGATTTAATTGTAAAATACAATGCCGACGGCAGTCTTTTTGATACCGGTCATCCACGCTATATTGCGGCGTGGAAAAAGGCGGCAGATGCTATTATAAAAACACCCGCTGTAGTAGAAATTAATACAGGCGGTATTGCACGTGGACACGTAAGCAAGCCGTATCCTGCAAAAGAGATTATTGATTATTTTAAATCACACGGCAAAAAGTTGATTTTTTCATCCGATTGTCATAACAAAGATTATTTGCTTTGTGGATATGACGATGTAAAAAAATATTTATAACAGGGGACAAAAATGAAATTAGTTTTAATAACTGCACTGGGCGTAGGAATGGCAACCATAATAGGTGCCGTAATTGGTTTTATTTTTAAAAAAATAACACATAGATTTTCGGACATTGTTATGTCCTTTGCCGCAGGTATAATGCTTGCTGCGGCGGTTATAGGTCTTGTTTTACCGTCGGTAGAACTGGGTGGTAAATGGGGACTGCTTTATGCAATGGTGGGTATATTTGCAGGCGCTTTTTGTCTTAACCTTATGGACAAGTTAATTCCTCACCTACACCGACTTGCAGGCTCCGATAACGAGATTCATAACAATTCAAATTTAAACAAGGTTTTGCTTTTTGTGTTGGCTATAGCAATACACAATCTGCCCGAAGGCATTGCCGCAGGCGTTGGTTTTGGTAATGATGACCCGGGTCAAGCACTGCTTATTGCAAGCGGTATAGCGCTTCAAAATATACCTGAAGGAATGGTTATTATAGCGCCTATGCTTGCCGCAGGCATCAGTCCAAAAAAGACCTTGCTTTGCGCAATAGGTACCGGTCTTGTTGAGGTAGTAGGCACGCTTATAGGCTATTTGGCAGTAAGTGTTGCAGAGGTTATTTTACCGTTAGCGCTCAGCTTTGCAGGTGGCACAATGCTTTACGTAGTAAGTGATGAAATGCTTAATGAAACGCACGGTCACGGTCACGAGCGTGGCGCAACCTATGCTATGCTTGTAGGTTTTTGCGTAATGCTTGTTTTAGATGTTTTGTTAGGGTAGAGGTATTATTATGAAAAAAATTATTTCTTTTATCTTATGTATTTGTTTGATAGGATTATCTTTTTGTGGTTGCAGTAAGCAAGATACTGCAAGTTCTTCATTTTCAGAGGATGTAATAGTAGAAGAAATAATAATTGATAACACTTCCGGTAATTCTGAAATTTCTTCAAACGGTTCTGTAACTGCCGGCAGTTCTTCGACTACAAATTCTTCGGATGTAACTTCAGGTGTGTGTTCACACAGCTATAATGAAACTGTTCAGCAAACAGCGGTGCTTTTTAAAGCGGGAGTAAAAAAATACACCTGTACAAAATGCGAAGACAGTTATACAAAAACCTATCCTGTAGAAAAACTAAAAATACTTGTCATTGGACATAGTTACAGTAAAAACGCAGTATGGCAGTTGTATGATATATGCCATCAGGCCGGTGTAAAGGAAATTGACATTGCCACAATGTATATAGCCGGTTGCTCGCTTGATGCGCACTGGGAAAATATTCAAAAAAATGCAGGCGCATATGAGGTTTTTAGAAACAACTCAGGTAAATGGAATTCGACTCTTAATCGTTCTATTGATTCACTTTTAAACGAAGGTGATTGGGACATAATCGTTTTACAAAACAGCCCGGGTGGTGCAGCGCGAGAAAATGCCTTTAATAATTTTGACAACGTGGTAAATTACGTTTCAGGGAAATGCCCAAGCGCAAAGCTTTTATGGCATATGACATGGGGCTTTACACAGAGTTCAGAATGGATGGATACAAGTGTTTTTCCGGGTGGCGAAAAGCAAATGTATGATTATATAATAAACAATGTTAAGAATATTGTTGTACCAAACAATAAAATCCATGCGATAATTCCGGCAGGCACTGCAGTTATGAATGCCCGAACATCTCGACTTAAAAATCAGGTTCATCTTTCCGATGGGTCACATTTGAGCGAAAATGCAGGTTATTACGTTGCCGCTTTTACTTGGTTTGGCACTATTACAGGTATGCCATTATATGACGTAAATTATATCGCACTTAATCCTACGATTAGTGCGAATATGAATGTTTTTATTGAGTCGGCAGAAAATGCGCTTAAAAATCCATACTCGATAACACCATCTCGTTATTAGTTTTTTATTACAAGACGTCTGTTAAAACGGCAGACGTCTTGTTTTCTTTATTCTTTTTTAGTTTTTTATGTTGACAAAGCATATAAATTAATAGTAATATTAAAATGTTACGGATTTTTGTCAAAAGGGGGGATATTATGGTATTTTCTAGCCTGTTTTTCTTGTATTTGTTTTTACCACTTAATCTTGTTGTATATTATTTTGCCAAGACAACCAAGGCAAGAAATATTGTAATGCTTATATTCTCTCTTGTGTTTTATGCATGGGGTGGGCCCAAGTATTTATTGTTGCTTTTGTTTTTAGCGTTAAGTGACTGGCTTATATCTATTTTTATCGGCAAGCAAAAACCGCATGGTATAGCGGCAAAGCTGGGCATTGTGGCTATGTTGTTGGTGAATTTTGGCTTGCTTGGTTTCTTTAAATACGGAACCTTTGTTATAGAAAATATTGGGCTGATTATAGGTCAGGATTTAAATTCATTTGAATTATTTAAGCAAATCTCAGCTTTTTTTGTAAAAATAGATATTGCCACTGTAAATGAAGCAGGGATTTTTGAAATAATTTTACCTATTGGTATTTCTTTTTACACGTTCCAGTTAGTATCCTACGTTATAGATGTTTACCGTGGCGACGTTCCTGCACAAAAGAATTTTGCCACGTTGCTTTTATATGTAAGCTTGTTCCACCAGTGTATAGCCGGTCCTATCGTAAGATATAAGGATGTTTGTTCCGAACTTGTCGAGCGTCGTGCAACAACTCAGGATGTGGCTGATGGTATTTGGCGTTTTTGTTTTGGTCTTGCCAAAAAGGCAATTTTAGCCAATGCTATGGGTAATATTGCCGATGAAATATTAGTTGCTGAAAAACTAAACACTGCCAGTGCGTTGTCTTTATGGATTGGTGTATTGGCATATAGTTTACAAATTTACCTCGACTTTTCGGCATATTCCGATATGGCTATCGGAATGGGCAGAATGATTGGTATTCATTACCGTGAAAACTTTGATTATCCATATACTTCCCGATCGGTTACAGAGTTCTGGCGCAGATGGCACATATCACTCGGAAGCTTTTTCCGTGATTATGTTTATATTACGCTTGGCGGTAACCGCAAGGGTAACCTTCGTACATATATTAACTTGTTTGTTGTATGGGCACTTACAGGTTTATGGCACGGTGCAAGTTGGAATTTTGTGCTTTGGGGACTTTATTTCTTTGTATTTATATTCATAGAAAAATTATTTTTGTCTAAACTGCTTTCAAAAGACAGAATCATATCGCATATCTATCTTGTGATTATAGTTTATTTTGGTTGGATACTTTTCAAATTTGAAAATTTAAGCGATATTTTAACGGTGCTTCGTGGTATGTTTATGCAAAACGGAAACACCTTTACCAACTTTGAAACAACAACGCTCTTAACTTCAAACGTATTTATCTTGATTTTCTGTGTACTTGTTTCAACACCAATCGTTAAAAAAATCGGCAGTCTTGTAAGATATACTTATATGGATAAGCCGGTCATTCCGGTTATTTATTCGGTTGGCAGAGTTGTTATTCCGCTACTGCTGTTATTACTTTCAACAGCAGCGCTTGCGGGGGACAGTTATAATCCGTTCTTGTATTTCCAGTTTTAATTTATAGTTTAGTTTTTAAAAAAGGAGGGGAGCACATTATGGTTTTTAAAGAATTAACAGTAATTGACCAAAGCGAAGAAGAAAGTAACCTTGACAGCAATATGAAAGTAGTGCGTAATCTTCGTTTACAGCATATTGTTGATATAAATATGGTTCGTGTGTTTGTTATACTTTGGTTGGCGGCTACCATTTTGGCTATTCCTCCAATTTTTAGACCAACACATTCAGATGTTGAAAAAAGAGATCTTGCTACTTTCCCAAAATTTTCGTTTGCTTCTTTGGTTTCTGGGGATTATTTCGAGGGTATAAATCTTTGGTTTTCTGATACCTTTCCGCTTAGAGACGGACTTGTTTCCCTTAATACCAGAATGACCAACGTTTTTGGTATTAACACCGTTCAGGTTCACGGTAAT
Source organism: Acutalibacteraceae bacterium (assembly GCA_045604205.1). Classification (GTDB taxonomy): domain Bacteria; phylum Bacillota; class Clostridia; order Oscillospirales; family Acutalibacteraceae; genus UBA737. The sequence continues at coordinate 11,502 of JAZUNQ010000019.1, forward strand.
GTAGAGCAGGGGGATGAAATACCAGACATAACGTCATCAGAGCAGGCACCGGTAGAATCAATTCCTGAGCCACCCCCAAAACCCGAGCCGCAGCACGTGGTTGAAAAGCTTGGTGGACTGCTTATTGTGGATAACGTGGGTTATGAGTATTTTGCATTTAATCAGGCTACTGCCGACCAGTATGCAGGCACAGTAAACCGTGCCGCCGCACTGCTTGACGGCAAAGCGCACGTTTACGATATGATTATTCCCAAAAGTATGTCAATAACCCTGCCCGAAAGTTTTAAGGGCGATACCAACTCCTCTGACCAACAAAAATCAATAGACTATATGTATTCACGTATGGCTTCAAATGTTACCAAGGTGAATATTTATCCCACACTCAAATCGCATAAAGATGAGTACATCTATTTCAGAACCGACCATCATTGGACTTCGCTTGGTGCATATTATGCTTACCGTGATCTTATGAAGTCTGCAAATAGGGTGCCGGCAGAACTTAGTGCGTTCAATGAATATAAATATGAAGGATTTTTGGGTACGTTTTATAACGAATCTCTTAGCCCCAGTCTTAGCAATACTCCTGACTACGTTATTGCGTATGAGCCTAAACAAATGGAGCACATTTACACATATACTGCACAGGGCGAAAGAAATTATTGCATAGTAAGTGACGGTAATTCTATGAGCGCCGGCAACAAATACATTGTGTTTGCAGGCGGTGACCAGCCATATGGTGTTATGACCAATCCAACCATTACCGACGGTTCATCCTGTCTTGTTATTAAAGAATCATTTGGTAATGCAATGGTTGCATTTCTTACCCAAAACTATCAATACGTTCATGTTGTTGACTATCGTTATATCGGCGACGTATATTCCGGTACAATTGACCAGTTTGTAACCGAAAGAGGAATACAGGATGTGTTCTTTGTCAATAATGTTTCGGCTACCTGCACACCTATGCTTGTAAATGCAATAGGAGCGTTTGTAGGGTAAAAAAAGAGGTTGATATTTATGTCAAACGAAAAAATCATTACAACAAAGGAATTTGCCGCATATTGTCGCAAGGCAATACCTGAAGGTATTGTTTTGCTTGAAAACAATGGTTCCTTACCACTGTCATCGGGCGAAAATATCGCCCTTTTCGGTCGCAGTCAGTTTGAATATTTAAAAAGCGGCAGCGGTTCAGGCGGTAGAGTTAACTGTCCGTACGTTACAAATATTTATGACGAAATAAAGAGCCGTGTAATGCTTGACGGTAACGTTACACAGTTTTATCGTGACTATATTAAGCAAAATCCTTTTGATACAGGTGATGGTTGGAAACCTTGCTTTTGCCAGATTGATGCTATACCAAGTGAAAATTTAGTGCGTGATGCTGCGCAAAAAAGCGACAAGGCAATATACGTTATTTGCCGCAACGTAGGCGAAAGCTTTGACTACGAAAAGGTAGAGGGCAACTGGTATTTGTCGCACGAAGAAGATGCTACTCTTGCGGTACTCAGCAAGTATTTTAAAAACGTTATCGTGCTTATAAACAGCGGTAACATTATGGATATGTCTTGGGTTAAAAAGTATAATATTGGTACCGTTGCGTACGTTTGGCAAGGCGGACAAGAGGGCGGCGTCGGTACGGTGGATGCGCTTATGGGCGACACAGCGCCAAGCGGTCGTCTTACCGATACTATTGCAATTTCTGCCGAGGATTACCCTTGTGATGATTGTTTTGGTGATCTTACCAAAAACGTACATAAAGAAGATATTTACGTAGGTTATCGTTATTTTGAGACCTTTGCGCCTGACAGGGTTTTGTACCCCTTTGGTTTTGGTCTAAATTATACCAAATTTAACCAAACTGTGACGGGTGTTCAAAAAGATAATGATACAATTACCATTTCGGTTACGGTAGAAAATATAGGTGATTTTAGTGGCAAAGATGTAGTGCAGGTGTATTTTTCGGCACCTCAAGGTGCGCTTGGCAAAGCGGCACGCGAGCTTATTGCGTTTAAAAAGACCGATATATTAATGCCGGGTGAGTCGCAGGAAATAAACCTTGCCATAAACGTTTGCGATATGGCGTGCTATGATGATTGCGGCAAAACTGACTATCCGTTTGCTTGGGTGCTCGAGGGCGGGGAATATAATATTTACCTCGGTCAAAACGTTCGTGATGCCCAAAAAGTATTCACCTTTGATATAGAAAAAACACGCCTTGTAAAACAATGTGTTCAGGCATTAGCGCCCGTAGAAGAATTTGACCGTATGATAAATCAAAACGGTCAGGTTGCATTTGAAAAAGCAACGCTCAGGCAGTATGATTTAGCCGAGCGTATAAAGAACAATTTACCGCAATCACTTGAAATAACAGGGGATAAAGGTATAACTTTGCAGGATGTTGCAAGCGGTAAAAATACTCTTGATCAGTTTGTAGCGCAGTTTGACGCAAAAGCGCTTGCTGAAATTGTACGTGGTGAGGGCTTTGCAAGTCCAAAAGCAACATATCAAGGAACGGCAAGTTGCTTTGCAGGTGTTACAAAATCGTGGAGTGATGCGGGAGTGCCCGTTGTTACTACGTGTGACGGTCCAAGCGGCATCCGTATGGAAAGCAGCGCTCAAGCTACCTGTATTCCCGTCGGTGCGCTTTTGGCTTCGGCTTGGGCACCCGAACTTTTTGAAGATATGTATAAATGCCTTACCGACGAGATGAAACATTACGATATTGATATTTTATTAGGCCCCGGTATGAATATTCACCGCAGCGGTCTTTGTGGCAGAAACTTTGAATATTTTTCAGAAGACCCATATCTTACAGGTGTTTATGCCGATAAATTATCGAGTTATTTTACCAAAAACGGATTTTTTGCAACGCTTAAACACTTTGCTGTTAACTCGCAAGAAATTAGTCGAAAAGATGAAAACGAGGTTTTAAGTGAACGAGCATTACGTGAGATTTATCTTAAAGCGTTTGAAATTGCAGTAAAGGGCGGTTCGGTTAAGGCGATAATGACCTCTTATAATCGTGTTAACGGTATTCATACCTCGGGCAGTTACGACCTTACTACCACCATTTTACGTGATGATTGGGGATACGACGGTTTTGTTATGACCGACTGGGGCACTACTATGGATGACCCAAATAACGGCACTGATACAAATGCAAATCTTGCTACAATGGTTAAAGCGCAAAACGATATTTATAAGGTTAAGGGCGACTCGGCGCTTTGCGTTGACGACCAGTTAGAAGCGCTTAAAAATGGATATTTAACGTTAGGCGAATTGCAAAGATGTGCTAAAAATCTTTTAACCTTTACAATGCAAACCTACGCATTCCGCTCGGGTAAAAAGCAAAACGTTAACGAGTTATCCGATGCTCACGAATTGGTTTATCACAAAGATTTACGCGACATAGAACTAAAAATTTGTACCGACCATTTAAAAATATACCAGCATACGCCGAGAAGACAAATACAACTCGACCTTGAAGGAAGCGGTATGTATTGCGGTGAAATTTTATATAATTTCAAAGGCACTATGTTAGAACAAAAAAATATATTTGTTTACGTTGACAATTGTGACGGAATACGTATGGTTGGCATCGTAACAGGAAAGCTTGAAAAACAACGTTTTAGAATATACGTTGACAAAAATTCTAAACTTTATTTCCAGGACGGAATAGAAGAATTTAATCTTTATAAACTTTAACTCTAAAACGCTTGACAACAACAATTAAAATAAATATAATAAATAAGCCGCCAAAATCGGCGGCTTGTTTATTTAATACGGAGAGTTATCGAAGTGGGGACGTTTGCGAGCGCTGCCGGTGGCAGATGAAGCGAGCAATAAGGAGTGGCAGCGGTCGAAATTTTTACACGGCAGTGTTAAAAAATTTCGGGCACCGCAACAGGACATAACGGGGCGCCCCGTTCGATAAAAAATAAATATTACGTTATACTCTTAACGGAGTTTAACATATACGGAGAGTTATCGAAGTGGTCATAACGGGGCTGACTCGAAATCAGTTGTCTGGTTCATCCCAGACCAAGGGTTCGAATCCCTTACTCTCCGCCAAGCTAAAAGGAACCAATCCGCAAGGAAAGGTTCCTTTTAATATTTATTTTTATCAGGGATTCGAACAGGGCGGTTTGCCGCAAGGCAAATTTCGACCTTTCGGTGAACGGTTGAAAAGCCCGTGGGCGTGTCGGCGACGTTGGAGCCGAGCAAACCCCTTACTCTCCGCCAAAATCAATACCACTGTTGATACAATGTTATCGGCTGTAACGCTTGGCTTTTATGTGTGTGACCAAATGCATTTTGGATAGGTAATCATTAAATTGAGGAATAATATTAAAAGGTTGATAAATTTTTTAACAGAAAAACTATATCTCTCCAACTATAAATTTTGAAATGTCTATTTCTTTTAATGTAGGTTTAGAGAGAAGCATGGTCATTTTCCCATTAGAATTTTTAAAAAGTACGATGTGATAATGTGTAACTTCACCAGTTTCAGTATCTACAGAGTTGTTCAACATATTTAGGTGTTGCTCAATAAATATTCTCGGAAATTTTAGAACAGAAAGGTTTTGACTCCTACAACCAAAAATCATATATTGTTCATCGCAATTTTGAATGTCTTCAAATCTTTTAGCACGGTATCCAAACCAATATTTTTCCTTATCACCTTGGAGATACATTTTTGAGGATATTAAGGCAAATCCCTTTTTATTATCAACTGTTTTATATGTGCGTCTTTTTCTTATACAAGTAATGTTTGGTTCATTTATTGCCATTTCAGCACACATATCAAGAGCAGTCATTTCATCCACCTGACTATCATCTGTTTTTTGTGTAATGCTTACTTCTGGGTAAGGATAGATGGTGCATATTTTTTCTATTAATTCTCTTGTTCTAGTGCTAATTTCATCTAAGTTCCATTTGTCTATTTTTATCAATTCTAAATTTAATTTCAAATGTGCAGTTTCTTTTAAAACTTCGTTTTTATATGCCCACATAAGATTGCCCATCTTACTATTATCTTTTTTTGCAGCAAGTGTAAGGTTGCCTAATCTATGTAGATTTTCAAAATAATATTCAGGTTCTGTATCAAGTTCTTCCAGCCATTCTTCAGTGGGGGTTTGTGGCATCAAATGTTCTACACTTAAGTGACTTAAGTCTACAGGAGCAGGATTGTTGTGTAATTCTAATCTATCTAGCACAATTCTCAATGCAGGTCTTTTGTAGACATTGGCATTAAACAGCAATTCCATCATTTGTTTATCTGTTGGCATATAACTACCACTTGTTGAAGCAGTGTTTCCTACCATCTCTTGGTTTAAATGTTTTAAAACATCTGAATAATCATTATTGCATTTTTCAAGTACTTTTTTTAGTACTGAAGGAAAGAGCTTAGATATGTTCTGTGAGTTCATATCGCATAAACTTCTTCGAATCATATATGCATTAATCGATAAAATGAGTTTAGACAAAACATCTGTATTGATAAATCCAGCTCTATTTATTCTACAAAACTCCATAACAATTGCCATGGGAATATCAGAATTTATTTTTCTAAAATCAACAATTGCATCCTTTAGGTGTTTGTCAATTTTGCTTATGTCTTCATTCATAAGCAGATTAAATATTTTTGCATATTCTAGTAAATCTTCAAATAAGGTTTTGGGGTCTATATTCTGCTTTTCGATCCAATTTACAAATTCTCTATACACGCTATTTTTAGAAATTAAAACATATGTTTTAATCGCTAAATACATTCTGAAAAACATTTCTAAAGTTTTAGAATCTGGCGAAACATAATCTTCTAATTTTTTCCAATAGTCTGCATAATATTTTTCCTGTATATCGCTTTGTAAGTCCATAAGTAGATAATTTCTAATCAAGTCGGCAGATGTCAATTTTACTCCAGTCGCATTTATACTTTCAAATATTTTTTGTGCATTGTCCTCTTCAGAAATTGGCACACATACTACATACAATTTGTCTAACGCCATTAGTATAGTATTGGCATCATAACCTTGTAATAACAGTTCATTTAATCGGTTACAAATATACTCATAGTTCTTTAATACATTTGATTTTGTGTTAGTTATATCATTCAACCTATCTTCTACAATACATCTATATACATCGTCGTCAGATACTAATGGTTTTAGTTTATATTTTATTTTATCATTATGATATGGATTTGTAAGATACTGACATTCCAATTGTTTAACTTTTTCTAAGTCATTACTGTTGATAAGCAGTTGCTTTATAGCGTATATTATCAAGAATGTTGTGGTTAACCTTTGTTGTCCATCAATTATAGAAAATTCTCTTGAACTAAAATCAATTGCTTTTTCAAGATAGATTATTATTCCCAAAAAATGATTTTTGTAATTTCCTTTTAATACGTTATCTAAATCATTGAAATATTGCTCAACCTCCCTTTCAGCCGTCCAGGTGTAATTTCTTTGATATACAGGGATAACAAATTGACAACCCAAGCTGTTTCCTAATAGTTGCAATAAACCTGTTCTTTTTGGTTCACTCATAATAATTTTCCCCTTTATATGTCCATGTAAATTTATGATATATAAATTATATCAGGTTTTTGTTGTTATTACAACTATTAAAAGCAAAGTGAGATGGTATCTGTTTTTATCCTTTTTTACTTGATTACAGGTTGGTCGTTAATTTTTTAATGACTTTTTCATTTCTATATGTTATTATATTTACATAAAATCAATTAGAAACTACTGAAAGGGAATATATTTATGAAGGTTTTATTTATTAACGGTAGTCCTCGTGCAAACGGTAATACCAGCATTGCTCTTGCCGAGATGGAAAAGGTGTTTCACAAAAACGGAATTGAGACCGAAGTTTTTCAGATAGGTAACCGTGATATTCGTGGTTGTATGGCGTGCGGTTACTGCTTTAAAAACGGTAAATGTGCGATTGATGACGTTGTAAATGGGGAACTTGCTCAAAAATTCAGTGAATGTGACGGCTTGGTTATTGGCAGTCCTGTGTTTTATGCTTCGGCAAACGGCAGTCTTATATCATTGCTTGACCGACTTTTTTACAGTACGTCTTTTAACAAAACAATGAAGGTTGGCGCCAGTGTTGCCGTAGCCCGTCGTGGCGGTTGCACAGCAACCTTTGACCAATTAAATAAATACTTTACCATATCGGGTATGCCTGTGGCATCGGGACAGTATTGGAACAGTGTTCACGGTAGAAAAGTAGGCGAAGCCGTAGGGGATGAGGAAGGTCTTCAGGGTATGCGAACATTGGCCGAAAATATGTCTTTTTTGATTAAGAGCATTGCTTTGGGTAAAGAGAAGTACGGTATCCCCGAAAAAGAAAAATGGACAATGACAAACTTTGTAAGATAATAAAAAATCACTCACCAATCGGTGAGTGATTTTTGTTTTACTTAAAGATATCATTTAAGAATATGTTATACATAATCTTTGCAACCTCACATCTTTGTGCGTTGCCTTGGGGAACAATGGTTGTTGATGTTTTACCACTAATTACTCCCTTTTCAATTGCCCAGAGAATAGGCTCTTTTGCAAAGCCGGATACCTTTTTAAAGTCTTTATACTGACCTGAAACTACTGTCTGACGGTCATCGGTATGACTAAAGTCATAACCCTTATATTTTGCATATCTGTAAAGGAAGGTTACAAGCTGTTCACGGGTAACTTTATCACCAACCCCGAACTTGCCATTTTGGTAGCCTGTAACAATTCCTTTTTCCGAACCCCAGTTTACTGCGGCTTCAAAATAACTGCCTTCGGGTACGTCGGGGAATGCAGATTTCTTTGCACCGTAAACATTAAGGTCAACACCGTCAAGACGGGCTAGCATTACAAGAAAGTCTTGTCGTTGAATACTGTCGCTTGTGCCAAATTTACCA
>JAZUNQ010000020.1:0-3932 GCA_045604205.1 Acutalibacteraceae bacterium
ACCTTCCTTTACAGATACGCACAGGCAATTGGCGTTGACGTAACAGTAGATGACGGTGCGGCAGAAGCTCTTGCAGCTCAGTATGCAGACTTTGGCAAGGTATCATCATTCTCTAAGGAAGCAATCGTTTGGGCACTTGAAACCGGTGTAATCAGCGGTAAGAACCCAACAACAATTGCTCCACAGGGTAGTGCACAGCGTTGCCAGGTAGCACAGATTATGTACAACATCTTCATTAACGAAACATTCGTTGTAGGCTAATATATAATCTTTAAATAAAAAGTCTTTGCAAAATTTTTTTGCAAAGACTTTTGTGCTTTTTATATAAAAATTTTTATATAAATTCTATGTTGACCTATATTATATAGAGGTTGTATAAAACGCACCACAATATATAGTCTTGTGCAAAAATTGTCAAAATTTTTTAATAAATTTTCACAAAAACATTTAAAAAAACTATTGAATTTTTGAACGAATTGTATTATTATTGTATTGGTATATATGCAAATGTGGATTATTGCCTTTAAATCAGTGGGCAGTCACAATGGGTTTATTGGTCGGTAACACATCTGCTAAACAATGTACTTAAAATTTTAAGTGGAAATTTCCACAAAGAAAGGAATGTTTTTATGCTTAAAAACACAAAAAAAGTATTTTCTATAATACTTGCTGTTGCTGTTGTTGCAATGTCTATGTTTACAGGCGTTGTTGTAAGTGCGGCTGACCCTGCTACTACAGCACACGGCACAGTAGATTTGCTTGAATTCGGTACATACCTTACCGATATTGGTAGTGCCAGCACATTCTGGGATACCAAGCTTGACGACAACGGCGAAACAGGTGCCGATTGGGACAACGCTATTATAATCGATAGCGCAGAAGAGTTTGTTTACCTTTGTAAAGCATCAGGCGATGATACTATTGGTAAATATTACAAGGTGGCTGACGGTATCGCAGGCTTTGACCTTACTAATGGCAACATCGATTTTGACGGCACTTTGGCAGACAACCTTGCGGCAGTTAAGGGCTCCGGTAAAAACCACTCAGGCGGCACACCCGGTTTCCAGGGTAACTTTGACGGTAACGGCGCTACAGTTTATGGCGCTTGGACCAACCACGAGGCAGTTGCTAGTTATGCAGGTCTTTTCTCTTGCACAAAGGGCGACGTAACCATTAAAAACATTAATGTTAAGTTTGCTTCTTTCACTGCTAAGACTGCAGCAGGCGGTATTATAGGTTATCATGTAGGTGACGGTACCAACACCCTCACTATCGAAAACTGCTCTGTAACCGAATCACACATAGAATACGTTGGCACAACCGGATTTGGCCATGGTATTGGTGCATTAATTGGTTACTCTGCTAACCTCTCTTCTTGGAAAGAGTCAGACAGGGGCGTTGACGGTAACGGCGACGGCGATATGGTAGACACCATTTACGTAAACGGCGCAGTTAACATCAAAAACTGCTATGTAAACCTTGACGAAGATTATTTCATTTCATGTCTTAAATTTGGCGACGAAAACGTTCGTGGTTGCCACGGTGGTATAGCAGGCTTTATTAACACAAATGCTATGTCTGTTTCTGATTGCGTAGTAATTGGTATTACTCCTTATGCTACATCAGCAAGCACCGAATTTAACGACGTTCAGCACTCAGGTCTTGAAAGTCACTTTACAAACGTTTACACAACAAGTGACGTTGCAATTACCGAAGTTAACCTCGGCGGTAACGGTGCTTTGGCTAACCGTGATTTTACTGGTAGAGTGTTCCCACTTAGCGACGCACAGCTTAAGGGCGCAGCAGCTGTAGAAAATATGGACCTTGACTGGTCTGTATGGATGGCAGATGGCGAAGGTTACCCAGAGCTTGCTAACGCACACAAAAACGTAACATTGGTTGACAAAGAAGACGGCACACACGCTGCTACTTGCGCATGTGGCTTTGGCGGCATTGCTGTTGACCATAACTTTGTAAACGGCGAATGTGCTTGCGGCGCAGAGCTTAACTGTGCAACCCGCAAGACAATTACTTGGGACGGTTCTGTAGCTACAGGTATCGCAACCGGTAGCGGTACAAAGGACGATCCTTACATCATTAAGTCTGCCGCAGAACTTGCTTGGCTTGTTCAGCAAAAAGCAGACGTTACAACCGATAAATATTATAAGATTGACGACTCTATCGGCACAATCGTATTGCAGAGCGCAGACAAGGCAGAGGCTATCATGGCTCTTGACTCTGCAGCAGCTACAAAGGCATACTTTGAAGCAGGCTCATTCACTCCTTGGAAGACAATGGGTTGGGAGCAGTCATGCTTTGCAGGTTACTTTGACGGTAACGGCGCTACCATTTACGGTATGTATTCTATCTCTGCTAACAACGCAGCTCTCTTTAGCACAGTAGATGGCGGCTCTGCATTCCGCAACATTGCTATTAAGAACTCATACCTCGTTTCAGAAGGCAAAAACTATCAGGTTGGCGCATTGATTGGTACATCATCAACCGTTGCCTATGGCGCTAAGCGTCAGGGTATAATTTGGGTAAGCGACGTTGTTATTGCAAACAACTATATGTATAATAACGCTTATAATCCAAACAATAACAATGTTGAACACATGCGTTCAGGTATCATTGGCGGCGTACAGGAAGCTATGCATGTTGAAAACTGCTTGGTTTACGGCAACGATGCTACATATAACGACGGCTATAATATGCCTCTTATTGCTAACGTTTCTAACGCTGTCGTTCCTGCGGCAACACATTATGACGGTTTTGAGCCTAAGCTTTATGCAAACGAAGAAACAGGCGAAACACTCTACTATAACGTTGTTCGTAACACAGTTGTTCTTGGCGCAGACATTATGAACACCAAAGATGGCAGAGGCTGGAGAAAGAACGACCCTGATTGCTTCGATAATTGCTATACCGACGGTGCTTCCGGCACAGTAGCATTCTCTAACGGTGAATGGACATATGCCGACGAACAGATTAAGGCAATCACAGAAGCTGACCTTCCAACACTTGAACTCGGCGATGCATTTATCAATACTGATAGCTATCCCGAACTCAAGGCATTCCACGATGCAGTATTTGCAGGCGACCCAACAGCAAATGGCGCAGCAGGTCACGCAGCATCTTGCTCATGCGGCCTTGCTGATTCAAACTTACAGCCACACAGCTTTGTATCAGACACCGAAACTCCAGAGTGGGATTCATACTACTGTGAAGTTTGTGGCTATGTATGTGAACACGTTTCTGAAGAAGAAGGTCTTGTAGAATACGAAGGCGACTGCGTAACAGCAGCAGGCTATACCTTTGATTGTGAACTTTGTGGCTACCACGAAGAATCATTCGATGAAATTGCCGGCCATAACTTTACTGTACACGAAGCAGAAGCAGGCGCAGACTGCCAGACAGCAGGCACAATTGCTTACAAGTCTTGCGACGTTTGCGAAAAGAACTATGCAGCAGATGCAGCTGACACAGAACCATTTGAAAACGCAATCACCGATATCACAGGCGAACTTGGCGAATGCGTACCGGCAACCGATCCTGATACAGGCGACGTTATCTACGAAAAAGACGGTAACAACCACTGGACAGTATGCTCAGTATGTGAAGAGCCTATCGAGACAGCAACTCACGATGGTGAAATCGTTGATAACGGCGACGGCACACACTCTGTAACATGTGAAATCTGCGGTTACGCATCAGATGCAGAACCACACCACTTTGTATCAGACACCGAGACTCCAGCGTGGGATTCATACTACTGTGAAGTATGCGGTCTCGTATGTGAACACGTTCCTGAAGAAGAAGGTATCACAGAATACGAAGGCGACTGCGTAACAGCAGCAGGTTATGAATATAACTGCCCAATTTGTGGCTACCACGAAGAAAGCTTCGAAGAAGTTGCAGGTCATAACTTTACT
>JAZUNQ010000021.1:0-8946 GCA_045604205.1 Acutalibacteraceae bacterium
TTTTTGCAAATATTTAGAATTATAATTACTGATTTTGTTACATATATAGTATGTTAGGGGGCGGTATTATTCCAAATTCGCTGTCTATTGAAAAAGAAGTTTCAAACATTTTATCTGATAAAAATAACAAATATATTGCACTTGCTCAAAAACTAATATTTCTTTCGGTATTTTCTTGTTTTACATACCAATGGGTAGCACGTGTTATAATTGTAGCAACGGTTTTAACATTTATGTTTTTGCCCGGCATTAGAAAAATTGTTTTTTCTAAAAAAAGCTCGTTTGTTGTGTTGGCATTTTCGGTTTTAGGGTGGATAGTATCTCTTTGCTATGTTAACATTAACGGAATAGTGGCATATCCTATGTTCTTTGCAATAATGTATTTTTGCATTGTTGTACGAGATATAATGACAAGAGCGTTTTTTGAAAAAATGCTCGATGTTATGTGTGCGGGTGGCTGTTTTGCAAGCTTTGTTGCAGCCATAGAAAAAATTTTACACATTCCAAACTATTCAATTCGTGTGCAGGCAGGGTTCCCAAACCCTAACTTTTTAGGTGCCGCACTTATGATAGCGGTTTTTGTGTGCATTTATAAGGTTGCAAACGATGCAAAAAAACCAATAGTTTATTTTGTTATAGCAGTAATAAATGCTGGCGGTATTCTTTTATGCGGCAGTATGAGCCTTTGGGTAGTTATGGCAATAGGTTCAATAATTTTGTTTGTGATGAACAAAAACACCCGAATGCTTATAGCACTGCTTAGCGCAATGGCAATTGTGATATTGGCGCTATTTTTGGTTCCGCAAATTTTTACCCGTCTTGACGAGGTATCACTTACAACACAAAATCGTTTAGATATATGGGCGTTTACTATTGAGAATATAAAAACTGCACCAATTTTTGGCAGAGGATTTTATGCCTATAAGCACCTTTACGGGCAAATGATTGCAACAAGACCAGAGCTTATACAGGTATCGCTTGCGCATAATCTTGTGCTAGACAGCCTTCTTTGTCACGGTATTGTTGGTAGTGGTGTTATTTGGTCGTATATAATACTTTATTTTAAGGATTTAATATCCTGCCGTAAAAAGCTTAAGGCAAACGGTCAAAGCAGAACGCTTAACAGCTTTATAATTGCTGTTTGCATAGCAATTTTACTTTATGGCATAATTGATACCACATTTGTGTGGGTGCAAAGCGGTTTGCCTCTGCTTATGATATTATCGGGCCTTGGTGCAGACGAAAATAAACTTAAAAGCATTTAAAATCGGGTTTTTAAACCCGATTTTTTATTTTGCATTTACCTTTTTAAATAATTATGGTATACTGTACTTAAGGACTTTTTGTGAAAATTATAAAGCAATTTGCAAAATCAGTAAAATGTGATTAAGGTGAAAGAGAATGTATGATGAATTAACTGCAGTAGATATAAAAAAGATGCAGGACGAGCTTGACTATCGAATTGCTGTTTTGCGTCCTAAAATTTTAGAAGAGGTAAAATTCACCCGCAGTTTTGGCGATTTGTCGGAAAATTTTGAATATCACGCCGCAAAACGTGAGCGTGGCAAAAACGAGAGCCGTATTCGCTATCTGCGTAATATGATAAAGACTGCAATTATTATTGATACCAAAAGCGCCGATGACGTTGTTGGCCTTTTTGATACCGTTACTTATTATGTAGAAGAAGACGACCAAGAAGAGACGGTTCGCATTGCAACATCGCTTCGCCGTGACCCGTTTCAGAGCATCATCAGTAAAGAGTCACCGCTTGGTAGCGCCATAATGGGCAAAAAAGTGGGTGACAGGGTAGAGGTTAAGGTAAGCGCCGATTACAGTTATTATATAGTTATACGTAAAATAGAAAAAGGAACCGATGACGATAGCCTTGAAATAAGAAAATATTAATATACTTGACAAAATCGGGCATTCAATATAAAATATTAAAAAAATAATTTAACTGCCACCGGGTAGTGAGTGCAAAAGCATTCGGTTATACATCGTTAGGTCTTAGAAGATGTATAACATGGGTGCTTTTTTAATTTTTTGGAGGGTGAAATGAAGGTTAACTTTAAATATTTTACAAAGTCCGAATGGATTCTTTGGATAGGTTCAGTAAGCTTAATAATAGTTTCATTTGCTTTGTTTGACAGGGCAAATTATCTAACCCTTGTAGCATCTCTTATAGGTGCGACATCGCTAATATATAGCGCAAAGGGCAATCCGTTTGGTCAAGCGTTAATGATTATATTTGGTGCGCTATACGGCATAATATCCTTTAACTTTGATTACTATGGTGAGATGATAACCTACCTTGGTATGACTGTTCCAATGGCAATAATAGCGCTTGTTGAATGGGTGCGAAACCCATACAAAGGCAATAGGGCACAGGTAACGGTAAATCGTCTTAGCAAAAAAGAAATTATGTTTATGCTTGCATTATCGGTGGTGGTTACAGTAATCTTTTACTTTATACTAAAAGCGCTTGGCACAGCAAACATTATACCAAGCACAATATCTATTACTACCAGCTTTATAGCGGCATATCTTACCTTTAGACGTAGTCCGTATTTTGCGCTTGTTTATGCTATGAACGACGTTGTGCTTATAGTGCTATGGACAATGGCAACTATTAGCGATATATCATATCTGTCGGTTATAATATGCTTTGTTATGTTTTTGGTAAATGATTTATACGGTTTTATAAACTGGAAAAGAATGCAAAAAAGTCAGGCAAAATAAAAAGCACCAATTGGTGCTTTTTATTTTTTAAATACTAAATATTTCACAACGGCCAAACATTCACGCAAAGAGCCTGCTATAATATAGGAAAGGCTTGTATCAGAATGAATATGGGTTAAATTTTTAATTCCTGCCCTGTTAGCACAAGCACCGGCACGCAATATATGATACTCATTTGTAATAAATGCGACAGAGTAATCATTTTTAAACTTTTCATCCAAGATTAATTTAGAAAAAACAAAGTTTTCATAGGTGCTTGTAGCCGATTCTTCTTTTATAATGTTGTCTTGCGCAACACCTTTTTTGATAAGGTATTGTTTCATTGCTTCGGCTTCGGTTATGTCTTCTTGTGGTCCTTTGCCACCGCTTACAACAATTATTACCTCGGGATTTTGATTATAGTATTTTACTGCAGTATCAAGCCGCCGTTTTAGTGTCAGACTTGGTGTTTTGCCGTGAACCGCCGCCCCCAAAACTATAACGGCATCTTCTTTATAGGTAACGTTATCGGTTTTACCGTAAATGATTAAAAAGGAACAACATATTACGGCTATGCCTATACCCGAAACAAGCAATACTTTTAGCCAAGGAAGCAATTTTTCAAAAAAGAGTGCGGTAACGATTATTACAGCGCCAAGAAATATTGTCATAAGTATTCCAACGTTAGCATTAGAGGTAAACGTAAGCCCGACTCCGTTAAAAAATATAACAGAGCCAATAACAGCAAATATAATTTTAAGAGTAAGCGTCATATTTATCACCAATAAAAGTATATCATTAAAAATGTTTTTAGACAATATGATTAAGAGTTATTTAATAAATAATTAAAAAGTATGCATTAAATATTTTCGACAGGTATCTTTCGATTTTGACAATACTTGACTATAAAGGATATTTTTGTTATAATTGTTTTGCGTAAAATTTTATGCAATATTAAGGGGGACTTAAAATGAAAAAAGTACTAATAGGCATTTTAGTTGTTGCAATTGCTGCTTGCTGCTGCGGTTGTGTTTGCTTACCAACAGGTGGAACAAACAAAAAAGTATCAGAGTTTTATGACAAAGTGTCAGAGGCGCAAGAATTGTTAGAGATTGTAGGCGATGACATTTATGATAACTGGCACGCTGCAATATATGATGATGAGTTTAATGATGATATCGATCTTGCTGTATCGATGGCGCAAATTGATAACGCTGATAATATAGACAGACTTGAAGAACTGGATGAAGAAATTTCTGAGTTGTTCCGTGACATAAAAGATTCCAAACATAGCGACCTTATTAAAGACGTTATGTATGCATATGATGACTATTATGAACTGGTTGTAAATGTAAGCGGTTCGTTTAATGATTTTTCTGATAAAAACGAAGATTTGAATGATGAATTAGTTAGCGCACTTAATGCTTTATCATACGAAATTTAATTTAAAAGCACCCAAACCATTGGTTTGGGTGCTTTTTTTATCTTTTAACAAAATATTCTTCATACCACACAAGGAAGGTGTAAATTGTCCACACCTTGCGCCAGTTGTCAGAGTCAACGTTAATATAATCGTCAAATATTTTGTTTATTGCGTCACGGTTAAAGAACTTGTCCGCAATATCACTGTTGAAAAGTCTTACAACGTCGGCATTGTAACGGCTGTCTGCCATCCACATTCTGATTGGCACCACAAAGCCGAGTTTCTTGCGAAAGGCTATTTCCTCGGGTAAAACCTTTGCCGCCGCCGTGCGAAGAGCTACCTTGTTTTGCTCATCATTAATCTTATAACAAGACGGCATGCGTGAAGCAATGTCAAAAATACGCATATCGGTAAGCGGCATACGCACTTCAAGTCCTGCGGCACGACTCATTTTATCAACGTTAAGATAAATGTCGCCTTCAAGCCAAACCTGAATATCCACATCCGACATTTTAGAAAGCGGGTCAAGACCCTCGTTTTCGGTATAAATATCACGTACTAAATCAATCGGTTCAAAGTTTTCGTAATACTTTTTAATTATTATGCGTTTTTCGTCTTCCTTCATAATGTTGGTGTTGCCAACGTAAAAGTTTTTAAGGTTTTCGCCATATCGTTCAGCATTGCGATACATATTATATCCGCCAAAAAATTCATCTGCGCCTTCACCCGAATAGCAAATGCCCGTGCCCTTTGCAGTAGCAATACAACCAAGCGCAAAGGCCACTGCCGAAGCATCGCCCAAAGGTTGCTCCATATTATACATAACGTATGGCACGATTTGGAAATATTGTTCGGGGGTTATAAGACAGCGGTTAAATTTGCGATTTAAAATATCGGCGGTCTCACGTGCAAGGCCCGATTCGTCAAGACGACTGTCGTCATAACCGCAGCTGTTGCAGGCTGGCGCATCGGATACTGCCAATACATATGATGAATCAACACCGCCCGAAAGAAAGGACTCAACGTATTCGTCGTCTGATTTTACCTCTTTCATTATATCGGCAAGGGTGGTGTGAATTTCATCTGCAAAGTCGTCAAGTGATTTTGAATTGTCTGCCTTAAATTCGGGACGGAAATAACGGGTGATTTTTATCTCACCGTTTTTAAAGGTCATATATCTGCCGGGAAGCAGTTTCTTAACACCTTTAAAAAATGTTTCTTCACCTGTGGTGTAGGTCATGGTAAGATAAATTTGAAGCATTTTTTGGTTAAGTTGCTTTTTAAAACCGTCACAGTCCATAATCTCACGTATGGTGGTGCCGTAAAGCAGTTTGCCGTCATCGGTCACGTAATAGTAAAACGGCTTGGTGCCAAACTGGTCACGTAGGCAAAACAGGGTGTCGGTATCGGTATCGTAAAGGGCAAAGGCAAACATACCGTAGATATGCTGTGCCATATCGCCACCCCATTTTTTGTAGGCGGCAATAATTATTTCTTGTTCCTTTTTATCTCGGGGAAGAGATGGGTCGATGCCCAATTCGTCACATAAATTTTTGTGGTTTCTGATGTGTCCGACATATGTTTTTAAAACAATCATAATTAACTCCCGATAATTTAGTCTGATTAATATTATTTTATAATGATATCACATTTTTTTACACAATTCAACAAATAGTTGCTATGCTTTTTAAATAAACAACTTGAAAAAAGGTAATAAAAATGATAGTATTAGTTTAACAAGTGTTAAAGGATGATAAAAATGAAAAAAATAGTTGCCGTATTATTAACGGTTTTAATGTTATTTTCACTTACTGCCTGTTCATCAAAAGACGAAGTAGCAGAGCCAATCACAGGAGATTTTGTAAAAGGTACCATAAACGGAGACGTTTATACCAACACCTTTACAAAAACAACCTTTACCAAGCCTTCGTCCTGGGTTTTTGCAACCGAGCAAGAGTTAATTGATAAGGCAGGAATAGGCGAATACGGTTACGGCATAGAGGATGCCCTTGAAAGCGGAATTGCAATATATGACCTGCAGGTTAAGGGTGATGACGGCAAAACCTTGGAAATAGGCTTTGACAATCTTGTAATGAACGGTGCAGAAGATATTACCGAGGAAGAATATTTGGGCAAATTTGCTTCTCAGCTTGAAAGCGGCGGTTTTACTGTAGAGGATTTGGGTAGAATTAAACTTGGTAAAAACGAATATTGTGCGTTTGAGTGTCTTATTAATGATGTTGGGATAAAGGTTTATCAAAGATATTATGTACTAAGAGCAGACAAATATATGTCTTTTGTAATAGCGACTTCGTTGGAAGAAAATTTTTCTGACATAGAGGATATGTTTTCATAATAAAATCGAGGGTAATTAACCCTCGATTTTATGCTATAATACATATACAGTTAAAGCATTTTATAGTGAATGCTTGAAAAAGATTGATAGCAGTGGTATAATTAAACAAATGATATTAAGGGGATGTTAAAATGAAAAAAATTATAACACTTTTATTGTGCGTTGTAATAGCATTATCATTATCGGCTTGTTGTTTGCCAATTGATGATTTTTCAAGTCAGATGGATGGTATTTCTGGCGTTATTCCTGAAAAACCTTTTTCAAAAGGTACAATAGATGGCGATGTTTATAATAACGATTTTGCACAAATAACATTTACAAAACCTTCTGATTGGACATTTGATAGTGAGGATAAAATGAATGAATTGGAAGAGGAAGGCACTATTTGTGGTTGTTCGGCAGGATCGGGCACCGGCGAAAATGTTATGATATGCTTTCAAAACCTTGGAGTGGCTGCTTCCGCCAGTACAACGTTAGATAAGTTCGTAGAACTCCTTATCGAAGAACTTGAAAATATGGGATATGTTGTAGAGGATTTAGGTAAACAGGAATTCAAAGGACAAACATATGCAGTTTTGACAGGGGAAATTACCCACGAGGGTATAACTGTATATCAAAAATATTTCATTTGTAAAAAGGGTGCTTATATACCGTATATTACTATAACTGCTTTAAATGAGGATGATATTTCTGATATGGAAGATATGTTTTCATAATAAAATCGAGGGTAATTAACCCTCGATTTTTGTTTTTAATTATTCTTGACTTGAAAGATAATTACTGATATAATTAACAGGCAAATTTTGCTGGAGTAGCGCAGTTGGTAGCGCAACTGATTCGTAATCAGTAGGTCGTGGGTTCAAGTCCCATCTTCAGCTCCAGGCTCTTCTGTATTATGTGCAGAAGAGCTTTTTTATTGCAAATTATTTTTGTTATCAGTTTTTTATGTTTTTAAGAATTGCTTTTAATTCCTCAAAAGAATATAGGCAATTAAGTGCTGTCAACAATGCATTGGTTGACAGATAGCTTGGCAGGCTTAAATGCTCCAAGAGCTTTTTTCTGTTTTTATCCGCATTGTCAACACCCGTAAGCCCAAGAATAAACAAATCACTCTTTGAAATTTCCCGAATAACATGGGTTTTATTTTCGCCTTCAATTGTCGCCCCGCTGTTTTTGATGGCGGCAACAATTACATCATCTCTGACCCCCTCAACACCTAAAAAACCCTCTTTAGATTTTTCTTTTTTGCGTTTTTCCTTGCCGCTGATTTGAGGTATATAGCAATGCTTGATTTTTGACTTATCCGCAACACCTTTGAGAAAGTTTCTTATTACAAATCCTGCTGAGTCGCTGTCGGTAAAAACTAAAATTCCTCTTGTTTTTGCTATTTGACGGATGAGATTTTGCTTTTCCTTGTCCGAAAACACGCGAAATCCGTTTGTTTCAATTATCGGTGCATCAACAAGAGAACTAAGCTTGATTTTGTCGTATCTACCCTCAACAATTATGGCTTCTCTGATTTTCAGCACTTTAGTTTGCCCTCCTTTGCAATAAGCAAAAGCTGTGCAATTAACTGCTCCATATAGAGTCGTGGATTTACCGAAACGCTTTTGAAATTAACATCAGCTGCAACAAGCACGTCGATACTTTTTCTCAATGCATCGGTAGAAACCCTCGCAGTTGCTTTTCGGGCCTTTCCGAGTGTAAACGCCCTGTTCTTATAATCAAAATCCTTTGCTACGTCATCTTTTAAAACACCGCACTCGTCTGCAACTCTTATTCTGTATGCATCTATATATGAGGCTGTCAGTACATAGAGCATTGAAAGCGGCTCTTCTCGCTGATAAAAAAGTAAATCAAGGGTGTTAAACGCCTTTTGACCGTCGAGATTTAAAACTGCATCGGACAAGGCAAATATCTTTGCTTCTAAATTCACAGTAGCAAGTGCTTCGATATCTTCAATAGTTATCTCTTCGCCTTTTGCGTAAGCACAGATTTTATCAACCTCGTTTCTGAGCAAATTCAGGTCTGTCCCGCAAAAGGAAATCAGCTTTGAAGCGTTAAGATGAGAAATAAGCTTTCCGTTTTCGTTAGCCCATTTAGCAATGAATTTTTCTACCGTTTGCTCTCCCTGCTTCTCAAATTGACTGACCGAGCCTATTTTTTCAACAACTTTAGCCAAGGCTTTCAAAGCAGAAAAATTCTTTACGGGAGTATATGATGGCATTGAAATTATGAGCACTGTTCCGCCGTCAACCATTTTCACTATATCGGTGAGCCTGTCTATGCTGTCCTTATCCATACTGTCAAAGAAAATATCCGACACAAGCACGCTGTTGTATTCACTCATAAACGGTACTATCTGCAAAGCCGCTGCAAGCTCATCAAGGTTAATGTCTCCGCTGAATTTATGAAAATTAAATTCAGAAGGCTTTTTTCCTGCTACTGC
>JAZUNQ010000022.1:0-9271 GCA_045604205.1 Acutalibacteraceae bacterium
TTAATAATGACTCCTCAATAATGTATATGCAATTAGTAAATGATGAATCTGTTGTACAGGCAAACACAGAAAATGTTACTTACGAAAATATTATTATTAACGGTTTAGATGCAATTAGTTATTATAACAAAGGTGTCAACACTATTATTTTGAGTACAAATAAATATGTTTATACTGTTGAAGGCTCTATCAGTAAGGATATTTTAATAAAAATTGCAGAATCAATAAATATAAAATAATTTTTTTGTCACAAATCGACATTTTTTTCGGTGTATTATATGATATGATTTTCATAAATACATTGAAAGGAGGGAGATTATGTCAAAAAAATTGACTGCTATGCTTTTGTGTGTTGTTTTGATGTGTTCATTTTCTACGGTTGCTTATGCTCAAAACCCTGCTGTAATTACACCAGATGAATTGGTACAAACAGAATCTGATATAATGCCATGTTTTGAATATACAAATACTACAGCAACATCTTTAAGTATTTCAACAAGCGGAACAGCTACTTGTACAGCTCGTTTGAACGGTTATAACGGCATTACTACCAAAATAGATATTAAGATGACTTTGCAGAAGAAAACATTGCTTTGGTGGAGCGAAGTGGATTCTTGGTCAACAACCATAAACAATTCTTATGGCGCATTAACCAAAACGGCTTCTGTTGGCAGTGGTAAATACCGTGTAAAAGTTGATTTTACAGCTTACAGCGGCAGTAACAGTGAAAAAATAACTACATACAGCCAAGAAAAAGAATTCTAAAAATAAAAACGTTGAGGATTTTATTATCCTCAACGTTTTTTTGTGAATAGTAAAGCATTCATTAATTTATCTAACTGTAAATATAAGTTATATTCATAATACTAAAAAATTTTAAATTATAAAAACAATAAGCTTTAAATTGTCACAAAAAGTAATATTTTTAAGTTTATATATTATAGGAAAAGTTTTAAAAGGTGGGGAATATTTACGGTATATAACTGAATTTAAGCATATACGATTTTATTTTAAAATATTAAGAAGGGGAGTGATACCAATGCACAGTTTAGATAAAACTCACCAAAACATTTTATAAAAACGAGGAGAAAGGCAAATATGAAAAAGTTAATAAAACTTACAGCGGTATTGCTGAGTTTGGCGCTTGTTGTAAGTGTAGTGCCAATAGTTTCGGCACAGACGGTTGTTGAGCCGAGCGAAACGGTTATCGCTGACGAGATAGTACAAGAAGAACCGGCGTATATTATAGATGAAATTGTTGAAAAGCGTACCGAAACTACCAAGCACTTTTTAATGAGTGACGGTAGCGTTATGGCGGCGGTCTACGACCAAGCGGTGCACTATAACGACGGTAACGCTTGGGTAGACATAGACAACAGTTTTTCTACAAATACTGACAACGATTTAGAAAACACCAGTAATATTTTTAAAACCAAGTTTTCTAAAAAATCAAACGGTAACAAGCTTGTTACCGTAAAAAAAGATGACTATTCTCTTTCGTGGATGTTGTCGGGCGCTAACAAGGTAGATGCACAGGTAAGCAATAATGACGAAGAAGAAGTAGAGGATAAATCAGCGTTAAAAAATCTTGAGGGTTTGGTCTCTTATCCTGAGATACTAAGCAACGTAGATTTGCAGTATGTTGTGTCGGGCAGCGAGGTTAAAGAAAACATCGTTTTAAAAGATAAAGATACACCAACGGAATTTACGTTTCAGTATAAATTTAACAAATTAAATCACCGAACAAATGAAAACGGTCAAATAGAATTTTATGACGAGAACGACAGCGCTAACGTTGTTTTTACTATAGATACTCCGTATATGTATGATGCTAACAAGGCGTATTCAAACAACGTTGAAATGTTGGTAACCGGTACCGAAAACGGCTTCACACTAACCCTTATCCCCGACAAAGATTGGCTTTTGTCGGAAGAAAGGGTTTACCCTGTAGTGATTGACCCTACTACAATGGGCAGTAAAAAGGCTACAAGCGTTTGGGATATAGATTTAAAGCTTAATCAAACATCGGCATTTAACTACAAGGCAGGAGATTTTTTGGTAGGTTCTAATACAAACAGTCAGGTGTACAGAACCCTGCTAAAGTTTCACGACCTGCCGGATGTTGGAGTAGATGGAATTGTAATAAGCGCATTTATGGAAATTACCGCATATAACTATCCTTTAAAGGAAGGCGACCCTGCATTAAGAGTAAAACCAACCGACGATATACAGGTAAACATACACCGTATGACTGCCGATTGGCCTGAGCAGGGCGCTACCTGGAGTGGTTATGCAAACAGTTGCGACCCGGTAATAGATGAATTCTTTGTATATAATGATACCGACGATGGTTTTACAGCCGATATAACCGAGATAGTGTCTGGTTGGTATTCTGGGGATTACTCAAATTACGGCATTTTGCTAAAAGCGGCAGATGAATCGGCGGCTAACCATATAATGCAGTTTACATCTTCTGACTGGGGTACAAACGGTACCACTTATGCAACTTGGCGACCTGTTTTAATTGTAAAATATTGCAGCAGTACAGGTCTTGAGGATTATTGGAGCTATACCACTCAAAGTATGAGCGATTACGGTACAGGATACGTAAACAACTTTAACGGAAATCTTACGTATATACATAACGATGCAAGCTTTGTTTCAGAAATAAGCGGTTTTTCGGTTTCGCACGTATATAACACCGCAAACGTTAATACCACGGGTACACGTTACGGCAAGGGTTGGGGTATAAATATGATTCAAACCCTTAAAACCGCCACCATAGAGGGCGATGAACATGTAAAATACGTTTTTACCGACAGTGACGGTACAAAGCATTATTTTGTAGAGCTTGATGACGGCAAAATAGTCGATGAGGACGGTTTTGGGTATACCGTTACCACCATAAACGAAACGGTGGATTCGGGTACAACACCACTAACACACAAAATAACCACTAAGGACGATTATGTGTTAAAGTTTGACACTTGGGGATTTTTGCGCCGAGTTAGCGACCCTAACGGCAATACCATTAATTTGCACTACTCACCCGGTGCCACAACCGATAAAAACTATCTATCTGCTGTAACAACGTCATCGGGCGGTAACATAAGATTTACCTATCAAAACGATCAGCTTGCAAAGATTATTGACACCGCAGGCAGAGAGACAACCTATACATATTCGGGCGGTAATCTTATAAAAATCACCTACCCCGATGAAACGTTTTTGCAGTATGAGTATTGCTCGGGTGTCACAGGTGTAACAAACAGTACAAGTTGGCTTAACACTGTTACTTTGCCTAATGGGTTTAAATATTGTTACGAAAATTACAACGACGGCAAAATAAAAACTGCAACTACCAAAACATCGGAAGATGTTCAGGGTAACAAGTTACAGTTTACGTATAAAAACAATGAAACGTATATTAAGGATTCAAGTAATCGCACTACAACCTATCAATTTGATACTTCCGGCAGAGTTACAGGCTCTTATGATACTGAGGGCAACTCATATTCAGAAACCTTTACCCCCACAAGTGAGACAATAGGCAGTATATTTAGTAATAATAAGATAGCTACCGCATCGGGCAATATAAAATATATAAATAATCTTTCTCCCGACGGCGCATTTTTAAACGGTCTTGATTCTTGGGGTACGTACCCTGACCGTAACTCAACCACTACCAGCTTTTTGGTTGTGACCGATCAGTCGTATATTTCATCTAATACAGTAAAGATCAGCACCGCTAATTACGGCACGCACGCTATCAGAAAAGACGTAACCACCACTACAGGTAAAAAATATACCCTTTCGGCTAATATTAAAACCAAGGACGTGGCAACCAACAATTCACAGGGTGCGGCGCTTAAGATTAATACTAATAAAGGAACGCATTATTCCGAGTTTGTAGTAGGCACTACAAATACCGAAATTAATAATGGTTTTGTAACGCTTAGTTTGACACCCGAATTAGCAAGTGACGAAAAAATAACAAGTATTGCGGTAGGTCTTAACGGTGCTAATGGTACTATTTGGATAGATAGCGTTCAGTTTGAAGAGGGCGACAGTGCAAACAAGATAAACCTTGTAAACAATTCGAGCTTTGAAAACGGTGTTACAGGCTTTACGCCAAACGTAACCAATAGCGCAAACGGCGCAAGCACCGAGCAGAGAAAATCGGGCAGTTACGGTTTAAAGATGGTAGGCATACCGACTGACAACTATAACTATAGTCAGGTTATAAGCGTTAGCGGTAAAGCAGGAGACGTGTACTCGTTTGGTACGTGGACAAGGGCACACTCAATATCTTACGGTGACGATTTGGGCAGGTATAAAATGGTGTGTGAATTCACATATACCGACAACACCACCAGCCGAGAGACAATAGCCTTTAATACTTACATCAGTGATTGGCAGTATGGCGCTAAAAACATTGCCGCACAAAAGGATTACAGCAAGCTGACGCTTTACTTATGCTATAACAAAAACTGTAACGTGGCATATTATGACCAAGTATTCTTATACCGTGACGTAATGCAAAGTTATACCTATGACAGCAACGGTAACGTTGTGTCTACGGCGGATTATGCAAGTCAGCAGTCAAGCTATAACTATAACGGCTCGTCACTTTCAAAAATACTTAACCCTGACGGCACATCGTATGAATACGGCTATGACGAAAAGAATAATATGGTTACGTCACGCAGTAACGTGGGTGTTCAGTATGATATAACCTATGACGAGCACGGCAACCCAACAAGCACAACCGTTTCTGCCAATAAATATTCTGCAACAATTCAGTCGGGCAAGACGTATTTTATACGTCTTAAAGGTAATGGAGATTATCTTACCGTACAGAATTCAGGCACAAACGTTTGTCACCAAGATTTTAACGGTCAAGACAACCAGATATGGAAGGTTGAAAAGGCGGTAAACGGTGGGTATTATCTGTATCCGCAAAGTGCTACCGGCAAGGGTCTTAACGTGGCAAGTAATACCCAAGACGGTAACGTTAATATTGCTACACACAGCACTGCCGACACACAACGTTTTGATATAACGTTGCAGTCGGATCATACATATAAAATTGTGGCAAAATGCTCGGGCGAAAGGCTAATTACCGCACCGAACGCTACGTCAAATACCAATGTTTCGGTGTGGACCAAACAGGGCGAGCTTAATGCAAACCAGTCCTGGTATTTTGAGGATGCTTCGGTTGGCCCTACAATTGAAATAGAGGACGGTGCAATTTACCAGTTCAGAGCAAGGCATAGTGGCAAATACATAAATGTAGCAAATGCTACAGTGGGCGCTGAGTGTGAACAGTATGAGTATAACGTTTCGGGAAACCAAAGATTTAAGGTAACCGAAGATAAGAATAACAAAGGTTACTACACTATATCACCATATGGCCACGATGATTTGTTACTTAGTTTTAGCGATCGTCCATATTCGGAGGATATAGTATATAGATTCTTAATGGTTGGAGATAATACCATTAATGACAGTAGTTTGTTTAAGTTTGAGTATGATGCGGACAAAGAGGGTTTTCAGATAATACCAAAAATAAGCGAAAGCCACAGTCTTGACGTTATGAACTACAGCACGTCAAACGGTGCTCTGCTTATATTCACCGTCAAAGCCGCAAACTCTAACAGAATATTTATAGCCGAAAAGGTTTCTGAAAGTATAACGTCAAGCATAGAATACCAAAATAGTGGTAACTATCCACGTATTGTAACCGATAGCCGAGGAAATACCACAACCTATACCTTTGATACGGCTCGTGGCACACAGACAGCCGTTACCGATGCCAAGGAAAACAAAAACGAATATAAATATAACGATAAAAACGACCGACTTGAATCGGTCACATCAAGTTATATGGTTAATGACGAGCGTGTTACAGGCAGTACAGTAAGCTATGCTTATGATAACGTTGGAGCTTTAAACAAAATCACTTCCCCATCCGGTACGGAATATTACCTTGTATATGACGACTTTGGTAATTTATATTCAACCTCGGTAGGCGCAAGGGTTTTAAGTGAAAATCATTATAATACAACACGTGGTTTACTAACGTATACCGAATATGGTAACGGTCAAAGAATAGATTATTCATACGATACACTTGACCGTGTGACCCAAAGGATGTATAATAATGGTATAAAAGTAAATTTACGGTATGATAAGCACGGCAATCTTTATGAAAAGATTGACGGTTTTACAGAAACAACCTACCGTTACAGTTATGACCTTACGGGTAGAATAACAGGTATTAAGGGTAATAACGGCATAGGTCTTGACTACATTTATGATAGCTTAAACCGTGTAGCAAAGTATGCCACAAAGTTTAATGGTTTTACTAATACTACCGAGTTTATTTATGGTAGTAGCGAATTAGGACAGCATAACGGCATTTTGTATGGCGTTAAGTTAAACGGAACTGAAAAGTTGCGTTACAGTTACGACCAATTGGCTCGAATGCAAAATCGTACCATAGCAACCACAACACCGTTTGAAACAAAATATACCTATCTTGAGGGTGGTACGCAAGGTACTACCACCACAATGGTTAAGTCGGTTGAAAACGACAGTGGTACCTACGAGTACAGTTACGACCAACTTGGTAATATAACTACTATTACATTAAACGGAAACGTTTATGAGAGTTACGAATATGACCATTTAGGTCAGTTGACAAAGGTTACCCGTGGCGAAGATGAATATACCTATACATACCATTATGTTGAGGGTGAAAAAACGGTATCATCCGGCGGTAATATTGTATCTGTTGCCAAAAATGGTGTTGAGATAAAAAAATACACTTATGGCGACGCTACTTGGAAAGATCTGTTGACGTCATTTAACGAGCAACCAATTACATACGATAATATTGGTAATCCACTTCAGTACAGAGATGGGTTTAATTTTGGTTGGTCAAACGATAGACAGTTGACGTCGGTAACCAAGGGCAATGATGCAATAAGTTATTTATATAATGCCGACGGTTTAAGAACAAGCAAGACTGTTAACAACGTTACAACCGACTACTACTGGTTAGAGGGCATACTGCTCGGTCAAAAGACCGGTGACGATTATATAACCTACCTATATGATGAAAACGGCACTCCGTATGGCATAATTTGCAACGACACATATTACTACTACGTATTTAATGCGCAGGGTGATGTGGTTGGTATAATTGATGAGTCAGGTGCTCAGGTAGTACAGTATGATTACTCTGCTTGGGGCGAAGTGCTGTCAATTACCGGCACAATGGCTGATACAATAGGTCAACTTAACCCAATCAGGTACCGTGGTTATTACTATGATAATGAGACGGGATTCTATTATCTGCAGTCAAGGTATTATGATCCGGTAACGCAAAGATTTTTGAATGCGGATGGATATACTTCTACCGGACAAGGCATATTGGCTACCAATATGTTTGCGTATTGCCTTAATAATCCGGTGAATATGTCGGATAGTGAAGGTAATTGGTCAGTATGGGCTACTATAGCGATAATTGCGGCGGCAGCCACTATATCAATTGTGGTAATTGCGTGCAACGATGGTTTTGGTGCAAGAAGTTCCACAACCGTAACAACATATAAAGATGAAACACCAATCATTCCAGATCCATCACCGATCACTGCAAAAACCGGAGCAACAACCACACAAACAACATCTTCACATGGTGATGATTCAAAATTTATTTCTGTTTACGCAAATAAAGATGCACTTAATCCAATTTTATCATCCTCTGCTGGCATGAATGTTAATATCATTGACTTTACTCTAAACGTGAGAGCAAGTCTCGATAATATCGGCATATATGGCTCGGTTGCAAGTGATGGTACGATAAATGGCATAGGCATTAGATTAAATCCATCGGAGTTAAAACTCGGTATTGAATGGTTCACAAAAATTCAATGGGATAACACTACAGACACTGTCTACACGAATATTAGTGTTAACGGATGGGCAGTTGCTGCTGCATACGTTTTAATTACAACAGGCCAAGTAGTTCCTGCACCATCGTATGCATATTAATATTTAACAAAGAGGGAAGATATATGTTTGTTATTATTAGGTCAATTATTGGTTGTGTTTTTCTTATATGTTCAATTTTAGTAATTAAAACAACAGCCACTCGTAAGCGAACATTATATATTATTTTTACAGTTTTGTCAGTAGTATTGACTGTTATATTATCGTTTTTTCCTTTAGAAAATCTTTTTATAACCTTCAATTCTTCTGAAGCAGCTTATAAATATTATAGTTTTGGTGAATCAAATATTGAACTTGTGGTTGAAGGCGATAGTTGTGATTTTATTGTTGATAGCGATAATAATTCAAATACGCATTTGATTGTCCCAAAAACTACAGATGGTTGGAAAATCGGGATTGGTTCAAACACTAAAAGAGTAGTTAATAAGTTTTCTAATGGAATAAAAGTAAGTGTGTATCAGTATAAAAACACTGATGATTATTTTATAGTTATACTTGATACAAATGGCAACGCTTCAAACATAGCAGATAATCGCAACTCTAAATTTTACAGTTTGGAAAAACAAAACCAAACTCTAGGAAAGAACTTTATTACTTACTATGCGCATATACCTAACTTTAACTCTCAATATAGTTTAGTTGTTAACGATGTAATAATTTATTGACATAGACAATCAGGGGACGGTTCTGTTGTGTTGACAAAACAATGAAAAAAGATAGCACTTTCGGGTGCTATCTTTTTTTTACAATTAATATATGTCAGTGAATGGCAGTTAAAAATGTGATATAGTGTATAAGGCGAAATGGATGCATTTTTAGTGGTATAGGTATACTAATTACAATGCCGAGTATATACCTCCACCGCTAATGCGGTCCCCCTCCTGACAGGAGCGGTCTCCCTTTGTCACTTTGTGACATCTCCCTCACACCGTGAGGGAGTCTACCCTTTCGGCAAGGGCGGCAACGGGTTGCAATGACGAGCGTGTTACAGGCAGTACTGTAAGCTATGCTTATGATAACGTCGGTTCTCTTAACAGTATCACTTCCCCATCGGGTACGGAATATTACTTTGTTTATGACGACTTTGGTAATTTATATTCAACCTCGGTAGGCACAAGGGTTTTAAGTGAAAATCATTATAATACAACACGTGGTTTACTAACGTATACCGAATATGGAAACGGTCATAGAATAGATTATTCATACGATACACTTGACCGTGTGACCCAAAGGATGTATAATAATGGTATAAAAG
>JAZUNQ010000023.1:0-2777 GCA_045604205.1 Acutalibacteraceae bacterium
TCATTATTGCAAACTGCATTTTTACCCTCAATATCCCGAATTATTTCAAACAAAATTTGTATTACTGCTCCATTTGGTAAAGAGTTTACATCAGGAGCAAAAGTAATACCGTTATATTTGGCGTTAACGCCGTTTTTATTAATAGATAATATTAATCCCTTAATTTCTTGTGGGCTGTTTACAACCAATTCTAACTCATCTTCCAAAAGTGTCGCATCGGCAACAAATTCCGAATCATTCAACACAATAGATGCTGTAAATGAAATATTATTAAGAACAGGTTCTGTATATTTTGTTTTGGTACAACCGCATAAAACCAATGCAATAAGAGGCAAAAATATAATTTTTTTCAAAAAATCACCTAATCAGAAATAGATTTAAGCCCCTCAATTATATCCGATGGTAATATTGCACGAGTTGGCATTTGTTTTGATAACTCATCAGCAATAGCGCCGTGTAACCAAACAGAGTTTAGTGCAGCCGTAAGCGGGTCATACCCTTGTGCCAAGCGTGATACAATCATTCCCGAAAGCACATCGCCGCTACCACCTGTTGCAAGTCCGTCATTACCTGTGGTATTAAAATATATTTCACCATCCGGTGTTGCAACAATTGTATTTGTACCTTTTAAAATAACGTAAACGTTATTTTCAACAGCAAAATTTTTCGCATAGCTTACTCTACTTGATTCAATATCAGCCGTTGTTACACCACAAAGTCGTGACATTTCGGCAGGATGTGGAGTTATAATTACAGGAGCTTTTATTTTTCTAATAATATTTATGTCATCCTGTAATGCATTTATTCCATCGGCGTCAATAACAGTAGGAATATTTGTGATATTTAGTGTATTTAAAATAAGGTTTTTAATATCTTTACTACGACCAAGACCACAACCAATAAGCAAAGCATTACTACCTGATAAAGCAGATTTCATTTGCTCTTCACTAATCAAAGGAGCACCGTATTCATTACTGCTAACCGGTATTGTTACTGCTTCTGGGACAGAATTTGTAAAAGCAGCATAGTTTTTATCACAAACGAAAGCTTTAACAATTCCAGCACCTGAACGCAGTGCCGCACGAGAAGCCAAAACCTCTGCGCCACACATACCATAACTTCCGCAACAAATTAAAGCCGTGCCAAATGTACCTTTATGTGAATTTTGAGGTCTTTTTATTTTTGTAGGTCTATCAATAGTAAGATATAAGTAATCGTCTGTTTTAAGTCCAATATCAAGCACTACTGTTTCGCCACAGTATTCACTTGTTTGTGGTAACAACTGACACAATTTATAACAAGTAAATGACAACGTTAAATCAGCCTTAAAAGCAGTAATTACTTCTCCACCATCACAAAAAACTCCACTTGGAATATCAACTGCAATCTTTATGCAATTATATGAATTGATTTTTTCAATAAGTTTTGCAATTTCGCCCGATAATTCCCTATTAAGTCCAATACCAAAAAGAGCATCAATAATAATATCAAAATCAACATTTAAATTATCAATAATATCAATATCTATTATATCATCTTTGAAACATAAGGCTGTATCGGTTGAGGGAAAACCAATAGGTGTAAATATACAGACATCAGCACCGTGTTTTTTAAGATTTGAAGCAATTACAAGACCGTCGCCGCCGTTATTTCCGCTTCCGCATACAACACAAACCCTTTTATTTTTAACGTCATATCTATTTATAATCTCTTGCGTTGCGCTGTCTCCGGCTCTTTTCATTAATTCTGCATAAGAAAAAATGCCGCATTTAACGGCATTATCTTCGGCATTTTTTATTTGTTCGGCAGTTAATACCTTCATAATAATCACCTAAAATTTATTTTAAGTTTTCACAAATATGTTTTGGCAAAAAGTTTTTCATACCGTTTATCATTCTTTCGTCAGGAGCAAAAACAAATGCCTTTTGCGGTTTGCCTTCCTGCTTATAATATAAAATATAAGCATTTTCATCGCTCGCATTACAAGCAAAAAAACAATTTTTTGAGATGTCGGCAGGAACCTTTCCCGTAAATTTGTCAATACGTTGAACAGCAGTTAAATCAAAGCTTACCACACGCTTGCGTGAGCTTTTAGCTATAATTTTATCAATATCCATTGTTGAATTGGTAATAATATATTCATATTCAATATTAAACAGCGAATATAATTTAAATGCGCCGTAAACAATTAAAGCATCAATTACAATAAAAAAGAATCTGCCAAAAACTAACATTGCCGCAATCATTAAAATAATTGCCAATAATGAAATCAGCACATATGCTGCCCATGTTTTCCCGGTTTTTTTAATTGCTACTATTTGTTCAACAAAAGTATCCATATATTACGCCTCCACAAACTTACTTGCATTATAGAATATTTTAGTATATAATTAAATAAAATGCAAGTATTGGTTTTTGAATATATTATGAATTAAGGTGAAAAAATGAAAATCAAACAAGGTTTTAACCTAAAAAAAGAACACGGTCAAACTTATATTGTTTGCGACAAAAACATTCACCCCGGTTTTAACAGCACAATTGTCTTGACCGAAACCTCTGAACATTTATGGAATATGTTAAAATCAGGTACTATCAATAAAGAGCAAATGCTCAAAGCATTGCTTGAAAAATTTGATATTTCAACAGTACTTGCACTAAATAATATTGACGTTTTTATTAAAACTTTAAAGGAAAATGGAATTTTAGAGGAATGAAACAAAAAAACACAACTTTAAAATGGATATATAAACAAGCAAAACCTTTTATACCAAATATTA
>JAZUNQ010000024.1:0-5629 GCA_045604205.1 Acutalibacteraceae bacterium
TATTTTATTGCTTCCTGTTTAAAATTAACGTTATCACTTATATTATCAAGCAAAGAAGAAAGCAGTCCCAGATGAGAAATTTCAAGTACAAATTCATCTGAAATAAGGCTAAGACTTTCGGCTGCCATAACTATCATTTCATAAATATCATATAAACTGATATCGCCTATACACTCAACACCGGTCTGCATAATTTCTTTAAATTGATGAGTGTTTTCTGAAACACGGTAAACGTTTTCGTTATAACAAACCTTTTGCTTAAAGCCGTCGGTGTCTTCACCGTTTTTAATAATAGATAGTGTAACGTCGGGCTTAAGCGCCAAAAGCTTGCCGTTGGTATCGTTAAAGGCAATTATGCGGTCACTGACCAAAAAGTCTTTATTTTGAATATAAAACTCATACTCTTCAAACTTGCTCATTTTAAACGGCTTGTAACCATACCTTGCATAAAGGGAGCGCAAAGCGTATATCGCCTTTTCTTCGTTTCTAAAAATTTTATTGTCAATCATTTTCTTTGCACCTGCCTATAACTATGTCATATCCGCCTGCGCCATATTCACAACATTTGCTAACCCTGCTTATTGTTGCGGCGCTGGCTCCCGTTTCTTTGGTTATCTTGGTATAACTAACACCCTTTTTAAGCATTTTTGCAACCGAAAGCCTTTGTGATATATCAAGCGCCTCTTTTATCGTGCAAATATCCTCTAAAAAAGCATAACATTCTTCTTTTGTCTGGAGTGAAAGCAACGCTTCACACAGCTCATCTGTGCATTTATTATGCCAATTACTCATATTTTTCTCCTTTTAAAAACCACTTTAGTGTACTAATGTATTAATGTGATGAATTATACTACCATTATCCCCTTGTGTCAAGTCATTTTTTAAAATTTTTTTATAATATAACTTGACTTTGTTAATCAATGTATAATATATTTATCTTAAAGGTTAATACTTTAATAAAAGGCAGTGATAAAATGGTTATTACAAATGATATTAAATATGTAGGCGTAAATGACCGTAAAATAGATTTATTCGAAGGTCAATATATAGTGCCAAACGGAATTTCCTATAACTCTTACGTTATTCTTGATCAAAAGATTGCTGTTATGGATACTGTTGACGCCGCTTTTACACACGAGTGGCTTGATAATATTCAAAACGTTTTGGGTGACAAGACGCCCGATTATCTTATAATTCAGCATATGGAGCCTGACCATTCGGCAAATATTGTAAACTTTATTAAACGTTATCCCGATGCAACAATAGTATCATCGGCAAAGGCATTTAATATGATGAGGCAATTTTTTGGCACCGATTTTACCGATAACCGTATCGTTGTAGGTGAGGGCGACACACTAAGCCTTGGTGCACATAATCTCACCTTTGTAACAGCACCTATGGTACACTGGCCTGAGGTTATTGTTACCTACGACAGCACCGACAAGGTTTTGTTCTCTGCCGATGGATTTGGTAAATTTGGCACACCCGACACCGACGAAGACTGGGCTTGCGAAGCAAGACGTTATTATATCGGTATTGTTGGCAAATATGGCGCTCAGGTACAAGCGTTACTTAAAAAAGCGGCTACGCTTGATATTAAAACCATATGTCCCCTTCACGGACCGGTACTTTCAGAAAATCTTGGTTACTACCTAAATCTTTATAACATTTGGTCAAGCTATCAGGTCGAAGAAGAAGGTATCGTAATTGCATATACCTCGGTTTACGGAAATACTAAAAAGGCGGTATATCAGCTTGCTGATAAGCTTCGTGCAAACGGTTGCCCCAAGGTTGTAGTAAATGACCTTGCTCGTTGCGATATGGCAGAGGCTGTTGAAGACGCTTTTCGTTACAGTAAACTGGTGCTTGCCACCACAACCTATAACGCCGAAATATTCCCCTTTATGCGTGAATTTATAAACCACCTTACCGAACGTAATTTTCAAAACCGAACGGTAGCATTTATAGAAAACGGCAGTTGGGCACCACTTGCGGCAAAGGTTATGAAAGAAATGTTTGCTAACAGCAAAAATATCACCTTTGCTGAAAACACCGTAAAAATAATGTCAGCGTTAGATGAAGAAAGCAGTAAGCAGTTAAACAGCCTTGCCGACGAGCTTTGTATGGAATATTTGGCACAACAGGATTCAACCGCCAACAAAAACGATCTTTCGGCACTGTTTAATATCGGATACGGTCTTTACGTTGTAACCTGTAATGACGGCAAAAAGGATAACGGTCTTATTGTAAACACCGTAACCCAGGTTACCAACACACCAAACAAGATTGCCGTAACCATAAACAAGGAGAATTATTCACATCACATTATTAAGCAAACCGGCAAAATGAATATAAACGTTTTAAATACCGATGCCCCCTTTGCCGTATTTGAAAAATTTGGCTTTGCAAGTGGCAGAAATGTTGACAAATTTGCAGATTGCGAACCACTTCGTTCTGACAACGGTCTTGTCTTCTTGCCAAGACACATAAATTCTTTTATATCATTAAAGGTAGACCAATATGTCGACCTTGACACCCACGGTATGTTTATTTGTGAAATTACCGAAGCCCGTGTGCTTTCGGATAAAGAAACCATGACCTACAGTTATTATTACGATAACGTTAAGCCAAAACCGGAATTGAGCGGTAAAAAAGGCTTTGTTTGCAAGATTTGCGGATACGTATACGAGGGCGATACCCTGCCCGAAGATATTGTCTGCCCGCTTTGCAAGCACGGCGCCGCCGATTTCGAGGAAATAAAATAATTTTTTTTGGAGGAAACACATATGAAAAAGTACGTATGCAACATTTGCGGTTGGGTTTATGATGAGGCTGCAGGCGATCCCGATAACGGTATTGCTCCCGGCACCAAGTTTGAAGATCTTCCCGAAGATTTTGTTTGCCCACTTTGTGGCGTAGGCAAAGACGATTTTAGCGAAGAATAAAAAAAGATAGCACTCTTTCGAGTGCTATCTTTTTTTATTGTTTTGTCAGGACATAGAACTGTGATTGCCAATCATAGAACCGTCCCCTAATCGCCTTCTATTATATCAACAGTAAAGCAACCATTTAGAAATTCGATAACTTTTTCTTCATATTCCTTTTTACAATTTACAGTATATGCCATGTTTTCATTAACAACAACTCTTATATAAGAACCCATTCCGGAACTAGACGAAAAAGTAGGATTAGGGTCATTTGTCTTTCCTGTCACATTTTCAAAATAAGACATCGCAACATCATTACTAGAAAAAGCATAAGCAAAAAGTTCAAATTTCAAATTGTTTGAATCATATGTGCAACCATAAAAGTCTTCAAATTGTAAATCTTTTAAATATTCATCTCTTATAGGCGAATCATATCTTGTCACAATCGCACTTTTGTCTTGAACTTTCTCTATGTTTTGGCACTCTTGTATATTAGAAAAAATATGAACATCCAATTCATAATTTTTGCATGAACACAAACTAAATAACAAAAAAAGTGTTATGCAAATAACTATATGTTTGTTTCTTTTATTAGGCATAACATGCACCTGCTCTCAATATTGCTATTACATATCCCGCAACTCTAATCAATCACGTTTTGTCAATCACAGAACCGTCCCCCAACACAAGGGCAACACAAGGGGACGGTTCCTTGTGTTACTGCGCAATTACCATCCAAGATTATTATACTATTTCTAATTTATATTGTCAACTTAACACGAAGAACCTTACCCCGCCTTCTTAGTCATTAAAATTTTACAAATACCGCATTCTATTTTTCTTGTAAATTAAAATAGAATGTGGTATTATTTTATATATAATAATTTTAAGGAGTCTTAAATTTGTCTAACGAAACAAAAGAACCTATCAATAATAAAAAGACTATTACATATCTGTTATGCATTCTGTTAGCAATTGTAACAGCGTTGGTTTCTGTAGTGTTGGTACTAACACTTTTAAAGGATCCTCCGTCTTTTTTTAATGCAAATAACACATCATATATATCTGATTTAAGTATGCAAAACTTCCAAAACGGTGTATATATTCCCGAAGCGGCAATGACGCTGACAGAAGAAGGGGCTAATCAATCGGTTGACAAAATTGTTGAAGCTACCGAAAAAATTAAGCTTAAAAATAAAAACAAAGTAATAGTAACCAATTATGAAGTCAATAAAACGGGGCTTACAAAAAAGCAGGTTAAAATACCTGTAAACTACCTACCGCAAAATCCCGAGCTGCCTACCGGTTGCGAAATTACTGCGCTTACCACCGTTCTTAACTATTACGGATGTAGCGTTTCAAAAACAGAAATGGCAGATAAATATCTTGAAAAATCGGTAGACAGAATCGGTAATTTCTGGGAAGTTTTTGTTGGCGATCCTACCAAAAACGGATTTGGTTGCTATGCAAAACCAATTACCGATGCTGCAAACAAATATCTGCAAGAAACCGGCAATTCACTTGTTGCCAAGGATTACAGCGGTGCCGCATTTGAAGATTTATTAAGTCTTGTTGAATCAGGCACTCCCGTTATTATATGGAGCACTATGTATGACGAGACTACCGGCACCTTAGGCGAACCCTATGCCACAGTTAAATGGACGATTGATGACAAGGATCTTCAGTGGATAGCGCCCGAGCACTGTATGGTGCTTATAGGTTATGACCTTGACCGTAACGTTGCGATTATGTCTGACCCACAGCACGGTATTGTTGAATATGACCTTGATACTGTAAAGGCAAGATATCTTGCTTTACATTCACAGTGCGTAGTGGTGGAAAATATGCCAATTATTTCGGGTGTGCAGGATGGCGCAACCTATTACACAACCCAGTGTGTTGTGGTTTCCCCACGTAATCTTGATACTGTTACTGTAAACGGTCGCAAACAAAACAGCAACGTATTCTTAATTAAAGGCAACCGTAACGAAACACATAGAATTGTTGTTACCGATATTAACGGCAACACAACCGAAATTGTAATATACACAAAAGATGTTTATTCTTTGTTAGACCCGCTTGAAGGTATTACCGAATTAAATGCAACGGCAAATCATAAAGACACTATATTATCAGTTTTAAATCAAGTACAATCTTTCGACACAAGCTACAATTCATCCAGCGAAACCCAAACAATAAACGATATTGTTAAGTTTTGTAATTTAATGCTTGAAAAAATCGACTTTGCCGAAAAAGAACTCTCCCGTCTTAAAGAAGAGGTTGCAAAGTATGAAGGTTTGTACCTATCCCCCGTGCATAACAATGAACTAAACAAGCTTATGGAAGAAATAAACGCTCATATTGCCTGTAAAAATATCACAAATGCACAAAAGGCAGAGCTTGTTGCTTTGCAAACAAGATGTAAAGCGTTATTAGATAAAACAACTACCAATTAACATTTTAACT
This sequence comes from Acutalibacteraceae bacterium, assembly GCA_045604205.1. GTDB lineage: Bacteria > Bacillota > Clostridia > Oscillospirales > Acutalibacteraceae > UBA737. The sequence continues at coordinate 5,394 of JAZUNQ010000024.1, forward strand.
TTAATAAAATATTTTTTGCATTTTTTGAAAAAAATACTTGCAATCTTAAAAGTTTTGTGTTAATATTGTGTTTGCTATGTGACCGATTAAGTCTTCGGTCGATTCAAAAAGGAGGTGCAACCAATGGCAAAATGTGAAATTTGCAGCAAAGAAATTGCTTTTGGTATTAAGGTTTCTCACTCACACAGACGTTCAAACAGAACTTGGAAGCCCAATGTTAAAAAGGTAAAGGCTAT
>JAZUNQ010000025.1:0-9258 GCA_045604205.1 Acutalibacteraceae bacterium
CCGTGCTACTATTTGGTGTTATGTTCGGGCAAAATGTTGTTATTTTAGAAAGCAGTAAAAAAGGTGGTAAAATCTTAAAATATCTTTGTACGGCGTGGTATATGGTGGCATAGTTCATTGACTACAGTGTCCCCTTATGGTATATTTAAAGTAATATATCACAAGGGGATTTTTATATGGAAAATATTAAAGCGGTTATTTACGCAAGATATTCATCGAGCGGTCAACGAGAAGAATCTATCGAAGGTCAGATTAAAGATTGCACCGCTTTTGCAGAACGCAACGGCTACACCATTATAGGAACTTATGTAGATAGAGCATTGACGGCAACAACTGATAAACGCCCCGAATTTCAAAGAATGATTAGAGATAGCAAAAGGAAGCAATTTGATTTAATCATTGTATGGAAACTTGACCGCTTTGCTCGAAACCGCTATGATAGTGCAAAATACAAGTATCAGCTTAGACAAAACGGAGTTAGAGTTGTTTCCGCAACTGAAACTATTGCAGAGGGATCAGCTGGTATATTAACGGAAGCTATGCTTGAGGGCATGGCAGAATGGTACTCCGAAAATTTAAAGGAAAACGTTCTTCGTGGCTTAACAGTTAATGCAAGTAAGTGCAAGTGGAACGGCGGCACGCTTCCTATCGGTTATGTAGTTGACGAGGAACGGCACCTTCAGGTTAATGAACTGACCGCCCCGTATGTGCTTGAGGTGTTCAAAAAATACGATGATGGTAAAACTATAAAAGAAATCCAAGACTTTCTTAACGAAAAAGGTATTACTAATACAAAAGGTAAACCTGTAAGTTGGTCAGCAGTTCAACATATGCTTTCTAACCGCCGTTATATCGGTGAGTATTCTTTCCGAGAAATAGTTATACCTGATGGAATACCTGACATTGTTCCACTTGATTTGTTTGAACGAGTTCAAGAAAAACTTGAAAAGAATAGTAAGGCTCCATCACGAAACAAAGCAAAAGAAAACTATTTACTGACAACTAAAATATTCTGCGGTAATTGTGGCACCTCTATGAATGGAGAGACTGGAACGAGCCGCAACGGCACAGTTCACCGCTATTATAAATGCCATGCAGTTAAGAAAAAATTGAACGATTGCAAGAAGAAATCTGTTAAAAAAGAATGGATTGAAGATTTAGTTGTTAACGAAACTATGGCAATGTTGATGGATGATAATATGATAGAAGCAATCGTTTCAATGCTTATGAGATTGCAGGATGAAGAAAATACCGATTTACCAATGTATGAGAAACAATTACGCCAAACCGAAACAGCGATTGATAATATTGTTACGGCGGTTATGAGCGGTATGGTTTCCAAAACCTTGCAAGAAAAATTAACACAACTTGAAGCGGCAAAGGAAGAATTGCTTATTCGGATAGCAGAAGAAAAATTAGAAAAGCCCAAAATTTCTTCCGAGTTTATGACATTTTGGTTGCACCGCTTCCGTAAACTTGACGTGCGACAAGAAGCCCACCGACAAATGTTAATTGACGCCTTTGTTAATGCTGTTTTCGTTTACGATGATAAACTGCTACTCACTTTCAATTTTAAGGATGGCACACGCACAATCTCATTGACTGATACAAAAATAGCGGTTGATAAGAATATTGGTTCGAATTTAGATTGCTCCGTTGCACCAAAAAACTCTCGTTCAAAAGAACGAGAGTTTTTTTATCCATTACTTTGGAATTGATGATATACAATGCTTCGCATTGATTAGTTTTATTTTACATATGCGTATAAAGAATTTCGGCTGTGCCGATAAGACGGGATTTAAGACCTGCCGGCACAAATACACTATCTCCCTTTTTAAGCTTTAGCATACCGCCTGTATAAGAAAGTGTAACCTTGCCGTCTAACACAAGAAGTGAAATAAAGCTGTCGTTGTCATAAACACCAACGTTGCCGTCAAGGCTTATAAGCTCGGTATGAAAATATTCGCAAGCGGCAAGCTCTCTTACCGTGCCAAACGGATATAATGTAACGTCGCCAACAGCGCCGTAGGGTTTTGTGGGCTTGCAGGTTTTTGTAACCTCTACTGCCTGTTTTATATGAAGCTGACGTGGTTTGCCGTCGGCACCAAGTCTGCCGTAATCTGACACACGGTAGGTCGTGTTAGAGTTTTGCTGAACCTCGGCAATTAAAATACCTTTGCCAATGGCGTGCATAGTGCCTGCTTCTATAAAAAAGACATCGCCTTTTTGAACGGGGACATAATTGCAAACGGGGGAAAGGTTACCTGTGTTAATGCGTTCTAAAAATTCACCCTGTGAAATATCTTGGTTAAAGCCGTAGATAAGCTTTGCACCCTCATCACAATCTACAACGTACCACATTTCGGTCTTGCCGTATTCGCCCTCGTGCGACAGGGCATATTCATCATCAGGATGCACCTGTACCGACAACCTGTCCTTTGCATCTATAAGCTTTATAAGAATTGGAAAATATGTAAAATCTGCGGCTTTTTTGCCAAGAGATTTTTCACCCATAACCTCTATAGCCTGCTGCAAAGTAAGTCCTGCATATTCGCCGTTTCGTACAACGCTGTTACCGTCTTTATGGCAGGAAAGCATCCAGGCTTCTGCCGCCTTTTCTTTTTCGGTTTCAAATCCGAATTCATCTATTAGTCGTCTTCCGCCCCAAAGATAATCTTTTAGCGGAGCTTTAAGTAGTAAAGGATACATATATTAAACCTCCTATACAATTTTTCATATATATTATATCATTATATTTTAACTCAATCAAGTAAAGATTAAAAAATATGTTGAAAAAAGACGCCACAAATAAAATATACTGTGCCGAATATAAAAAAACAGGGTCATTTTTTGCAAAAAAACATAAAAATTTTTGAACTTTTGTTTTACATAAATGTTTTATTCAGGTTATGTTTGCATAAACATTAATTCAACTTTTTCACCGAGTTTTCCACCGAAAAAGAGTTAAAAAATGGCATAAAACCGCATTTTCACTATAAAAATAGTTAATTACTCGGTGGATAAGTTGAAAAACTTTTTAGGTTGTTATGGTTTACATAATACTAAAAAATGCAATTTTTTCCATAAAAATTGTAACCATTTTGTAACTTGATTTTTTTGACATTATCCCCTTGTCAAAGTAATATATACAAAAGCGCCAAAAACAGCCACGTATCAGTGCAATCTTTTGATAAAATTAAAAGTAAACCAATAACAATTAGTTCATCGTCGCCGATAGAAAGGTTAAAGTTTTTTAACAAGTTATTGCCGTTGTTTGTTGTTGAATTTAGGCGTTCTGCATCTTTAAAATCGTTGCTTTCGCAGGCTTTTTTGTTCATCTCATACATTTGGTCAATGGCACGTTTTTTTGCCGCCTTAAAATTATGCATATCGGTCAATAATTATGCACCTTCTAAAAATCAAAAATTCCGCTATCCTTTAAAAGCGGTAATAAATCTATTAGCTTTAAAAGTTTTACGGCGGTGTCAACCTTTTCACGTCTTGGCGGACTAAGATGGGGTTTAAGCGCCAGTAGCAGTCGGGAACGCTCATCGTCACGGTTTGTTTTTAGTTTTGACATTACCGACATAATTTTTCCTATTTGCGCAGGATCAATGTCCATATCACCAAAAATTGAACCGGTGTCATCTTTAGGCGGTGGATCGGCTTTATCTTGACCGCCTAAAAGATTTTCTGCCATTTCACGCACACGGCTAAGACTGTCAGGATCGTTAAGTAATTCGGCAAGGGTTTTACTAATGTCATCCATTTTGTTTTCCGCCTAAAATTTTCATCAAGTTTTTTGCGGCATCACTATTTAAAATTTGTTTTAGCTTATTTTGGTCAGCAAGTATTTCCTCTACCTTTTTACGATCGGTATCACTAAGATTGTTTAAAACTGCATTTGTGTCACCACGGCGTGCGGCATCAATTGTTTTTTTGTCGATATTACCAAAATTATTATTCATTTGATTTTCCTCCGTAAATAAAGTATTATATATGTAAGTGTATGTAAAGGGCAGGTGGTTTTATGCGAATAGCAGTTATATCTGACTCACACGGGCACGGAAACGTGGTTGATAAAATAATCCGCCGTGAAACCGAGGCAGAGGTTATAATTTTTTTGGGTGATGTAACGCATGACATAGAGGATTTTACCTATGAATACACTGATAAAAAGTTTTACATTGTAAGTGGAAATTGTGACGTGTTTTCGTCCTATCCTTATACTGCCGTTGCAAACGTGGGTGGTATTAATATTTTTATAACCCACGGTCACACCTTGGGAGTTAAGGGAGGCACGGGAGCGCTGGCTGCCGCCGCAAGGCAATCGGATTGCACCATAGCGTTATACGGACACACTCACGTACCCAATATAAAATATGAAGACGGCCTGTATATTGTTAACCCAGGTTCGTGCGCTCGCTCACGTGACGGTGGTAACAGCTATGCAGTAATAGACATACGTGATAACGGAATACTGCCAAGTATTGTAAGGATATAAAAAAGGAACAAACCAAGCTTGGTTTGTTCCTTAAAAATTTTATTATTCTTATTTTTTTACCTTTGCAAAATTACCAAAGGTGTTACCTACGTTTTCAACAAAAGAAAAGGTGTCGTCGTATTTTTTAAGTATATCCTGAAAATCTACTATTTGATGCTTGTTTACCACGCAAATAAGCACGTCTTTTTCCTGATTTTTATATGCGCCTACAGCAGATAACTTTGTTGCGCCGTGGTGCAGAGTGGTTAAAACATCGGCGCTGATTTCATCGGCGTGGGTGGTAATAACGGTAAATTTATATGCTTGCTTAGAACCCTGAATAATTACATTACCTAAGAAGGTGGAAATAAAGCAATATATAATACAAAGACAAACCGGCTTGTAATCGTAACTTAAACTACCTGCGCTATCGGGCTTGGCATAAACAAAGAATGAAATTACGGCAACTATCGCATTAAGGGTAAGTGTTATCCAAAAGAAGTTAAGATACGGTTTTTTTATACTTATGTATTTTGAAACAATATCTGTGCCGCCTGTTGATGCATTGTGTCGTGCGCAAATGCCGTAAACCAAACCGCCCAGAACACCACTTATTATTACGGGGTATATGGTGTCGTGGCCGCCTGCATCATACTGAAAACCGGTAAAGTCCATTTGCTGTAGTCCCAAATATACAAAGGAGTAAATCAAACAAAAAACCAGAGATTTTTTTGCAAAGTCACGGTTCACAAAAAAATAGGCAAGCAAGCATAACGGCACGTTTATTATAAGTGACATATAACCTATACTAAAATTTGTTTTGTACTGTATCATGGTTGCAATACCGTTAATTCCTGCAGGAGCAAAGTTGTTTTTTACAATAAACAACTGATAGGTAAATGCAAGAAGTATTGCAGCTAAAATGATAAACAAGTAGTCTGTAAAATATTTATATTTTTTCATACCAAATCACCCAAGTACAGTTTAGCACAATATAAAAAAATTGCAACAAAAAAGACGGGAAATTCCCGTCTTTTTTAAATTTATTCTTTATTTGCTTCTTCAATAACCTTTTGTGCTATGTTTGCAGGTACGGTCTCGTATCTTGCAAACTCAAGTGTAAAGGTTGCAGTGCCCTGTGTGAGCGAACGCATTGCAGTAGAGAAGTCAGACATCTCGGCGGTTGGAACCTCGCCGATAATTTCCTGCATTTTGTTTTCTGCAGGGTTCATACCTATAATTCTGCCACGACGCTTGTTGATATCACCAATAACGTCACCAAGCATTTCGTCAGGAACCAGAACGTTAAGTGTGCTGATAGGTTCAAGCAATACCGGGCTTGCGTTAGAGATACCTTCTTTAAATGCGATGGATGCTGCCATCTTAAATGCCATTTCAGAAGAGTCAACAGGGTGATATGAGCCATCTACAAGTGTTGCCTTGATACCAACCATTGGGTAGCCTGCAAGAACACCCTTGAGTGTGGAATCACGAAGACCCTTTTCAACTGCGGGGAAGAAGTTCTTTGGTACGGCGCCGCCAAATACCTTTTCTTCAAATACAAGCTCTGAACTGTCACATGGTTCAAATTCGATCCAAACGTCACCAAACTGACCGTGACCGCCCGACTGTTTCTTGTGTCTGCCCTGTGCTTTAACTGCCTTTTGAATTGTTTCACGGTAGGCAATCTTTGGTTTAGAAAGAACTACGTCGCAACCAAATTTTGCCTTAAGCTTTGAAACAACGATATCGGTATGCTGTTCACCAAGTGTGCTCATAACAAGCTCACGTGTTTCGGTGTCGTTTACAACCTTTAATGTTGGATCCTCTTCCATAATTCTGTTAAGACCCGAGCTTATTTTTTCTTCGTCACCCTTTTTTGCAGGGTAGATAGCGGTCTTAAGGTTAGGAAGTGGGAAGTTGATTGCGGCAACCGCTACAGTACCTGTAGCTGAAAGTGTGTCACCTGTAATGGTATCACCAAGTTTAGAAACCGAACCAATGTCACCGGCAGAGATTTCGCTTGCGTCTTCTTGCTTGCCGCCTTTAAGCCACATCACTTTTGAAAGACGTTCTTCTTCGCCGGTACGGTTGTTTTTAAGCTTCATATCGCCGGTAATTTTACCCGATATAACCTTAAAGTATGAAAGTTTACCAACAAATGGGTCAGCAATGGTTTTAAATACAAATAAAGCATTTTCCTTAGCGGCATCGTGTGTTACTTTTACGCCGCTCTCAAGGGTATAGGTGCTGTCTGCCGCAGACGGTAAAACATCGGCTATGCTGTCTGCAAACAAAGGAATTGCATCACCTGTAAGCTGTACGCCGCAATATACGGGGCAGATGTCGCCGCCTGCAACGCCTGTTTTAAGACCAAGGGTGATTTCCTCAGCCGAAAGCTCTTGACCATCAAAATATTTTTCCATAAGTGATTCGTCGGTAGAAGCAACAGCCTCTATAAGCATTTCACGCATCTGTGAAACTTCGGTGCTGTTGGGCATATCACATTCTGTAAGCTTGATACCATCAGCGGTATATGCCTTGTTAGCAACCAAATCAACGTAGCATTTTACAATGTCTTCTTCTATATAAGGTACAACAACGGGGCAAATAACTGCGCCGTAATTTGCAACAAGAGCCGAAATTACACGGTAAAAGTGTGCGTGTGTAGAATTTAGCTTACCGATAAAGAAGCCAACCGCCTTGCCTGCTGCACGAGCCTTTTCAAAAGATTGCTTGGCACCTACGGTAAGACCTGATTTACCCGAAATAGTAACAATAACGCTGTCGGCTGCTGCCAATGCTTCGCTTACTCCGCCCGCAAAGTCAAATAGTCCCGGAGCGTCGATAAGGTTTAATTTAACGTCACCTTTTTCTAAAGCGTAAACAGAGGTTGAAACAGAGCAACCACGTTTCTTTTCTTCTGCATCAAAATCGAAAACCGAGGTACCCTCTGATGTGTTACCTATTCGCTCGATTGCGCCACCGTAAAAGAGCACACTGCTTGCAAGTGTGGATTTACCGGAATTACCATGGCCTAAAAAGGCAATGTTTTTAATTTTGTCAGCTGAATAGTTTTTCATAAGTGTATCCTCCTTGTGAATTATGTACAAATAATTCTAATTACCGATTAAGTATAACATATATATTTGTCAATTACAACTAAAATTTTTAAAAAATTTAATATCTTTTGTTTAAAAGTCACAAACTGTACTTTTTTGTAACCTTTTGGCCCTAAAAGTTACAAAATTGAAAACATTTGTAACCAAATTGTTCCTTAATTTTTGGTATTGTTTTATATATAATAAATTGCAGAAAAACGAAAGGAGTTGTAAGCGATGAAAAAACTTTTAAGCTTGGTAATATGCGTATTGATGTTAGCGGTTAGCGTGTCGCTTATCGCTCCGATGATTTCTGAAGGCTCACAGGTTTCTGCCAAAGCAACCGAAAGTGCCCCCAAAAACGCAAACGAAGCACGTTTTCTTAATATGCTTAACCACAATTTTGTTTATAACTCCGATTTTGAGGATATAGACACAATTGTTAATAATTCATCATTGGCGCTTCTTGATTTGCGTGATGAAAATAACGAAGATTTTATAAACGAAACATTTGTTAAAGGTTTTGTAAAGGATATGTACGGTATTGAAATTGCCGATATGTCAAATCTTAATGCAAATTTTCCAAAGCTTGACGGCTATCTTTACGTTATTCCACGTGGTTACACAAGCTACGAACACAGCATAGTATCGGTAGAGCAGAACGAGGACGGCAGTTTTACCGTTGTAAGTGACGTAACATCTACAAATCACGACGGTGCTCCCAAAACACAAAAGGCTGTATCACTTTTTGTAGAAAACAGTGATTCGGCATTTGGATATAATATGATTTACTGCAACATAGTTGCAAACAGCACCGATATTTAATGAATTTTATATGTAAAGTACGGGCAAATTAAATTTGTCCGTATTTTTTTTAAAATTTTTCTTGACAAATTGCTTTGTAGAATATATAATACTTTGGCACGGCAAAAACCGAGACACATGGCTGTATAGCTCAGTTGGCTAGAGCATGCGGTTCATACCCGCAGTGTCATTGGTTCGAATCCAATTACAGCCACCAATCCGGCCCGTTGGTCAAGAGGCCTAAGACACCGCCCTTTCGCGGCGGTAACACGAGTTCGAATCTCGTACGGGTCAGCAACAAAAAAGCCTAATTTGTCTACCAAACAAATTCGGCTTTTTTGAGTTATGCGTTCCTTGCGGAACGTGATGCGCACTGTGTGCGTGATGCAGGCTTCGCCCGTGATGCACGCCTGCGGTGCGTGAGTGGAACGCATCGCATCACTTATCACAGCGAAGCGACATCACTTATCACTTATTTGCAAGCAATCCTATTATGTGATATAATATCAGAAAGTGAGGTGTGCATTATGTCAGAATCAAAACTTAGGGAACTTTCTATGGAATTCTCAGTTGATATAATTGAATTGGTAAAAAATTTAAAATCTGTCAAGGAATCTATCATTTCCAATCAAATCGGCAGAAGCGGTACAAGTATTGGTGCCAACATCCACGAAGCGCAGTATGCCCAAGGTAAGAAAGACTTTGTTTCCAAGCTTGAAATCGCCTTAAAAGAAGCAAGCGAAACAGGTTACTGGCTTGAACTCTTGTATAGAACAAAATATATTGATGAGCAAACCTTCAAAAACCTTTCGTCCAAATGCACTTCTTTGAGAGCAATGTTGATCGCATCCTGCAAAACCGCAAAGGAGA
>JAZUNQ010000026.1:0-34642 GCA_045604205.1 Acutalibacteraceae bacterium
GGCTAGCATTACAAGAAAGTCTTGTCGTTGAATACTGTCGCTTGTGCCAAATTTACCATTTTTATAACCCGACATTATGCCTGCACCCACAGCATAGGTTACGGCATCATTATACCATCCGCTTGATGACGTGTCGGGGAAGATGGTGTCTGCTTTTTTAGTCAAGTTCCAAATTAGATTATTGGTATCGGTATAATCTATGTTTAATACTACAGTATATTCCTGTCCACTTACCAGTGGATAGCCTTGCTTTTGATCGTTATACTTAACAGCATTTTCGTTTTTATCTGATACTGTTATGCTATCTTTAGTAAAGCCATTAAGTGTCTTGTTTGGAGTTATGTTATAAATACCTGTTGTATCAACGCCAATTTTCCAATCGGTTACACGTTTTGCGTTGCATTTGTTACAGTATTCGTCTTGGTCATCGTCGTATACGTGTGGCGCAGTACGAGACTTATTACATTCGTTACAGGAAGTATCACATTCATTATCATAGACGTGATCTGCTACTTCACGGATGGTGCCACATTCATTACAATTCTTATCACAGTTATTGTCATATATATGATCGGGAACCACTCTTATATTGCCACAAACGTTACAGCTTGTATCACAGTTGTTTGAATAGCTGTGTGTTGTTTCACGTGTTGCGCCGCATTCATTACAGTCGGTATCACAGGCGTTTGTATAAACGTGCTCGCCAACAAGTCTTATTTTACCGCAAGAATTACAAGAAGTGTCACAAGCGTTTGAATAGGTGTGATTACAACTTGTGGTTATGTCGTAATCTAAATAAACAATCCAATTAGCATTATCGGTGTTGTGGTCAACTGTGTAGCTAAATATGTGTTCGTGCAGTTCATAATCATCTGATGAGCCAAGTGACGTGGCTATATCCTTTTCTACCGCATAGAACGAATATAAAAAGTTTGAATAATCATAGCCACCACTAAATTTTGCAAAAATAGCATAGTCTTCGCTTCTTAAAAATGCATTTAGAAGTTGATCTTTATTAAAAGTGGAAAAAATGAGATTTTCTTTAACATAGTAGTTGGCCGCCGTAGCGGTAACATTTGGAACCAAAGAGGCGTATGACGTGTCAATAGTATGGTCGGTTAACAACTGGGCAGTTGTAATATTCATATACTCATAGCTGTTATCAAAATATTCAAAACTGTCGTCGGTGTCATCCCACGTAGCATCGCTGTAATACCAGTCACCATCAATTTTTACAAGATTCCATGCGTGACCAATACCACGTGATGTACCTGCCACATACCATGCAGGAATGCCAACTTCTTTTAAAAGCTGATGATATGCACGTGCATATCCGTTACAAACGGCTTTGCCTTCTACCAAAGCACCGTAAGCATTTTGGTGGTTGTTGCAATCCATTGTATATACAGTTGTTTTGCAAAGGCGGTCATGCAAGATTTTTGCTTTTTCATAATTGCTTTTGCCGTTAAGACCGCTTGTAAGTTCTGCAACCTTATTGTTATATTGTGTTTTAGCGGTATTAAGATTGCTGAATTTTCCGTAACCTGTATCGTCGGTGACGTATATGGGGGAAACGGCCGAAACAACATCTATTCCCCAAACAGAAGGCGTTCCTTTAGCTATCCAGAAGAATTCCGGATGGTCGGAATACACCATATTATATATAGTTACCATAGCATCATAATTCACAGTTACGTTTTGTGGCATATATATAGGGGCTGTCAATTTTGGAATTTCTTCAACCATATAGTCGTAAACCTTAACCATATCAGCTCCGTCAGACATCTGACCGAGCAGTTTTCTGCCATAAAGCAAATCGGCATCGGTTGCGGCAGAGGCAGTTGCCACAGGTAGTGACAATACAACAATCAGTATTGCAAGAAGTGTAGCTGAAATCCTTTTTATATTTTTCATAAAAAACCCCTCTTTAAATAATTATATTTTTATTATAACATCTTGTAAAAATATTGTCAATTTACACTTGTTTTTATATGTCGGTTGTGATATACTTACTCCCGTATGAAAATTTTTAGACTCTTAATGATATCGTTACCAGCCTAAGAATAATTTTTTATAAAACAAGAGGGGATTTTTGTGGAAATTTTACTCACATTGTCTGTAGCAATTTTTGCAGGACTAATGCTTTCACGTCTTGCTAAAAAATTAAAGCTTCCGGCAGTTACGGCATATCTTATAGCCGGCGTACTTATTGGCCCGTTTGTTTTGGGCAAATTGGGAGTTGCGGGCTTAGGCTTTATTGAGAGCGATATTACAAGCGGTAAATACAGTCTTTTAAGTGATATAGCGCTTGGATTTATCGCATTTGCAATTGGTAATGAATTTCGTCTTGCTCAGCTTAAAAAGATTGGCAAACAGGCAACGGTTATTGGTATTTTTCAGGCTGTTTTCACCACACTTTTGGTAGATGCGGCACTTATTGGAGTACATTTTATAGTTGGCGACAAGCTCCCGCTTCCTGCGGCAATAGTTCTGGGTGCAGTAGCGGCTGCAACAGCACCTGCGGCAACCCTTATGGTTGTAAGACAGTATAAGGCAAAAGGTCCTGTTACCGATGTGCTATTACCTGTAGTAGCGCTTGATGACGCAGTAGGACTTGTTGTGTTTTCAATATCATACGGTGTTGCAAAAGCGTTTATTAACGGCAAAATCAGCATAATTTCAGTGCTTGTTGAACCTGTTTTAGAGGTTGCGTTGTCACTGCTGTTAGGTTTTGTTGTTGGCGCAATATTTACATTTTTTGAAAGATTTTTCCATTCACGCTCAAAGCGACTTGCAATGTCGGTTGCGTTTGTATTGGCAACTGTTGGTATTTCAAAATTAAGCTATACACTTCCAATAGCGGGTGGCATTCATCTTGCAATATCACCGCTTCTTACCTGTATGATGCTCGGCACCATATTCTGCAATATGTGCGATTTCTCGGAAAATCTTATGGACCGACTCGACCGTTGGACAGCACCGTTGTTTATACTTTTCTTTGTAATAAGCGGCGCCGAGTTTGAGCTTTCTATATTGGGTAACATTACAATAGTAATTATAGGCGTAATTTATATACTTGTTCGTTGCTTTGGTAAATATTTTGGTGCAAGAATCAGTTCGCAAATGGTAAAAAGCGACCCTAATATTATTAAGTATTTGGGTATTACACTTTTCCCACAAGCCGGTGTTGCTTTGGGTATGGCAATTAAAGCTAAGGAGATTGGCACAGTAAACGGTACAGATGTTGGTGAAATTGTTGCTAACATTACACTCTTTGCAGTGCTTATTTACGAACTTGTAGGTCCTATGCTTACAAAAATCTCACTTCTTAAAGCGGGCGAAATCGACCCCGAAGGTGCAGTCAGCGCACGACAGAAAAAAGAAAAACAAATATAAAATTAAAACACATTCTCTGTTGTATCAGAGAATGTGTTTTTTATAATGCTTGCATTAATTTTATTGCCGATTGATATCTGTCGTTAGGGTTTACTGCGGTGCAAGTTTTAACAATTTTATTTGCTCTGCCTTGCGCCAAACTTTCACTTGGGTGTTTGCCTGTAAGCATAACGTTAAGCAAAATACCCATAGCGTAAATATCGGTTCGGCAGTCGGTAGATGTTACGCCTAACTGTTCGGGTGAGGCGTAGCCTACTGTGCCCATAATAACGGTATCTTTTGTGTTGGCAGAAACTTTTCTTGAAATATTAAAATCAATAAGAACAACACGACCGGTATCTGAAATAATAATATTTTCGGGTTTTATGTCACGGTGAACAATACCATTTTGGTGCAAAACATCAAGAGCGCAACACACGTCGGTAAGTACCCGTTTTGCGCCACGGTACCTATAATAACCGCTTTTCATAACATCGGCAACGGTTATACCACGAATAAATTCTTCAAGTACAATTTGCCCGTCAGTTAGTGTTATGGTGTCATATATTTCGGGTAGGTTTTTACTTAATATGTTACATAGTATATCATAGGATATAATAACCTTTGGAAAGCTTCTGACAACTAAATCACGGTTTATTTTTTTGTGTCTTAAATGCAAAACCTTACAGTTGTTTTTATCCGATAGAACCTTTACCAAACGGTAACTTTTTAATAGGCTTTCAATATACTGCTCACGTGTAGTATTTAAACTGCTCATCCTATATCGCCACCATTCCATTCTTTGTATGCGGCGCCGTAATTACCTGCAATATTCCGGTAATAGTAAAATTCAAAATTTCTGCAGTCCCTTGTGCAGTGAATTGTAAGTGAACCGTTACGTTTTGATACATCGGCAAAAGAATTTTCGTATATCTCTACTACTTTACTGTATATGTAAATATCGGTAAGATTGTAACAGTTTGAAAAAGCATTTTGCCAAATACTTCTTACTGTGGCAGGAATTACAACCTTTTTAACAGTACTGCTGATAGCAGGGTCATTAAAGGCCGACGGCATTATTGCGCCCACCTTTTTACCGTTTATTTTTTCGGGTATTACATATATTCCGTCAGATGACGGTGAGCTTACCCCTGTAATGACAATAACGTCTGTAACGTCGTACACGGCGTGCCCCGGTGGATAGCAATCGGTTGCAACTGCATCACGATAGATGTATACTGCCTCTGTTTTAGAAGGTGGTGGTACTTCGCTTTCAGGTGAGGAGCTTGATTCATCCTTTGAACTGGATGAGCTTTCTTTTGAGGATGAATGGGTGGAAGACGTGCCGGAATGTGAGGGTTTGTCATCGCCTTTTACATCATCACCGTCGGTCGATTCTTCGGTTTGGGTGGTTGTGTCTTTTGTGTTTTCAGTATCATCTTTTCCAATAATAACTTCGTCGCTTCCAATAATGTTAGCCTTATCGGATGAAAAGATTTGTTCTGAAAAATATGATAATGACGAGTTGTTGTTTGTGTTGCTTTTACCTAAAAACAGCAATGATATAATTAAAATCAACGCAACCAATAAAGAAACGATAACCACAAAAGCAACACCGCCAATTGCGGCAAAAACACCGCCGATCGCGGTAAAAATAGGCCATTTGGATTTTGGTTTGACTTTTGCTTCAATTTTTTGTTTTTCTTGCAAAGATGACATACAAAAAATACAAAAGCGTGCATTATCTTCTATATCAGCTTGACAAAACGGACATTTTTTCATATTTTACCCCAAAGTATCTAAACCGTATTCGTATAGTAATTCGTTAATTTCTATAACCGACATACCTTTACATATTCCGTAAAGTACAACGCTGTCAAAAGGTAGTTTTACGTATAGTGGAGTATATCCTGCCGTTTTAAGCAGGATTTGCATTTCGTCAATATTAAGCCCCATAGCAACAGCCAAACACAGCAATTTGTTGCGTTCGGGCACACGTATTCCTGAAAAAATCTGATAACCGTAAACCTCTGACATTTCCGATTGCTTTATTACGTCGGATTTTTTTAGTCCCTTTTTATTAAGCAACTGCTCTAACATTTCGGATAGGGTAGTGGTAATAAGATATTGCTTGTTTTCGTTGTAAAAGGTTTTAAAATCGGGACAAAGTCCCAACTCTTCAACTATTTTTGATGTATCTTTTTGCATTTTATTCATCCCCTTGTTTATTTAATAATACCATAAACTACAAAAAAATACAACTATGCTGTCAGCATAAGATTTTTAAACTTTTTAGTGCTAAAATATGTTTACCGATTGTGCAGCGTGTTTGCACGTGCATTAATTTTTGTTTTAGGAGGAGTTTAAAAATGAAAAAATTATTATCGGTTGTGTTGGCGTTTGCATTGATCGTGTGTGCGGTGCCGCTTGGGGCATTTACACTTACGGCAAGTGCATATGAAGAAGTAATTTATGGTGCAGTTAGCGGATATTATACATATGCGGTTAGGGACCGTAAGGCGATAATAACCGACGTTAACACATCTATTAGCGGCAACGTAACGGTTCCGTCAAGTTTGGGTGGTTATCCGGTCACAGTCATAAATGATGGGGCATTTGAGGATTGCATTGCTATTACCAAAATTACTATTCCCAATAGCGTTACAGAAATAGGATACTCTGCGTTTGAGGGGTGCGTTAGTCTTGCTATCGTAGTGCTTCCTAATACTATTAAAAACATAGATGAGTTTACGTTTTCAGGATGTGTGGCACTTAACAGTATTACAATTCCCGGTAGCGTTATAAGCATAGGCTATAAAGCATTCGATAAGTGCCGAAGCCTCACTAGCATTACTATTCCTGATAGTGTAATAAATATAGAAGGATCTGTGTTTTATGATTGTAACAATCTTGCAAGCATAACATTAGGAAAAGGCGTTGTAAATATAGGTGATTGGGCATTTCATGGATGTGATAACCTGAGTGACGTGCATTACTGCGGCACAAGAGCAATGGCCGATAGAATAGTAATAGGTAATTATAATTCGGATCTTTATAATGCCACCTGGCATTACAGACTCTATCCCGATGCTGCAACAAATGCCTGGTATAGCGAGGCTGTAAAGTACGTAAGTGAAAACGGCATTATGTCAGGTTACCAGAACGGATTGTTTGGTACAAGTGATAGTATTAAACGACAAGATTTTCTTGTAATGCTTGCCCGCCTTGACGGTGTAAACCTTAATAACTATAAATACAAATCAAGTTTCCCTGACGTAGTAAGAAACAGCTACTATGAAGCCGCAGTAAACTGGGGCGCACAAAAGGGAATTGTTACAGGTTACCAAAACGGTAAGTTTGGTGTTAGTGATAAAGTTACCCGTGAACAGATCGTAACCTTCCTTTACAGATACGCTGATTACAAGGGTTATGATTCTGATTACAGCAGTAACAGAGAAAATGTAGTCTCAAGACAGTATAAAGACTATAAAAATGTATCCGGCTTTGCAAAGCAGCCTATACTCTGGGCAATTGAAAAGGGAGTAATAAGCGGTAAAACTTCTTCTACAATAGCCCCACAAGGCAACGCACAAAGATGCGAAGTTGCAAAGATTATGCATAACATATATCTAAACGACATCTTTAAATAATGCACAATGCATAATTCATAATGCATAATTAGTAAAACAAAAAGCACCTGCTAAAACAAATAGCAGGTGCTTGTGTTTTTTGATAAGCTTAACTTTATCTTTTGGTTTTATGCTGACAGCATAAGACTTTGTAAATAAAAAGAGTTAAAATATTTTCATAAATGGTAGCAATACCTAAAATGAAAAGAGGTTAAAATATGGGATTTGGTGATTTGTTAAAAAAAGCAAAAGAAAAAGCAGGTGAGCTTTCAACCGCTGCCGGTAATTTATCAAGTGAAATAAATGATAAATTACAACAAAGCCGTGAGGAAGCAATAAATCGTGAGGCAGAGCAGAAAAAACAGGAAGCACAGGCACAGGAAAAAGCCAAGCAAGAAGAAATTGCAAAGGTATTAGAGCCTACCTGTGAAAAAGGTGACTGCTTATGGTATAAATCAAGATTTTATTTTACCTGCCCCGCAGACTGTGAATGTGAACGTAAAAAATTCACCAAAAAAGATTGGGGTGGCGAGGTAGAAAATGCTTTTTGGCCTTATATGAAGCGACTTGAAAAAGCAGGCATTTTAGACAAAAAAGAAATATACGAAGATTTTATGCAAGAATTTTTGCCACAATACGGTAAAGGAAACTGGGCATTGGCAGAAAATATTGTTTCATTTGGTTTTGAAAGAGAAGATAATCCGTTAATTGATATTATGTTTGCCATAAGTAAGATGGACAAAAAGAGTAATATCATCAAAAAAATAGAATATTTACGTAATAATTTACGCTTTAAAGAGGTAGACGGTAGGTCGATTTTAGAACACGAAGTTTTCAAAAAAGAATCGCTTTACGATATGTCGTATGAAGATTTTGAATACACTGCTAAGGTTTTGCACAATGTAATAGACCGTGATAGGCTTTATGAGTTCTTTATTGATATTTCTGATATAAGCATAGAGCAGTTGTATGATGAAAACGGCGAGCTCAAGCCCGCCGGCATAGGCGGTCCACAGGCAGGCTTTTACGGTGATACCATTTACAACACCGTAGAAATGTGGGCAGGCGAAAACGGCGAAAATGACCGTGGTTAAAACACTATTTTTTATTAAAAATATAACATAAGAAAGAAGGATATTATTATGTCAAAAACATTTACTCCACACACAAAATGCTGTGCTACCTGTGCTAACTGGGGTGGCCCACGTATAGTAAAATTAGGCAATGCCGAAACAGATTCTCCAAGTACAAGAGGCAAATGCTACTTGGGCGTTCCTGCTGATGCAACACCGGGACCTACTGCTATGCATACAGGTTGTCCTAAATATACTAAGTGGTCTGCATTAAGATAGTTTTTATACATAAGAAAAAGCAAAAAATTTTTACCGCTGTCAGTATTAAGGAGATGTTATTATGGCAAGAGAGGCAATAAAAGATTGGACCGGAAAAATACTCGGTTGGGTGGAATGGTCCGGTAACAAAAAATGGTTAAGTGATTTTAACGGTAGACGTTTGGGATATTATGACAAAAGCCTTGACAAAACCTGTGACTTTTACGGTCGCCAGGTTGGCAGAGGAGATATTTTGATGACGCTATTAAGATAGCATGCGGCTAAAACGACACTCGCTTTTGTGAGTGTCGTTTTATTTTCACACAATGTATATA
Organism: Acutalibacteraceae bacterium; assembly: GCA_045604205.1. Taxonomy (GTDB): domain Bacteria; phylum Bacillota; class Clostridia; order Oscillospirales; family Acutalibacteraceae; genus UBA737. The sequence goes on from JAZUNQ010000026.1 coordinate 8,671, forward strand.
TTTTTCATAAAATGCAGTAAGGCAAAATTTATTTTGCCGTGATTATATTTTTACAAATGAGGTAAAAATAGTAATGCAACAATGTAATATTTCGGAGTGTGAATAGGTAATGAATATAAAACGAGGAGAAATTTATTATGCCGATTTAAGCCCTGTTATAGGCTCAGAGCAGGGCGGTGTACGACCGGTGCTTATAGTACAAAACGACGTGGGCAACAAATACAGTCCTACGGTAATTGCTGCGGCTATTACCAGTCAGCACGAAAAATCAAATCTGCCAACGCATATTAATATAAGCGCCGAATGCTGTGGTCTTAGTAAAGACAGTATAGTACTGCTTGAACAGGTCAGAACAATAGATAAACAACGCCTAAAAGAAAAGATGGGCGCCATTGACCCCGGTGCTATGAATCGTGTGGACAAGGCTTTGACCGTCAGTTTTGGACTTGGAAGCTTTTCTTAAATAAAAATATTGTCACAACCTCTCGCCAAATTTTGGTTGACAAGTTATTAATTTAAATATAAAATTAATATGTATATAAACTAAGGAGGTTTTGGCAATGATTAATGAACAATACAAACTCTGGTGCGAAAAGGCAACTATTGACCCCGACCTTGTAGCCGAGCTTAAGGCTATTGAGGGTAATGACGAGGCAATAAGCGATGCTTTTTATAAAGATCTTGAATTTGGTACGGGCGGTCTTCGTGGCGTTATTGGCGCAGGCACCAATCGTATGAACGTTTATACAGTTGGCAAGGCAACACAGGGTCTTGCGGCCTATGTAAACTCGGTAACTAAAAACGGTAAGGTTGCAATAGCATATGACAGCCGCATTAAATCCGATGTTTTTGCACGTGATGCTGCTGCTATTCTTGCGGCAAACGGTATTAAGGTATATATCTATAAAGAACTTATGCCTACGCCAATGCTTTCTTTTGCAGTGCGTCATCTCGGTTGCGATGCAGGTATTGTTGTAACTGCAAGCCACAACCCATCAAAATATAACGGTTACAAAGCTTATGGTAACGACGGTTGTCAGTTAGGTCTTGAGGCCGCTGATTACGTGCTTTCCATTATGAACAGTGTTGATATTTTTGACGGTGTTAAACGTGTGGATTTTGATGCGGCACTTAATGAAGGCAAAATAGAATATATTGGTGAAGACGTAATTGAAGCTTATCTCGCCGCTGTAGAGGATAGACGAGTTAACCGTGATATTGATATGTCAAAGCTTAACGTGGTTTACACTCCGCTTCACGGTTCAGGTAACAAACCCGTTCGTGCAATTCTTTCTAAAATAGGCGCAACCAACGTAACTGTAGTGCCCGAGCAGGAATTACCAAACGGCAATTTCCCAACAGCTCCTTACCCCAATCCTGAAATACGTCAGGCTTTTGAGTGTGCATTAAAGCTTGCTGAAACCGTTAAACCCGACCTGCTCCTTGCAACCGACCCCGATGCTGACCGTGTTGGTATTGCAATACCAAACGGTGATGAATACCGTCTCTTTACAGGTAATGAGGTAGGCGCATTACTGCTTGAATATATTTTAAAATGTCGCAAAGCAAACGGCACCTTGCCACAAAATCCTGTAGCTGTAAAAACTATAGTTACAAGCGACGTTTGTCTTAAAATCGCCGAGGATTACGGTTGTGAGCTTCGTGACGTGCTTACAGGCTTTAAGTTTATTGGTGAACAGATTGGTAATCTTGAAGCCGTAGGTGAAGAAGATCGTTACGTATTTGGCTTTGAAGAAAGCTACGGCTATTTGGCAGGCACATATGTGCGTGATAAGGACGCTGTTATAGCATCAATGCTTATTTGCGAAATGGTGGCTTACTATAAATTGCAGGGTAAAAACCTTATTGAAGTGCTTTCAGAGCTTTATGACAAATACGGTTATTACTACTGCTCACAAAAAAGCTTTACCTGCGAAGGTCAGGCCGGTATGAAGCAGATTGCCGATATTATGGACCGTTTAGCTAACAATCCACCAAGTGAAATCGGCGGTCTAACTGTTGCAAGATTTGATAACCTTAACAAGTCTGAAAGTCTTGATATTGCAAGCGGTAAGATTTCGGCAATTGATTTACCAAAATCAAACGTTTTAGGTTTTTACTTTGCAGACGGCAGTTCGCTTATTGTTCGTCCATCCGGTACCGAACCAAAGATTAAGCTATATCTTAGCGCAGTAGGCGCTACCGATGCCGAGGCTTTATCAGAGCGTGAAACACTCGAAGAGTCAGGTACTAAGCTTTTAGGCTTCTAAAAACTATAAAGACAACCGAAAAATATTTCGGTTGTCTTATTTTATTGCTTGAAAAACGGTGAGGGAGGATATATAATATATTCAGTTAGCAAATACTAACCAAGGTGGTGACAAAATGCAAAAATTTAAGGTAACGGGTATGAGCTGTGCTGCTTGCAGCGCTCGTGTTGAAAAGGCGGTAGCCTCACTTGACGGTGTAACCGAGTGTAGTGTTAATCTGCTTACGGGTGATATGACGGTAAATGATGAGGTTGATACGCAAACAATAATAGATACCGTAATAAACGCCGGTTATGGCGTAGAGCAGACTGTTTCAAGGGAAAAACCGGTACAAAATACAGATAGTAAATCAAATAAAAATATTTTAATCCGACTTATAAGCTCTTGCATTTTGTTGTGTGTGCTTATGTATTTTTCAATGTTTCACACTATGTGGGGCGCACCGTTACCCAATTTTTTAGCAGACAATTATCTTGCACAGGCAATTATACAAATGTTGCTTACAACTGCTGTTATGGTTATAAACCAAAGGTTTTTTATAAACGGATTTAAAGGCATTATTAACCGTGCTCCAAATATGGACACTTTGGTAGCTTTGGGCTCTGCGGCGGCATACGGTTACAGCATTGCAAATCTGTTTAAAATGACCGTGGCAAGCGGACCACAGTTACATCATCTGTTGCACGGTATGTATTTTGAATCTGCCGCCATGATACTAACTCTTATAACGGTAGGTAAATTGTTAGAGAATTATGCCAAAGGAAAAACAACAAACGCTATAAAGTCTTTACTTGAATTAGCTCCAAAAACAGTCAGAGTATTAAAAAACGGAAAAGAAATAACCGTAAATGCCGAAGACGTTTTAAAGGATGATGTAATTATAGTGCTTCCCGGAGAAAGCTTTGCAGTTGACGGAATTGTGCTTGAGGGAAGTAGTGCCGTTGACGAATCGGCCCTTACGGGTGAGAGTATTCCTTCCGATAAAACAGAGGGTAGTCGTGTGTCAAGCGGTACAATAAATAAAACGGGGAGACTTGTTTGTCGTGCTACTGCGGCAAGTGCTGACAGCACATTAGCACAAATTGTAAAAATGGTAAGCGATGCTTCTGCCACAAAGGCACCAATTGCCCGAATTGCCGATAAGGTATCAGCAGTTTTTGTGCCTGCTGTGCTTGCAATCTCGCTTGTAACACTTATTATATGGTTAATTATAGGTAAGGATTTTGGCTTTGCTATTGCAAGGGCAATATCGGTATTGGTAATCAGTTGTCCCTGTGCGTTGGGACTTGCTACACCTGTTGCCATAATGGTTGGTAGCGGTGTTGGTGCACGTAACGGCATACTTTTTAAAACTGCGTCTGCACTTGAGATGTGTGGTAAATGTAGTATTATTGTTCTTGATAAAACAGGCACCGTAACAAGCGGTAAACCCGAGGTTACCGATATAATACCAATGGCTGATATACAAAAAGAAGCTTTGCTAAAATTTGCCTATTCGCTTGAAAAAAACAGCGCTCATCCGTTGGCTACAGCTATAAATGAACACGCAAAAGAACAAGGGGTAGAGCCTTTTGACATAACAAATTTCAGCGAAACAGCCGGCTTTGGCGTTTCGGCTAATATTGACGGCAAGTCTTGCTTTGCGTGTAGTGTATCTGCCGCAAAAGAAAATGGAATAAATACCGATAACATAATTACCATTACCGACAGATTGTCAGACGAGGGCAAAACTCCGATGCTGTTTGTAAAAGGTAACGATTTAATTGGTATTATTGCGGTAGCCGATTCAATAAAGCTCGAAGCAAAAGCGGCAATCTCACAGCTTGAAAACTTAGGTAAGAGAGTTATAATGCTTACAGGTGATAATGCCAAAACTGCAAAAGCGGTGGCTCGTCAGGTTGGTATTACCGAAGTAAAATCAGGCATTAAGCCCGACGGTAAGGCAAATGTTATCTCTGCGCTTAAAGGCGAGGGCAGGGTAATTATGGTTGGCGACGGTATAAACGATGCTGTAGCGCTTACCACAGCAGATATTGGTATGGCGATTGGCAACGGTATGGACATTGCGATAGAATCAGCCGACGTTGTGCTTATGAACAGCAATCTATCCGACGTGGTTACCGCAGTGCGACTTAGCAAAAAAACGCTGACCAATATAAAAGAAAATCTGTTCTGGGCATTTATTTATAACACAATAGGAATACCGCTTGCCGCAGGAGCGTGTATATCTCTGTTTGGTTGGGAGCTAAATCCCATGTTTGGTGCGGCGGCTATGAGCCTTTCAAGCTTTTGTGTTGTAATAAATGCATTACGGCTTAACTTTTTTAAAGTAAAAAACACAAAAAGAAAGGAAAATAAGAAAATGAAAAAGATAATTAAAATAGAAGGACTTATGTGTCCGCATTGTGAAGCACATGCAAAAAATGCGTTAGAAGCTATTGACGGTGTAGCAGTTTTGGATATCAGCCACAAAACAGGTATCGCAAACGTAGAGCTTACCGCCAGTGTTGCCGACGATGCGCTTAAAAATGCAATAGAATCACAGGGTTATAAGGTAATTTCCATAGAATAAAGAAAAAAGACTGTCCGATATCTATGGGCAGTCTTTGTTTTTTGACAACCTGCGGTTGCAAAAAATGCAATTGTAGATTTATTGTGTTTGATTATTTAAGATGCTATAATGAAAAAAACAATTAGGAGTGTGGGTTATGGCAGTCAATAACGTTATAAGTAAATTGCGTGCAAATGCCGATATGTCACAAGAGCAGTTTGCAGAGCTTTTTGGCGTATCACGTCAATCGGTACAAAAGTGGGAGAGCGGTGCATCTTTGCCTGATCTTGACAAGCTTATAAAAATATCAAAGCATTTTGATATTTCACTTGATGCGCTCATTTTTGATAGTGATGCCAGAATAATTGAAGAATTAAAAGCCACAAAGGAGTTAAAACCAAAATATGATAATATTCATGTTTGGGAGTCATATTATTCAACCCTTGGGCTACAAACAGAATATCTGCAGTCGGTAGAAGAAGGACTTGATATTGCGCAGTACAAGGATTTATTTGATGCTGTTACAAGACTACCTCACGGTGAAATAAAGAAAAAACTCGGCGACGTGCTATTCCACATAGTTTGCAACGCTAAAACCGTTGAAGGCTATAAATATAACGAACCGTCAACCCTTGATGAAATAAAGGCTTTAAGAAAAAGAACTACGGTTACAAACAAGGTTGACAAGAGCACACTTAAGGACAAAATTCACGGCGCCTGGATGGGTAGAATATGCGGTTGCCTTTTAGGAAAAACTATTGAAGGTATAAAAACTGACGAACTTATCCCCGTGCTCAAAAATTCAAACAATTATCCTATGCATAGATATATTGTTCGTAAAGACATAGATACAAAAATGGTAGAAAACTACCGATTCAGGTTTGAAAACCGTCCCTTCGCCGATGAAATGGACGGTATGCCGGTAGATGATGATACCAACTACGTAGTTCTTGCTCAAAAGCTTATAGAAAAATACGGCAAAGATTTTACCGATTATGATATGTCAAGAATATGGCTCAGTTTGCAACCCAAAGATGCATATTGCACAGCCGAACGTGTTGCATTTTGCAATTTTGTGAACGGATACGAGCCGCCCGAGTCGGCAGTATATAAAAACCCGTACCGTGAATGGATTGGCGCGCAAATACGTGGTGACTATTTTGGTTATATTGCACCCGGTAATCCTGAGTTTGCCGCAGAAATGGCTTTTCGTGATGCTTCAATCTCACACGTTAAAAACGGCATATACGGTGAAATGTTTATTGCGGCAATGATTGCTACTGCCGCTGTTACAAATGATATAAAAGAGATAATTTACGGCGGTCTTGCTCAAATTCCATACACATCAAGACTTTATGAAGCGATTATTGATGTTATAAACGGATTTGAAAACGGTGTATCACAAGAGGATTGCTTTAGAGATATTCATAACCGTTATAATGAATACACCACGCACGGCTGGTGTCATACAATTTCAAACGCTATGATAGTTGTAGCATCACTGCTTTACGGCAAGGGTGATTACGGAAAATCTATTTGTATGGCGGTTGAAACCGGTTTTGATACCGACTGCAACGGTGCAACGGTTGGATCAATACTTGGAATGGCTTTTGGTATAACATGTATTGATAAACTTTGGACAAAACCAATAAACAATAAACTGCATACCTCTATTTTTGGTGTGGGTACTATCAACATTACCGATGCAGTAGAGCTTACAATGAAACATATAAAGTTGTGATGATATGAAAATATACAATTTAGGTTCACTTAATATTGATTACGTCTACTCGGTTGACCATTTTGTATCCGGCGGAGAAACCCTGTCATCAGAAAATATGCAAATATTTGCAGGTGGTAAGGGGCTTAATCAGTCGGTTGCTGTGTCACGTGCAGGCGGTAACGTTATTCACGGCGCAGTACTTGGTCACGACGGTGCTTTTTTAAAGGATATACTAAATGAAAGCGGCGCCGATACAAGTCGTATTGAAATTTCGGATAAAAGTAGTGGTCACGCAATTATTCAGCTTGACAAAAACGGTCAAAACAGCATTTTGTTGTATGGCGGCACCAATCAGCTTGTAGATAAAAAGTATATTGAAAGCTTTCTTTGTGATGCTCAGCCAAATGATATATTACTGCTTCAAAACGAGGTAAGTAATTTAGATTTTGCTTTCCGCATAGCACAAAAAAAGAATATGCAGATTGCCTTTAATCCATCACCTTATGATGTTTCTTTACTTGATTTACCGCTTCAATATGTTAAGTGGTGGTTTTGTAACGAGATAGAGGGTGAAGCGTTGTTTGGTAGTGCAGACCCAGACGAGATTGCTCAAAACTTTATACTAAAATATCCCGACAGTAATTTAATACTGACATTAGGGGATAAGGGCTGCATATTTAAAAATGCTAAAAGCTTTATAATACAGCCGATTTATGAAACCCGAGTTGCCGACACAACCGCCGCCGGCGATACCTTTACAGGATATTTTATTAGTGCCATAGCAAAAGGAAAGGACATTGATTACGCCTTAAAACTTGCTTCTAAAGCATCATCAATTGCTGTTTCACGAAAAGGTGCATCACCGTCTATACCGTATGCAAAAGAATTAAATAATTTATAAAAGTAAAAAATGCCATTGTGTTTTTCATAATGGCATTTTTTGTTTGTATAACACTTGAAAAATGTGTAGATATTTAATATAATGACAATGTATATAATTTTGAGAAAGGCGGGTGGCATAATGGGTAGAATTATATCACGTATTGCGGACTTTATACGTGAAACGGACAAGCTGATGGTAATACTTTGTCTTTTTGCTACAAGTTATGGCTGTCTGGCGGTTTTTTCTGCTACAAGACATCTTGATACCGTTCGTCCGTTGTTGGTTCAAATTCTTGGTATGCTTGTTGGAATTGCTGCTGCAATTGTTATATCAAGTTTTGATTATGATAAACTTTTTAAATATTGGTATTTATTTGCACTTGTAGGCATTGTGCCCGTTATACTAACCTTTTTTATAGGTTGGGCTCCTGAGGGTACCGACGACAAGGCGTGGCTTGATTTGGGATTCACAACATTTCAGCCGTCGGAACTTTTAAAAATTTGTTTTATAATTACCTTCTCGGGACATTTAAGCCGTGTTAAAGATAACATAAACAAATTAAAATACTTGATTCCTGTATGTGCACACGGCGCAATACCCGTGTTACTTATACATTTTCAGGGTGACGACGGTACTGCTCTTGTTTTTGCAGTAATGGTGCTTTGTATGATGTGGGCGGCAGGCGTTTCGTGGAAGTATTTTATTTTGGCTTTTACTACATTGCTGGCAGCTTCGCCGATTATATATTTTATTGTAATGAACGATGAGCAACGTGCACGACTTATAAATATGTTTGATATCGAGTCCGACATTATGGGTGCTACCTATCAGCAATATCGTGGTCGTATGGCGCTTGCAAATGGTGGATTAACAGGACAAGGACTGTTTAACGGAAGTTTAACCCAAATAGGCGGTGTGCCCGAAGGACAAAACGACTTTATTTTTGTGAGTATAGGTGAAGAACTTGGATTTTTAGGCTGTATGGTGGTACTGCTTGTGCTCGCCGCCATTGCTTTCCGTTCGGTTAATATTGCAAGAAACTGCAACAAACCAAACGGAAAAATAATATGTGTAGGCTTTTTTGGTATGATGCTTGCACAAATTGTAATTAACATTGGTATGTGTGTGGCTTTGCTCCCTGTTATCGGTGTAACACTGCCTTTCTTTAGTGCAGGCGGTACGTCGCTTATATGTATGTATTTGGGTGTAGGGTTGGTGCTTAGTGTTTATAAGCATAGAAACACAAGAGTATTATATCTAAGAGATAAGGGGTAGTGTTTATGCGAATCTACGAAAACCCATATATGACAAGTGAAAATAGATGTGCGCCACGCAGTTATTATATACCCTCCGGTGTATCAGAATATAATTTGCTTAACGGCACTTGGAATTTTAAATATTTTGAGCGTGAAATAGACGTACCGGAAAAAATAGATAATTGGGATACTATTCCTGTACCGTCTTGTTGGCAGACCGAAGGGTATGACATAGTAAACTATACAAATCAGGAATATCCTTATCCTGTTGATATGCCATACGTTCCCGATGATAATCCGTGCGGTGTTTATAACCGAAAATTTGATATTAGAAGCCTTTGGGGCAAGATGTACTTTGTTTTAGAGGGTGTGTCTTCTTGTGCATTTGTTTACATAAACGGAAAATACGTTGGCTTTACACAAGGCAGTCATTTGCAGGCAGAGTTTGATATTACAGATTTTGTGTGCGAGGGCACAAATGATATTACAGTTAAAGTGCTTAAATGGTGCTGTGGCAGTTATCTTGAAGATCAGGACTTTTTCAGGATGAATGGTATATTCCGTGATTGCTACATATTACAACGCCCAAATGAGCATATAACCGACGTTTCCGTTACTGCAAGGGATAATAAAATTACCGTTGATGCTAACAAAGAAGCAACGGTTTCTCTTTACGACACAAACGGTGATTTTATTGAGAGTAAAAACGGTGAAGAGGTAGAGTTTACGCTTAAAAATCCTGTTTTTTGGAATGCCGAAAAACCACAGCTTTATACTGTAAAGATAGAACGTGAAGGTGAAATAATTACACAAAAGACCGCCTTCAGAACCATAGAAATTTCAAAAGACCGTGAACTTCTTATAAACGGTGTGCCCGTAAAGCTTTATGGCGTAAACCACCACGATACAAGTGCTACGGGGGGATGGTACCAAACCGACCAAGAAATGCTTGCCGATATTAAGCTTATGAAACAGCTCAATATGAACTGCGTTCGCACTTCACACTATCCGCCACCACCTCGCTTTGTTGAGCTTTGCGATGAATATGGTCTTTACGTTATACTTGAATGTGATATAGAAACGCACGGCTTTATCTGTCGTTATGCATCACAACCCTATAATTATACCGAGCCTGCAGGCAACTGGCCCGGTACTCATCCCGATTGGAAAAAAGAGCATCTTGAGCGTATGGTTCGTACAGTACAGCGTGATAAAAACCACGTAAGTATTATTATGTGGTCACTCGGTAACGAATCGGGTCATGGGGAAAACTTTGTTGCTATGGCAGATTACGTAAAATCTTTGGGTGACGGACGACTTTGTCATTGGGAATGCTCCTGTCGTGAAGGCTTCCCCGGTGTATCGCAGATTTACTCTCGTATGTATTCATCCTTTAGTGATCTTGAAATGTTTATGGCAGACGAAGGTATTACCGAGCCTATTTTCCTTTGCGAGTATGCTCACGCTATGGGTAATGGCCCCGGCGACGTTTACGAATATGTAGAAATGTTTAATAAACACAAATCCCTTATTGGCGGATGTGTTTGGGAGTGGGCAGACCACACCGTGTTTAAAGACGGTGTTCCATGCTACGGTGGCGATTTTAAAGGCGAGCTTGTAAACTTTGGTGAATTTTGCTGCGACGGTGTTGTTACCTATGACCGCAAATTAAAGGCAGGTTCACTTGAAGTAAAAGCGGCGTATCAGCCAATTGCTACAAGTTTTGAAAACGGTATACTTACTGTAAAAAACAGATACAGCTTTACAAATCTTAACGAGTTTAAGTTTGTATATAGTATTATTGCAGATGAGAAAACGGTTTGCAAAAACAGCATAGTTTTGGATGTAGCTCCGCTTGAAAATAAGGAATTAAATATTGATATCCCAGAGCTTTACTGTGAGTTTGGTGCATATCTTAACTGTGAACTTTTACAGGGTGATGAGGTTGTTGCTCATACACAACATAAATTGCCTTTCCAAGCAGTAAAAGAGGAAACCTTGCCTTTAGCTGAAGTAAAGGAAGAGGGTAACGATTATATCATTAAAGGCGATAACTTCTGTTACACCTTCTCACGCTACTATGGCAATTTTACCGATATTGTAATTGATGGCGAGCGCCAAATTTGCGACGTAATAAAGCTTACCTCTTGGCGTGCTCCTACCGACAACGACCGCAAGGTTAAAAGTCACTGGCTCGGCACCTGGGTAGGGGAATGTTATCACACCCGTTTTGGAAAGGTTTATGAGTGTAGTTGCACGGATAATGTAATTACAGTAAAGGGTAGCGTTGCCGGTGTAAGCCGTATGCCTTGGATAAGATACACCCTTACAGTAAGTGTTGACGTCTTGGGTAAAATAAACGTATCTCTTGACGGTGATGTTCGTGAAAACGCTTATTGGCTGCCTCGCTTGGGCTTTGAGATGTGTCTGCCACAAGAAAATGCCTCATTTAAGTATTTTGCAAACGGACCGTATGAAAGTTATAATGATATGTGCCACGCAGGTAGTATTGGTATGTATGAAAGCGCAGCAGATTACGAATATTTTGAATATATCCGTCCGCAAGAGCACGGTAATCACACAGCGGCTAAAATGCTTACTATAGGCAAAATGCAGTTTGAGGCCGACAGTTTTGAGTTTAACGTATCTTCTTACAGTACCGATACACTTACAAAGGCACAACACATAAATGAACTTGTACGTGACGGTAAAACCCATTTACGTATTGATTACAAGGTATCGGGAATCGGTTCTAATTCGTGTGGACCCGAGCTTGCCGAGCAGTACCGTGTAAATGAAAAGAAAATTATATTTAATTTTACAATCAAACCAATTTAAGAGTAATAAAAACTCGTCAAAGTTAAACTTTGACGAGTTTTTGTTATTTTACAATAATAATTTTATTTTTGCCATCTTTTTCTAAGTAATGGGTAATATCTGCATAGTCGGTAACAATAAAATTTACATCGTTAATTGGCATTAAATTATATGGGGTAGATAATGAAAATTTTGATTTATCACAAAGAAAAACAGTTTTTTTAGATTGATTAATTGCAACCCGTCTGATTTGTGTTTCAGGAAGAGACGGGTCTGTAAGCATACCGCTTTCATTTACACCGTGGCAAGAAAAAAACATTGTATCTATATTGAATTTTCTAATAAATTCTTCTGCAAAGCTTCCAAAATGTGCTAACGAATTCTGAAAAATTTCGCCACCTGTGCAATAGGTTTTAATTCCTTTTTGTACCAGTAATGCCGCAAGGGGTATACCATTGGTAATAACGGTAATATTCTTTTTATCGCTTAAAAAATCTGCCATTTGAAGTGTTGTTGTCGAAGCATCAATAAATATAATCTCATTATCATTTACTAAATTTGCCGCCGCTTGACAAAGTTTTCGTTTTTGGGTTGAGTGAACGGTTTTTCTAAAATCAAGTGGAGCCACTATGTGTTCAGGCTCAATAGCCTTTGCACCACCGTGACTGCGTATTATTTGATTCCTTCGGTCAAGCTCTGCAAGGTCACGTCTGATAGTGGGTAAGCTTACAAACAGTTTTTTGCTTAATTTTTGTGCGGAAATATATTTTTCCTCATCTAAAACAGATAGTATTTTATCGTATCGTTCCTCTTTTAACATATTACACCTCTATTGAGCGTTTTTGATTGTTTATCGTTGTTTTAGCCGCTCATTGACAGCCGTTTTTGATTGTTTTATTATACTATATGACTTAAAATTTTGTCAATAGGGGGATATTTAATGTACGACGTGGCAATTATAGGAGCTGGTGTTGTCGGCGGAATGACGGCTCGAACTTTATCAAAATATAATTTAAAAATTTGTATTCTTGAAAAAGAAAATGACGTTGCTATGGGTGCTACAAAGGCGAATTCTGCAATTGTTCACGCAGGGTTTGATGCCAAAGAGGGCAGTTTAAAGGCTATGCTTAATGTTAAGGGCTCAAAAATGATGCCAGACGTTTGTAAAGAACTTGGAGTTAAATATAAAAACAACGGCTCATTAGTAATAGGCTTTGACAAAGATGACCGAGACACCATAAACGAACTTTTAAAAAGAGGCATAAAAAACGGTGTAGAAGGACTGCGTATTGTTGAAAAGCAAGAACTAAAGAGTTTGGAACCCAATCTTTCTGACAATGTCATTTGTGCGTTATATGCTCCTACAGGCGCAATAGTTTGCCCGTACGAGCTTACTGTTGCGGCTATTGGTAATGCTATGGATAACGGCGCTGAACTTAAGCGTAATTTTGAGGTCACAAGCATTAATGAAAGTCAAAATGGTTTTATTATTAAATCACAAAACGACAGTGTCAAAGCACAATATGTAATAAACTGTGCCGGTATTTACAGTGATAAAATAGCAAAACTTATAGGCGATGATAGTTTTGAAGTTTATGCTCGACGTGGCGAATATATATTGCTTGATAAAGAGTGTGGTGAGATTGTAACACACACTATTTTTAGAACACCCACCAAAATGGGTAAAGGAATTTTGGTATCTCCCACTGTGGACCAAAATTTGCTTTTAGGACCAACATCGGTCAATATAAATGACAAAGAAAATAAAGCCACAACACAAGATGGACTTTGTGAAATAATTAAAAATTCACAGGAAAATTTAAACTTTGTTCCACTTTCAAAAACAATTACATCTTTTTGTGGACTTAGAGCTGTAGGCAGTACCGGAGATTTTATAATAAATTCTCCCAAAAAGCAGTTTATTAATGCCGCCGGTATAGAGTCACCCGGTTTATCGGCTTCGCCGGCAATTGCCGAATATATTGTTGAACTTTTAACTGAACAGGGTTTAAAGCTTATCAAAAACCAAAATTATAACCCGATTAGAGAGTCCTCTCATAAGTTTTTTGATGCATCTACGGATGAAAAAAATAAAATTATAAAAGCCAATCCCGCTTACGGCAGAATTGTATGTCGTTGCGAGGGTATAACCGAGGGTGAGATTATTGATGCTATACGTCGTAATCCCGGTGCTTGTGATTTAGACTGTGTCAAGCGTAGAACCCGTGCTCAAATGGGACGTTGTCAGGGCGGTTTTTGCGGCCCTTATATAGCAGAAATTTTATCACAAGAACTTGGAATTCCTTTTAACGAGGTTACAAAATTTGGTGGAAAATCAAAGATTAACGTAGCAAAAACCAAAGGAGGCGAAATCCTGTGAGAGATTTAGTTATCATTGGTGGGGGACCTGCCGGTATGAGTGCGGCAATAGCGGCAAGAGAAAGCGGTATAAAAGATATACTTATCTTAGAGCGAGAAGGGCAACTCGGCGGTATTTTGCAACAGTGTATACATAACGGTTTTGGTCTGCACAAATTTGGCGAGGAATTAACAGGTCCCGAATATGCATGGAAATATGAAAAAAAGGTAAAAGAATTAGGTATTGAGCACAAGCTTAACACTATGGTGCTTGATATTACAAGCGATAAAATAATAACTGCTTCAAATTCATATGACGGAATTTTCGAGATAAAAGCAAAAGCAATAATTCTTGCTATGGGATGCCGTGAGCGATCAAAAGGAGCGTTAAATATCGCCGGTACACGTCCTTCAGGTATATACAGTGCAGGCACAGCACAAAAATATGTAAATACTATGGGTTATCTTCCCGGTAAAAACGTGGTTATTTTAGGTAGTGGCGACATCGGACTTATTATGGCTAGACGAATGACTTTGGAGGGTGCAAAGGTGCATGCCGTTTGTGAACTTATGCCATATTCCGGAGGACTTGCCAGAAATATTGAGCAGTGTCTTAACGATTTTAATATACCGCTCAGACTAAGTCACACCGTTGTTGAAATACACGGTAAAGAACGATTAGAGGGTGTAACCATTGCAAAGGTTGACAAAAACAGAAAAGTAATTCTTGATACTTGCGAATATATTCCTTGTGATACATTGCTATTATCAGTAGGACTTATTCCCGAAAATGAACTTTCAAAAAAAGCGGATGTTGATATCAGCAACATAACAAATGGTGCTGTTGTTGACCAAGACCGTCAAACTTCATGTGAGGGAATTTTTGCTTGCGGAAACGTGTTGCACGTGCACGATTTGGTAGACTTTGTATCAAGCGAAGCAGAACTTGCCGGAAAAGCTGCTGCTCGGTATATAGAACACGGCAAAAAACAAACCGTTGAGATACCGGTTAAAACCGACGGAAAAATTAGATACACCGTACCGCAGTTTATAACCGACGCAAAGGATGTAACACTTTACTTCAGAGTGAGCGACGTCTATAAAAATGCAAAAATCAATGTAACTGATGGTGATACACTAATACTTTCAAAACGCAAACCTAAGCTTGCTCCGGGCGAAATGGAAAGCATAACAATAAAACGTGAGCAATTACAGGGCGCAAAAGAATTGCATTTTTCATTGGAGGTGCTATAATATGGAAAGACATCTTACCTGCATAGTGTGTCCTTTAGGATGCGAACTTGTTGTGGAAATCGAGGATAATAAAGTAATCAACGTGCGTGGAAACACCTGTAAAAGAGGTGAAATCTATGCTAAAACCGAGTGCACAAGTCCAAAAAGAACGGTAACCTCTACCGTAATGTGTGAAAATGGCAGTTTGGTTTCGGTAAAGACCGATACACCCATACCAAAAGAAAAAATGCGCGAGTGTATGCAGATTATAAACTCCGTTACGGCAAAACTTCCTATAGCGGTTGGAGATGTAATTATAAAAGATGTATTCGGCAGCAACATTGTTGCTACTCAAAACAGGAGTAAGTAATGGAAAACTTAAAAAGCAAAAAACTTTATCTATTGGATATGGACGGTACAATTTACCTTGACGAGTATTTGTTTGACGGTGTTATCGAGTTTTTACAGTACATAAAAAGTGTTGGCGGAAGATATATGTTTCTTACCAACAATTCATCTAAAAGCGTAGATAAATATATAGAAAAATTAGAAAAACTTGGTATTACTGCTACACAAGATGATTTCTTGACTTCAATAGATGCAACCATTTTTTATATGAAGCCCAAAAAGTATAAAAAGATATACGCTCTTGGTACAAACTCTTTTAAAAGTCAACTAAAAAAAGAAGGACTTCCTATAACCGACAGATTAGAAGATGATGTCGACTGTCTTTGTATGGGCTTTGATACCGAGCTTTCCTTTAAAAAATTAGAGGATGCCTGCATATTGCTTGGTCGTGATATTGACTATATAGCAACAAACCCCGACCTTGTTTGTCCAACATCGTTTGGTTCGGTACCCGATTGCGGTTCGGTTAGTGAAATGCTGTATAATGCCACAGGAAAAAGACCGTTTTTTATTGGCAAGCCAAATTCACTTATGGTTGATTTAGCACTAGAGAAAACAGGATTTACCAAAGAGCAAACTGCCCTCATAGGCGACCGACTTTATACCGATATCGCCTGTGCCGTAAATGCCGATGTTACAGGAATTTTTGTCTTGTCGGGCGAAGGTACAACCGATGATATTAAACGCTATAGTGTAACTCCTGATTATATTTATCAAAACATAAAAACCTTGCTTTATGATTTAACGCAAGAATAAATTTTAATATAAAAACACTTCCAACAATTTATTCATAAATTTTACTTTATTTCATAGCATAAATATGGTAAAATATAAATGAAAAGAATATTTATGTTGGGAGTGTATTTTGTATGAAGCTTACTTTTTTAGGTGCGGCGCACGAGGTTACCGGTTCTTGCACTTTAATAGAGGCGTGCGGTAAAAACATACTTGTAGACTGCGGACTTGAACAGGGTGCAGATATTTACGAAAACTGTGAGATACCCGTAACGCCTTGCGATATTGATGCCGTCTGCCTTACACACGCACATATTGACCATTCGGGTAAAATACCTGCGCTGGTATCACAGGGATTTAAGGGCGAAATATACTCTACACTTGCTACACGTAAGCTGTGTAATATTATGCTTCGTGATTCGGCGCATATACAAGAGTTTGAAGCCGAGTGGCGCAACCGTAAGGCAAAGCGTGCAGGTCAGGGTGAATACGTGCCCCTTTATACACTGCAGGATGCCGAAAACGCACTAAAGCTTTTTAATTCTTACGACTATAACGAGCCGACAGAAATTTTTGACGGCATAAGAATAACCTTTATTGATGCAGGTCACTTGCTTGGTTCGGCAAGTATTTTGTTTGAAGTTACCGAAAACGGTAAAACAGAGCGTGTTATCTTTTCGGGTGACCTTGGTAACACCAACCGTCCGCTTATAAACGATCCTGCTTTGCCGCCTGTAGCCGACTACGTTGTTATAGAATCTACCTATGGCGACCGTACACACGGCGCACGTCCCGATTATACCGAACAATTAACCGAGATATTACAGGACACCTTTGATAGAGGCGGCAACGTGGTAATTCCGTCATTTGCTATTGGCCGAACTCAGGAAATGTTATATCTTATCCGTAATATAAAAGAGCAAGGGCTTATAAAAAATCATGCTAATTTTACAGTATACGTTGACAGTCCCTTGGCGGTAGAGGCTACAAATATTTATTCATCGGGTCTTACCGATTATTACGATACTGAAACCCTTGATTTGTTAGAGCAGGGAATAGACCCTATAAGATTTAACGGACTTAAATTATCGGTAACATCGGACGACTCTAAAATGATAAACTTTGACGAAAGTCCCAAGGTTATTTTGTCGGCTTCCGGTATGTGTGAGGCAGGACGTATACGCCATCATTTAAAGCATAATTTGTGGCGAAGTGACAGCACAATACTTTTTGTTGGTTATCAGTCTGAAGGTACAGTTGGCCGCAAGCTTGTTGATGGTGAGACAACCGTTAAACTTTTTGGTGAAGAAATTAACGTTCGTGCACGTATTGCTACCTTGGCAGGTATTAGCGGTCACGCTGATAAGGATATGCTAATTGGATGGCTTTCTAACATTAAAAAATCGGTTAAAACCGTGTTTGTAAACCACGGTGATGATAGCGTTTGTGACACCTTTGCAAAAGAAATTGAACAAAAACTCGGTGTAAACGCCATAGCACCCTTTAGCGGTGACAAATATGACCTTACAACAGGCGAGTGCATCGAAAAAGGAAGAATTGTTCGTGTTGAGCGCAAGAGCGAGGGCAGACACCGTGCAGAAACGGTATTCTCTCGTCTTTATGCCGCAGGTCAGCGATTGCTTTCGGTTATTAATAAAAACAAGGATAGCTCTAATAAAGAAATTGCAAAGTTTGCCGACCAAATAACTGCTTTGTGCGATAAATACGATAAATAAGAAGGTGCAATTATGGCTAATTATCCAACCCCACATATAAATGCCGTTCCTGACGATTTTGCAAAAACCGTGCTTATGCCGGGGGACCCCTTACGTGCAAAATTTATTGCCGAAAACTTTCTTGAAAACCCACGTCTTGTAAATTCGGTTCGTGGAATTAACGGTTATACGGGAACTTATAAGGGAGTGCCCGTGTCGGTTATGGCAAGCGGTATGGGAATGCCCAGTATGGCAATATACTCTTATGAACTGTTTAACTTTTTTGATGTGGAAAACATTATCCGCATTGGTTCAGCAGGCTCAATAAATAATGATATAAAACTTCGTGACATAGTTATTGGTATGGGTGCTTGCACCAATTCAAACTATGCTGCTCAGTATGGGCTAAATGGCACCTTTGCGCCTATTTGCAGTTATGATTTGCTTAAAGTATGTACCGATACGGCAAATGAATTAGGTTTTGAAGTAAAGGTAGGTAATCTTTATTCGTCAGACACGTTTTATGACGATTCTGCATCTACTGCCGATTGGGGCAAAATGGGTGTTATGGCTGTAGAAATGGAGGCCGCCGCACTTTATATGAATGCGGCACGAGCACATAAAAATGCCCTTGCTATATGCACGATATCCGACCATATATTGACTGGAGAGGCAACCACCGCCGAGGAAAGACAGAACACCTTTACACAAATGATGGAATTAGCATTGGAAACGGCGATAAAACTATGAATAAATTAGATTTATGTAAAAAAGCAATAGATGCACTAAATAATTCATATTCACCATATTCTAACTGTAAGGTTGGTGCGGCATTGCTCACCGAAAGCGGCAAGATATATACCGGTTGCAATATAGAAAACGCCGCCTTTTCACCCACAATTTGTGCCGAGCGTGTGGCATTTAGTAAGGCTGTAAGCGAAGGCGAAAAAGATTTTACGTCAATTGCAATAGCCGCAAAAAAAGGCGACGTTTTAACGGCTTTTTCTCCTTGTGGCGTATGCCGTCAGGTTATGGCAGAATTTTGTAAAGACGACTTTAAAATACTGGTTGTAACGGGCGTGGACCAATTTGAAGAATATACCTTATTACAGCTGTTACCCAACTCTTTTAATTTAAAGGAAAATTAAACTTATGAGAATGTATGACATTATTGCAAAAAAACGTGATGGCAAAGAACTGTCTGATGCCGAAATACGTTTTGTTGTAAATGAATACGTAAAGGACAAAATACCCGATTATCAGGTGTCGGCACTGCTTATGGCGATATATTTTCGTGGTATGACCGAGCAGGAAACCGCATCACTTACGCAGTATATGGCAATGTCGGGCGACACGGTAGATCTTACCTATTTTGGCGCACTTTCTGCCGACAAGCACAGCACGGGCGGTGTGGGAGACAAAACCACCCTTATAGTAGCGCCAATAGCCGCCGCTTGCGGCTGTAAGGTGGCAAAAATGTCGGGCAGGGGACTCGGGTTTACAGGTGGCACCGCCGATAAATTAGAGGCAATAAAGGGCTATAAAACCAACCTTTCAGGCGATGAGTTTTTTAACACGGTAAATAAAATTGGTCTTGCAGTTGTAACACAAAGCGGTAATTTAACCCCCGCCGATAAAAAACTTTATGCTCTGCGTGACGTAACCGCTACGGTAGAAAGCATTCCGCTTATAACAAGCAGTGTCATGAGCAAAAAGTTAGCATCGGGAGCCAAAAATATTGTGCTTGACGTAAAGTACGGCTCGGGCGCTTTTATGAAAACCAAAGAAGATGCCGAAACACTTGCGCAAAGTATGGTAAACATCGGTAAGATTTGTGGCAGAAAAACGTCGGCGCTTATTACTAATATGAACACACCTTTGGGATTTGCGGTTGGTAACAGTCTTGAGGTTATAGAGGCAATAAACGTGCTTAAAGGCAAGCAAAAGGGTGACCTATATGATATTTCTATTGCGCTTGCAGGCAGTATGATTGCCTTATCACTTGGTATTACCGAGCAGGAAGGCTGTAAAAAAGCAAAGTGTGCGCTTGACAGCGGTATGGCGTTTTTAAAATTCCGTGAGTGGATATCTGCCCAAGGCGGAGATACCGACTGCGTTGACGACACGTCACGTTTTGATACTGCCGCTTACAGTATGGAGATTAAATCTACCGGCAGTGGTTTTATAAGTGAAACAAATTGCGAAAAAATTGGCACAGCCGCCGCAGTTTTGGGTGCAGGTCGTATTACAAAGGACGACAAAATCGACCTTACGGCAGGTATAATTTTGCACGCAAAGGTGGGCGATTACGTCGGCATTGGCGACCGACTTGCAACCCTTTACAGCAATAACAAAGAAAAACTTACCGAAGCGGCATCGATTTATAAATCGGCAGTTGTTTTAGGCGCCGCACCTCAAAAACAACCGCTTATATACAAAGTAATAAAATAAGGGATTTTTATGGAAAATCAATACACACGCACCGTTGCCGTTTTGGGTGATGATGCTATAAAAAAACTAAACAATTCACACGTTGCTGTTTTTGGTGTTGGTGGTGTCGGCAGTTTTACTGTCGAGGCATTGGCACGTGCAGGCGTGGGCGCTATTGACCTTATAGACAACGACACCTTTAATGTGACCAACATTAACCGTCAGCTTTATGCCACACATAAAACAATAGGGCAGTATAAGGTTGACGTTGCCGCCGCCCGAATACTTGATATCAACCCCAATTGCAACGTAACAACACACAAAATGTTTTATCTGCCTGAAAATGCAGAAACACTTGATTTGTCGCAATACGATTATATAGTTGACGCTATTGATACCGTTACTGCTAAGGTTGAGCTTGTAAAAAGAGCGGACAGTGTTGGCACAAAAATTATAAGCAGTATGGGCACAGGCAACAAACTGCGTGCCGATTTGTTTGAAATTGCCGATATTTATAAAACAAGCGTCTGCCCACTTGCCAAGGTAATGCGTACACGACTTAAAAAAGAGGGCATTAAAAAACTTAAGGTTGTATATTCTAAAGAAGAACCAATTACCAACCCCGATAATATTATCGGTTCGGTGCCATTTGTACCGAGTGTGGCGGGGTTGATTATAGCAGGAGAAGTTGTAAGGGAGTTGACCAAAAATGCATAGCACAGTAAAAATTGAAAACAAAAAGAACACCCAGTTTATAGCCCACCGAGGTCTTTCAGGTTTGGAACTTGAAAACTCAATATCGGCTTTTGTTGCTGCGGGCAATCGCAGTTACATTGGTATTGAAACCGATGTTCACGTTACGGCTGACGGAAAATTTGTGGTCTTTCACGATGACACCACAGGTCGCCTTTGCGATAAGGATTTAAAGCTCGGTGATACCGATTATAACGCACTAAAAAGTTTGACACTAAAACCGCAAAAAAATCGTACCGTAGGCAGTGATTTTATAATCCCCGATTTAAAAGATTATTTATCTATTTGCGCCTTTTACGACAAGGTTGCGGTACTTGAACTAAAAGAGAGAATGGCGCCTGAGCATATAGCCGCGATTTACGCCGAGGTAGAAAAATACTACGACGCTAAAAAACTTATTTTTATCTCGTTCTTTATTGATAATTTGATAGAGTTAAGACGGCAACAACCAAACGCCAATATTCAGTATTTGGTAGAAAAGTTTGACGACAATATACTAAACAAATTAAAACAATATAATTTTGGTTTGGATATCGGTCACTGGGTATGTACTAAAGAGGTTATTGATACCTGTCACAAAAACGGAATAAAGGTAAACTGTTGGACAGTAGACAACCCCGGCGACGCCGAGCGATTAATAGACTACGGTGTTGATTACATAACGAGTAATATATTAGAGTAAAATTAAAAAGTCATTGCATTTTTGCAATGACTTTTTGTTATATCTTATTATATTCCTTCTTTGGTGCTTTGCCGTATTCCTTGCAAAATGCACGGTAAAATACCGAATAATCATTAAATCCGCAAAGTGTTGCAGCACGGGTGGGGGAGATACCCTCTGATAACATTTGCTTGGCATTTACAAGACGTTTTGCGTTTATATAATTTTGCACGGTAGAGCCGGTAGCCAATTTAAAACTGCGGCAAAGCTGCGCCTTGCTTATATAAAACTTGTTGCATATTGTGTCGAGTGTTAGGTTATCGTTTATATGATTATTTATATATCGCACTATTTGTTGTATTGGCGATTCGCCCTGTGTTTCGGTGTCGTGGCGAGATTTATATACTTTGTATATTTCGTTAAGCAGTGGCAACATATTACAGCTTACTTGTAAATGTCGGTTTTGTGTTTCACTAAGCAAATTATTTACAAGCAGATTATATATTTCGGGCTTAAAATCATCACGTGTGTATCGGTTAAAGGTGCCCGGTTCGTGATTTAAAAACGCTTCAAGCAGTACGCCGTCCTTGTCAAAGGCGTTAAAAAAATCCTTGCTAAAGTGTGCCGAAAAACGCTCGTAAGGCCTGGTGGCATCAATATCTATATAATGCGCCTCGGTAGGTCGCATTAATATAATATCACCGTGCGATAGGGGATATTCATTACCCTCTATCAAAAATTTGCCTCTGCCACGAACAAAGATATACAGTTCAAAAGTATCGTGAGTATGCAGCTTAAACGACTCTTTGTCGGGGTGCTCGTCACGATAATAATGACAGTTAAGACCGTCTTGCTTATGTGTAAAATACTTGCTCATATTATCACCAAAATCTATTTTACCACACTTTGATACGATTTGCAATATTTAAAGATAATATTTGCAATTCCATTGTGAAAAGTAATATTGTATAATATATTTAACAATGGTATAATATGCCTATAAATTGTTGCAAAAATTTCAAAAAACGGAAGGTGTAAACGCATGCAAATGACATTTCGTTGGTACGGTGAGGGTAACGACAAAATCTCACTGCAGGACATCAAGCAGATTCCCGGCGTAACAGGTATTGTTTGGGCACTTCACGACAAAATGCCCGGTGAAATCTGGAGCGAAGAGGAAATCGCAAAGGTAAAGGCACAGTGTGACGAATACGGCTTTAACATTGACGTTGTTGAGTCGGTTAACGTTCACGATGATATTAAAATTGGTCTTCCTACTCGTGACCAATATATCGAAAACTATATCCAGACAATCCGTAATCTTTCTAAATTTGGAGTAAAGGTTATCTGTTATAACTTTATGCCTATCTTTGACTGGACACGTTCAGATTTGTTCCATCCTGTTGGCGACGGTTCAACTGCACTTTTCTATGAAAAGGGTATGATTCAGGACGATTACAATGCAATGGCAAACTACATTCTTGAGTTTACCGAAAAATACAATATGTCTTTCCCTGGTTGGGAGCCTGAAAGAATGGCAAAGCTTGACGAGCTATTTAAAGCATACGAGGGCGTTGACCACGAAAAGCTTTGGGCAAACCTTAAATACTTCCTCGAAAAGCTTATGCCCGTTTGTGAAGAAACAGGCATCAAAATGGCAATTCATATGGATGATCCACCATGGGATATATTTGGTCTTCCACGTCTTCTTATCGACGAGCCAAGCATTGACCGTTTCTTAAAGATGGTTGACAGTCCGTATAACTGCCTTACACTTTGTTCAGGTAGCCTTAACGCTAACCCTGACAATAATGTTGCAGATATAGTTAGAAAGCACTGCGACCGCATTGCATTTGCTCACGTTCGTAACGTTAAGCATTTCCCGAATGGCGACTTTTCTGAAGCCAGCCACCGTGATTGCGATGGAGACACAGGTATTCTTGATATACTGAGAGCATACCACGACTGTGGTTTTGACGGCTATATCCGTCCCGACCACGGCAGACACTTATGGGGCGAAAAGGCAGGTACAGTTCGTCCCGGCTATGGTTTATATGACCGTGCACTTGGCATTATGTATATGCTTGGTGTTTGGGATACACTTGAAAAGGAAGGTAAGTAATTATGGAAAAAGTAATAGTTGTAACGGGCGCAGGCGGCGTGCTTTGCTCAGGCTTTGCTGAATTTTTGGCAAGCAAAGGCGCAAAGGTAGCACTCCTTGACCTTAATGAAGAAGCAGCAAAAAAAGTTGCTGACGGTATCAACGCAAAAGGCGGCACTGCAAAAGCATATAAGTGCAACTGCCTTGACAAAGCTGATATTGAAGCAGTTCACGAGAAGGTTCTTGCAGACTTTGGTAAGTGCGATATTCTTGTAAACGGTGCAGGCGGTAACAATCCACGTTGCACAACTGCTCACGAAGAATATGTAAAGGGCGACGAAACTGCTGAGGATTTCCTCACATTCTTTAACATTGACGAAAAAGGCTTTGACTTTGTATTCGACCTTAATATGAAGGGCGTACTTCTTCCAAGCCAGGTATTTATGGCAGATATGATTGGCCGTAAGGGTTGCTCGGTGCTTAACGTTTCTTCAATGAACGCTTACCGTCCTCTTACCAAGATTCCTGCATATTCTGCAGCAAAGGCAGCGGTTACCAACTTTACCTCTTGGCTTGCAGTTCACTTTGCAAAAGAAGGTATCCGTGTAAATGCTATCGCTCCCGGATTCTTTGTTTCTAACCAAAACCGTGCACTTCTCTTTAACGAAGATGGCACACCAACACCACGTACCGATAAGATTTTACGCTCAACTCCTATGGGACGTTTTGGCGAAGCAGAAGAGCTTTTAGGCACAGTAGAGTGGTTGCTTGATGAGACAAAGTCAGGCTTTGTAACAGGTATTACTGTTCCTGTTGATGGTGGCTTCTCAGCTTATTCTGGTGTATAAGGAGAAAAATTATGAACAATAACGTTAAAATTTACGGCTTTGCTGATGAAGCAAGCCCAATGATAGACGAACAAATCAAGGCTATGCACCGCAACGGTCTTGCAGGTCTTGAAATCCGTAACGTAGACGGCACTTGGATTGCAGGTGTAGAGGTTGACAAAATCCGTGAAGTTAAAGCAAAGATGGATGCCGCCGGTCTTGAAACATGGGCTATTGGTTCATCAATTGGTAAAATTGATATTGAGACAGGCGATTTTGCGGCTCACCTTGAAAACCTTAAAAAGATGATTGAGTTTGCTCATATTCTTGATGCTAAAAATCTTCGTGCATTCTCATTCTTTATTCCAAAGGGCAAGGATCCTGCAGATTACAAGAATGAGGTTATGGACCGTATAGGCAAAATGCTTGACGTTATTCGTGGTAGCGGTGTAACATTCTGTCACGAAAACGAAAAGGGTATTTACGGTGATATTGCTTCACGTTGCCTTGAAATCCTTGATACATTCCCTGAAATTGAGGGTGTATTTGATACAGCTAACTTTGTTCAGTGTGGTCAGGATACCGCAGAGGCTTGGAATATGCTAAAGCACCGTATTAAATACGTTCACGTTAAAGACGCAAGAATGTCTGACGGTGTTGTTGTGCCTCCTGGTCGTGGAGACGGTAACTACAGCCTTATAATTCCTGAGTATTTAGCACAGGGCGGTACAGTGTTTACAATGGAACCACACCTTACCGAGTTTGTAGGTCTTGCAGGTCTTGAGCGTGAAGGTGAGGAAAGTGCAGTTGGTGAAATTAAGTTTGCTAATAACGAAGAAGCATTTGATTATGCATGCACAGAGTTTAAAAAACTTTTCTAAGGAGTAAATGTTATGGAAATAGGCGTTCAGTTTTATACACTTCGCGAGCATTGTAAAAATATTGATGATTTTGCAGAAACTCTAAAAAAAGTAGCCGACATCGGTTACAAGAACGTTCAAATTAGTGGCGTATGCGACTATGAACCGGAGTGGCTTGCAGAAAACCTAAAGAAAAATGGTCTTAAGTGCGTTGTAACCCACACTCCACCGGCACAGCTTACCGATGACGTAGCAAAGGTTTGCCGCAACCACGAAATTTTTGGTTGTGATTACGTTGGTCTTGGTATGTACAATTTCTCACTAAAGCGTGAAGGTAATTTGTATAGCGATTTTATAAAAGAGTATGGTCCTATCATTAAGGGTATTAAGG
>JAZUNQ010000027.1:0-33370 GCA_045604205.1 Acutalibacteraceae bacterium
ACGATCCGACTTCCTCAGAGGAAGGCACCCCCGGGAGGGCACCCCCCACCCTCGAGGGGTCACTCCGAAAGCCAGTCAGCACTAAGCGGCAAATCTCTATTGTTGATTTCATTCTTTTTGTTGCCAACAAACACAACATTAACAAGCTTATCGCTCTTGAGGCGGTTGCATTTCCGGTGTGCCAGCTGTAGATTATCAATGTCACTTGGATGTCCACCTTTTGCAATTGGTATTATGTGGTCAACGGTAGCACTCATTAAGTCTGTGTATGGCAAAGACTTATCAACAGGCTCTCCACATATACCGCATACATCTTGAGTAGCTATTATCTTCTTACGGTTGGATTCGTACACACCACGAGCCCCCCGCATTCTTTCGGCACGCACTCCTTTATCCATAATGCCCCCTATGTTTACAACAACTTACATCAATTCCTTCTTAAGTCTAAGCTCCAACTCTCCCACTTCCTTCTCAATGGCTCTTTGCACCATTTCTTCCCTCGGTGTTCCGAACCATTTCTTCTTGAAAGCTCTTACGGTTTCCTTGTAGCCCTCTTCGCTAATGTCGCCCGACTCGTACCATTCCACATCGTGAAACAGATTGACTATATCGCTCACCATTTCATTCAGTTCCGAGTCGTACATCTTACCTACGTACTCACTTTCTATTTTCCAATAAAGGTAGTTTCTGCTTCCTCCGCTCAAATGTCGACCTCCTTGTCGAGCTCAGCTTCAAGTCTTCTTATCTCTTCTCTCATGCTCTCTCTTTCTTTGATAACATCATCAATATCCACTTTCTTTTTCGTAAGCGAAGCCTCGTAAGCTTTCAGTACCTTGTAGTCGGTAGCCTTCAACTTGTTCTTTAGCTTGCTTATCTCTTTTATCTTTCTTTCCGTTGCTCTGTTTTCGTGCATTCTATTTCCCTCCCGTAGAAGTTATCTGTATGTTTTATCTTTTGGTAACAGTTGTATCTTGACAAGAGATCTTCTCTCCAGCCTTTGTAGTTGTCTCGGATCCTGTCTTGCTGCATAAACTTTTTAAACTTTTTGAGCCTCTTCTTTTCTCTTTGCACTGCGGACTTGTAAAGTCTTATGCTTACCTTTCCGCTTTTTGACAGGCTGTACTTTTTCTTTAGGAAAGTAAAGCCTTTAGACAGTTTTATAATCTGTGTCTTTCTTGGGTGTATGTGCAATTCCCACTGTTCACTTACTCCCTTTATGTCTTCCAGTAATTCTTTCAAGAAAGCTTTGCTTCTGTGTATAACATAAATATCATCCATATACCTACCGTAACACCCGCATTTTCTCACATACTTGCTGTATGTATCTACAGGTGTGGCACTCATTATGCCTATGGACTGTGCTATTGGGTTCCCTATAGCTACCGACTTGCATAGCTTGTACTTTCCTTTGCGTATGTGTAAGCTATCTATTATGTCCTTTTCCTTTGTCTGCTTATCCACCCACAGACAAAAGCTGTCTATCACACTGTCGATAAACTCTTTAAGAGCTTTATCGCAGGCTATATAGCTGTACAGCATTTTCCTTATACTGTTATGGTTTATATTGTCAAAGTACTTCTCAAAATCTATTTTGAGAATATATCCTTCACAGCCATATAGCCTATAGTGTTTTCTCAGGTGGTGCTTAAGCCTATTCTCAGCAAAGCTTACACCTTTACCCTTTTGTGAGGCTCCGTTATCGTATATAAGATACTTTGATATCTCCGGCAGTATCACCTCATCATTAAGCGCACCTAGTACCACTCTGTCTCTTATGCTGTTAGCTCTTACGTGTCTCCTTTTACCTCTTTCATTTATATCAAATTCAAGATAAGGAGCGAGTGTATACTTACCGTTGTCGATCTCTTTTTGTATCTGTGTTACATTCTTTAAAAGGTTAAGCTCAAACCTTTGCACGCTTTCTTTCCACTGTACATCCCTTCTGCATTTCAAAAAGGACTTATACAAAGCGTTTGCATCGCTTATCTCTTTTATGGTGTGCATTTCGTTTGTAGCCTATATCCGTAGATGCAGACATCAAAATGCTTGTTATTTTGCTCTTGCGAGAAGGGGAAACTCTCCTTTCCATACAATTCCACATCCGTAGACACATCGGACCTTTGGAAATCGGGCGAACGCCATTGGAGTTCGAAGCGTTGTTGTTGTTGCAGTTGCCGTCATCGTTGACATTCGAGAAGCTCCTCGAGTTGGCGACCTACAGAGTTTACCCTGTTTTTTATTTTGTTGTCCGTTTTCCTCCATGCTCTGAGCAGTGCTATTTGTTTATCTATCATTTCCACATACCTTGTGTATTTGTTTATATCCACATTTACGGAAAGTATAGATATTACATATTGCATTTCTTGTAAGAGGTTTTCGCAGTTGCATATTGCCTTTGTTTGGTAGCTTCGTCTTTCGTTGTATTCGCTCTCACTGGTAACATATATGCTGTTGGCGGAAATGATATTTGTTACCAACTCCGCCAATATCTTTATAATATTACCTCTGAAATGGTCTATAAGCCATTCGGGATATATAGCTTTAAGGGTGTGCTTGAAATCATACTTTTCCGCCAGCTCATCAAAGACCTTCTTGTCATCTTCATTGAACTCTGCCACAAACCTAAAGTCCCTTATTTTGTTCTTAACTCCAAAATCACGCAACAACAACATCGTAAACTCACGCCTCATTTTTAAAGCGTGTATCATTACTTCAAATTTACTTTCCCCTCTTTTGCTCTTTGGAACAGACATTTTGATATCTCTGCGAATTCCTTTCTATTAGATTTTTATATTGCACCCCATATAGGGGTGCTGATTGTAAGATCACCCGATGTATAGAAGCGGGCGAACGCCACCGGAGAACGAAGCGCCGTTGCCGTTGCAGCCGCCGTCACCGCCGACATCCGAGAAGCACCTCGAGTCGGCGACATCTTGGAGCCACCACCACTGTCTTGCATTTTGAGTACCTTTGTAACCTCTGCCACACTGAATGTAATCAGGTCTCAATTTGAATATGGGCAGTTGTTTACGCATCCCGTAACGATTGCACCCATCATAGCTGTGGTTATAAACGTGCTGTCCAAATACCTCCATCTCTGTCAATAGTTGCATTTTGTATTTGTTGTCGCCGTCTTCCCACTCATCTTCCGAATACCAACAATAATCGCTTTCGTAAAATCTCACACCGTCACCCATAGTCTCACGGTCAAAATCCGTACCGCTGCAAAGTAAATTGTATGGAGCAAATATTCTCTCCATTCCAAATATATCCTCAAAAGCGTTGAGGTAAATAGGTAGTGTCGTTTTTGCCATCTCGGTTGCGTAATACCCATCCTCAGCTGTGTTTGTGGCATTCATTCTTGTTGTGGTTTTTAAGCAATCCTTTGTTATAAGTGCTAAATGGTTTCTTTTTGCATTGTTATACTCATCGTTTTCAGAGTCCCAGATGACCATATCTCCTCCAAAAGAGTTTATCCCCGCCACCAAAAGCTCCACATCCTCGGCACCGCCTAAGGTGGTGTTAATGCTTACCGTTATAGTATCGCCCACATATATATCACTGAAATCTCCGCTTTGCACCTTAGATAATATCTGCTCTATGGTGTATTTATCCGTAAGCTCTACACCGTTACGGCATAAGCTGTTATGGTCGAAATTGCTTATTGCCTTGCTGTCGGCTATTGCTTGTATACCCTCGGCTATGGCTTGACCTGTGGAGTCAAGTATTATAGGCTTTGTTACTGTGCTCATATTCATACCTCCTCATAAGTTATATTTACAGCTCCGTCTACTACCGAAAGACCTAAGTCTTTAAAATCCTTACCAACACCGTTTTTTATCAAGTCAACGATGTTTTCCACCTCACCATCCTCGGTTATCATACCGCCGTAGGTAGGCGAATATTGTTTTATATCGTATGTAGGCATATTGTTACCTCCTGTTCGCTACGCTCATTCTAATTATCATACACAAAGTTTGCATTGGTGGCACCGAAGGGATAATTTGTCATTGCTTCAACTCTCGCTTGGGTGTTCAATACGCCCTTGAATGTTATGGTTATTCCCTCGGGTGTGTTGCTAAAGAATGTTGAACTTATGTTGCTGACATCGCCCTCGAAGGTCACACTTTCCAAAGAGGTACATCCCTTAAAGACATTTGCAGCTGTGTAAGCTCTTGCTACATCGGTATCACCGAACACCACCGTTTCAAGTCCCGTACAGCCTTCAAACTGGCTTGAACCCGTTAAGCCTTGCAGGCTATCTAAATTAGCCTCGGTCAGACCGACACAACCTTTGAAGGCGGTGCTTCCTATGCTTGTTACTTTTGTCAAGTTAGGGAATGTTTCAAGAGCGGAGCAACCATTGAAAGCGTTTGAGCCTATGGATGTTATACCTTCGTATTCTCCCGAGGTATCGAAGAAGTTTAATAACCAAAGAGCGGAACATCCGTAAAAAGCTCCTTCGGGTATTATTGTCACTCCACCGAAGTACGCAATTTCAAGTTGTATTGCATATTGAAAAGCGTTTGTGCCTATGGATGTAACACTTCGCATATCTATTTGCATTACATAGTAGTTGTATCTGAAAGCGGCGCCTTCTATGGCAGTCACGGTATCACTTTCAAGTATAGCCCCCATTCTCTGCCCTGCGTACAGCCAATCTACAAGCAACCTTTTCATAAAACCTGTGGTACCTGTTTCCGCAAATGCATTTGCTTTTATTGTTCTTGCAAGCCCCTCCGGGTCTTTTATAGTTACTGCGGGGCAGGCTCCTATGAAGGCTTGCACAATGTTACTGCCCTGTTGGTTCAATGTTGAGCCGTCTGCAAGAGTTTGCGTTTCTATATTGGCTCCCAACGGAATTATCTCCAAAGCCTTATTGCTCTTAGCCACAACTCTGACATACTTCATTGTAATGTCTTTTATGACGTCCACAGCATCAGGCACATTTACCGTTACTTTGGAGTACCCGGCCACATTATCATCGCTTGCAATATAAACACCGTTTTCCGTTATGCTCTTTTCCGCTGTCTCCGATGCAGGCACCGCTACCGTCACCTTGGTATATCCGTCAATATCATCATCCACCGCCCTATAGGTACCGTTTTCCGTTATGGTTTTGGCGTCCATCGTGACCCCTGCCGCCATTTGTGCCAATTGGTCTATCCAGTACCCTTCGCCATCGCTACCGATGAACAACCCGTTATTGGGAGAATACTCATCGGGGTTGTACTTTCCCATACCGCCACCTCCTAAGTCATATTTTTATTTTCTGTCCCATTTATTGGACAATCATGTTTTTTTGCATTAAAAAAGCACCCATCGGGTGCTTGGTTCACACTTTATTCACACTTTAAACGCACGCGTGCGTTCTAAAACACACTTTTAACCCCATAAAAGTGTAACTCAATTTTATTTTCCCAACAAAAACAGGCACCCGCCGAAGCAAGCACCTGTTCAAGGAGAATGATGCCGATAATTAGGTAAATTCTTGGAGGAAATCCTATTGGGTATTTAAACATCGGCAATTGTCAAAATACACGCCTAAGGGAGTATAGGCATGAATGCTATGTACAAGTAATGAGAATGGGGTGTCTCATCCTTGAGGGTAAATTTTGACGATACTATTATAACACATCCGAATGTTCCTTTTTGTTCCTTTTTGTTCCTTTTTTTTAAATTTTTTGTCCCGTTTATCGGACAGCAAGCTTTTTTGTCCCATTTATCGGACAGTAAAAGCGTTAAAATTGTTCTTTTATGTACTCATCTATAAATTTCTTTATCTCCGTTGTGGGTTTTGTGCCTCGCTCTTCACATTTTTTCTTAAAAGCTTCCAGTATCTCGGGCTTAAGATCCAAGGAGAGCCTCTTATAATTTTCTCTTATGTATTTTGCCTGTTTACTTTCCGTCATTGCTATTCTCCTCCTTCCCAAACTTTTCCGCAAACAGATATTTCAAGAACTCCGCCTTGCTCATTCCAAGCTCTTCTCTCTTGGTGTCTATCTTTTCATACTCCTCTTTTTTCAACGCGCATTGATAATTTTTGTATACTTTACTGTTGTATTTTGCCTTTACTTGCCATGATGTCGCTCCCATATCTCTCACTCCTTTTCTATAAACTCCAATACAAGCCAAATAAAGGTTATTATTGTGGCAATTGCTACCAATACCCCAACGCCCCTTGTTACCATATCTGCTATATCGCAAACAAGTAACATTGCCGGAGCGATCAGCTTTTTCACTTTACTTTTACTCATTTTTGTGTTAACATATAAGCAAGCAAAACCGCGGGGCTTTCGCCCCTTGGTTCTTTGTGGTCAGCCTTTCAAGAATTCGTAAATCCTTAAGACTATTGTTAGCAACCCTGCTACGATTGCTATTATGTTTTTTGCGGTTTCAAGCTTGTTAGGCTTTTTTTGCTTGCTCATAAGTTTTCCTCCTTTCCTTTAGTATGTATATATTATATCATACTCAATTGAGTATGTCAAGCGTTTTCACAAAATAAATTCCAAAAAATCCGCAGAAATATCGGCATTTCCGCGGATTTTACACTTTCAAATATTCCCTTTCTCCATCCTATGGAGCAGTTTATAATAAGTCTTGCTGCTGCATCCCAATATAGCCACAGCTTCTTTTTGCGTTATCTCTTTCCGCTTAAAGCGTTCACGCACCGACAACACATCTTCAAGCTTGAACACCGGAGGCCTGCCGAACCTTACGCCTCTCGCCCTTGCCGCAGCTATACCCTCCGCCTGTCTTTGGCGGATGTTTATCCTTTCATTCTCAGCTACATAGCTAAGCAATTGCAACACTATATCGCTTATCAGTGTACCCATCAAGTCCTTTTGCTTTGTGGTATCCAACAATTCCATATCCAGCACCTTTATATCGGCTTTCTTTTTCTTGGTTATCTCCTGCCATTGCTGTAATATTTCGCTGTAATTCCTTCCCAGTCGGTCAATGCTCTTTATAATCAGCACATCACCCTTCTTAAGCCTTTGCATAAGCTTCTTATATCCCACTCGCTCAAAATCTTTTCCGCTCTGCTTATCCACAAATACATTCTCGGACTTAACTCCGTACTCTCTCATAGCAATCACTTGCCTGTCTTCGTTCTGCTCTTTTGTAGATACTCGCACATAAGCATAAACCATATAATTTATGCCCTCCTATTCCATTTCTCAATAGCTTCGTTTCTATCATCTACCATCATTCTCCTCCAATCTCAAAACGGCAGATCATCCTCTTCCACATCGTCCACCGGATAGAACCCCGAAGCGTTTCCTTGTGTCTGAGGAGCTTGTTTCTGTTTTTGTTTGCTCTCGCAGAACTCATGCTCTTGTACCACTACGTCAACGATATTTCTCTTTATGCCGTTCTTATCCGTATAGCTTCCCGTTTGCAATCTACCCTTTACAGCTATCTTCATACCCTTATGCAGGTAGCTCTTTACGAAGTCTGCCACACCTGCGAAGGCTATACAATTTATAAAATCTGTCTGTTTCTCCTCTCCCGCTTTTGTGGGTCTGTCTATTGCAAGAGAATATCTTGCTACATTCATATTTCTTGCTTCTCTTACCTCGGGATCGGCTGTAAGTCTTCCCATAAGTATTACCGTGTTCATTCTTCTACCTCCTCAGCCCATCTGCTACCGTACTTATCCACTATACTCTTGAAATCCGTAAAATCGTGAGGCACTATGTATCTTTTGCCGTTCTTTATGCCTATATGGGAAAGCTCATGCTCCATAAGTATCTCTTTTTGTTTCTGTGTAAAGTATGTGGCACTTGCGTAAAATATTATTATAAAGTCATAAGGTACAAAGCTCTCATACACGCCCGTTGGTATACGGCACTCTCCATGTGTTATAAGGCCTTTGCTTTTCTTTGTCTTTTCGGAATAGTAAAAGCCTATACTAAACTCACGCTCTTGCAACCAATTAAGCTCCGGAACATCCCTTATTACCTTTTCAGCTATCAACGCCATCTCTTCACTCGGTATCAGTTTCATTCTTTACCCTCCATGTTTTCCAAAACTCTAAAGTCTCCATATTGTTTCTTCTTCTCATATCTTCAAGAGCCTCAAGCTCCTTATCTCTCTTATTCTCCTCAAGTATCTTCTTAAGGTCTGCACCTATTGCAAAACCTATCAGAAGTACCGCTGCATTTACTGCGATCAATTGTAACATCATTGCTATCGTCATCGTTTTACCTCCTCTGTTTTCTCTTCAAAACCTAAAGCCTCGCTGGGTGTCATATCAAGCACGGAACACAGGTCTACAAATACTTCAAGCGTTAATCTCCTCACTCTGCATTCTGTCCTGAACACATCGCTCATTTGACTTGAAAAATTTATCATCTCTCCCACTTCTGCGAACGTAAGCCCCTTTTCTTTTATCCTTCGGCGAAAGTTGTGTATGGCTTCCAATTCCGCCGCACTCCTCGGTAGTGCTGTCATACACTCACATCCTTTCACTAATCCCTAACAGGTAATCACTCGAAACATTTATGACATTGGAAAATATTGTAATTTCAAGCGTTGTAAAGTTTCTCTTACAAGCCAACAGATCCTCCACCCTTTGGGTAAGTATTTCCTTGTTACCGAAAAACCACATTTCATACTCGTTTGCAATATCCTTTACAGTGGCCCCGTTATTTGCCATGGCGTTGCGGATCCTCTGCACTATCATTCTTTTTCTTTTGTCATTCACCGCCATAGCCTTGCGGTAGTTCTTATCTTCTCTGCAGCAAGCCAACCGTAAGCTTTTCCCGCTATCGTCCAAAGATACTCCCGTTTCTTCAAATATGGTCTGCTTAAGGTCGTCTATGGTAACATAAAAGGTCTCCACGGAATTCGACAGATCTACCACCCAATCAACAAACTGATTAAGTCTCTTGGTACCGAAGCCGCACTTATCTCTTACCACCATTAAAGGTATTGCAAGCATATAGGCAAAGGCATCCGCCATGTTCTTCTTCCTGTTCTCCTGACTTACTCTTTTTGCCACCCTTTCAAACTCCGCAGGTACCTCATTGTTCCTCTGTTCCTTCTCCATTGCTCTCCTCTGTGCTCTGTTCATGTTTTTCCTCCCTTAGTATATTTTTCTCAAACACCTCATAAGCCCTTGCTATCATTTTCCGTATATATCCCGGTTCAAAGTGCATCTCTTCGGCTATTTGGTCTAATTTTTTGTATTCTATATGTCTCTTATGCAACAATTTCACATAATCCACATTGGAAAGAGACTCCACCTCTTTTATTATCTTTCTCCTTGTCTCAAGAAACTCAAACAGTTCGGTGTTTATCTCTCTTTCAAGGTCTATATACTTTGCTATAAGCTCCTCTTGTAAATTTTTTACAGATGTTTGCACCTTGTCTTTGTCGTATCTTATAGCACCGACACCCTCGCACTTAAGCTTAAGCTCCTCACGCTCCTGTACTCTGTGCTTTATCTTCTCCTCTAATTCCTCTAACTGCAATAAGTATTCTTTTGCTTTCACTTTCTCACTTCCTTCCCTCTTTGCAGTTAGTTCACTCTGTTATGACCTTCTTACCTATATCGAAATAGTTGAAGCATATATTCTTACCCTTGGGAAACTTCACCAAAAAATACCTTTCATATTTCGCTGTTACCTCTCCCGGGGTGTATACCGTTTTGTATTTGTTTCTGCCTCTTATGCTTTCCTCGCAGACTGTCTCTTTTATCTTTACCTCGGAGCCTACGGAAACCTTATCCCTAAGCTCCTTAAGTTCAATATCCGTTATTCTATCCGCTGCATATAATCCCATATCGACCTCACATAGTAAACAATATCCACAGCACAAAGGCTATGCCTACCAACCACAAAAAAGTAGTGTTCATACATCCACCCCCTGACAACTCTCGATAAGACTCCTTAACATCTTAAATATAGCTGTGTATGTGTCACAAGCTTCGTTCACCTTTTTTAAAGATTGATAAAGCAGAACCATGCAAGAGTCACTATCGGCAGTTTTTACGACTTCCGATTTATTTAGTTCCCATATCGGCACTTCCAAGGCCTCTGCAATTCTTGAAAGTGTTTCTGCTTTGGGTTTTCGGGTGCCTCTTTCATATCCGCTTATTACCGTATGCGTAACCCCCATCTTTTTAGCAAGCTCCCTTTGTGTCATCCTCTTATCTTTCCGAATGCGCTTTATATTCTCTCCTACCATAGCTATTTCACAACCCCCTAATACCTCTCAAAGAAGTGTCCCAGATCAACCAGCATAGCTGTGTAAGAGTCACAAGCTACATTTACTTCCCTGCAATAGCCGTTTATAAAGCGCACCTCTATTACCTCTCTGTTTTCGTCATAGGTAAACCCTTCCACATCAAGGACATACTTTGAAAGGACCGCACCCAATTCCTTTACATACTTTTTCTTGCGTGTGTTTTCTTCTGTCATTTTGTCACCTTCCCATATAAGTAGTTTATATTTCTTTCCACCGTTTTCGCCCAAGAGCTGTCACAATACCACTCCGCTATTCTCGGTAGTGTCTTTCTGCCATTCTTCCAGTACACTCTGTATATGCAACCGCCAAAGGCTCTTATGCTCTCCTCGGGGCTGTCATACCAATAGAACCCTTTGGAGCCTCGCATACCAAATAGATTATTTCGGGAAGCCCCTACGCCTGTCTTACCCATACCCGTTTCCGTAAGAGCTACCGCACAGGTAAAGAAAGCGTTTATCTGATACTCCTTTTCAATATCCAGTATTGCTTGCTCACAGCCCTGCATCGGTGTGCCCTTGGTTATCTTTCTAAGCTCCTCCACTGTACACCCCGAGTATGAATTTACACCCTTTACAGGCTTTGCCCACACCATACTTGTTGAGAGTACTATTGCCGCCAATATGCTTATTACTTTTTTCATTGTCTTTTCTCCCTATAAGTTTCAAACAATGCTTTCATCTGTTTGTCTCTGTAAGCTTTGCATGCCTCTCTGCCTCTCTTGCGCTCTCCGTCTATGTCATCCGTATTTTGATTTACAAGATCGACATCAAGATGATTAAATCTTACCTTTCCTCTTCTCATTTTGATTTCTCCTCTATCAACTTTTCGAGTTCGTTTTTATCATAATTTCTTTGCTCATAGTCGTTAAATCTATATTTATTATTTCTTTTTTCTTTATTTCTATTTGTTGTGTTAGTGTTAACATTTACCTCGTTAATGTCAACATTTACTCCGTTAATGTCAACATTTATGAAATTGCGCAGAATTCCCCTATTGACCCCGAGAGACTGCATTTCCTCCACCGTCAGCAACCAGAGGTTTTTGTCTACGGCTATGTTTTTTCGGCGTACGCTCACCATATAGAATGTGCGCTGCACCCGTCGTCCGGTAATATAACCCTGATTAAAGTGAGACCGACTAAAAAGTCCGACGTCCACCATCATTAGTATTACCCTCGCGACAGTCCCCGCAGATGGACTACCTTTGCCCTGCAAGATCTGCGCTATCTTGTAATCGATGATCTTGTTGTACTCCAAATAGTACCCCTTGTCTCTATATATCAGATCCAAAAGCGCTAAGTAGATCGCATAGCAAACAGGTCCGTATTCAATTTTGAGCTGTATAAATTTGGGGTCATCAAGGAAACCTACATCCAAAGGGTAATAGTCAACACCTGTTTTATAAGGTGCCGCCATTACTTACACTTCCTTTATCTCTATATTGTGGAAGTAGTACATAAGCTTCTTCTTGATCTTATACACATCCGTCCGAAAGCCCTTGGTATCTTCCACTATGTAGTTCCCTTCTTCGTCCTTATAGGTAAAGTCTGCCACATACTCACACTTACGGAGGAGCTCCTTGCTCGTTCTTTGATTGGGTATGAGTTCAAAGTGCACCTGTCTTTCCAGCTCGTATATCTCGCCCGCACTCTCCAGCGCCTTTAGCTGCGAGTACCTGCGGGCTTCCTTCTTGCTGTCAAAGACTATGCCGTCCCTTGTGGTTTTCTCATTCCTGTACTTATTCCACCTATTCCGTATGTACCACATTTACGCCTCCATAGTTGTACCTTGTATCTTTTACCAACTCTTCCGCCTCAAGTATGAACTCTTTAAAGTCACGCTCCGGCAGCTGCCTTTTTGCATTCTCCAATATGGTAGCCACACGCTCCATAAAATTTTCTTTGAAAGCATAATCCTCTCTCATTGCACCACCCCCTTTTTGTGTGTATAATTTGTAAATATCTACACACTTTCTGTTTTTTTAAATGCCCATAAATCGGGACTTGAAAATTTTAAAAAGTTAACGAGTTATTAAAATATTTCAACAACAAATTAAAATATTTCAACAACGATTTATATATTTAAAATAAGGGCATCGTATTTTTTTGCCAACATTTCCACCTTGTCTTTCCAGATAGTGTACTTATACCTACCGCCTCTTATGGGTACTGCAAAGCCCCAATCCACATCTCCGTTACGGAGCTTATACTGCACATCCACATCCGTGGTGTGGAGGAGCTTAGCTGCTTCCTTTGTGTTCAGCGTTTTCTTATACCTTGCGTTTACCTTTGCCAGATACTGCTCGGGTGTAACACCCAGTACCGACAACACCTCTACCATCTCCGGAGATAGATCGCTTACTTCCGTATATCTCATATATATCTCCCCCTTTGTCCTTGCGAGTGGACTTTATTATGCTTTCTTCTTTATGGCATCCTGTGTTCTCATACCGACTATAAAGCCGTAGACTACTTTCTTCTCGTCATCCGTAAGGCTTAGCACCGTTACGGCAAAGTCTTTTAGTAGATTCATCCTGTTCACCTCCTCGCCGTTCTATGTGCGAACATTATAATACCATATTAGAACTTTGTCAATATTTTTTTGTTCTTTTTTAGAACTTTTTATTGACATGGATTTTGTTTTGATTTATAATTTTCGAAAGGAGGTTGATTTAATGGAAGCAAACGAAAGATTAAAGGAAGTAAGAAAACATTTAGGATTGACCCTTGAAAAATTTGGAGAAAAAATAGGATTAA
Organism: Acutalibacteraceae bacterium; assembly: GCA_045604205.1. Classification (GTDB taxonomy): domain Bacteria; phylum Bacillota; class Clostridia; order Oscillospirales; family Acutalibacteraceae; genus UBA737. Next base: position 13,010 of record JAZUNQ010000027.1, read on the forward strand.
AAAAGAACTCACTTAGCACACTGGAAAACGGTAAGAGCACACTTACAGAACAAACCATTCTCCTTGTATGCAAAGAATACAAAGTAAATAAAAACTGGCTCTTGTACGGAAAAGGGGATATGTTTGAAACAAGTGCTCAGAGTGAGGCGTTGAACGCACTGAAAGAGGAGTATAACTTGGATGATTTTTCCATGCAGCTCATAGAGGCATACGCTTCCCTTGATCCGGAGCAGCACCAAGCCGTACATGAGTTTATAGAAAATTTGCCCAACTTGAACCTTACCTCCTCCGATGAGGAGGTAGCAACAGAGGAGCTCAACAAAACCACAGAGGAGCTTGAAGCAGAATATGAAAAAGCATTAGGTTTTGCACCCGGCACCGACTTATCTGCCTCGAATATCACAGACGAAAAAGAAGCATAAAAAAACACCCGAAAACGGATGTTTGATATCAAGATGAAAAAAGCAAGACCAAAAAGAAAACGAAAAAATAAAAAAAGTGTGATAAACTGGCGAGAGCTTATCACACAGGTGCTTGTAGGTTTGATCCTACTAATCTTGGACAGATTGTTCAGGTAAGCACATGGGGAGGCTCCGCAAGGGGCTTCCCTTTCACAGATTATATTATAAATGCAAAAAAAAGTCAAGGAGGTTATATTATGAAAATAGGCGTGCTTGGAATTATGGGCATCTTGATAATATCAAGAGCAATAGTAAAATATTTAATACTAAAAGAGGGTTAACTATGGGATATACTTCAACCGCCGTGAAGGCAAAATACAACAAAAAAACTTATACCACTTGGTCCGTTGCCATTCGTAACGAATGCGCCGAGATCATAGAGCAGTGCCGTGCTAAGGAGGAGCTTAGCCGTGCCGAGTTTATTAAAATGCTGGTAGCCGAAAAATACGGCATCACCTTTCCGGAACCGCCCACAAAGTAAATTATAACAACTCCTACTTGATCCTTGCGAGTGGCATTGAGAGGAGAATGAATATGAAAAATCCAAACGGATACGGAACTATAGCGTACCTCGGTGCCAACAGACGTAAACCCTACGCACCGAAGGTATCATCTGTTATTTTAGACAGAGAAACAAACACTTATAAGAGAGTATTTAAGTACATCGGCTACTATGCCACAAAGAAAGAAGCCCTTACAGCTCTTGCTACCTACAACTTAGGCAATGTGCCTCCCGAAACTATCGGTATCACATTTAAAGAGGTATGGGATATCTGGGAGAGGAGATACATAGACAAAGGTTCGGACTCAAGAAAGCGTGGCTACCTTTCCGCTATAAAGAAGTGGGCACCTATCTATCCTTTGCGTATGGATAGTATAAGGCTTGCAGATCTGCAGGATGTAATAGATTGTTACGAGGGTTCGGGCAAAAGCACCCTCTCAAATATGAAGATCGTTGCCAATTTCGTATTTGAATGGGCTATAAAAAACGATATCATCGACAAAAACTACGCCGAATACATCGAAATAGCACCCAAAGGAACAGTAAGCCACATTCCCCTTACACATTCGGAGTTTGACAGGGTCGTTTCTCTACCCACAAATGAAAACACAGCGATTATGAAAATATGCCTTTACACAGGGTGCCGTCCAAGTGAGGTGTTAGAGCTCCCCGCTCAAAACATACACCTCTCCGAACGCTACTTCAACCTTACCCACGCCAAAACAAAGGCAGGCATAAGAGTAGTCCCTATAGCAGAAAAGACGGTTCCCTGTTTCGAGTATCTCTTAACTCAAAACGGAAACCGCCTTACCGATACATCCTACTGGAATTACAATGAATTTTTCAAGCAACTCCTGCCCACACATACGCCACACGATACAAGAACCACCTTCATATCGTACCTGCAGGAGCTCGCTGTCCCGCTTCCCATAATCCAAAAAATAGTAGGCCACAGCGCCGGTAACATTACCACCGACATCTACACAAAACTATCCCTTGAGCCTATGCTCAACGCTGTTAATTTGCTGTAATTGTGTAAACAATTTGTAAATATCAGCATTTCCCTTGCCACTCGAAACCCCGATAAATACAGGGTTTCAAGTGACGAAAAACCGATAAAAGGTAAGCAATAATTAAACTCTTAATTTTGCAAAAGCCGTAAATTAGCCACTTGCAAGGATTTTGTGTAAATAGTTTGTAAATTTTTAACCGCAAGAAAGGTGTCTTGCGCTCCTCTTGCGGTTATTTTACCCTAACAAGCCTAACCTGTCAAGAAGGGTCAGTGTCCAAGATTTTACCTCATTCAAACCAAGGCCTTTTCCCGTGCCTTTTATCAGTTCTTTTTCTATGGCTTTTGCTACTGCATCTCTAAACCATTCAGGCACATCTTCTATCTTTTCGTATTTTCTGTTTACCGTATCTTTTATAGCCTCTACCTCCTCTCGGAGTTTTTGTATCTCTTTGTTTTGAGGTTCATTGTACCTGTATATCATGTCGTTACAGATCTTCTCGGTTTCCGTTTGTGTCATATCTCTACCTCCTATTCGGTTCCAAAACTCCGTTAGCCATCTTTTGTTATTGCCTTCGGTGGCGCTCCAGTATGCGGGGCAATGTTTGCCTGTGACGTCGAAGTGTCTGATGACGTTGTTTTTGGGTATGTGGTATTTTTGCATGAGTATTCTCACCAGCTCAAGAGCGTTTTCAATGGTTGCTTCTTTCGGCGGATTGCAACACAGCTCTATGGATATACTGTTGAAATTGGTGCATTTATTGAAGTACTTTCCACCGCCCGTGGTTTTTACTTCATTTTCGTATAAGCCACCGCCTACACTCCAAGCGGTGTATATGTCGGGAACGGACTGCCAGACCTCTTTGTCATCCACAAAGTAATGAGCTCCCGCTGTTCTTGTGTTGCTTGTGGCGAAGTAATTGGCATTGCCTCTTGCGGTGTCGTTTACGTTACCGGTGTAATGGATCACGATGTACTGTAAGCTACTAAGGTCTCTTATACCACCGTAGCTGATGGGCTTAGCTTTTAATAATCTTATCTCCATACGCTTCCCCTCCCGGAGGCTTTTGCTCTTGCTTCGGCTTCCACCTCGGGAAGGCCTGCAAGACTTGTAAGTACACTGAGTATACCCGATAACACCGTTGCAGAGGCTACGAATATCCAGTTTACTTCATTCATCGCCGCCGCTGTGCCTATGGTGGCTATAGCTGTCTGTGCCATTGTTTTTATTGCTCTTACCGTTGCTGCTTTTATCCATATTTTACTCATTTCCATACCTCCGTTTCATTTCCTTTAGTAGCCTTCTGGCATACAATAGTTCTTGGATGTTCATTTTGCTAAAGTGAACACCCTGCTTGTGCATCTGTCTTGAAAGCTGTCTGTATAGCCTTCTTTTGTCTTTTTTATCCTTTGCCATATCATCCATAAGTTCATGGCATTGTCTCTTTAGATCTCTATACATAGCCTTTTTTCTCCACCGCCTTTTCAAGATCCGTTATTCGGTGGTTTGCTACTTGTATTTTTTCGGCTTCTATGTCCTGTTGTTTTTCTACCTCGTACATTCGCTCCACGAGATTGTTGTGAGCTTGTACTTTCTTTTCTAACTGCTCAAGCCTGTAAGCGATCAGCTTTCCGTTTATCACAAACCCCGCCAAAGCTCCCAAAGCCGAACCGCAGGCGCCGATGAGCGCCGCTATTATTGTCTCCATGCCCCACACCTCCGATCTGTTGCTGTCATCTACTCTTATAAAAGTGCATTTTCTCTACACCTGTGGCTGTTTTTTTGTAAAATATCATTTTCATAATGCCCGAGGCTGTCTTTTTGTAGAATTGACAAGCATCCGCATCTGTTTTTCGTCGCAAATAAATAACATCACCGTTCAACCCCCAATGAGGGTCGTTGAAGCCTAAGCTTCCCGGGAAGTTATCCACCACAATAAGGCTTTTGGCATTTTGAAAAGCCTGTGTGTGTATGCTGTTTACACTGTATGGCACCATGTAAGTTGTAGAACCCGAGTCTCTTCCGCACAGTTCAAAGGCGTATCTACCTATGCCCGTTGTGCCGTTTGCTATTTCCACATATTGAAGATCAAAGTTTCTTGCAAAGCAGTAAGCGGGTATACCCCTAACATCCGCTTTGTAATATACAGCAAGCAACTCCGTATTTTGGAAAGCATACTCTCCCAGAGATGTAGTTGTCGGTGACAAATACAGATCCCCGTACAGCGTACAGCCATCAAAAGCGTGTATTCCTATTGTTTCGGCTCTCGGTAGGCTGTGGAGAACAAATCCTCTATAGGTCATAGTACTTTCATACCAATTGCCTATCATAGCTCCTTGAAAAGCAGAAGCTTCTATTTCCCTTACGTAATTAAAATTACAATTAAACTCAACATAAGGCTTTGAGAAGGCAGAATGGTAAGTGACTCCCAAGTTGTAGAAGGCTTGTGCGCCTATGGTCTCCACATCGCCTTTTATGGTCATGCTTCGACAATGAAGATTGTTGTAAAAGCAGTTCCCGGGGATATCTCTTACACCTGCTCCTACGGTTATATACTGAAAATAGCAATTGCTAAAGGCGGCTTGACCCAATTCCGTAACGCTGTCGGGTATTATTATCCTGTTGTAATTGGCAGTGTATTGCCCGCAGTTAGCAAAAGCATAAGCCCCTATACGCATTAACCCCTCGGGTAAATTTACGGAATACAGATCGTCTTGACCGTCAAAAGCTTTAAAACAATCAAAAGCCTGTACCCCCGAACCGATGGTCACACTTGTTATTCTATAAGAAGCCCAGGGATTGACACCGTCCAAAAACTCCGCAGTACCTTGCCCCTCTATTACAAGAGAATGATTATCGTAATACGTCCAAGAGCAATCCCCCACCGTTCCGCTGTCTATTACGGTAGCCATTTAACCACCTCCTAAATGCTTGTCAGAATGTAGCCTATTTCTCCCACATTCCAACCGGCCATATCATCCGTGGAAGTTATCTCTTTGGCGAATATCCCCTCAAAATCTACCATACTTAATATTTTCGGTATCCTTACGGCATACTCACCGCCTTTCGGTACGGTGGTAATGTACTTATAGGCATCGCTTCCCGATATAGCCGTATAGTACACGGAAGCCCCCGACACCATCAAAACTTGTGTGCCTGCTGTGGCATAACCTCCGTCAACAGGCTGTGCGTAAGTAACATTTTGCAAAACTTCCGTTGTACCTTTTGTTACAATGTTTTTTGCTACGTAGCTTGTTGGTGTAGCCCCCAAGAACACCCACATACTTGAAGCACTGTCGTACTTTAGCATGAACTTTTTCATATTGGTGTACACTTCCATAAGCTCAGGGCTTACACCTCCGCCGCCACCCGTCAGCTCCTCTATGGCTTTCCTTGTTTCCGTACCCTCTTCCCGCACGGCTCTTGCTATTGCCATGTCATTGGAACGGTCTAAGTTCTTCCTAAGGTCGTAGGGAGTTGTTGTATCGGTGTCTGCTGTGTATGTGCATCTGAAAGAGCCGTCGTAAGTCATATTTATAGAGGATATTATAGAGGTTACGGTATTGTTATTCCTGTCCACTATGTCCACACAATCCCCCACCTCAACCAAAGGGTTGCCCACACAGCTCGCCGAAAAACCTGTGTACTCTATATTTTCCAAATAACCCGCAACATAAGGGTAGGCTCCTCCTATGTTTACATCCTTATCCAAAAGCCTAAACAATTCATTATCTACCTTCATCAATAAATTGTATTTATTGCCTGCGGGTGTACCCGTAAAATAATAATCGGAATTTATGTTTACATCGCAAACTTTGGAAGCCATTACCTCGGTTTTGAGTGAATAGGTTATAGACGGGGTTATTGTGTATACAGAGGAATAACTTGAGGGCAACTGTATTATCTTTAGCTTTCCGGTTACCCTGTCAATAACGGCATTGCCCGCAACAAGCCCCGCATACATTCCAATGCAATCCCTTACAGATCTCTTTTGACTTATTATTTGCAAGTATTCCTCTTGACTGTCGCTATCGATACTATAGCTTGAAAGCCCCCAAGAAACACCGCTTACATCCAAGACCAAATCTTGAGGAAAAGCCATTTCTAAATCACTTTGTGCGTCCATCGCCATGCCTGTAAGGGTCACTTTGGTGTCCGATAGGTCATCCATCATTCTGTCACCACAGGAAAGCGTTGTTATAATGCCCTCCTTCTCTATTCCAAGAACCTTTTGCCTTGCAATTATACAACTGTTCTCTCCTGTGTTATCTATTAGGGTTATCAAAATATCATCTCTGACATTTATGTTGTTTACATCCGTGTCTTGCCCTTCCGTATCCTTGTTGAACAATTTTACGGAAGCGGTGCAAGCTCCCGCATTGCCTATGGATAAACTACCCTCTATAAGACTTTCGTTTACACTTAGGCTCTTCAAATCGTTATCTCCAAAGGTATAGCTCCCTATGGTTATGCTGATGGTGAAGGGTCCCTCTGTGTTGAAATTTCCTTGTATCATACATTCCCTACCTTTCCACAAGTTCCACCGAAAAGCCCTCCCAAAAACCTACATTTTTACCCGTTCTTGTAGCGCCTCCTATGGCGTGGAAGTTACTCTCTTTTCTTGCTACATATGCCACTATGGTGTGTTTATCGTTTTCCGATACCGATACCACAGGGTCCACATACTTTACGGTTACATACTTGTTATTTACCAATATCGGCATAACCACAGCACTCTCTGCAGGTGTAAGGGATCTGAATGTTATTGTTATGTGCCTCTTCATTGTTATCTTGTTCTTGATATACAGCCCCGATGTGGTTCTGCCTGATTGTTCTTCTATATCGTCAAGGCTTACGCTAAAGCTGTCTAAATAAGTGCTTATGTTGACTAAGCTTTCACTGTCGGCACCGATGAAACAAGTTTCGCTTATGTATTTACTGTTTTCCATATCACACCTCCGTTACACTTCCAAAAGCACCTTACCGCTCTTCCTTTGCAGTTCATTTATGGAGTCTACCGCTATTCTGCCTAAGGATTCCCTACCAAGTATAAGTTCTATTTGTAAAGGCTTGTCGTTTCCGTAAGCTCTTGTTTGTGCTGTGGTGCTTGCCGATGCGGGTACACTTGACATTAAAGAACCAAATACACTGTTGAGTATGGTATCCATACTTCCCACACTCCTACCTAAGGGAACCACCGCTTCGGGACCTGCTTCGCCGATCATGGCAAGTGTAGGGCTTTTTACAATACCACCGCTTGCATAATACGGTATCCATTGTTTTCCTGTCTTCTTGTTGAATATTCCTTTGCCCGCTCGGTATTCCCAATCTTCGGCTTCGCCTTTTTTTACTCTCTCTTCAAACTTTCGGTTTTCCGATATGCTGGTTTGCAAAGAGTCGGACTCTCGTCCGCCCACTTCATCCATTTCTGCTATGGTGTCCTTAAGTTGGTTGTATTTATCTATTACAAGCGTGAGCGTGGCCGCCAAGGCTGCCAAAGCCACTATCGGCCCTCCCGCACCCATTATAAAGGTCGAGAAGGTCGCAAAAGCTGTCTGTGCCTTAAGTAAAAGTGTTGGTATGCTGGTAAGCAAGTTATCTATCGCCATGGCTGTTTTCAATGTCACAAACGCAGCCGCAGCCGCCTCTATAGCAACCACCAACCCATGGTGGTTTTCATCTATGTTGATTATAAAATCAAGGAACCCACTAAGAGCATCCACCACTTTCCTTAGCACAGGCTCCAACTTTTCAAAGAGCTTCTTTTGCAAGGCTTCTATTTTGCTTTGCAAGCTCTCCATACCACCCTGTAAGTTGTCTTTCATGGTGGTATACATATCTTTAGCAGCGCCATCACTATTGCTAATGGCTGTGGTCAGCTTGTTATAATCCGCCTCGGAAGCATTCACTATAGCAAGCAATCCACTCATAGCCTCTTGGCCTGCGATGTCGGAGGCGTATTTTGCTTTTTCTTCTTCCGTAAGACCCGAGAAGCCTGTGCGCAATTGACCGATAACATCATCCAAACTTCTCATATTGCCTTCGCTGTCGGTCATCGATACACCAAGCTCTTCCATGGCTTTACCCGCCGCACCCTCACCCTTTGAGAGTCTGATCAACATAGCCCTAAGGGAGGTTCCCGCTTGGTCTGCCTTTATGCCCGCATTAGCCATAAGACCTATTGCGGCGGCGGTGTCTTCTACATTGTAGCCCAAAGCGCCTGCTATGGGAGCCACATACTTGAACGTTCCACCCATCATGCTGACGTTTGTGTTAGCATTGGAAGATGCCACAGCCAACACATCCGCAAAGTGAGAGCTGTCTTTTGCTTCGTAGCCGAAAGCCGTAAGAGCATCCGTTACGATATCCGATGTTGTTGCAAGGTCTTCACCGCTGGCGCCTGCCAAGTACATAATGCCATCAAGACCTTCCACCATGTCCTTGGTCTTCCAACCTGCCATTGCCATATAACCCAAAGCATCCGCCGCTTCGGTAGCCGAAAAAGAGGTATTGGCGCCCATCTCCGATGCTTTTGCTTCCAGCAACTCCATATCCGCAGCACTCGCACCGCTTATTGCTGCTACCTTATCCATAGCCGCCTCAAAATTCATTCCTACGGTTATAGACTCTTTAGCAAAGTTTATCGCCGCTGTAGTAGCCATTTGAATGCCTTGAGATGCGAGATTTTTAAAAGCGCTGTTGGTGTTGTTGGCACCCTGTGTGGCTCCCGATAGCTCACTCGCTAAGTTTTGGCTCATTCCCTCCGCCGAGGGTAGTACCTGCACATAAGCCGTTGCAATGGTTTTGTCGCTCATATTTCTCACTTCCTTTTATTCTGCCATTTTTCTATTTCTTCTATGGTCATTTTTTTGTATTCTTCTTTTTCTTTGTGCATCGCTTCGTAAATGCTTTTTGGTTTATTTCTGCCTCTGCTTGCATCCTTTGTTTTGCTCCACACAAGCCAACCTAAGCGATCGCAGACAGCCATAAGTAAATTTTGCTCAACTGTGTACTTCTCTTTGCCTCTTTTACTTCTGGAGCTTATGTCAAGCCCCGCATACAGCGTTGCAATGTGCTCAATATTGTACTCTTCATACTTGTGTATGCCGTAATATTGCGCCATATCGCATATAAAAGCATCCTTGTCGGTCGCGATGGCCCCGGCAAGGTCTATTATTTTTTTATTTCTTTGTTATCCGTAAGCTGTAGGATTATTTCGGATACTTCCTGTATCACTCTATCTATACTGCAGATGCCATCCTCGGCACAATGCTCCGTTAATGCCGTATCATCGCCCAAGAGTATATCCACCAATTCGAAGAGAGCACCATTTATATTCTTGCGTGCCTTAGTCACTGCCTTTTGGAATTTGTAATCTATCAACTTTCTTTCGTCTATATCGCACTTAAAGCCTGTGCTTGTTTCTATTTGCATAGCTATTACCTCCGTAAAATCGTGTTATACCTATGAAAAAAGCCCTCCCCAACATTGGGAAGGGCATGTTTTCAATCATTGGAATTATTAGCGCTTGTAGCTGTGGATATGTATTCGTAATGTGTCTTGTTAGAGCTGTCGGGCATACAGGTAAGAGTAAGAGGGTAGCCTATTATCTCATCATCCTTGTATGTCACATCTCCCACTTCCGTTATAACAGCATTAGGTATTACTATCCTTTTCACACCGCCGTTTCTGAGAACCATATCTATTACCCAGGCTCTCGCTTCAAGGCTTTTCTGACTTGCGCTTACGCTGATTGTCCCCGTGCCTGTTGTGACCGCATCGTCACCGTATACCGCCTTAAGAACATCCGCATTTGCACTCTCTATAAGCGTAAATGTAAATACATCATCTCTCGATGTCTGCAGAGCCATTACCACATCTCCGCCCCAAGCGTGAACAAGATCCGTTTCGGGGGAGTTGGTATTTGTTACACCGTCTTCGGAAACATAACCCACAGCCTTGAAGCCCGATGCCAAACTTGTTGTGGCATCCGTGGGCAACGTCAGCGAAGTGGCTCCGTAAAATACTGCACCCGTTGCCAAGGGCTTGCCTACATTTACATTGTTTACCGTATTAGCCATTTTATCACTCCTATCAACTTTTAATAATGCGTTATATCGTATACACTTTGGTATCTGTACTCTTTTGTTTCCGGGTCCGTAAAGTTTGCCGAAGCGTTTAATTTTATGCTTGTAATGGTTTCCGTGTCCGCATTCAAAAGAGTATTTTTCACACTCTCGTCAAGCTCTGCCGCCTGTAAGAGTGTTTCGCCGTAGCTTTGTACTGCTATCCTTGTTTCATACAAGAGACCATTCAATACAGCGCTTTGACTTATTCTCTCTATCAGTACCCACTCTTTTGGGGCTTTTGGCGGTCTTTCGCAGTATGCTTCGTATTCCGACAATATGCTTAATATTTCCGTTTCTATCACTTACTACTCACCGCCTTTAATAGTGTATTGTTTTTATAATTGTCCCTTTGTGCTTCCGTTGTTTCGGGCTGTATAGATACATTTACACGGTTGCGGCCTTTATGCTCTGAGGTCCCGTAACCATCTCCGCATTTAGCCCGTACCTTTTCGGCTGTATCTTTTACACATTCAAGTACATCATCCGAAAGCAAGAGATCGCGCACGCCCTGCCTGTTAAGGACTATTTTCACTTTCATATTCTCCCACCCTTTCAATGTGTACTTTTTTGTTCCATCTTAGGGGGATATTCTCCTCAATGCCTGCCGTGGGGTATCCTATTGTTTTATATTCTCCCCCGAAGGGTTCCGGAAGCACTACAAGAGCATTCACCCAGTTATGTGTATCCCCTTTGGGTATCGCTAAGGTATATTTTACTTTTTTGCCGTAAAGGTTAAAAGTTTGGGTTATGTCTTCGGTGGAAGGCTCTCCTACCAGCACATCCGCCACATTGGTATCCGTGTATACCTTTCGGGGCATATTGAAGGCATCCCTTTCGCCCTCGCTCATTTCCCTAAGCGTTATCGTTATCCCCTTCAACTCCATATATATCCCTCCCTCTGAATTGCTGTTTACCAAAGCCCAGCCTTAAAAGGTCGTTTTTCGATATATAGTAAGCATTTCCCGGGTTAGCAAATGTGCCTTGTAGGGTATAACCCAAGGCAGTTTGCGATATTTGACTCATGCCTTCCGTCCCGCTTGTTTGAGATATAGCCCTGTTCACGGTGTTCACACACACGCTCTTTACCACATCCGCAAAGTCTTCATCTTCTGAGACCTTTGTTTCAACATCTACCCCGTGGCTTGCACCTCTAAGCCTTATCTCTGCCGAGACTGTTTGCAAAAGAGCCTCCGCCTTCGAAGTTTCGGCAACAGTTAAACTGCTACCCCTCATAATTTCCACATCGGAGACGGTGGCGTATACTGTTGCCATATACTCACTCCTTTTTGCTGTCCTTTTTTTCGGCTTTCTCTTCTATCTTTTCCCAAAGGCCGCCAACGATCTCACTCGTTACCGTTATCACTCTGCCGGTCTTTGTGTTTCTGTATTTGTTTTCTTTCAAGTTTTCCTCTTGCTGCATATTATGCTCCTTTCAAAAAAGGGGCGTGATACTCTCACACCCCCCTCTGTTTTTATCAGGCGGATTTTATTACGGTGAAAGCCGTAGGGTCAAGTATTGCCCAACCTATATAAGCCTCAGCCCTTAAGAATATCTGATTGAGTCTCTTAAGGTCGCCGTTACCGTCGGGATCGCCGTACTCTATAAGCTCCATAGGGATATTTGCCGCATAACCCCACTTGAAGCACTCAGCAAAATCGCCAACTATTGCAAGAGCGTTGTTTGTTGCCTGCCCTGTCACCGCATAACTTACGGTGCTGTTTACATCGGCTCTTAAACCTCTTACATTGCTTGCACTCTGTCCCCATCCAAGCTCGGGGAATATTCTGTTTCCGTTGCCGTCCTTTGCCTTTGCAAGGGCTGTAGCAAAAGCGGGAGCCATTGCAATACCATCAGCCATATAGTCGCCTATTGCTGCAATAGCGTCTATTATGTTGTTTTCAAGTGTGCTTGCGTTATAAGTAACGGAGTTTACACTTGTATTGGTTCCCAAACTGTTTGTGCCTATGATTGTAGAAGCAAGGGCACCCGTGCGGGGGTTCATTCCGTGCATTCCCATTATGTCAATGGCTCTACCTATCTTTTTGGCATAACCGTCGGCAAAGGCGGAAAGCATGTTAAGTTGTCTTTCGTCACTGCTTCTTAAAAATTCATCACTTATCCTTGCACCGTATTCCACTTTAACGGGCATTATCTTAACAGAACCTACCGTTGCCCCGCCGTTTGTTTTCTGTCCGCTCTCCGCTACTATATTAGCCTCGGAATCAAGGGAAAATGTGAATATGTCCGTACCCGAAAAGCTTACGGGGGTAGTGCCTGCAAGCTTTGCAAGGCTTGAATGTCCCGTAACTTTGTTAAATACATCGCTCACCAATTCGTGAGGGAATAATGTTGTACCTCTTTCTACTGTTGCTCCCATTTAGATCATCCTTTCTGTAGTAAACTATCAAGCACGCTCTTAAGTTGTGTATCCTTCTTGTTCGTGCCTGTATTCTCGTTAAGTTTTGCCAATGGGGGAGCTTGTTTGCCCACACCCACCAACTCTTTCAGGTTCTCAACGCTCTTTTTTATTTCTTCCTCGGTATCACCTTTAAGGAATTGCACAGCACTGTAATTAAGTCCGTTCTCGGAGGCAAGCCTTACCTTTAGGCTCTCGCTCTCGTACCCTTTTACCTTGCCGTTAAGAGCCTCGATCTCCTTTTCTTTTTCAGCTAATTGGGACCCGCTTTTTTCTAAAGCTTTCTCCAGCTCCCCATATTTGGAAGCTGTGGCTTTAAGGTCATCATAGTCGCTATACTTGCTTTTGGCTTGTTCTATGTCCTTGCCGTTTTCTTCCATTATTTTGTCGACTGTATCCTTTTCCAGTCCCAAACCGCTCAAAAATTCTCTTTTCATTTCTTTCATCCTTTCTACGCTTTTTTACAAGGTCGCACCTTTCTTGGATATTTCCTTTCCCAACACAAAACCCCCACCAATAGGCAGGGGTTCCGGAAAAAGAAAGGAGTAGTGATATATAGCCTTTTTACGTCATGCTAAGGACAAATATGTCCACACCAAAACCACCGCTCCGCCCTATTTCATTACTTTTTGGCTGTCTCGGGTTTGGTTTGTTTTTTTTGATCGTTTTACACTCCCGGGATTATATCCATAGCTTTTTTTATTGTCTTATATGCTTTTTCCATGGTCAAATTTTCTTCCAAGAACAATATGCCTTTTTCACTGATCCCGAAATCATTTTTAAAGAATATGTAAATCTCTCCATTCATTGCATAAGACACTTTTAAACCTCTTATGTATCCGTTGATGTTCATTTCTTTAAGTATATTCTTAAAATATCCCTCGTTTATGCAATAACTTTCAGCGTTAAGAATGTTGTATGTATCGGGATATTTTCCGTCTTTTAAGCACTTGTACATATAAGCGAGTATCTTGTATACTATTACGAAATAATCATCCTTTGCCATTTGATTCACCTCCGTTCTTTCCTCAATTCTTCTTCAACAACATCCCTAAGAGCAACATAAACATAATCAAAGGGTATTCCGCTATCTCGTAACTTTTGCTCAAACTCCTTTTTGAGGATATCGCACTTTTCTCTGTTTTCCTTGTTTGTCTTACAGAGAATATCGAAATATTGCTCGATCATATTTTTTCCTTGACTTTTTTATAGATTGGTGTATAATAGCTGTAGACACGTGTTCGTTGGGGTTATTCTCGTGCGCTACTCTGGTGCAGGGGAATAACCCCTATTTTTTTGTGTATTTGTACACCCCATAAAATTTTTCTTTTTCCATTATTATAATTTCTACAGAGTTTCCTTTGCTCATCCATTGCAACCTTTTTTCTATATTTTCGGTTGCTTCTTCAAAATTTATCTCTTTCCCAATATCAAGAATAACGCCGCCCGGATTGTTTTGTATTTGTTTTAAACTTTTCTTTAGAGCGGAATTTATCCCTTTTTCACTTTTAGGGTTTTTCAGTTCCCACAGTTTTCCATCCCATAAATAATCCGGATTTGGCACCCCATTTGGATTAACCTCATTTAAGACCTCTAACTCTCCACCGAACATATTAAAAAGCTTTTGTGCAACAACAACCTCTATTGATGTTTTGGATTTGGAGTATTTCAAAAAAATTTTCGGTTTGGAATTATTTATATAATGTTGAGTGATATCCTCTCTTTCAATGTTGTATTTTAAATTATTGTTTTTCAAATGCTTTACTTTTCTCATCCTCTGTTTTGTCGGTCAATTCTTTTAATTCCATATTTTCACCCATCAAAAAAGCACCTACCGTGGTAAGTGCTTATCTTATCTGTTCTCCGTTTTTGTATGCTTCTATTGCCTCATTGAGGCTCATTTCATTGGCTCCGCCATGATAATTGGGATTATCTCTTTGTAAATTATCATCTTCCCATCCACAATTATCACATATATCAAAATCCCCCTCGGAATCCATTGTTATTTCCCCACATACAGGGCATTTATATTTACTCATCTTCCTCACTCCTATCATCTGTATCTCGACCGCCGTTTTCTAAATCCTTCTTCTTTTGGTCGTTATAGTAATCAATCCCGCGTTTCGGTTTAAACAATGTTTTGATGCCTTTATCTGGCGTTCCTTTTGCGAAATCATTCTTCCTAATATCATACCGAATTATGCAATTTTTTTCATCAACATGTCCAACGATATTTTTACTTGTAGGACTTTCAAGCAGTTCAATTGCTCTGTTAATATACCCTTTTTCATTGTTTATGCCATCTTTTTTAAATTCTGACAAATGTTTATTGATGTGCTCTTTTTTCTTCTTAACGCTCAAGAAATTCTTTTTAGTAAACTTATTTTTCCCGGTTGCAGAAACTTCATAATAATATTTTTCTTCTTTGCTTATATCCTTTTTTTCTATTATACCACTCCCCCTACCATTTTCAATATTTAAATTCTTAAGCTTTTCAACTTCTTCCCTCGAAGGTCTTGGTGGTTCTATATTCTTCCTCGCTTCGATTTCTTCCTCTGTTGCCCACTGCTTTGTATGTACATTTTGGCTTTTGCCGTCTACCACATACTCCACAACACAGTCGCAATTGGCGTGCCTGCGGTATATGTCCCTCGGCTCTTGTCCGTATTCGTATTTGCCCGCTATGTTTGTACACCACTGGCAACATTTTCCCGTTGTGGTTCTTATAATATAAGCCTTTACACCGCTGTTGCCTAAAAACTCGGCATTTCTTTTAACGCTTTCATCATTTACGCCTTGGGAGTAGTTACACAAACTTTCCTATCATGCACCTAACTTTTCTTTTGCAAATTTAGCAACAGTATTTCTATCGACTTTAAATATTTTGGCTATTTGTACTTTGGGTACACCCTGATTCAATAATTCCTTGATCGTCGCTTCTTTACCTGTTAACTTAACTCGACTTGATTTTTTTCCTTTAGGTCTCCCGAGAATTACACCCTCAGCTCTTTTTCTTGCTAAAGCTTCTTTTGTTCGTTTGCTGATCATATCCCTTTCAAGCTCCGCAACCAAACCAAAAGCAAAAGCAAGCACTTTTGATGTAATATTGTCACCAAGTTCATAATTATCTTTTGCAGTGTATACCTTTATATTGTTATTCATACAATATTCCAATATACGCATTATCATAAACAAAGATCTTCCTAAACGGCTCAACTCTCCCGCAAGCAATATATCCCCGGGTTTTAGCTTTCTTAAAAGTTTACCGAGTTCTCTTTTCTCGGGTTCTTTTGTCCCCGAAACGTTTTCATCTTTTATATATGCATCTATAGACACATTTAATCTTTTTGCAAGTTCCTCAACGCCTAATTTTTGATTTGCCAAATCTTGCTTCCCTGTACTTACTCGCAGGTAACCGTATACCATCATCCCACTCCTTAATATCTAAGCCGTATATTTTTTTAATATCTTCCAACCATTCATAATTTATACTCTTCTTTAATTGAGAAACATAAAACTTTATTAATTTCAAATCTTGCGGAATACAACCGCCAAAAATATTAAACATAATCTGTGCCTGCTTAATATCTTCGGATAAATGTTTGTTGTATATAAAATCTTCATTTCCGTAAAGAAATACTATAGCAAGAAGCTGTGCACCTCGGTGTTTACTTATAATGTTAATATCTTGCTTTTTGGCGGTTTCTAAAATTTGGTGATATAATTTTTCGTCATTCATATCTTATAAACCCTATTTTTTTCACTAAAAAAGCACCTACATCTCTGTAAGTGCTTAATCTTCTACGATTTCAAAGTTTTCGGGAGGATATAAATAATCCTCTCCCGAATCGTCCAGTATCCTGTACCATTTCTTTTCTACAGATATTACATCGTATATCTTGTTTTTAGTAAGCGTTAAATTGATACTTTTTCCTATCCATCTAACCTTCATCATCTACCCACCTCTTTACCTTAAACTTCACTTTACCTAAACCTTCTTTTTGGAACCAGTGTATTTCCGCTTTTTCAGAGCTTCCATATACATCCAAATTTGCAATACCTTTGCAATGTTGCCACCCCTTTTTATCAGTGTTATACTCTCTTGCTAATCCTTCAACAACTTCCTCTCTAAGCTTTGTTTTAACTCCATGACCCGCAAATACTTCCGAATTTTGAATTTTAGTACCTTCAACTATGTGGTAAATATCACCCGTTTCTAAATCCTTAATATCATAATTATTCGCTCTTGCACCTACAGATCTAAATATCTGAGTATCGGGTTGATTTAATGTGTCAGGTAAATTGATTATACCACTTTCCCTGCCATTTTCAACCCCCAAACTCTTAAGCTTTTCCTTTTCCTCCCTCGTGGGCTTCGGTGGCTCTATATTCTTCCTTGCTTCAATCTCTTCCTCTGTTGACCATTTCTTACTGTGTACATTCTGCCTCTTTCCGTCTGTCACATATTCCACAACACAATCACAATTTGCGTGCCGTCTGTATATGTCTTTAGGCTCTTGCCCGTATTCATATTTTCCCGCTATGTTTGTACACCACTCGCAGCACTTGCCTGTTGTGGTTCTTATGATGTAGGCCTTTACACCACTATCGCCTATGAACTCTGCATTCTTCTTTACACTTTCGTCATTTACGGCTTGTGAGTAGTTTACAAGATTGTTTTCGGTGCTCTTTTTGACGTTTTCATACTTCGGAGCATTGGAAGCGTGTTTTACAATGCCCTCGATTTTGTTTTTGTCTATCGGCACATCTATGCCGTTTAAGTTCAGACCTTCTTTTTGGGCTGTGGTTTTTGCTACCTCTTTTGATACCGTATTTATAAGCTCATGGTTTTTCTTGAGCAAGGGAGGAAATATTTTTTCGGCTATATTGCGGTACATTCTTTCATCAGGCAAAGTATCCGGCTGTACATTTTCGGAAAAAGCTCTCTTTAACTCATTTCCCACCTCTGTGGCAAAGGCCGCGCTGTCTGCTCCGGTGCCTTTACCCGCTCCCACTTTGCTAACTATAGAGGCTATTTTCTTGTTGTGGGTGTAGCCTTCTCGGAAACTGTTTTGTATTCTATTCAGCAATTCGGGAGCTATGTCCATACTTCCACCTCGGTATCTTTAATATCTTACTCTTTGTACTTTCTTTTCTTTTTTCTCAAGGCTTGCTCTCCAGCTTGATAATATTACGCAATCTATAAGCCCCGCCTCGATGTCATCGCTTATGCACTTGTATCCAAACCCTCCACCGCTTCCGATAGGCCTTTTTAAAGAATTGGATACCGCATTTGTAAGGGCTCTCTGTCCTTTATGTCTCAGCCTTTGGGTATATATGTTGTTTTCAAATATGCTGTTAGCTGTGATAACTTCCTGCACTTTCGGAAGTATTACCTTGGCTTTTAATTTTTCTTTGCTTATGGCATCGGCTAAAATGTTTTGTCCGCTTGCACCGTCTATCACTATTTCTTTTACTTTCGGGTTTCTGCAGTAGGGCAACAACCACTCAATGCCCTCTTTGGCATTCCTGCAATCTATAGCCTCCGCAAAGACTTTGCCGTCTTTTGTTCTTGCAGATATACCAAGGCACACGTTTTTGCCATCGTGTCCGAATTTTATGCCTAAGTATCTGTCGTGTTCCAATATATCGGGTATTTTCTCATCTTTAAGAAGTAAATACTCCCATTCCCTAAGGGATATGGCGCTCTTTTGTGAGTATTCAAGCCACAGACCCAATCTCTGTATATTGGCATCTATGGTATCGGCTCCCATTTCGGATATAACATTTCTTTCGCTGAGCACATATCCCAAAGAGGGATTTGTTTTATACCATAGGTCCTTATTCATAGGATCCGATTTTTCGGGTACCGACCATTCTGCCCACCCGCCGAAGGGTGTTTGACCTGCTAAGGTCTTCTCCCTTAGCTTCAAGAACACCGTGCCCGCACTTACCGCCGTGGGAGGTGTCCCGCACATTATTGTCTGTGGGTTTTGGGAGTCTGTTACCACATATTTAAGGGCGCTTTCTTGGTCGTCGGTGTATTCCTGTGCTTCGTCTATTATCAACACATCATATCCTTCACCCAGTCCGCCTTTTGAACTTCTTGTTCTGAAATTAATACGCCCCCCGGAACCGTCAAGCATTTCTATACGTTCGAGCCCGAATTGTTTTAAGGTCTTGTAATCCTCTCCCTCTGTGTAGCCTGTCTTTGCAAGGCAATCACATATTCTTTCCCATGCGCTGTGGCTTGTGCTTGTTCTGTGTGCGGTGTATAATACCTGTTCACCGTTTAGCAAGCCGTAAACCGTCCGCATTATTATCAGCTCCGATTTACCGTTACGCCTTGGAAGAGAATAACCGAATTTAGTATGTACAAACAGCCCCTCCTCATTGACCGCCATAATGTTCCTTATGAGGGTCTCTTGCCAAGGAAGAGCTGTTCTGCCCGTACTGTTATATAATTCTATTGCGCCGTCTCCTAATGTCTGCTCATAAGGCAGTACCATGGAGAGTGTCGGCAGTTGTTCACCGTATCTCACACAATCACCCTTTCGGGCTTATTGTTCGGAATCAATGCCCGTTATCTCTCTCAATGTTTCACTGTTGATATATCCCTCCACAGCTTGATTTATTTTTATAGCACCGTCTCCGATACTGGAAAGCATAGAGGCATCGGGTTCAAATAAAGGCTCCCATACCGCTTTTGTTCTGTATAGCTGTCTTCTTTTGTATGGTGTATCGTCTCTTAAGCAAGCACCCAAAAAGCCCGCATTTAAAAACGCAGAGCCGAAGCTCCTCTGTGCCTTCCTTGCCGTTAGCCTTAAATTCTCATGACTTGCCCTTATAGCCTCCACACTTGAAGGGTTATCCGATACAAAACCTAAATCATCCAAAGTAAGCCCCGTTTCTCCCGCAAACACGGAAGCCACACATCTAAGTTGCTCAATAAAGGGTTGCATAGACTGTTGTGTAAACTGTCCCACAGAGGGCTTGTCCCCGTCTTCATCCTTTGTTATTTCAAGCAGCGTGGCTATTGTTGCCTTCCACTTGTCCAACGGCTCCGCTTCTTCCTCGTTGCTCGTTCCCAGTACGTATTTTTGAGGGAATGAATAGAACTCCGCCGACACATCCATCCTTTCAAGCACTCTTTTAGCATTTTTTTGCAAATACATGCAAGTTCTTGAAATTCTTGAATGCCCAAAAGGTCTTTGTGCGTCGGGTCTGAATATTACGGGCACCAACAAAGGATGTTCCACATTGTAGTACCTTGTATCCGACAGCTTGCCATTTTCGTAGTAAACGGTAGCACCCGGAGAGAAAAAAGCCTCTTTTGTGGCGATACCTGTGTCTGTATCTCTCTCCAGTACCGCATACCCCTCTTTCAGAAGCCCCGTGATAGGGTCTATGGTTCCCGTAGCGTTGGCTCCGTCTATCACTTGCATTCTCGGAAAGCCCTCTTCATCGGGAGAGATGTATATAAAACAACAAGAAGCAATAAGAGCCGACAGTATAGCCGAGTCAAAGAACACATCGGGGTTATTTTGCTCGTATATCTGATTGAGCATAAAATCGTCATTCTTGAACTTTAAAAATACAAGCCTGTCCGCCAAGGCATCCACACCCTTAGCGCACCACCCCATAACCGAGGCGTATTCCTGTCTAAGCCTCTCGGGAATAACAAAGCTTCTGCCACTGTATCCGTCTTTCATCTCATAGTATTTATACCTCTGCAGCACCCTGCCACGCTTTTTTTCAAGCTTAAATTTCAAACTCTCATCCATAAAACTCCACCTTTCAGCGAGAAATTTGCACAAAGTCGGAGGCCCAAGCGGTCTTAGG